>CAYZRP010000038.1:37608-49341 GCA_964480865.1 uncultured Anaerolineales bacterium | reverse complement strand
CTCGCCCGCACTGCTTCCACCACACACCGGATCTCGCCGTAGCTGATGGCGTTGGGAAGACGCGCCTTGAGCGGCGAGAGATATTGCGAAGAGCCTTCGTTGCGGATGGCTTCCTCGACCTGCGCCTGAACGGTATGGCTGACGACGGCGGCAATATCGACCTTGCCCTCGGCGATTAACGAGGCCAGGTGAGTGTAGATCGTGCCCTCGGCCAGGCCGCGCTCGGCCGCGATCTGGGCCGGGGTCAGGCCGCGCTTCTGCAACTCAAGGGTCAGCGTGAGCGTGCCGCCGGCCTCGCGCGCCGCCTGGACGGCCCGGGCGCGAGCCGTGGGCGCTTCAGGCGCCGTCGCTGCGCGGAAGCGCATCGTCACCCGGATCGCGGCCTTGTTGCGCAGCGACGTCTCGCCCAGGTTCGACAACGCGAGCACCGGGCGCAGCCCGCCGGTCTGTTGGATGTGGCCTGAGTCGAGCAGTTGCTCGATGAGGGACTCGATATCTTTGAGCCGCAGATCCTGGAACTTGGCGTAGTACGGGCGATCCTTCATCGAGGCGATGAAGTCGTTGTCGGAACCGCGCAGGAACTGGGCGAGCTTGGCCTTGCCGAGTTGTCGGCCGAGTTTCTTGATCGAGTCGAGCACGATCAGGGCCGCGCGCTCGGCCTTCGAGAGCTCACCGACACCGTTAGCCGATCCTTCGGCTGTTTCCACGACAACCGGCCGCTCGGCCTCTTCGGCGGCGCGGGCGCACACATCGCAGCACAGGTCGGGCGGCGTGGTCGGTTCGACGTCGTCCGAGAAGTGCGTGAGCAACATCCGGCGTCGGCAGCTCTCAGCTTGAGCGTAGGTCGCCATGCGTTCGAGCTGGTCGAGCTTGTGCTTGCGGCGCAGGGCGTTGTCGCGATCGAGCGTCGTCATCTGCGTGGCGTCGAGGCGGCTGGCCTCGAGGCGCAGCCGACCACCGGCCTCGTCGACGCGCTTCACGGCGCCGGCGGCCACGAGTTGATCGAGTGCGACGCGCGCCTTTGTCACGTCGAGGCCCGTCGCGGCCTCGATCTCGGCGAACCCGGTCTGATCGCTGAGCGCGCGAATGTGGTCGTAGAGCTGGCGCAGTTCAGGCCCGGTCGGCGAGGCGCGGTCGATGAAGTGCTGGTGCAGCATCGAGTCGCGCGGGGCATAGGCGAGCACGGCCTCGGCCGGGAGCCCATCGCGGCCGGCGCGGCCGGCTTCCTGGTAGTAGGCCTCGAGCGAGCCGGGCATGCTGAAGTGGAAGACCCAGCGCACGTCGGGCCGGTCGATGCCCATGCCGAAGGCGTTCGTCGCCACCACGAGCGGCAGGTCGCCCGAGAGAAACGCGTCCTGCACGCGGGCGCGGGTCACCGGGTCGAGCGCGGCGTGGTAGTGCTCGGCCGGGCGCTTGAGGACGTCGCGCAGGTAGAGCGCGACGCTCTCGGTCTCGCGCCGCGTCCCCGCGTAGACGATGCCTGCGCCCTCAGCGTCCTCGAGGAAGTCCGTCAGCCGGCGCAGTTTGACCTCGTCGTTGCGCGCCGGGATGACGCGGAAGGTGATGTTGGGGCGATCGAAGCCCGTGACCACGCGGGCCGCGTCGCTGAGCCCGAGCAGGCGCAGCATGTCGGCCTGGACACGCGGCGTGGCCGTCGCGGTCAGCGCCAGCGTGACGGGCGGTTTGAGCCAGCGGCGCGCCTCGGCCAGGTAGAGATAGTCAGGGCGGAAGTCGTGGCCCCACTGCGAGAGGCAGTGCGCCTCATCGACGGCCAGCAGGCTGAGCGACACATTCTCCATCGCGCCGCGGAAGCCGGGGCTGCGGAAGCGCTCGGGTGCAACGAGCACCAGCCTGTACTGGCCGTTGGCCAGCGCGCGCAGCCGTCGGCCCTGCTCGCCAGCGTCAAGCGACGAATTGATGAACGTCGCCGCGATCCCGCGCCGCGTCAGGCCGTCGACCTGGTCCTTCATCAGCGCGACGAGTGGTGAGACGATCAGGGCCGTGCCCGGGAGCACGAGCGCGGCGAGTTGATAGATAAGCGATTTGCCCGAACCGGTCGGCATCACCACGAGCGTGTCGCGCCCGGAGAGGGCGGCGCGCAGGGCTTCCTCCTGACCAGGTCGAAAGGCCGGATAGCCGAAGTGTTGACGCAAGGCGTCATGCAGGTCTGTCATCATGCCAGGCGAGATTGTGGCGCAGGCAGGCGGGCCATGTCAACTGGAGAAAGCTGTCAGCTGTTAGTTGTCAGCGATTAGCTGTCCGCCCACCTGCCGGCAATGTCGCGGAAGCGTTGCTGACTGCTGATCGCTGACAACTGACCGCTTCCTCCACTGGTACACTTGGCCTGAAAGTTATCGAAATGACACGCAAACACTATCTTACCGACATGGATGGCGTCCTGGTCAGCGGACGTCAGATGATCCCGGGCGCCGATCAATTCGTCGAGCGCCTGAAGGCGAGCGGCGGCGAATGGCTGGTGCTGACCAACAATCCGCTCTATACCCCGCGCGATCTTTCGTATCGGTTGGGCACGATCGGGCTCGACATCCCGGATGAGCGCATCTTCACCTCAGGCCTGGCCACCGCGCGCTTTCTGCAGGCACAGCGACCTGTGGGAACGGCCTATGTGATTGGCGAGAGCGGCCTGACCGGCCCGATCCACGATGTCGGCTATGTGATGACCGATCATGATCCAGACTACGTGGTGCTGGGCGAGACCCACAACTACAGCGTCGAGGCGATCACGAAGGCCGTGCGATTGGTGTCCTCCGGCGCGCGTTTCATTGCGACGAACCCCGACCCGACAGGCCCGAGCGAATTCGGCATCGTCCCGGCCTGTGGCGCAATGGCGGCGCTGATCGAGCGCGCCAGCGGCGTGACGCCATTCTTCGTCGGCAAGCCCAACCCGTTGATGATCAGGCTCGCGCTCAATCATCTCGGCATCCACTCCGAGGAAGCCGTGATGATCGGCGACCGGATGGACACCGACATCGTGGCCGGCGTCCAGGCCGGGCTTGGCACCGTTCTGGTGCTCAGCGGCGTGACCCGCCAGGAAGACGTGAACCGGTTCTCCTACCAGCCGACTCAGATCGTCCACTCGGTCGACGAGTTGCTGCGCTGAGCTCCACGCACACACACAAACGAAACCGGGCAGCCATGCATGGCCGCCCGGTTTCGTTTGTGTGAGCCGTGAGGGACTCGAACCCCCAACCAAGTGCTTAAAAGGCACCTGCTCTGCCATTGAGCTAACGGCCCGACTCTGTGATTTTAGCACGTCGGTAAACCTGAACTCAAGCCACCTACACATGACCAGGGCCATTGCATGACTCATCCAGCGGAGAGAGGTAGCCGCGGATGTCGCGGAGGGTAGCTCTCGTCGGCCGAGAGCATTGGGCTCGACGCGGTCTCAGTGCATCATCGTCGACATGCGCGGCTCATGCCGGCCCTGGAGCGAATGAGGCGCGATGGCCCGGGCGCAAGCCCAACGCGTCAGCGTCAATCGAGTCAGAGGCAGGTCGCACACAAGCGAAATGCTGTAACGGAAAGCCTCCGCGTCATCCGTGTTGATCCGTGACATCCGTGTACGAATACTTGCGTCGGCCCGCCTGAACTACAATCCACCTCGCCTATGAACCACCTCATCCTCAGCCCACACCTCGACGATGCCGTGCTGTCACTCGGCGCTGCCATTCATCGCTGGACACGGATCGGCGACGACGTGTTCGTCGTCACCATCTGCGCCGGCAACCCGGCTCTATCGCACTATTCGCGGTTCGCTCGGGAGCTTCACATGCGGTGGGGCGTTACGGCCGAAGCCGCCGTGGGAGCGCGACGTCGTGAGGATCGTCAGGCTCTAGCTGTGGTGGGGGCGAAACCGATCTACCTTAACGAATTGGACGCGATCTACCGAATGGGGCCTGGCGGTCGATGGCTCTATCCGAGCGGTGAGGCCATCTTTGGACCACTTCACAAACACGAAGTCGGCGGCGGCCAGGATCTGACGCGCAGGCTGCGCGCACTGGCCAGCCGTCGTCAAATCGACCGGCTGTATGCCCCGCTCACCATCGGCGATCACGTTGATCACGTGCGCGTGCGCGCGGCCGCTGAATCGACCGGGCTGCCGCTGCAGTATTACGAAGATTTCCCCTACGCCATTCGCGAGAAGCGCACTCCTGATTGGCGCGGTCGCGCGGCCGGGCTGACGCGACGCCTGGCACGTTGCGCAGGTCGGGACCTTGAGGCAAAGCGCGAGGCCATTCTGACCTACGCTTCCCAGATTTCCAGCCTATGGCCTTCACCGGCCAGTTTTGAGGCAGATTTCGGGACGTTCCACCGCTCGGACAAGGGGCTGGGGGAGTGGATCTGGTCGCCCGGGTCACGACCCTAACCAGAAAATAACGCCTGTGTTATCCGGTTTTGAAGCTAGCAAGGGGGCAAAACCAGCACAAATGCCGGTTTTTCCCTTGTTTCGGGGGTGTTTCGGATATAGATCAAATGTTCTGATCTACCCTTTACAACCCAACGTGGCCGTGCTAGCATTGGCCCTGGAGGAGACGAGGCTACAAGATCACTCATAACCGATACAGGTAATTGCGCAGCATCGTCCCGCGGGTCTTCTGCGGGCGTTTTCGTTAACCGCCAGTCTCCAAAAACGCCATGGAAGAGCGAACCTTTCTGACCAGAGATGGCCTGAAAAAACTCGGCGAGGAACTCGAATATCTGCGCACGACTCGACGCGCCGAAGTGGCAGAGCGTCTGCATAATGCCCAGGATGACGGCGAGCTGATCGAGAACGCCGAGTATGAAGATGCCAAGAACGAGCAGGCCTTCGTCGAAGGACGTATTCTGCAGCTCGAAACGATGCTCTCGAATGCGGCCATCATCGAGGATGCCGGGCCTGACGGCGTAGTCGCCCTGGGCTGCACCATCACGGTCAAAGAGGCCGATTCGCGCCGCAGCGAGGAATACAAACTCGTGGGCGCCGTCGAAGCCAATCCACGCGAAGGCCGCATCTCGAACGAATCGCCACTCGGAAAAGCGCTGCTCGGTCGCAAAGTCGGCGATGAGGTTAAGGTTCAGGCCCCGGCCGGCGCCATCAAATATAAGATCACGAAGATTCGACGCGACTGACGTCGGATCAACAATCGAATCGTAAAGCAAAGGGGCCCATCAACCGATGGGCTCCTTGTTTTTCGGAGCGTGTCAGGCGACGGACGTCGACGGCGCTTGAGCGCGCCGATCTCGACCAAGCACCACGACGGCCGTCGCCAGCAGGATGAGCGCACCGCCAATGAGTGACAGGTCGCTCAAGCGCTCGCCGAACGCCCAAGCCGCAAGGAGCGCCGTCGCGATCGGCTCGAGCGTTGACAGCAATGCGGCATTGGTGGCGCCGACGCGTGACACGCCGAGCAAAAAGAGGCTGACGGGGACCAGTGTCGCCAGCGTCACGATGCCGGCCATCGCGCCCCAACCGGCCGACGTCGCCGGGAAGGCCACGCCGCCGATCAACATGAGCACGCCGGCCATCGCCCCGGCCGAAGCGAAGATCACGGCCGACGACATCCACGGCGACACCGCCGCCAGCACCCGATCCCCGACGATGATGTAAATCGAGTAGATCCCGGCCGCGCCCAGGCCGAGGGCGATGCCACGCCACTCGCCCGACACCGGCCCAGCTGTCAGGGCCACGCCGGCCAGAGCCAGCCCAAGGGCGAGCACACGCGGCCAGGTCATCCGATCGCGTAAGAACACGACCGACAGGATCGCGACGAGCACGGGATACAGGTACAGCAGCAGCGCCACGAGCCCGGCCGAGGCGTATTGCAGGGCCGTCAGGTAGCAGGTGGCCTGGCCCACATACCCGATGGCGCCCATGCCGATCAACGGCCACAACGAGCGTGGCGCCGGGAGCTTCTCGCCGCGCGCAAGGCAGATCGCTAACATGACGACAGCGGCCGCCGTGAAGCGCAGGAACAGCAAACTGTTTGTGTTGACGCCGTCGGCGGCTGCCCAACGGCCGAATGTGGCCAGCGTCGAAAAGCCGATGGCCGACGCGATGATAGCGAGATAACCCTGGAGGCGACTCATAGAGCCCAAGGATAACAGGCGTCAGGCGTGCAGGGGCGCCCCTTGTGGGCACTCTCAGGCGTCAGGCGACGAGGATCGATGGCGTACCATCGATTGTCAATGCCGAGTCCCCCGCCACCCGCATCGCCGCCGGCCGTGCCTAAGCCCGTTTGAGTCTCGGCGATGCTGCCCTCCCCCGGCGGGGGAGGGCGCGCCGCCCAAACGCCCCGGCCCTTTCGGCAACCCGTGGCGGCGCGGGTGGGGCGACGCCGCGCTGCTATAATCGCCCTCTATGCGTCAGTACAGCGAAATCGAGAACATCCGCATTGCCAAGCTCGAGCGGCTCAAAGCCGCCGGGATCGAGGCGTATCCGACCCGTGCCCAGCGCACGCACACCACGGCTCAGGCCCTGACCCAGTACCAGGCCGCGGCCGGCGAGGATACGCACACGCCGTTCGGTGATTACACAGTAGCCGGGCGCATCCGCGCGATCCGGGTGATGGGCAAATCCGCCTTCGCACACATCGAAGACGGCGACGGCAAGCTCCAGCTGTACTTCAAGATCAACGACGTCGGCGCCGAGGCTTACCAGGCCTTCGTCGACGGCTTCGACCTGGGCGACTTCATCCAGGCGACCGGCGGGTTGTTCAAGACCAAGACCGGCGAGATCACGCTCGGGGTGCGCAGCTTCCGCATGCTGGCCAAGGCCATCAGCCCGCTGCCGGCCGTCAAGGAAGAGGTCGTCGACGGCGAGAAGCGCGTCTACTCAGCGTTCGACAACCCCGAGGCGCGTTACCGCGAGCGTTACGCCGATCTGGCGGTCAACCCCGATGTGCGCGAGATCTTCCGCGCTCGAGCACGGATCACGTCCGCCATCCGGCGCTTCCTCGACGGGCAGGGCTTCCTCGAAGTCGAGACGCCGGTGTTGCAGCCGCTCTACGGCGGCGCCAACGCGCGGCCATTCACGACCCATCACAATCAACTCAAGCAGGACCTGTACCTGCGGATCTCGTTCGAGCTCTACCTCAAGCGCCTGCTCGTCGGTAACCTCGAGCGTGTCTATGAGATCGGCCGCGACTTCCGCAACGAAGGCGTGTCGTTCAAGCACAACCCCGAGTTCACGCAGCTCGAGTTCTACTGGGCCTACGCCGATTACGAGCAGGTGATGGCGCTCACCGAACAGATGATCTCGACGGTGGCCAAGGACGTGCTCGGCACGATGCAGATCTCGTATCAGGGCCAGACGCTCGACCTGACGCCGCCCTGGCGCCGCCTGACGATGCGCGACGCCATCTTCGAGCGCTCGGGCGTCGACATCGACGCCGGCACCGACGCGGCCAGCCTGTTCGCGCTGATGGCGGAGAAGGGCATCAAGGCCGATCCGAAGGCCACCCGCGGCAAACTGATCGACGTGCTCCTGAGCGAGTTCGTCGAGGCGCATCTGCAGCAACCCACCTTCATCATCGACTACCCGCGCGACATCTCGCCGCTGGCCAAGGCCAAGCCCGGCAACCCGAACGTCGTCGAGCGTTTCGAGGCGTACATCGCCGGCATGGAACTGTGCAACGCTTTCACCGAGCTGAATGACCCGTTCGATCAGGAGTCGCGCTTCATCGAGATGGGCCGCGACTACGGCGACGATGCCGAGGAGTCGAACCCGCTCGACGAAGACTATCTGCGCGCGATGCGCTATGGCATGCCGCCAAACGGCGGCTTCGGCATGGGCATCGATCGGCTGACGATGTTGCTGACCGACAAATCCACGATCCGCGAAGTGCTGCTCTTCCCGCACCTGCGCCAACAGCGCGAGGATTGATCGCGCTGTCGATGCAGAAGTGTTTTGCCGCGGATGGCACAGATGTGGCGGATGGTGTTGGGCGAGGGTCGAGCGTCGCTTCCACACAACCATCTTTTTACGCCGAATTAAGGCCGATTGCCGTAGAATGTCCGTAGTCCACGGCCCACATCGTCCGTGTTGAAAGGACTCACTCATGGACTCCAGCGCTGCTGATAGTGGTTTCATCCTATCCGTCGTGTCGCTCTGCTGCTGCTGTCTGGTTGTGATCGCGGCAGGCGGTGGCGGATTCTTCCTCTGGCGCCGCAATCAGAAGAAACCGGCCAACGTGATCGATGTCTCAGCTCGCCCGGTCGACATGCCGAAGGCTGCTGAAGCGCCGAAGCCTGCTCCGGCTGCGCCGCCGATCTCGTCGCAAGAGACCGTGATCTACAGGCGCCCGGTCGTCGAGACGCCGCCGGTTGAGGCTCCCAGGCCCGAGCCCGCCGCGCCAATCGACCTGCCCTCAGCCGCCGAAGACGTGCCAAGCGCATCCTTCACCGAGGCGCCAACCATGCGTTGGCCCGCGCCCGATCTGACGATTACACCGTCCGAAGAGGCCGTTGAAGCGGCCAGGGCGCTTGGCGAAGCCGCCGAGACCGACCCGGTCGCTCAGGCCGCCGCCGCAGAAGCGCCGGCCGCCGAGGAACCCGCGCCCGTGATCAGCAGCGACCTGTTCGCGCTGCCCAGCACCGATGTGTCGGCCGCCCCGGAGGCCCCGACCCCTGCAGCGCCCGTGGACCTGCCGGCCATCAGCGATGTGCCGCCGACGCCGCCCGTCGACCCGCAGCAGACGATCATGCACATGCCGAAGCCGGCCATGCCCGATCTGCCGTCGGCCGCCGACCCGAACCAGACCATCGTGGCGACGCCGCGCCCGAGCACGGGCAGCCGCGCGCCCGACATCCGCGCCCGCCTGCTGGCCCTCAACGGCCCTGACAAGCCTTACGAGGTGAGCGAGAGCGGCTTCCGGATCATGTTCGCGCCGAAGGCCATCACCGGCTATCTGCTCGAGATCGCTTTCGACTTCATCACCGGCGGTGCGCGCTTCACCGAGAGCGGCCCGGCCGATGATGGCCGCATCAAGCGCGACGCCCGCGAAGTGCTCGAACGCGCAGGCTGGACGATCGAGTAAAGACATTGGCTATTGGTCATTGGTTATTGGCTATTGCGAACTCAATAGCCAATAACCAATGACCAATAGCCAATAGCCAATAGCCATTGTGCTATACTCCCCAAACCCATATCCCTGACGTCGGGGACTACAGGCTCGAGCGGTTTTTCAGAGAGCTGTCGGACGGTGTGAGACAGCAGATCGCGGGCCCTTCCACCCTGAGGCGCGCAGCGCCGACGTCGTCCGCTGAAAGGCGGGCCGGGCACGCCCGTTACAGCGCTTGAGGTCGGCGGCTTCCCGCCCCGACAAAAGCAGGTGGCACCACGAGCGGCTCCTCGTCCTGCACGAGAGAGCCGCTTTTTTTATTGGCTATTTGCTATTGGTTATTGAAGACTCAATGACCAATAGCAAATAGCCAATAACCAATAGCCCTTGCAGGAGGCTTTATGCTCGACATCAACCTCATCCGCAGCCAGCCCGACGTGGTGAAGCAGGCCATGCGCGACCGCCAGAACCCTGAGCTTGTCGACGTCATTGATCAGGCGCTGGCGCTCGACGTGCGCCGTCGTGAGAGCCTCAAAGAGGTCGAGGGGCTCAAAGCCCAGCGCAACACGGTCAGCAAAGAGATCGGGCGCATGAAGGACCCGACCGAGCGCGAGGCCAAGATCATCGAGCAGCGCACGGTCAACGAGCGCATCGCGGCCCTCGACGCCGACGTGCGCCAGATCGAGGCCGACCTCGAGGCCGCCGTCTCGGCCCTGCCCAACCTGCCCGACCCACGCACCCCCGTCGGCACCACCGAAGACGACAACGTCGTGCTGCGCACCGTCGGCGAGCCGAAGCAGTTCGACTTCACGCCGCAGGCCCATTGGGACCTGGGGCCCAAACTCGGCATCCTCGACTTCGAGCGCGGCACCAAACTGGCCGGCTCGCGCTTCTACGTGCTCACGGGCGGCGGAGCCCGGCTGCAGCGCGCCCTGATCGCGTGGATGCTCGACCTGCACATTCGGCAGGGCTACACCGAGGCCTACCTGCCGTTCATGGTCAAGGGCGATATCGTTTACGCGGCCGGCCAGTTGCCGAAGTTTCGTGACAACCTGTATCGCGACGTCGAAGAGGATTACTGGATGGTGCCGACAGCCGAGATCCCGCTGACCGGGCTGCACAAGGACGAGATCCTCGACGGCGCGACGCTGCCGCGCAACTACACCGCTTACACGCCGTGCTTCCGGCGCGAGAAGATCGCGGCTGGCCGCGACGTGCGCGGGATCAAGCGCGGGCACCAGTTCGACAAGGTCGAGATGTACGTGTACTGCAGGCCCGAGGATTCGGACGCCGCGCTCGAGGCGATGCGCGAACACGCCGAAGCCACTCTGGCGGGACTGGGCCTGACGTATCGCGTCAAGCAACTCTGCACGGCCGACATTGGCTTCGGCGCGCGCATGACCTACGACCTCGAGGTCTGGGCGCCCGGCTGTAACGAGTGGTTAGAGGTTTCGTCGGTGTCGAACGTCGGCGACTTCCAGGCGCGGCGCGGCAACATCCGCTTCCGTCGAGAAGCCGGCGCGAAGGCCGAGCTCGTCCACACGCTCAACGGTTCGGGCCTCGGCATGCCGCGCACCCTGATCGCCGTGCTCGAGAACTATCAGCAGGCGGATGGCAGCGTCGTCATCCCCGAGGTCCTGTTGCCCTGGATGGGCGGCGTGACCCGGTTGGCGTGAGAGCGCCGGAGCAGCGAGCGCAACTTCTGAAACCCTGCTGCGTTATTAAGTCGTGTTGCTCAAGAAAAGCCAGTCAGAAGGCGTCTCATGAGATGCCTTCTGACTGACACCTGACAGCGCCTACAAGGGCCGCCTCTACACGCCTCTCCAAAATGGCAAACCTCACTCTTTTCGGCGAGATCGCGCTCCTGATCGTGACCCTGCTCGTGATGGGCGTGGGCCTGGTCGGCGCCGTCGTGCCGATCCTGCCGGGCAGCTGGCTGATCTGGCTGGCGGCTATCGGCTACGGCATCGCTCAGGCCGCCCTGGGCCAGCCGATGTTCGATGGCTGGATCGGCGGGGTGGCGATCGTGATCCTGACGCTGCTGGCCATCGCCGATCTTGTGCTCGAATACGTCGTCACACACTCGGTGGCCCATCAGGAAGGCGTGTCGGGCTGGTCGACGGCGGCCAGCATCGTCCTCGGCCTGGTCGGGCTGCCGTTCTTTCCGCCCTTCGGCTCGTTGGTGGGCGCCGTCGGCGGGTTGTTCCTCGTCGAGTACTTCCGCAAGGGCAAAGACTGGCGCAAGGCGTTACGCGGCGTGAAGGGCTATGCCAAGGGCACAGGCTGGGCCATCGTCGCTGAAGTCGCCCTATGCCTCGTCATGATCGCCGTCTTCGTGGGCTGGGTGGCGCTGGCGCTCGCGTTCCCGCAGACGCTTTAGGAAAAGACGAAGGACGAAGGTTGAATGGCCAATCAACCTTCGTCCTTCGTCTTTTTGCGCACCACGTGGTGGAGACAACGCTGGTCTGATGGGAAGTCGTTGTGCCGAAGCCACTGCGTCGATGTCGTCCAGGCTTCAGCCCTTGCGCGCGTCGCGTGTCACCCGCCTGGCCCCGCACGTGGTGTGTCATCCGCCTGACCCCGCACGTCGCGTGTCACCCGCCTGGCCCCGCATGTGGTGTGTCACCCGCCTGGCCCCGCATGTGGTGTGTCACCCGCCTGGCCCCGCATGTGG
>CAYZRP010000038.1:30937-37508 GCA_964480865.1 uncultured Anaerolineales bacterium | reverse complement strand
GCGCGCAGGGTCAGCGCCCTGGATGATATAAGCGGGTGCGATTAAGTGCAGCGATTGCTCGTCGTGGCAATGACGTGCTGATACCCCTCGTCGCGAAAAAAAAGATGAAGGGTGAATGCTCATTCACCCTTCGTCATTCGTCCTCTATTAACCTATGGTCGGCCGTCGCTCCAGCTAGAGCTCCAGATCGGAAGCCAACTCCTTGGCCGTCGCCTGCCAGGCCAGTTTGAATTTGTCAGCGTTCTTGCGGGTCAGCGCCACGAGGGTGCCTTCTTTGAAGGCCACTGGCTGCCGGCACAGGTTCATGACGATCTCGCCCAGGTCGGGATTATGGGCCACGCACATCACCGTGCCGGCCTCTTCGTATTCGAGCAGGATCTCCTTGAGGTGGTCGGTGTCGAAGCCTGGAGCGAGCGCCGGATGAGCGTGCAGCGCTGATAGACGATCGAGTTGCGTGGCCAGGATCTCGGCAGTCATGCGGGCGCGCAAGAAGGGGCTGTGCAGGACGACGTCGGGCACGAGCTTGCGCCGCGCCAGGCCGGCCGCCGCAGCTTCCATGGCCCGCGCGCCCTCAGCCGTCAGCGGACGATCCGCATCGGCCCCCTGCCAGGTGGGCCAACTCGCGACACCATGTCGAACCAGATAGACCTGAGACGGCATCGATAAACCTCAATCGCCTTGTTGGAGCCGCGTCAGGGCGTCTACCAAACGGGCACGCACGGCGTCGTCCACTTCTCGATCCAGCGCTGCGCGCATGGCGCCCTCCGCCGGACTCCCGATTCGAACGAGAGCCTCGACCGCCGCATCCGCCGTTTCGGGATCTGCGGTTCCGAGGGCGAAGAGCAGGGCCGTGACCGCTTCCGGGCTGCGCGCTTCGCCTAACCGGCGAATGGCAAAGCGCCGCTCGATCGGATCGAGCGAAGTGGCGGCCAGGATCAGGTCAGACGACATTCGCCTTATTCGGCGGGGGGCGGAACCGGCAGATCTTCGGGCCGCGTGTTCATCCATTTCTCGCCGACTTCGACCAGCATCACCGGGATGCCGTCGACGATCGGATACTTGCGGCCCAACACGGGCTCGATCAACCAGCAGTCCTTATACAACTCAAGCCGACCGGGATCTTCGCCGGGTTGGCGCGTGGCGTGCGAGACGCAATACGGGCAGCGCAGAATCTCAAGCAAATCCGGATTGATGGACATATCGTTACCTCAGGGCGATTTTAACACGACAGCGGACGGCAGACCGTTGACCGCTGTGGTTTGCCAGGATAATCGCGTCCTGATTTCCAGGCCGTTTGGCAACAAGGTGAAACAACTCATCACGAAGAACTGTGCCGCGAATCGCTGCACAGTTCTGTCCGTGTGAATGCTTGGGCCAGGCCCTCGACCTCAGCCTTTCCAGTGGTGAGTTATCGCCTGCCACCCCCGAACAACGATGGCTCGCAGGCAGGCCCAGCGAGCCTGGCGCCACAGATGCTGCGCTCGCGAGAGCTCTTCCTGCGAGGCGGAGCGCGGACTGAACAGGGTGGCGGCATAGACGCCTGTCACTTCGGCGCTCGCGATCATCAGCGCTGGCCAACGGCCGAGCGTTGCTCGCGCCTCCTCGGCATGCTCGGCCGGCGTCTGTCCGGGCGCAGCGGGCACACCGGCCCACTCGAGCCAGGCGCTCATCTCCCAGTAGAGATCAACGACACGCGCGGCAATCGGCCGGGCCTCGCGTCGGACACGCCAGATCATCGTCAGCAACATGAGCGCTACGACGGTGACAAGGCCGAGCAGGCCGATACCGAGGTTGGGGCCGGCAACCTGATTGGGCGCGGGAGAAGGGAGCTCTGACGTCGGGTCATCGACGCCAGGCAGGTTGTACGAGCGGATCGGCTGTGATGGCGTCGGCTCGAATTCGATCCAGCCCACGCCGGTCAGCCAGACCTCAACCCAGGCATGCGCATCCGACTCGGTTACGCGCCAGGCGCCGCGGCCCTCGTCGTAGACACCCATCGCGTAGCCTGTGGCCACTCGGGCCGGCACGTCTGTGGCGCGCAGCAACACCACCATGGCCGAGGCGAAGTGACTGCAGAAGCCACGGCCGGTGTCGAACAAGAAGTCGTCGACGGCGTCGCGCCCGGCTGGAGCGAGCGGCGTTGCGATGTCGTAGGGATACGTCTCGCGCAAGTAACGTTGAACGGCGAGCGCCTTCTCGAGATCGGTGCTCGCGCCAACCGTGATCTCAGCGGCCAGGTTGCGCACACGCTGCGGCAACGAGTCGGGCAGCGCCAGATAGGACGCGGTGTCCGGCGACTGGCGCCCTGGGACTTCTGCCTGCAGGTGATCGACGTCTGGCAGAACCGAGTCGACCTCGTAGGCTGAATCGGCGCCGGTCATGAGCACGTCACGCGGGCCAAGCGGCGCGAGGCCGTTCGACACCGTCGTCGAGATCGGGCGATTGACGGCATACAGATCCTGGCCATGCAGCGCCACGATCTCAAAGGACTGGTGCAGGAGCTTCTCATCGATGCCTGTGTCGAAAGCGGGCGAGGTGGAAGCAGCCTGTACGCGCACCCAGCCCTGCCCGGTATAGTCACCATAGACGGCGTTGCGCCAGTAGCGGATCGTTGTGGGCGCCGTGTGAACCAATTCGGGAGGCGGTGGGGGCGGATCGCTCGTGCGCACCCACATGATGACGCCGACGCCGTTCGGCAGCGGCGAGCCAATGCGCGCGAGGTCCGGCGTGCGCGCGAACAACGCCGCGGCATCCGGGTTTTCGGGAGCACGGACGGCTGCGAAGAGCTGGGTCGCGGCCTGGGCAACCGGGCGCTCGAACCAGGCCGCGACGGCGCGCCAACCCTTCGGCGTGCCCACCCACGGCAGCGTCAGCGCCACGATGACAACGACTGCGATACTCAGCGCCGCGGGCGCCAGAGCGTGGTCCCACAGGTCTTCGGGCGCGTCGACCTGGGCCGCGTCCCAACCGCGGCGCTGTCGCTCCCAATCGGCTGCGGCGACCAGCGCCAGAAGGGTGGCGACGATTCCAACGAGCGACAGATCATCCAGGCCGGCCAGGGCATGATTGAGCACGAGTGCGCCGCCCAGCGGCAACACGATGGGCCACAGGCCGCGCCGCCTGACGACGGCCCAACCCAGCGCGGCCAGGAGCTGCCAGAGGATCAGGCCGACCACGAGGTCGAACAGCCGCGTGTCGGTCACGCGCTCACCTGCAGCCGCAGACGACCCCCACGTGCGCAGGACTTCACCGAGCGTCCACAGCCGCACACGAAATAGATCGAACGCGTCGCTCGAGAGGCCTGCCTGCCAGGGATACAGATCGAAGCCGGTCTCGACCGCGATAGCCGCGTTCACGATCAGGCTGTAGCCGACGGCGATCAACCAGGGCCAGCGGGTGGCGCCCAGGCTCAGGCCACAGAGAATGCCGAGCGCGGCGACGACCCAGAGCCGTCCAGCCTCCTGTGTCCAGTTGGCCGACATGACAACCTGCCCGGCGAGCCAGGCGACAAGCAGGGTCAGGCTGAGCACCAGCGCGCGGCTGACCGTCATGGAGGGCCGCCACAGCAGACTCATAACGGCAACCCTTCCATTTCATTCTGGCCGCGCGGCGTCTGCTGCGCCACGATCCGGCCCGTCCCGAGCGCGCGAAACTCCCAGCGCCGCAAAGGTCCGAAGGCGCCGAACTGCGGCTGGATCTCGGCCGCCGCGACGGCTTGAGCCGTCCAACCGCGTTGCTGTAGCGACCCGGCCACGCGCCACGCGCGCCGCGCGCCCGGATCCATGTCCATGAGGATCAGATCGAGCCCGCCAGCACGACGAGATGCGCTGGCACGCGCCGGCCAATCGGCGTCGACGTCGGAGCTAATGGCGACGAGGCGCGCTCGGGCCGGGATGGTGCCGCTCAAGTCGGCCAACACATCGCTAAAGCGGCGATCATACGGCCACACCGGGGCCAGTGCACGCAGGATCGGCCATAACTGCCCCCGACCGATCCGCGCCGGCACCACCACCGGCCTGTCGAGCGCGTACGCCAGGCCGACCCGCAGGCGCTGCGCCAGCAATTGCTCGGCCGTCGCCACCACCAGAAGAATCAGGCGCTCGAGCGGAGCCTCCTCATCGTCACTGGCAGCCAGGGCAGCGCTGCCGAAATCGGGCACAAGCCAGACGTCGGAGGCCGACTCGGGGTCGAGTTGCTTGACGAACAGGCTCTGGCGTCGTGCGCTCGTGGGCCAGTGGACGCGATGCACCGGGTCGCCCGGCGCATACTGGCGCACGCCGGCGGCCTGGGCGCTGTCGGCGCGCAGGGGTTGGCGAAGTGTCGAGCGATCGCCGATGCGAGCGCGCCGGGCTGCCAGCGCCAGGTTCACGCGCGCCAGCGGCGGCACGACCACCACCTCCTGGCGCTGCCCGAAAGTGACCCGTGCCTCGAACAATCCAAACGGGTCACACCAGGTTGCCGACCATGGGCCGAGCGTGGCAACGCCGCGTCGGCTGCAGAGCGTGCGCATCCTCCAGATTCGTGTGGCGTGACGGGAGACGCTCTGGATGCTCGTGAGGCTGTAGCCCGGCAAGGTCGAGGCATCCTCGAGACGCACAATGACCGGCAGCCACGACTCGTTTGTGAGCGCGATCTCCTCTTCGATCTCGTCGCCAACCTGAAGGGGCGCGTATGTCAGCCGTCGCTCGGCCGAAAGCCCAAGGACCTGGGCACGGATCATCCAGAAGGAACAGGCAATCGCAGCCAACAGGGCGCCGGCCGTTATCACGGTCGCCGAGCCGGGCCAGGCGATGTAGGCGGCGGCTGCAACGATCAACCCGACGATCGGCAGCGGCGTGAGGAGTCGGATCCGCCGTTCTCGTTCAGGCTCGGAGCGCGAGAGGACAATGCCACCGGCGACACGTTCCACCAGTCGGCGCCATGCGCTGCGGACGAGGGGCACAAACGGGCGCTGCATGGAGGACCTGGGATGGGTTAATCATAGTGCTTAACAGAGGACGAGCGACAAAGGTGATAGTGGAGTGGCTGGTCGTCAGGGTGTCTTCCACAGCCACTGAGTCCGACAGGAGATCCTTCGCGCTCAGCAGGTTCGTCTGATCTCTCAAAGGGCCGGGCGCTCTGGATGACACGCAACGCGAATAGACGCGCGCTCTGGTAAACAGGAACCAGGGCGACCCCATGGATTGTCTGAGCGTCCCAACAGGAAAGTAAAACGCCGAGGCCGCAAAACCATCTGGTCTTCGGCCTGCGCTGCGCCTGCGCCATCACCGGCTGCCGTCTTCGGTCCGCCGTCCGCGGTCGCTTTTCAGGGCATCGCTCCAGTCGGCGGAGGCGGGGGCATATTCGGCGTGCCGGGGCCATACTGGTAGATCGCGCGCCAGGGTTGGTAGTGCGTGACGATTGGGGACTCGTTGGCGTAGAGCTGAACGCCGTCGCGCATAACCGTGCGCGTCACGAGCACATCGGCGCCGTCGGCCTGATAGTCGACCTGCTTCACTTCGCCCGCAGCCAGTTCGGCGTTCTCCTCGTAGGAGGGCTCCGGCGCCGCGACGATATTGGAAACCGTTGCAGCGTTGACCGTCGTCGTGCGCCCGTCGGAAGTCGAATAGAACTTCCACTGCAGGCGTTGAGCGGCGGGGTAGAAGTACGTCTCCATCAGCAGCCAGTACGGCGTGTCGTTGACGAACTTGAAGTCGACCAGCGGGGTGTAGACAGCGGCGTCGAGGCCCGGGCCGTTCCACGAGTTCGTCGCCTGTTCGTAGTAGCCAACGCGGTAGGCGTGGGCGTTGCGTTCGACGATCGGGAAGCCGCCGAAGTACACGGCCCTGAAGAGCGTGGTGCTCACCTGACAGACGCCGCCGCCGATGCCGCGGATGGTGCGCCCACCGTAGATGATCAGGGCTTCGGCGAAGCCACTGTCGAGGCTGATGTCACCGATGTTGTCCGAGAACGAGAACGTCGCGCCAGGAGCCACCAGCAGGCCGTGGAAGCGAGCGGCGGCGGCCTGGATGTTCTGCATGCGCTCGGCCGTCGAGCCTTTGAACGACGTGTACTGATCGCTGACCAGTTGCGTGATGCCCAGATCGACGCCCCTGGCCGTGTCGGGCACCTGCGGTTGCGTGACCGCGAAGGTCAGCGGCACACTGTGCGTGCCCTTCACGAGCGACTGGTTGATGGCCTCGATCGTGGCGTCGACATCCAGGGCGCGCGCGTCCTGCGACGGCGCGATCGGCTCGAGTTCGTGCGTGTCATCATTGAAGACAAAACGCGCGTTCTGTCCCTGGCGGGCGAGCGGCTCGACCATCGGCGTCAGCAGCTGACGCAGCGCATCGGGATCGAGGCCGACCTCGAAGCGCGCGGAGCTACCATCCTCGATGCGGTTGATACGCAGCATCGTGGCGAGCTGTTCGGGCGTCACGGTGACAGGTTCGGTCGGATCGCCCTCGAGCGGCGACGCGATCGTCAGGGTCAGTGGCTGGCTGAGGATCTGGCGGGCCGCGTCGGCCTGCACCGTGGCGTCGAGGATGCGCGGCGCCGTTTCGCGGTAGGCCAGCGTGATCTCGGCCGGCTT
>CAYZRP010000038.1:27054-30837 GCA_964480865.1 uncultured Anaerolineales bacterium | reverse complement strand
ATCGTTGAGGCGAGATCGAAGCTCAGGCCGAGATCGGCCGGGGAGAGCGTGGTGCGTGTCTGACCGTCGACCAGGACGATGTCGCCGGGTCCGGCGGGATGGGCCTGCGTGACCAGCAAGCGCGTGGCTTCTTCAGGCGTCATTCCTGAGAGGTCAACGCCGCCCACACGCACACCCGATAGGATCTCGCCGCGATGCGACAGCGTGTACAGCGAGCCTGCCCCCACGGCCAACGACCCGAAGACGACCGTGCAGGCTGCCACGCACAACACGGTACGCCCGAGCCAGACCAAAATGCCGGGACCGCCCAGTGCGGGCGCCGGTTGTTGCGGGAGTGGTTGTGGGGCGCGGTGCGCGCGAGTGGCATCCATGGCAAAGGATTATAGCGTTCCGGTCGGTTCAGGTCGGCGCTTGCGGGGTTGTCATGCACCGAGCGTGCCACACCAGACACGCTCGGGTGGGACGTTCGTCTGAGGGCGTGGGTTCCCGGTGAGGGCGGTCGGCGTGCTGTTAAAGCAAAGGCGGGCCACCGCGTGAACGATGACCCGCCTGTCGACTCACACTGACGTCTGACGCCCGACGGCTTCCCCTACTCCCACGCCGAAGAAACCGCACCCGACGCGTCCACGATGAACGGCGCCCAAAGGAGCGTCACCAGTTGGGCGTTGATGTTGGCCTTCTTGGGCTTGATGGTGAGAGTCTCGAGCGGCGCAGCGCCGACGCTGAACTGCGCCTCGAGCGCGGCAACGTCTTCCTTGAATTGCGCGTCGAGATCTTCGATCTGGGCCTTGACGGCCTCGACGGTCTCCTGGGCGCGCGAGACGTCGCCGCCTTCCTTCATGGCCCGGCCGACGCCGCGCGCTGCGGTCGTCGCGCGCCCGACGCCCGAGCCCTTGCGGCCGGTGAAGGCCCCGAGCAGGGTCGCGCCAAACGAGATCGCGGTCTGCATCTTGGCCTGATCGGCCTGCGACTTCTGCTCGGCCACACGCTGCTCTGCGCGGCGCAGGCGCTCCTGCAGGACGGCATGCTTGGGCGCGTACTTGCGCTTAAGCGCCTCGACGGCGTCATCACGCTTCTCGCGCCCGCCCTGGCCGGTGCGCACGCGGAACTGACCCTCGGTCTCGTCGGGGTTCGACACGAGCTTGGTGAGCGGATCGCGCCACAGGGTCAACATCTGCGAGCCATAGAGATACGTGACGAAGTCCTTGCCCCAGGCGGCATAGTTCTTGGCTTTGGCCGCGGCCGGCGGCAATGACGCGTATTCGGCGCCGTCGACCGGCGAGCGCTCGAGGTCGTTGGGCCCGATGTCGAGCGCGTCACCCTGGGCCCACTCGACCGGCACGGCGTTGTCGGTCACCGGCGTGAGCACGGCGGCCGGTCGGCTCAGATCAACACGCGTCTTGGTGTCGCTGAAGCCCACCGCCGCCGCCCCATAGACGTAGGGTCGATAGACCAATCGCTTCCCGGCGAGGGCACCGCGCACCGCGCCGCGCACCGGAAGGAAGAACTGCGAGATCGCGGGGTCGAGCGACGGCCGCGCGTTGGCCGCCGGGACACTGGCGGCCACTGGCGCACTGGCCACGGGAACGGCCGCGACCGGTGTCGTTGGCGCCGTTTCCAACGCGGGCGGCGTTGATGCGGCAACGGGCATCGGCACGGCCTGAGCAGCCGGTGCGCGCACCGGATCCATCAGGGTCTTGATCTGCGCGCGGGTCAGCGGGCCACGCAGGTAGCTCATCGCCCAGCGCGTGGTGAAGATCACGGGGCCGTTATCGTGGACGTTATTCATCAGAAAGACGCGGTTGCCGAGCCCCGAGAGCAGCGTGTCCATCGCGGCGCGGTCGAAGCCGCTGCCGACGCCGGCCGCCGCGCCCTCGAGCCCGTCGAGCACGCGCTGCTTGTCGCGGTCCGTCTGCAACCGGCCGATGAACCAGGTGCCGGTGTTGCCCAGGCCCTTGTAGTCGAGGTCCACCGGGTTCTGAGTCGCCAGGACGACGCCCAGGCCGAACGCGCGCGCCTGCTTGAGCAGCGTCAGCAGCGGCGGCTTGCTCGGCGGGTTGGCCGTCGGCGGGAAGTAGCCGAAGATCTCGTCCATGTAGAGCAGCGCGCGCAGGCTGGTCGTGCCCGACTGAGCCCGCGCCCAGCCGAGCACCTGGTTGAGCAGCAGCGCGACAAAGAACATGCGCTGCGCGTCGCTCAGGTGCGCGATCGAGAAGATCGCCAGCCGCGGCCTGCCGGCCGGCGTGTAGAGCAGGCGCTGGATGTCAAGCGGCTCGCCCTCGAGCCAGGCCGCAAAGCCCGGCGACGCGAGCAGGTTGTTGAGCGCCATCACAAGACTGAAGCGCTCCTTCGAAGGATAGAACGACTCGAGATCCAGCACGCCCACCTTTGTGAACGGCGGGTTCTGGATCTGGCCGATCAGGCTCGCAACGTCGAGGTCCTGGCCGTTGCGCCAGGCGCTGTCGAGGATCGTGCTGACCAGGATGTGCTCGCGGCTCTGCAGCGGGTCGGCGTCGACGCCGGCCAGGCTGAGCAGTGATGACGCCGCCGTCGAGACGCGATCGCGCATGGCCTCAGCGTCATCGATCACGGCGGCGTCGGGAGCGGCGAAGGACTTGAGGATCGAGACCGGGATGCCGCTGTTGCTGCCGGGTGTGTAGACCCGGAACTCGGCGGCGTCACGCAGCCGCTGGATGCGCGCGCCGTCCTGGCCCCAATCGCTGAGGCCCTTGCGCCACAGGTCTGCCTGTTGCTGGGCGTAGCCGTCGGGCGTGAAGCCCTTCTGCGCGGCATCGTCTTCGTTGATCCACGGCCGGAAGTCTTCGGCGCGCAGCTCGGGGAAGGTCAGCAGCAAATTCGGCAGATCGCCTTTGGGATCGATGATGATCGCAGGCACGCCGTCGATCGCGGCCTCTTCGAGCAGCGACAGACACAGGCCGGTCTTGCCCGAGCCCGTCATGCCCACGCACACCGCGTGCGTGACAAGATCCTTCGAGTCGTACAGCAGCAGCGCGTCCTTGGCCTGCCGCGCCTCGAGGTCGTACTCCTTGCCCAGATAGAACACGCCGAGCTTCTCGAAATCCGTCATCGTCGCTCCCCCATGCTGTGCGCGTGTCGCGCTTACTTCTTCTTGCCGATCAGACTGTCGAGGATGCCCTGAGCGATCAGGCCGCCCGACGCTGTCCGCGGGCTGTTGGCATCCATCGGGTTGACGCTGCGCATCGCAGCCATCACGGCCTGCAGCGCCGCGCCGGTCGTGTCAGCGCCCTGGGCCTGCGCGCCCATGAAGGCCGAGCCGGCCTGCAGCACATCGGCCAGGTCGAGGCCGGGCTTGTCGGGCACGAGGCTGCCGATCAACGCCGCAAACGGATCTTGTGGCGAGGCCGGCGTCGATGGACTTTGCGCGCCCGAACCTCCTCCGCCGAGCAAAGCGGCAAACGGATCCTGCGCCCCGCCTCCGCCTCCCAGCAACGCGCCGAATGGATCCTGCGCGGACACCTGCGGCTGCGCAGGAACCTGCTGCGCCGAACCCGCACCCGGCCCGGCGCCCTGCACGGCCATGTTGAGCAGCGCCGAGAGGATGTCGCCACCTGCAGCCGGCGCGCCCGTCGGTCCAGTCGGAGTGGCAGCATTGCCCTGCGACGACGCCTGCACCTGGCCCTGCCCGCCGAGCGCGTTGAGCAGATCGCCGATCTGATTCTCGTTGCTGGATGAACTCGTGGTCGATGGGTGAGCGGTCGTGGGGCCTTGCGACGTAGTGCCCTGCGCCGCAGTATTGTGCGC
>CAYZRP010000038.1:0-26954 GCA_964480865.1 uncultured Anaerolineales bacterium | reverse complement strand
GGTGAGCGGTCGTGGGGCCTTGCGACGTAGTGCCCTGCGCCGCAGTATTGTGCGCGGGCACCTGCCCCATCAGGCTCTGCAGCAGCGTGGGGATATCGTTGTGACCGAGACGCTCCTGACCCTCGAAGCGCTGCGCGGCTTCGCGCAGTCCGTTGACGTAGTGCGGGGCGGTGCCGCCCTGGCCGCGAGCCGCAAGTTCTTCAGCGGCCTGGCGAAGTTGCTCCGACGGCGGGCGCCCTTTCGCGCCCTTGACGGCCTGGCTGATCACCTTCAGGTTTCCGGCAGTATTGTCGCCGTGGTTGCCGTTGTAGCCGTCCATCGCGTTCAGGGACTGCTGGTTGGCCTTCACGGCTTTGTACGCCGCGTTGAAAGCCTTGTCGAGCTGGAACGATTTGGTTCGGGGCATTTCGGCCTCCTGTGTGATGCCGCCCATTGTAAAAGGAAAACGAAAAACACGAAGACGGGCACCGTGCGGGGGCGACGCCCCCGCACGGTGCCCGTCTTCGTGTTTTTCGTTAATGACTCAGGCAGGTTGCCTGTCGTGGCGGGCGATGGCGTCGAGCATCTCTTCGTTCGTCGAGTACTTGAAGAACGCCAGGCCGCGCTCGCGGGCCACTTCGGCCTCGACAGCTTCAAGGCTGGCCCAGGCTTCCTTCGACACGATCGGCTTGTTGAGCTTGCTCAGCCGCGCCTCGAGCGCCACCGAGACGTTCTCGGCCGCGGGTGTCACGGTCTTCAGATAGCCGACGACGGCCTTCGCGCCATCCGTGCCGTCCTTGCGGGCGACGCCGACAAGGCCAGTGCTCGCCTCGCGCGACCAACCGGCCACGAACACGCCCTTGATCGGGGCGTTGGCGTCGGGATCAAAGGCCTCGTACGAGTTCCCGTCCATCGGGAAGCTGGGGTTCGCATCCTTGACGAACGCGTTCCACTTGATCGGCAGGCCGAACTCGGGATCGACCTTGTCACCGATTGCGAAGACCACCATGTCGGTTGGGATGACGCGCTTCGTGCCCAGGCCGCGCGCCTTGATCTCTTCGCCGGATTTGACCAGCGTGGTCTCTTCGACCTCGAGCCCCGTGACGACGCCGTTCTCGCCCACGATCGCCGTCGGCGACGCCAGGAACTGCAGCAGGAACCGCGTCGGGGTGACCGGCTCGAGCGCGCCCGGCACGCCGGCCGTGATCTCGTCGCGCGCGGCGTCGACGGTTTGACCGACGGCTTCCATCACCGGCCGACAGCGCTCGAGCTCGGCCTCGAGGGCCTTGAGATCGAGGTTGGCGCCGACGATCTTCATCTCGCCTTTGTCGAACTTGACCTCGGCCGGGCCGCGTCGCGCAACCGCCATGACGGTCTCGACGCCCTTCTCGCGGATCAACCAGTGAGCGATATCCATCATCACATTGCCGACGCCGACGATGACGGCGTCGCGGCCGATGTGGATGTCTTGCTGGCTGTAGGGCGGCAGCAGGTTGTAGTGGTAGACCAGGTCCTTGGCGTGATACACGCCGGTGAGCTCTTCGCCGGGGAGGCCGAGCCACTTCGTGCCCTGCGCGCCGGCCGTCACCAGGATGGCATCGAAGCCCAGGCCGCGCAGATCATCGAGCGATAGATCTCCGTGGGTGCCGATCGTGACGTTGCCGTAATAGCGGATGCCGCAATCTTGCAGGAGGCTGCGGAACTGCTTGCGCAGGCCTTCCTTCATCTTGTGCTTGTCGTGATAGATGCCGTACTCGGCCAGGCCGCCCGGCTTGATATCGCGATTGAACAGAGAGACGGAGACGCCGTTTTCGGAAAGTGTCTTCGCCGCGTACAAACCGGCCGGGCCGGCCCCGACCACGGCCACATGATGTTGAAGCACTTGGACCTCTCCTCTCCTCAAACCGTCACGAATGTGAGGCCTCTCAATGGAGACCTTTTCAGCAAGAATCGAGCCCCCGATAGCAGATGCTACATTCGTGTGATTAAATTCACAAGTTCTGGCATTATAGCGCGGCAAAGTTAGACCTCCCTATACAAGTCTCACCGAATCAGGGTGACACCTCACCTGTCAGGCCCGCCCTTTACGGCCCACTCAAAGACGCCGGCCCCATCCTAAAAACGAAACGGCGCCGGGCTTTCGGCCCGGCGCCTGCTCGATGCCCTTACAGGCCAGGCGTTTATGTTGCGGAGCGCCGTGGATGCCACGGCAACTGCGCCGACCATAGGGGTTGTGCGGGATCCCAGCGGAAGGTCCACACCGCCACGGCCAGGAAGGCGACGCCGAAGCCAAGCGTGATCAGGAGCTCGGGCACGGCCGCCAGCGGATCACCCGCCGCGAGATGGTTCGTGAGCAGAAGGTAGTGGTTGAATGGGAGGATATCCCGAACCAGCTGCAGCCACGCCGGGGCGTTGGCAAGGCTGTAGAACGTCTCGGTCAGAAAGAGCAGCGGGAAGGTCACGAGGTTGTTCCAGGCCGAGACGGCGCCCTCGGTGTTGCCGAGGTTGCCCATGACCACGCCAAGCGCGCTGAAGGCGACCGCGCCAAGCGCGGCGCTGGCCACCAGGCCAAGCAGGAGCGTCGGGGTGAACGCGACGCCAAGCCACAAACCGCCGAGCACGGCCACGGTCAACGCAGCCAGCACCGCGAGCGCACCGCGCGCCAGCACCAACCAGATGATGAACCCCAACACCGGATACGGCGAGGCCTTCAGCAACTTATAGACGCCTCGCGCTCGCTGCCCATGGATGTCGAAACCGGTGCCATGCACGGCGAAGAAGATCGTGCTGAATGCCACGGTCCCGGCGAGCAGCCGCATTTCGTCGAGACCTTCGCCGAAGGCGATGCGCATCCCGACGATCAATGCCAGCGGAAAGATCACGGCCCAGCCGATCGAGATCGCATCGCGAGTGGCGGCTCTCAAGAGCGAGCGGAAGACCACGACGTGAGTCATGCCATCACCTCCCGGGTGAGCGACCAGTAGAGCGCATCCAGATCCGGCACGCCCGCTTCAGCGAGCAGGGCAGCCGGTGCGCCGACCGCAGCGAGACGTCCATCCACAAGCACCGCTACACGATGAGCCAGACGTGCGACCTCGGTCATATCGTGTGAAGTGAACATCACAGCGATGCCGGCCTGTGCCAGCGAACCGATCAGGGCACGGACCTCGGCCTGGGCACGCGGATCGAGCGCAGCAGTCGGCTCATCAAGGAATACAAGCGCCGGGTCATGCACGAGAGCGGCCGCGATCGACAACCGCTTCTGCTGCCCGCCCGAAAGTCGGGCGGCCTCGAGCCCGGCGACGCCCTGAAGGCCTGCGCGGGCCAACAGCGCCGTGAGTTCGGCATCGGTGAGCACGCGGCCGTAAAAGGCGGCGAACAGTCGCAGGTTATCGCTCGTCGAAAGGCCCGGAAACAATGGCGCGCTCTGCAATTGCACGCCGGTCTCGGCTCGCGGGTCAGACAGGCTGTAGCGGATCTCGCCGCGATCGGGATGGCGCAATCCGATGAGCATTTCGACAGTGGTGGACTTTCCGGCGCCGTTGGGGCCGATCAGCGCCAGCACCTCGCCCGGTTGGATCCACACGTCGACGTTGTCGACGACGACGCGGCCGACATATGCTTTGCGCAGGCCGGTCGCTTGAAGAAGAGGGGAAGTCATGAAGAACTCTCCTGCGACGAAGAAGGTTTCGCGCCGGCGGCCCTGGCGTGGGCTCGCAGTTCGGCGCGTGATGGCAACTCGGGCTTCCTGATTTGCTCCGGCCAGTTGGCGCGCAAATGTTTGAGCAGAGCCAGATCCGCTTCGACGTGAGCGCGCGAGTTCGCGAAGATGGCCGCCATGAAAGGGGGGGTGCCTGGCGCGGCGACCTTGGCGGCCTCGCCCTGAGCCGCATAGGCCAGCGTTTGCTCCAGCCGGATGATCTCGACGTCGAAGGCCTCGAGCACATCCTCTCGTTCAAGTTCATGGATGAACGTCATGGCCGTGTACAACAACGCGGGCACCACGCGCTCAGGGGTGCGCAACGCCTTGTGCAACAATCCACGCAGTTCGTCATGGCCGGACAGCGTCAGGCGGTAGGTGGCTCGTTCACGTCGGCCGGTCCGCTCGACCGACTCCACGGCCACGAAGCCCTGCCGCTCGAGCTTGTTCAAGGCGTAGTAGATCGAGCCCGGCAAGACCTCAGCCCAATGCTCGGCAGCGCTGAGCTCGATGTATTGCTGGATGTCGTAGCCCGAAAGGGGTCGCGCGGCAAGCAATCCAAGGATGAAGATGTCAGTGACCATATACTCATTGTTATATATTCAACGTTGAGTATTTGTCAAGGGCCACTTTGGCGCCGCCAGGCCGGGTGGGTCCTCCAAAGCTGCCGGAGCCCCTGGCAGTGCGACAAACGCGACGAGGCCCGCTGACGTCAGCGGGCCTCGTCGCGTCTGGGAAACCGTTGGACTCAGAGATACTTGCGCGCAGCCACCGAAGCGCCGACCACACCGGCCAGATCCTTGAGCGCGCCCGGGACGATCTTGATCCGACGCGCTTCGGATTTGGCGACGTAGTGCTCCTGCGCGATCTTGCGGATCGGGGCGACAAACTTATCGCCGAGCCGGGCCGTGACACCACCGCCGAAGACGATCATCTCAGGATCGAGGATGTTCATGAGATTGCCGGCGCAGCGTCCCAGGGCCAGTTGCGCATTGGCCAGGGCCTTCTGCATGGGAACGTCCCCGACCTTCAAGGCCTCGACGATCACGCGGCTGGTCAACCGTCCGCTGCCGACGCTCTGCATCAGATCCGGCACAACGCTCTTCTGGCCGGCGGCGATCGCTTCTTTGATCTGGCGCTCGAGCCCGGCGCGACCGGCCATGCCTTCGACGGTGCCCGGTTGTCCGGTAGCGCCGGTGACGCCGTCGTCGCCGTTGACGACGGTATGCCCGACCTCACCTGCACCGCCGCGGAAGCCTGTGCGCAGCTCGCCGTTCAGGATGATGCCGCCGCCGATACCCGTGCCAACGAACACGGCCACCATGTCCGACAGGCCCTGGCCCGCGCCATGGTGGTACTCACCGAGCGCGCCGACACGGACGTCGTTCTCGAGCCACGTCGGCAGACCAAGGCGACGCTCGAAGCGATCAGCCAAGGGATAGTTCGTCCAGCCCTTGCCGAGGTTGACCATCACGCGCACGATGCCGCGCTCCTGATCGATCGGCCCCGGCACGCCGATGCCGATCCCGCCGATGTCGCGGGCCTTGACGTCGGCGGCGCGCATCGCGCGCTCGACGGCCACGGCCAGGCGCTCGAAGACCACGTCCGTGCCCAGTTCCGCCTGGGTCTTGCGTTTCTCGAAGCCCAGGACCTGGCCTTTGCGGTCGACCACTCCCGCCCGGATGCTCGTGCCGCCGAAATCCACGCCGATGAAGTAGTTTTTCTTGGACATAGATCCTCTGTGATGCGTTTGGTCTCAGCCAATTGCGGTCAGCAATCAGCAGTCAGCGCACAGCTTGCTCTGCCGCGATGTTCGCTAGTCAATCGCCAGACCATCGAGTGTGACTCGAGTGCAGGCAGTCTTGCACGCTCCAATCAACCTGCGCAGTAGCGTAGGCTGAAAGCTGACTGCTGTCCGCTGCCAGCTACAAGAACACTTGTGCTATCATCGCCCACAGCGGCGGACCCAGGACGAGCAGGCCCACCCCCACGGCGGTCACGGCAGCCACAAGAACAGCGCCGGCAGCCACGTCTTTGGCCGCTTTAGCCAGGGGATGCAGATCCGGCGAGGCCAGATCGACAACGGCTTCGATGCCCGTGTTGAGAAGCTCAGCCGCAAAGACCAGCCCGGCCGCCAGGACGATCAGGGCCCAGGCCGTCAGATCGATGTGCAGGCCAAGGCCCACGAGCACGATCACGACCAGGATGCCGACATGGATGCGGACGTTGGGTTGGGTGCGTAGAGCATAGGCCAGGCCTTCGAAGGCATGGCCGAAAGAGCGAGCTCGCGATACGGCACGACGCGGAGACGACATCGCCCGCATTGTACCGGGAGTCTCGCGACGTGTCTTTGATCTTGATCCGTCGGCGCGTCTTTTCGGGGTGAACGAAAGCGAGAACGATGAACCTGTCAACTGATGGCCAGGCCGCGATCAGGCGATCACGCACGAAGCTCAGGCCAGCCTGGGCCAACATGCTTTTGGCCGCATTCCTGGCCGCCTGTACGCCGACCGAAGGGGCGCTGGTCGTCACGCCGGGGCAGCCGCCGGCCGTGGCCACGCCTTCCACGGCCTGGTACGACGTGTACTTCACTTCGCCGGAGGTCACGGCCGAGCAGGATCCGCCCATCGTTGGCGGCCCCGTGAAGGCCCTGATCGACGGGCTCGGCCGCGCGCAAAAGACGCTGGACATCGCCGTCTACGAGCTCGACAACGACGCCATCGCCGACGCCATCATCGCGGCTCACCAGCGCGGCGTCCAGGTGCGGATCGTGACCGATACCGACTACCTGGGCGAGACCGCCATGCTGCGCGTGATGGCCGACAACATCCCGGTCATCGGCGACGCGC
The DNA here is from genome assembly GCA_964480865.1 of uncultured Anaerolineales bacterium. Taxonomy (GTDB): domain Bacteria; phylum Chloroflexota; class Anaerolineae; order Anaerolineales; family UBA6663; genus UBA6663. The sequence goes on along the minus strand of CAYZRP010000038.1, from coordinate 20,426 downwards.
GCGAGCCGTTCATGCACCACAAGTTCGCGGTCGTTGACGGCGCCGAGGTGTGGACCGGGTCGATGAATTACACGCTCAACGACGCGTATCGCAACAACAACGTCCTCATCCACATCCGCTCCGTTCGTCTGGCCGAGAATTACACGGCCGAGTTCGAGCAACTCTTCACGCGCCAGGCGTTCGAGCAGGCCGGCAGGCCGCCGAACCCGACGCTGACGCTGTCAGGCACGCTTGTCGAGAACGCCTTCTCGCCGGATGGCGGCATCGCCGACACGGTGCTCGACGTGCTGCGCACCGCGCAGACGAGCATCCATGTGATGGCCTTCGCCTTCACGCGCACCGACTTTGCCGACGTGATGCTCGCGCGCGCGCAGGCCGGTGTGACGGTCCAGGCCGTCTTCGAACGTCGCCAGGTGAGCGCCGGCGGCGACGCCGTCTACAACTTGTTTTCGGCGGCGGGCATCCCGGCGCGTCTTGACGGCAACCGCTACAATCTGCACACCAAAGCCATCATCGTCGACGGCTCGATCGTGGTCTTCGGCTCGTACAACTTCTCGCGTAACGCGGAAGAGCAGAACAACGAGAACATCCTGATCATCCACAGCCCGGAGCTGGCTGCGGCGTTCGAAACGGATTTCCAGAAGGTCTGGGCAGTGGCTCAACCGTGAAGATCGTAGAGCGTGAAGAGCGTAGAGCGTGGAGCGTGGAGCGTGGAGCGTAGAGCGTGGAGCGTGGAGCGTAGAGCGTGGAGCGAGCACGCTACCGCGCCAGATCGCGTGGCGTGAATCGCTCCACGCTCCACGCTCCACGCTCTTCACGCTCCACGACACATAAGGTGCACATGCTGTATCTCGGACAAACACCCGACGGGCAGCGGCTCAACTACGACCCTGACGATCTGACGACGCACGGGCTGTGCGTGGGCATGACGGGCTCGGGCAAGACCGGGTTGTGCGTGGTGCTGCTCGAGGAGGCGGCGCTGGCCGGCGTGCCCGCGATCGTCATCGACCCCAAGGGCGACATCGCCGACGTGCTCCTGCAGTTCCCGGAGCTGGCGGCCGAGGATTTTCGGCCCTGGGTCGGCGCCGACGAAGCCCGCCGCGCGAAGCTGACCCTCGACGAACTGGCGGCGCAGACCGCCGAGCGCTGGCGGACGGGCCTGGCCGGCAGCGGCCTGGGTCCTGACGATGTCGCGCGGCTGAAAACCAGCGCGGAGTGGGCCGTGTACACGCCGGGCTCGGATGCCGGGCGCGGGCTGTCGGTGCTCAGTTCGCTGCGTCGCCCGGCGCTGAGCTGGGAGACAGACGCCGAGTTGCTGCGCGAGCGCATCAACGGCATCGTCAGCAGCCTGCTCGGCCTGATCGGCGTCGACGCGGACCCGGTGCGATCGCGCGAGCACATCCTGTTGGCCACGCTCTTCGAGCAGGCCTGGCGCGCCGGCGACGAGCTCGACCTGGCCGGCCTGATCGCGGGCGTTCAGACGCCGCCCTTCGACAAGCTGGGTGTCTTCGAGGTCGATCGCTTCTTCCCCGAGAAGGATCGGCTGGCATTGGCGATGAGCCTGAACGCCATCGTCGCCGCGCCGAGCTTCCAATCCTGGCTGACTGGCGAGCCGCTCGAGATCGATCGACTGCTGCGCACGCCTGAAGGGCGGCCGCGAGTGAGCGTGCTGTATCTCGCGCACCTGAGCGACGCCGAGCGCATGTTCGTGATCACGCTCGTGCTCGAACAACTGACCGCGTGGCTGCGCGCACAATCGGGGACGACCGCGCTGCGAGCCCTGCTGTACTTCGACGAGCTCTTCGGCTATCTGCCGCCGCATCCGGCCAACCCACCCAGCAAGCTGCCGCTGCTGCGCCTGATCAAGCAGGCGCGCGCCTTCGGCCTCGGCCTGATGCTCGCGACCCAGAACCCGGTTGACCTCGACTACAAGGGCCTGGCCAACATCGGCACGTGGTTCGTCGGCAAGTTGCAGACCGAGCGCGACAAAGACCGGCTGCTCGAAGGCCTGCAAGCGCTCGACGCGCCGCTGCCTCCTGAGACCCTGGACAAGATGATCTCGGGCCTTGGCGCGCGACAGTTCCTGATGCACAACGTCCACCAACCCGGGCCGACGGTGTTTCGCACACGCTGGGCACTGAGCTATCTGGCCGGCCCGCTGACGCGCGATCAACTTCGCCGACTGCGCCCGCCGAAGAGCCCGGCCGAACTCTTTGCCGAACAGGCGACCGTGTCGAGTGCGTTGCCGCTGGAGACCGGCGGCCCACGGGTGATGCCGACCACGCAGGCCGGCTCGTCGCGCTCCACCCCAACGGCGGCCACGACGGTGGTGAGCGTGCCGACCTCGATCCCGCAGTACGTGATCAAGCCGGTGGGTGAACGCTTCAGGCCGGCGTTGTTCGCGCAGGTGGTTGTGCGCTACACGAACACGCGCGCGAACCTGAGCTTCGACAAGCGCGTCGCGTACGCGGTGCCGGTCGACGGGCTCGATCCGACGCCGCAGTGGGACGCGCACGCCATCGCGCCGTTGCCGCTCAACGACCTGGCGCGGGCCCTGCCGCAGCGCGCGTGGATCGACGGCGATCCGGGCCCGCTGGCCGACGCGCGCAAGCTGGCGGCATGGCAGAAGGATCTGGTGGCCGTGCTGTACCGCAACGCCGACCTTGTGTTGCAGCACAATCCCACGTTGAAGCTGTACGCCAAGCCCGGCGAGTCATACGCCGAGTTCCGGGCGCGCTGCCACGCCCAGGCGGACGCCAAACGCGCGGAGGAGTTGCGCAGGGAGCAGTCGCGCTATGACCGCCAGCTGGATGGGCTGGAAGGCAAGCTCTTCGCCGAACGACGCGAGCGCGCCGAGGACGAGGCCGAGGTGCGCGCCCGTGAGGGCGAGAGCCGCTGGACGGATCTGGAGAACGTCCTCGGCCTGGTCGGCCTGCTGCGGCAGCCGCAGCGCATGATCACGACCTCGCTCAGCCGTCGGCGATTGAAGGAACGTTCACAGCAGGATCTGAACGAGAGCGCCGAGCAGATCGCGCTGCTCGAGTCGCGGATCAACGCCCTGAAGGCCGACGCGCGCGTGGCCTTTCAGGCCGTCATCGACAGGTGGTCGGCAGCGGCTGGCGACATACATGATCTGCGGATCACGCCGCGCAGGGCCGACATCCTGGTCGAGGCTTTCGGTGTCGGCTGGATGTAGAGGAGAACGGCCTCTCACAGCGTTACGTTCATTTCATAACTTTTTCACCCCAAGCCTGCCCGAAATCCGGCATGCTGTCCCTGTACTCTCGAGGAAACAGGGCGGCCGCACGGATTGCGGAGAGCCGCATCCCTGGCACGGAGCTTGCAGGGAAGGCCGCTGAACCGTACAGGAGCGGAGCATGGCGACAGTGGAACGTGTCAAAAGCGGGTATTACTACCCGAACAAGATGGGCCGGATCTATCTGACGGCCCTCGAAGAAGTGATGGGCAAGAACGGCCTGAACGCCATTTTGCGGCTGGCCGGGCTCGATCGCTTCATCGACCATTACCCCCCGGACAACCTGGCCAAGGAGTTCGACTTCTCGGACATTGCCGCGTTGCACACGGCGCTCGAGGAGATGTACGGGCCGCGCGGGGGGCGTGGACTATGCCAGCGGGCTGGCCGCGCGCTCTTCGCCAACGGTTTGCGCAACTTCGGCGCGCTGGCCGGCGCCGGCGATCTGGCCTTCAAGGTGTTGCCGCTCGGCACCAAGGTGCGCATCGCTGTCCCGGCCATCGCCAAGGTCTTCAGCACGACGACCGATCAGATCAGTAACGCTGTCGATCACGGCGATCACTTCATCTACACGATCGAGCGCTGCTCGATGTGCTGGGGCCGCAAGTCTGACAAACCCGTCTGCCATACAGCGGTCGGCATCATCCAGGAAGCGATGAAGTGGATGTCGGGCGGGCGTGAGTTCCGGGTCGAGATGCTGGACTGCATGGCCACCGGCGCGCCGATCGGCCGGCTGCGGATCTATAAAGAACCGATCGGTTGATCGGTTGAGTTCTGTCAATGGATGGGCCCCGCTCGGGGCCCTTTTTTGTTCAGGCGCCGAAGTTTCACCCTCGATTCACGGCGCCGCATATTGGAATTTGCTAGAGTTCTTGCATGGCCAGCGCGTCGGCCCCCCTCGCTCCATCGGCTTCGTCAGGCGCTCCTGAGGCACGTTGCTATGTGGCGCCATACAAGGGCGTCGATATCATCGTCATCAATCTGTCGTACACGACGCCAGAGGAGGCGATTCCGATCATGAGGGACGCCGGCGAGTTGATTGGGTCCTACCCGGCGCACAGCGCACGCGTACTGACCGACGCCCGCGGAGCGGTCTACAGCAAAGAGAGCTTCAACGCGCTGAAGGCGTTGACGATCCACAACACGCCGCACATCAAGGCCTCGGCCGTGATCGGCGCCGATGGGCTGCGCGTCTTCGCCATGAAGGCCGTGGCCGTCGTCACGCAACGCCCCATCAAGCCCTTCCAGACCCGCGAGCAGGCGCTCGACTGGCTCGTCAGCGCCGACTGAGCCGGCCGCCGACGTCAACCCGGGCTATGAGCGATTGGAGGATCGGGTGTCTGGCCCATCAAGGAACAACCATGAAGAAGTGCACCGTCATCAAACATCGAGGCATGGACATCGTGTTCATTGACCTCGCGCAGGCGAACTCGCAGCAGACCGTCGAGATTTTTGCCGAAGCCAGCAAGATCATCGAGGCCTTCCCGAAGCACAGCGTGCGGATCTTCACAGACGGCACCGGCGCTGTCTACAACCGCGAGAGCATGTCCGCGCTCAAGGACTTCACGACCCACAACACGCCCTACGTCAAGGCCTCAGCCGTTATCGGCGCCGAAGGCCTGCGCGCGCTTGCCGTCAACACCGCGGCCGCCGTGACCGGCCGGCAGATCAGGGCCTTCGCGACCCGAATCGAAGCTCTCGACTGGCTGGCTGCGGCCAACTGAAACAGACGTGCGACGCAGGACGAACGACGCGGGTTGGATGTTGATCCAACCCGCGTCGTTCGTCCTGCGTCTTGCGTGCTTTCGCTCAGGGTGTCGTCGGGAAGGTGAACGACTGGAACAGCGTGGTCAGAATCTGGTGATGGAGGAATTCCTGGATCCGACCTTCGAGCTGCGGTGCCACGGGCGAGTTGGCCGTGATGTAGGCGCTGACCACGTCGGCGTCGATCAAACCTGTATCGAGCTGGTTGATCCCGCCGCCGACGCTCGGGTCAGCCTGATCGCCGCCGGGCGTGAAGACGAAGTAGCCGTCGCCGCCGGTCAGCATGAAGCCGTTGGTCACCACGCGATACGTGGCCGCCGGGTCGAGTGGCTGATAAGACGAGCCGATCAAGACCTCAACGCGCGAGACACGACTGCCCGGCTGGGCAGGCAGGGCGGGCGTGGTGCTTGTCGCGGCCACCGGCGGTCGTGCGGGCAGGCCGCGCTTGCTGAACCAGAAGCGCAGGCCCGACACCTGTGCGAAGCGGCCGGTGCTGGTCGTCGTGCCGAACGCGCTGACGGCGTTCTCGAGCGCGGCCTTGATCTGCGCTCCAGTCAGGTCGACACGCGCCATGGTGTTACCGAACGGGATCACCTCGAGCAGCTTGCCGAGGGTGATGTTGCCGACCGGGATGCCGGTGCGCAGGCCACCGCCGTTGATGATCGCCACGATCGGCAGGTTCTGTGGGTTGTCGGCGGGGGACGCCATCAACCGCGCCCGGAAAGCATCGGCGAACAGATTTCCGAGGAGCGTCTCGCCGAGACGCACGTTCGCGTTCGGCATGTCAACGGTCGTAGAGCCGATCACTTGAGCGGAGAGGGCATCGATGGCAGGTTTATAGACCGTTGTGATCTGCGTCTGGAAGGCGGCGTCGGGCGTGATCTCTGGGCCCTCGTTAGTCAGCAACGCGCGACCACCGGTGATGCCGCCGGCCCAGACGGGCTTCGGGTTCGTGGGTGAGCTCGCGCCGGTGACGAGGTTGGCGGCGTCGAAGCCGATGACGATATCGCCGACCCACTTGCCCCATTCCCAGTCTGTGATGACCAGGACGGAGTTGCTGTCGAGGTCCGTCGTGACGGTCGGATAGGGCCCATCGATGCGCGGCTGGCCGTAAGGCAACGTGTTGTCGTTGAGCAGGGGCGTGTGTGAGTGCCCGCCGACGATCACGCTCAGGCCGCGTGTGTTACGCGCCAGCTCGATGTCTTCGAGATAGCCGATGTGGGTCAGGGCCACGACGATGTCGGCGCCGGCGAGCTTGAGCGCGTCGATCTGCGCCTGGGCCACGGCCACCAGGTCGGCGTTGAAGGTCACGGCCGCGCTCGGGCTGCTGATGTTGGGCGTCTCGGGTGTGGTCAGGCCGAAGATGCCGATCTTCTTGCCGGAGGTCAACGTGACGATCGTGTTGTCGCCGAACTTTCCATTGCCGGTCCAGGCGCCGGTGTCCTTGAGCGGGTTCAGCGGGGACGGCGCGGCGGCGGCGATGTTGGCTGAGACGATGGGGTAATCCGCACCGGCAATGAAGTTCGCCAGAACCTGGTCACCCTTGTCGAACTCGTGGTTGCCAATCGTGCCGGCGTGATAGTCCAGGCCCTTATAGAACTCCAGGTCAGCGGCGCCCTCGAACTGATTGAAGTACAAAGTGCCCTGGAAGACGTCGCCGGCGTCAAGGAAAAGCTTGTCGACCGGCGTCGGTTCGGCGCGGATCTGGTCGAACAGCGTCTTGCGGCGGGCTACGCCACCGAGATCGCGCGTGATGGCCGCGCCGCCGGCGCCAGTGCCGATGCGCACAGCCGGGGCCGGCTCAATGCGAGAGTGATGATCATTTGTGTGGATGATGCGGAGCTGATAAACCTCGGGGCCTGCGGCAGTCTGAATGCGGAAGGTGCCATTGTCGAACTTATAAAGGACCGCCCCCGCACCCAGTTGAACAGCTGCGCGCAGGAACGTACGGCGGGTCACACGTCGCATGGAATTATCCTTTCGAATGACGATGGGCTTTGTTATCTTACTCTACCGCTGTCCGGGTTCGTCAACCACCTCTCAAAAGCCATTAATCACCTTTGTTCGAGCCGGACCAGGGTCGAAGGGCGCTAGCCGAGAATCCAACAACGGCCAAGGAATTGATAACGCCTCCAGTCAGGCTTATCCTGTAGGCGCCTGAACTCCGCGAGAACCAGCGGCCGCCAGGCCGCCAGACAGGGGGAGCCATGCCAGAGTGGTTACGCCGCGTGTTTCGCCTGCTCAATAAGTATTGGATGGTGCCGCTGTTCCGCCTCGGGCTTGGCCCGTGGATCGTGAACCCCTTCACAGGCTACATCATGGTGCTGATCACGATCGGCAGGCGGTCTGGCAAGCGCCGTTACGCTCCGGTGAACTACGCCATCCTCGAAGGCGCCGTCTACTGCGTCTCCGGGGGGCGTACACAATCGGACTGGTATCGCAATCTGCTGGCGACCCCCGAGATCAATGTCCTCATGCCAGGCGGCATTGTGCGCGGGACGTTCGAGGAAGTGACAGCGGCCGATGAGCGGCTGACCGCCGCCCGGCATGTCCTGAGAAACGCGGGCTTCGCCGGGTTCTTTGAGGGCTACAACCCGTTCACGATCCCGGATGAGGAACTGCGCGAGAAGACCGCTGACCTGCCCGTGTTGCGCCTGCGCGTGCCCGGCCTGGTAGGTGGCGCGGTCGACCCGGGCGGATGGGGCTGGCTCCTCAGTTGGGCCGTGTTTGGCGCATTGATGTGGGCACTGAGGCCACGGAGACGTTAACGGCCGCTGCAGGGCAGCGTGTCTCAGGCCAGAGCAGATTGAACGGACTGCTTAAACGCGAGCCCGTCCGCCTCACGGCCAAGCCCGATGAAGGCATGCACCTTCTCGCTTGAGCCATTCACGAACCCGAAGACCTCCAGGCCGTGATCGCCCAGGCGGGCGGCGGCGAAGTCCTCGAGCGTGATGTCCTTGAGCGCGGCCAGCGACGTAGCGAGGCCGGTCTTGGGCCCGCGCCGCGACCAGATCAGCCAACGCCCGGTCAGCACGGCATACGTCGTGTGTTCTGGGTCTGGATCGCCCGAGCCGAACGAGCCGAAGAAGCCTTTCTTCTTCTGTTTTGAGCGTGTCTCGCAACAGGCCCTGACATCGGCTTCGAAGTCCCCGGCGGCAAAGAGCTCAGCGACCCGCCGCATGTCGGCCACGGTCTCGGGCGGCACCTGGGCGAGCGAGCAGGCGCGGGTGTTTCTGTCGTAATCAGCCATGGAGTCTCCTCAGACATGCCCAACGCCTGCCGATGCCGACGGACGATTGAGGCGCGCCAGGACGTAAAACGGGATCGGCAACAGGCTGACCAGGGCAAAACCCAGCGCGTTGGGGCCGCCGATCAGGCCGAAGAACAGCACCACACCCACGGCGATCAAGACGCTGCCGAGCACGTCCCACAACAACGACGTCAGATAGCCGATGAGAAACAGCAGATGAAGCCCCTGGGCCAGCCAGACCTCGGGCGGAGGCCATCCGGACGAATCCGTGAACCAGGCCATGTGCTCGACGAAGAAGGCCCCCCAGAACAGCAGCAACACCACGCTCGCGATGCGAGCCACGAGCAACGCCAGCCGATGGAGTAGGCCGAAGGCGGGTTTGCGCATGGTTCTCTCCGCTCCCTTCCTCATCATTGTAGATGATGGGTGAACCGCCACGACTCACCTCACTTAACGACCTTCGACACGCTCCTGCCGGCGCAGCGCCCCGACACGGCCGTTGTCGGCGGAGGCTGACAGCGAATTCAGGCCTATCGGGATAGCGCGGCAGGTTCAGGTGGGCGACGATCGCGGCACTCGAGAAGCGCTCGAGCGGTGCCGTCGGCCGCGCCGGAGCCATGGGCTCAGGGAGACAGGCCTGTCTGCGCGGCCGCGAGAAAGGGGAGTCAGCGTGACCGTTGCCACAGACACCCACAAAACCCAGCCCGTCCTCAAGCAGGTCGGCACATCCCTGGCCATGGCGCACTCGGCTGGCCTGATCGGCACGTTGCTGGGTCGGCCATCGGGCGATTATTACAATAAGCTCTCCAAGCCGCGCTACAGCCCACCGGGCTGGCTGTTCGGGATCGTCTGGCCGATCCTTTACACGCAGATGGGCCTTGCGCACTTCCTCGTCCGGCGACGCGGCGAGAGGGATTGGCGCTACCAGGCCGCGGCCGGTCACGCGCTGCGGCTTTATTCGCTCCAGTGGGGGTTGAACTCACTATGGTCGGCGCTTTTCTTCGGGATACGGGCGCCGTTCCTGGCCCTTGTCGAAATCGGCCTGCTGTGGGCCGCGATCGCGGCCACGATCCGTAGCTTCGGTCGGGTCTCGCGCCTCGCGGCCTTGCTGCTGTTGCCATACCTGGCCTGGACGTCGTTCGCGGCCCTGTTGAACTGGGAGGTCTGGCGGCGCAACCGTGGCCGGGCACGCCGCCGATGACGACTCCACGTCCCAGGCCACTGGCTGAACAGGTGGTCGTCATCGTCGGGGGTTCGAGCGGGATCGGGCGCGTCACAGCACGGCGTTTTGCCGAAGAAGGCGCGCGCGTGCTCGTGGCGGCTCGCGGCGAGCCGGGCCTGCGCAGCATCGTCGACCAGATCGTGTCTGCCGGCGGACAGGCGACGTATCAAGTCGCTGATGCCGTTGACCCGGCCGCCATGCAGACGCTGGCCGAGCGCGCCGTTGCCCTCTACAGCCGGATCGACACCTGGGTCCACATCGCGGCTGTATCGATCTGGGCTGAAGCCGAGGACACCACCCCTGAGGAATACAAACAGGTCATCGACGTCAACCTGCTCGGGCAGATCCATGGCGCGTTGGCCGCGCTTCCATATCTGAAGGATAGCGGCGGCACCCTGATCGCGGTCAGTTCGGTGGAGGGCCGGATCGGGTTGCCCTTTCAGAGCGCTTACGCGGCATCGAAGCACGGCCTGATCGGCTTCCTCGATTCACTGCGGCTGGAGTTGAAACGACACGACAGCCCGGTGAGCGTGACCAACATCATGCCGGCCTCGATCGACACGCCGCTGTTCGAGAAGGCGCGCACCAGGATCGGCTATCAGCCGAAAGGCGTGCCGCCGCTCTATTCGCCTGAGGAGGTGGCGCGCGGCATCCTGTACGCGGCCGAGCATCCCGCCCGCGACCTCATCGTCGGCGGAGCCGGCAGGTTGATGGCCGCTGCCCAGTCGCTTTGGCCCGCCGGCACCGATGCACTGCTGCTGCGAGTGGGCGTCAACGGCCAGTTCAGCGACATCCCCAAACCAGCATCAGCGCCCGACAACCTGTTCGGCTCGCTCCCAGGCCACGACACCGACACGGGCCACCGGCCGCATCGGGCGTTCAGCATCTACACCTGGCTGCGCACGCAACCACCCGTCATGGTCGGCGCGCTGGCGGTCGCCGCCTGGTTGCTGCTCGGGTGGGCGCGGCGAGTGCGGGCGGGCTGAGAGCCAGGATCAGGCGTGGAGGCCCTGCCGGCCCGGGCAGGGGCGCCTGATCGACCGAGAACGGAAAGAGCCCGACAACGCTGCGGTGTCGCGGAGAAACCTGGTCGACCGCGCTCGGGGCGGTTGCCGGCAGCACCCATTCGCGCGTTCACACGAACCGGGCGCGAGGCTGGCGGGATACAGGGCCGGGCTTTTGAGGCCATTCGTCTTCGAAAGAGCACGCCGCCCAGCAGCAGCGCGCTGAGCACCATCCCGCTGTGCCAGACTGCAGCGACGCATCCGGATCCATCCAGCGGCCGGTCGAGGGGGCCGTGGTCAGATCGCATTGGACAGGCAGCGCGTCCATGCAGCGGCGGATGTCGTGGCCTGGAGGCGCAGCAACTCGCTCGACGGGTCGTTGGCCATCCGTTCCTGGATGAGCGGCAGCGTGCTGTCATCAGCCTCGTCTGCGGCGCGCTCGGCGTCGTCGAGCATCGGATCCAGCTGTACCCGGCTGGCGTTGGAAACCTGCCCGGCACGACCGGCGCTTTGAACGTAGGCGATGAGCATATGGGCATCGCTGACCACGGCGTCGCCGGTGAAGTGGGCAAGCTCGCCGGCGGTCAGCCGCACCACCGTGGTAGCGGCCGCGTCTTCGAGAGTTGCCTGATCCAACACCGATAAGGTTCGTTCGAGCATGACTCCTCCGCCCAAAACACATTGAGGGGATACACCCTCACTATCAGGGGATCTCGCGCTCGGTGCCGTAAGCAGCCACCAAATACGGCATAAATGAGCCGCCAAGTTCGCCAACGACGCCACAAGCCCGGGCGGATAGGGGAGCTTCCCCGCTCTGCCCCTCAGCCACAACGCATCCGTTTCCGCAGAATCGGGCCAACTCCTTGGAGGATCAGGCAAGCGCCCTTATGCCCGCCGCGGCATACTGGGGCATACTCATGTCACGCTCGATCACACGGTCGGGCCGACGAGTGAGCCTTATCATGACCAGACGCCGATCGACAGACTCAGACCCGTTCGAACAGACCATCCGGCCGAATGTTGACAGACTGGCCCGGCTGATCCGCGCTCATTGTCCACATGACGGCCGGTTCGACGTCGGCATCAAAGGCCTGCGGGCCTCGCGCTACTCACGCGTCAGCGCGGAGCGGACGTACACGGCCCAACGCCCGGTCTTGTGCATCGTGGCGCAGGGAGCCAAGAGCCTGATCCTCGGGCACGAGATCTACACCTACGATGCGTCTCGTATGTTGATCGTATCGGTGGATCTGCCGGTGGCAGCGCAGGTGGTGAGTGCCAGCCCGTCCGAGCCCTTCCTGGGCCTGGTCTTCGAACTTGATCCGGCTCACATCGCGGATCTGGCGCTGAAGGTCTTTCCGCAGGGCTTGCCGCACAGCCCTGCGCAGGGACGCGGCGTGTATGTCAGCCCGCCAGATGTTTCCATCGTCGATGCCGCCACGCGTCTGATCGGTATGGCCGGACAGCCCGCAGAAGCCGAGTTGCTGGCGCCGCTGGTGATCGACGAGATCCTGATCCGGGTGTTGCGCAGCCCGCTCGGCGTCCGGCTGGCGCAGATCGGCCTGACCGACTCAAGCATGGGAAGGGTTGCGAGCGCGATCGCGTGGCTGCGGGATCACTACGCTCAGCCCATGAAGGTCGAAGAACTGGCCGAGCGTGTGCACATGAGCCCGTCGTCCTTCCACCAGCACTTCAAGGCCGTGACCTCGATGAGCCCGCTGAACTACCAGAAAGTGTTGCGTCTTCAGGAGGCCCGGCGGCTCATGTTATCGACGATGAAGGACGCGAGCTCGGCCAGCCGTCAGGTCGGCTACCTGAGCGCGTCGCAGTTCAGCCGCGAGTATGCCCGGCTCTTCGGCAGCGCGCCGACCCGGGACATCGCGCGACTGACCGAACGGGGTCTGGCGGGCACCGACGTCGCCCACTGAAGCGAGCCCTCGACTCACAACATAGCCCAGGAGTTTCCATGGATATTCAACGTGTCGGATCAAGGCCATCGACGACAGGGGCGGCCGAGTATTTCACGGGCGCCGTCAGGGTCGATCCACTGCTCGAGGCACCTGAACCGGCGCGCATCCGCGGCGCGAGTGTCACCTTCGAGCCCGGCGCGCGTACGGCCTGGCACACGCACCCTCTCGGCCAGACCCTGATCGTGACGGCTGGCTGTGGGCGCGCACAGCGCTGGGGCGGGCCGATCGAGGAGATCCGGCCCGGCGATGTGATCTGGTTCGCGCCGGGCGAGAAGCATTGGCATGGTGCGGCGCCGACGACGGCCATGACCCACATCGCTCTGCAGGAGAACCTCGACGGCGTCGTCGTCGAGTGGCTCGAACATGTCAGCGCTGAACAGTACGAGGCCACGGCGCGACCGGCCAGCACCTGAGCGCCCCGCCTTGAAGGGCAGAGTCTGGCGCACATCGCGAGAAGGGTTTCCGACGAGGCGGCCACGCGCAGTCGAACCCTGCTGCCTGCCGCGCACATCACACTGATCGAAGAACGGACACTGACATGATGTTCACCACTGGTTCTCCTGGCCGAGGCGCGGCGACGCTCGTCCTGGCGCTGCTGATCCTGTCGCTGCAGGATGTGGCCGTCAAGTGGATCGGCGGCGGCTACAACGTCATCGAGATCGTCCTGATCCGCAGCCTGATCGCTCTGCCTGCCACATTCTTCTTCCTTCGTCGGGAAGGACGACGAGGATGGCCGACGACGCGGCGGCCGCTGCTTCAGGTCGGGCGCGGCGTTTTGCTCTTCATCTCCTTCACCACGTACATGATGGCATTGGCGGCGTTGCCCCTGGCCGACATCTCAGCGATCCGCAACTCGGCGCCGCTCATGATCACGTTGCTGTCGGTGCTGTGGCTGGGAGAGCGGGTTGGGCCGCAACGGTGGATCGCGCTCGGGGTGGGCTTTCTTGGCGTGCTGCTGATCGTCCAGCCCGGCACGACCGCGTTCAACCTGGGCTCGGTGTTCGCGCTGCTGGCCACCCTCACATACGCGCTCTCGATGTTGATCACGCGTCGACTGCAGAACACGGAGAGCGGCGCGACCATGACCTACTTCAGTTCGCTGGTCTACCTGGTGGCTTCGGTGGTTCTTGCACCGCTGGCCGTCCTGGTCGGCGAGCGAGCGGACGCCCAGGCCAGCATCGCGTTTCTGTTCAGGGCGTGGATCCTGCCCAGCCCGCTGGATGGAGCCGTCATCGCCGGGCTCGGCCTGGTCTGGGCGGCGGGCATGTACTTCGTCGCGCGCGCTTACAGTCAGGCCCCGGCCTCGGCCATCGCGCCCTTCGAATACGCCGGCCTGCTGATCAACGTGCTGTGGGGCTTCGCGCTCTGGCACGAGATCCCCACCTGGATCACGGTCGCCGGCGCCAGTCTGACGGTGCTCAGCGGGCTGTATGTGCTGTTTCAGAAAGACCGCGGACGACAGACGACGGACGGCGGGCAGGGTCTGAACGTCAGATCGGTGACGAATGACGGAGGGTAGACAGCCGTCAACTGGCGCCATTCGTTTGTCGCCGTGCATCAATGACATTTACGCAACGGCCGTGGTCCGCGATCTGCGGTCCGCCGCCCCAGGGAGATTGACATGGAGTACACACGATTAGGTTCAACGGGCCTGCAGGTCTCACGGCTGTGTCTGGGCTGCATGGGGTTTGGCCGTGCCGAGGGTTGGGTTCACAACAACTGGGGGCTCGAAGAGCCCGAGAGCCGCGTGATCATCAAACAGGCGCTGGACCTCGGGATCAACTTCTTCGACACGGCCAACGTCTACGCGGCCGGGGTGAGCGAGTCGATCCTGGGCCAAGCGCTGAAAGACGTCGCCCGGCGCGATGAAGTCGTGATCGCCACCAAGGTCCATGGGCGGATGCGTCCCGGGCCGAACGGGGCGGGCCTGTCACGCAAGCACATCCTCAACCAGATCGACGAAAGCCTGCGCCGGTTGCAGACCGACTACGTCGACCTGTACCAGATCCATCGCTGGGACTACGAGACCCCGATCGAAGAGACGATGGAGGCCCTTAACGATGTGGTCCGGGCTGGCAAGGCCCGCTACATCGGCGCATCGGCCATGTTCGCCTGGCAGTTCCAGCGGGCGCTGCATGTCGCCGAGAGGCACGGCCTGACGCGCTTCGTGTCGATGCAGGATCATCTGAACCTGCTCTACCGTGAGGAGGAGCGCGAGATGCTGCCGCTCTGCCGCGCGGAAGGCATCGGCGTGATCCCGTACAGCCCACTGGCCTCGGGCCGGCTGACCCGCGATTGGTCCTCTGAACAAACTGCCCGCTCGGAGAGCGACGCCATCGCCAAAAGCAAATACGACTCCACGGCTGAGGCCGATCGGGTCGTGGTTGAGCGTGTGGCGGCCATCGCCGGGCAGCGCGGTGTCGCGCGCACGCATGTTGCGCTGGCCTGGTTGCTGCAGAACGAGCCGGTGGCCGCGCCCATCGTCGGCGCGACGAAGGCCAGGCACCTCGAGGAGGCGCTCGGCGCGCTGACTCTCAAGCTCACGGCCGACGAAGTCGCGCAGTTGGAAGAGCCCTACGTGCCGCACCGCATCGTCGGGCATCAGTAGAGCGCGTTTGATCACGAGGGACCACGAAGTCCTTACGCCGCGCCGCTATCCGGGAGAACAAGCCATGCATTACGTCCGACTGGGGGCTACTGGCATGCAGGTGTCGCGCATCTGCGTGGGCTGCATGAGTTATGGCGGGCCGAACGATCGTTGGAAATGGGCGCTCGATGAAGAGACCAGCCGCCCGTTCATCCGGCGAGCGCTCGAACTCGGCATCAACTTCTTCGACACCGCAAACGTTTACTCAAACGGGCGCAGTGAGGAGATCGTCGGCAAAGCCCTGCGCGACTTCGCCGCATCGCGCGATGAGGTCGTCATCGCTACAAAGGTCTTCTTCCCGATGAGCGACAGACCCAACGATGGCGGGCTTTCGCGCAAGCACATCCTCGGTTCGATCGACGCCAGCCTCAGGCGCCTTGGCACCGATTACGTGGACCTGTACCAGATCCACCGTTGGGACTACAACACGCCGATCGAGGAGACCCTCGAGGCGCTCCACGACGTCGTGCGAGCGGGCAAAGCCCGCTACATCGGCGCCTCGGCCATGTACGCCTGGCAGTTCGCCAAGACCCTGTTCACGGCGGACCTGCACGGCTGGACGCGCTTTGTCTCGATGCAACCGCATTACAACCTGATCTACCGCGAGGAAGAACGCGAGATGCTCAAGCTCTGTGCCGATCAGAAGATCGGCGTGATCCCCTACTCGCCCGTAGCAAAGGGCCTGCTGACCCGCAAGCCGAATAAGGAACGCAACGAGACGCTACGCGCGCAGACCGATGACGTCGGGCGGCGGATGTACACCGAAGCGGACCTGACGATCGCTCAGCGCGTCAGCGACGTGGCCGACGCCCGCGGCATTCCGATGGCGCAGATCGCCATGGCCTGGGTGCTCGCCAATCCAGTGGTCACCGCTCCGATCATCGGCGCGACAAAGCCTCACCACTTCGACGACGCCGTGGCAGCCCTGTCGATCGCACTCACACCGGACGAGGTCAGGCATCTCGAAGAGGCTTACCAACCACACACCGTGCTCGGTTACGCCTGAGCAAGTCCTGGCCGCAGAGAACACGGATCAAAACGCCGGAGCGATCAGCCGCCCGTCCGTGCACACCACGGCCAGAAAACCTGGCGTCCTGAGGCGCTGTCGTTTCGCTAGAATCCGACCTTCGGCTCATCACATCACTTGAAAGGTGGTCAGGAATGGAATTCCGAAAACTGGGTCGCTCGGGTGTGCTCGTCTCACCGCTGTGCTTGGGCACCATGAACTTCGGCGGGCCGACGAACGAGGCTGACTCTTTTGCGATCATGCAGAAGGCCGTCGATGGCGGGATCAACTTCTTCGACACCGCCAACGTCTACAACCAGGGCGAAAGCGAACGGATCACGGGCAAGTTCCTGAACGACAACAACCTTCGCGACCAGATCGTGCTGGCCACCAAGGTGTTCAGCCGCATGGGCGAGCTCCCGAACGCGGCCGGCGGGACGCGCTATCACATCGTCAGGGCCTGTGAGGACTCGCTGCGCCGATTGGGGACCGACCACATCGATCTCTACCAATTGCACCGACCGCCGTTGACGCACCCGCAGGACGAGACCCTGCGCGCCTTCGACGACCTGATCCGCGCCGGCAAGGTGCTCTACATCGGCGCGTCGACGCACCCGGCCTGGATGGTGATGGAGGCGCTGGCGTTGAGCGAGCGCTATGGCCTGAATCGCTACATCAGCGAGCAACCCCCATACAACCTGCTCGATCGGCGCATCGAGAACGAACTGGTGCCATTGGCGCAAAAGTACGAGCTCGCCATCCTGCCGTGGTCGCCGCTGGCGATGGGTGTCCTGGCGGGGCGCTACCCGAAAGCCAGCGACTATCCCGAGGGGTCGCGCGTTCAGCGCTGGAACAACGACACGGCGAAGTCGCGTGTGACAGCGCGTGGGATCGAGGTGGGCCAGGCCGTCGCGAGCATGGCGCAGGAGCGCGGCCTGACGGCCTCGCAGCTGGGCCTGCTGTGGGTCAAAGATCAGCCGGCCGTCACGGCCCCGATCGTCGGGCCGCGGACGCTGGCGCATCTGGAGGATGCACTCGGCATCCTTGATCGCAAACTCGACGACGCCGACCGACCGCTCTTCGACGCCCTGGTGCACCCCGGCAACGCCGTCGCCGACTTCCACAACTCCAACGAGTGGATGAAGGCCAGGATCGTCTAGGCCCGCCTTCGCTTCGCATCGCACCCGCCTCACAGAGCGTCATGTGCGGCGGGTGCGTTTTTGCCCGGGCATCTGGATGGGTTTGCCGCCATCCCAGGATCCCGGCTCGTGACCCCAGACCAACATCAGCAGCACGGGTTAGCGAGGACTCTCCAGCAGATTTCGCCGATGGCTCCGTCTGATGCGGGGGCGGCTTCGCGACACCGCGACGTTATTGGGAGACTCGCTTCGTCCACGACCTCTGCGAAATCCGCTCAACATCACCCGACCCGGCGACGAGCGGCTCTGCTCCAGCGCCAACTCGTGATTGCCTCGAGCGCCCCGTCTCGGATACAATCGGCCAATCATGGGTAAGTTGCTCGGATTATCGTGGCGCGATATGGCGGCCTGCCTGGCCGCCTTCATTGTGCTCCACGGCATCCTGGCGATCGTTGCACCCTGCCCGTACCGGGACCAGATGTTTGTGACCGTGGGCCATGCAGGGCACGAACATCACCAGGCCGGGAACCTCGACACAGCGGGCACGATCCCGCTCGGCACTCCGGCCTGCCCCTTTCAACTGACCCACGCCATGTACGGGGTACTCCAGGCCGCTCCGGCGCCGATCGCTAAGGCTCCGCTGCTTGCCCCCATCACGATCAGACTCAGTGTCGAGGCGATCAGCCCGCCACGTGTGCTGGTCTTCGGCATCGATCCTCCTCCTCGCATCGCCTGATTCCACGCCGGCTGACTCACCCAACCGAATCCCTGGCACGCAGTTCTTGAAGCCGCTCGATTGATCGGTTTCGCGAACGTCATCGTTGGCTCTATCGCGCTCGATCGACGCGCAGGCCGACGGCGTTGCCCTACCGGGTTGATCAGCGGCGCGATCCCTCATCCGCCGTCGTGCGCCCACAGTTCTTTGCTGGCCGCAGCCCTGGCGGGATGGGCGAGTTGCGCCGCCTCATGCGAGGAATCATGGTTTCACTTCGTCATTCAACAGTTGCAGCTCTGACGTTGAGCGCGGCCCTGCTCGCCGCCTGCGCCGCGCCCCCGACAGCTGTGCCCACGACGGTGCCGCCCACGGCCGAGATGGCCGACATGTCGATGCGCACCCAGTATCCGGTCACCGTTCAAGATTGCGGTGGCCGCTCCACCACCTACGACAGGGCGCCCGAGCGCATTGTCACACTCGACCCCGCCGTAACCGAGGCCCTGCTTCTGCTTGGGCTCAAAGACAGGATCGTGGGCTTCACGGAGTTCCAGACGCCCGATCAGCGCTGGTCGGTGACCAAGGCCGAGATGGATGCCCTGCCGGTGATCAACAAAGACATGGCCTATCCCTCCAAGGAAGCCATCGTCGCCGTCGCGCCGGACCTGATCATGTCGATCTATCCGTCGGCCCTGCTCTCCAACACCACGCTGCCCGATCGTGAGGGCTGGGCCAAGCTCGGCATCAAGACCTACCTCACTCAGGGCGAGTGCCACCTCTCGACGACGCCCGTGACCGACTTCTCGGCGCTGTACAGCGATCTCCACAACATCGGCGTCATTTTCGACGTTCAGGACAGGGCCGAGGCCGAGATCGCGAAACTCAAAGAACGTGTGGCCGCGCTGCAGCAGAAGGTCAAGGATGCCGGGATCCAACCGCTCACCGTCTGGAGTTACAGCGGCGAGGACGATCCCTACCCGGCCGGGGCCGTCGGGACGCCGAATGCCATCATCACGCTGGCCGGCGCGCAGAACGCTTTTGCCGACGTGCTCAGGGATTACGACGCGGTCAGCTGGGAGACGATCGTCCAGCGCAACCCTGACGTGATCTGGATCATGACCTCGGCCGGCGAGGGCGTTTTCATCAACGAAGCCAGGGGCATCGAAGACAAACTCGCGGCCGACCCGCGCCTGACCGATGTCAAAGCGATCAAGAACCAGGCGTACGTCCTGCTTTCGTACAACGAGGGCGGGGTGGAGACGCCGCGCAACGTCGATGCGCTCGAGCGCATGATCGACGGCCTGATCGCCCTGAAATGAACCGTCCGGAGACATCACTGGCCCGGCCGTTGAGCGTCGCGGCTCAAGAGGCGCTTGCCACGGGCGAGCGCCTCCGCGCCCGCCATCTCGTCGCGCTGGCTGTCATGATCGGCGCCCTGGTCCTCGCTGCCACGTTGGCGATGTCGATCGGAGCCGTGTCGGTGCCGTTCGACGAGGTCTGGCGCATCATCTGGAGTCACCTGACCCAGGCTGGCGGCGCCGTGGTCAGCGTCGGCGCCGACTCGATCATCTGGGAGATCCGCTTTCCGCGCGTGATCCTCGGCGGCCTGGTCGGCGCCGGGCTTGCGGTGCTGGGCGTCGCCGTGCAGGCGATGGTGCGCAACCCGCTGGCGGATCCGTACATCCTGGGCGTCGAGTCGGGCGCCTCGGCCGGGGCGGTGGCCGTCATCTACTACGCCGGCGTGCTGGCCGTCACGACGAGTGGCGTGGCACCCGTGATCGGCGCCTTCGTCGGCGCGCTGGCCACGATCGCGCTGGTCTTCGGGCTGTCGCGCAGCAACGGCCGCGTCTCGGCGATCCGGCTGCTGCTGGTCGGCGTGTCGCTGTCGTACGCGCTGTCGGGGTTCACGAGTTTCGTCCTGTACTCGACGCGTGACTTCGGCGCGCAGGCCGCGATCATGTTCTGGATGCTCGGCGGCCTGGGCGTCGCCGACTGGTCGCGGCTGCCCGTGATCACGGTGACGCTCGTCATCGGGCTCGGGTACCTGTGGTATCAGGCGCGAGAACTCAACGCGCTCTCGCTCGGCGACGACACTGCAACGGCGCTGGGCCTTGACCCCAATCTGCTGCGCACGCGTCTCTTCATCATCTGCTCACTGGTCGTGGCCGCGATCGTGTCGACCGTTGGCCCGATCGGGTTCGTCGGGCTGGTCGTGCCGCACATCTCCCGGCTGCTGATCGGCGCCGATCATCGCCGCGTGATCCCGGCCTCGCTCATCCTGGGGGCCACCTACCTGATCGGCGTCGACATCGTCGCCCGATCGCTGTTCGCGCCGAGCGAGATCCCGGTCGGCGTGGTCACGGCCATGCTCGGCACGCCGTTCTTCCTCTGGCTGATTCGTCGGCGCGGCTCGAGCGCGCTCAAGGAGTCGGCATGAGCGCGTTGCAGGCTCACTCCATCTG
>CAYZRP010000037.1:47608-49552 GCA_964480865.1 uncultured Anaerolineales bacterium | reverse complement strand
TCGATCATGTAACCGGTGCGGATCAGGCCGGCGCTGTTCAACTGCGAGAGTAGATTGGTCTCGTCTTCATCGGACATGGACGACAGGTCGTAGTTGCTGAGGACATTCTGCAGAGACTGCAGGGCCGAGAGATCGATGGTCGACGACGAACTGGCGCCGCGCGCGCCACGCAGGCCCTGTGGCCCGCCCTGCGGCCCGCCCTCCGGAGCGCCTTCGGGTCGGGCCAGCTCGAGCAACTGCTTCTCATCGAAGCCGGCATCCTGAATGGCCTGACGCAGTTCCTTGCCGGGACGAATGCCGGCCTGTCGGAAGGTGTCGAGGATCGTGCGCGCGTCCTCGGTTGTGAGAGTCTCCGCATCGTAATCCGCCAGCGTCGATTGCACCAATGAAGACTGGTCGTCGGTCAGCGGACGCGATGGCGGGGGCGGCGGGAAGGAGCCGATGCCGCCCATCGAACCCGAACCTTGAATTGAACTCATCATGATGAAGAACTCCTGCCGCGGCGCCTGAGGTGTCGTGGCGTTGCTGCGATTGGCGCCACTGTATGACTGGCGTGTTCAGACGTTGTTCAGGAGTGCGTGAAATAGTCGTGAAAACAGGCGTTTTCGACGGGCACGACCCGGTTGCCGCGCCTGTGAATCGATGAACGCGTGAGCGCCTTCGCGCAGCGGGGCACACCGTATAATGTGGCGCACAAGGGGTATGGATTGTGAGCGGAGTGAACCGAATGACGAGCATCAAGCAGGTGGCCGCCGCGGCAGGCGTATCGACCGCCACTGTATCGCGGGTGTTAGCCAACAAAACCAACGTCAGTCGTGAAGCGCGCGCCCGTGTCGACGCGGCCGTCGCGGAGCTTGGCTATCGGCCGAACCTCGTGGCGCGCAGCTTGCGGTCGCAGCGCAGCAACACGATCGGTCTGCTCGTCTCAGACATCCGCAATCCGTTCTTCACGGAAGTCGGGCGCGCCGTCGAGGACGCGGCCTATGAGCGTGGCTTTCGCGTCGTGGTGTGCAACACCGACGAAAGCCCTGAGAAGGAAAACCTCTACCTTGCCCTCATGCGGGATGAGCACGTCGCAGGCGTGATCGTCTCGCCCGCTCACAACGATGCGCCGCGTGAGCCGAACTGGGGCCTGGGGCTGCCGCTCGTGGTGATCGACCGCGAGCCTCCGCTCGGCACGATCGACAGCGTCGTGCTGGACAACGCGGGCGCGGCCGCCGTGTTGACGGATCATCTCATCGGCCAGGGGTACCGGCGCATCGGCGGCCTCTTCGGCGCGATCGGATCAACCGGCGAAGAGCGTCGGGCCGGCTTTTTGCGGATGTTGGCCGAGCACGGGCTGGAAGCGGAAGCTGCAGAGTTTGTTCCCCCGCGTCGGGCAGCCGGTTCAGAGGCGGTGCGGGCCTTGCTGGCGCGCGAAACCCCACCGGACGCGATCCTGTGCGGCAACAGCCTCCTGACGGAGGGGGCGCTTCTGACAATCCGCGAGCTGGGTCTGCGCATCCCAAACGACGTGGCTCTGGCCGGGTTCGACGAGACGGTCTGGCAGGGGCTGATCGAGCCCGCCATCACCGTGATCGCTCAACCGACCGACGCGATTGGCCGCGCCGCGATCGATCTGCTCCTCGAGCGTGTCGATCAACCTGAGCAAGCGCCGCGCAAGGTCTGTCTGAGCGGCTCGCTGATTGCGCGTGGCTCGACGTCGCCGCGCTGTTGATCGTCAGCCGATCGTTGTCACACTGCCTGCTGACAGCCGAGCGCACGGGCTCGCGCGCTACAAACCTCAAGGGTGCTTTGCGTCAGGGCAATCACATTAGGACGTGGCTTCATCGCCTCAGTTGAAATGTGCCGAGAAAACGAGGGGGTGGGGGGGGGGGGGGGGGGGGGGGGGGGGGGGGGCGCCCCCCCGCGGGGGGGGGGGGGGCGGGGGACATGGAACAAGGA
>CAYZRP010000037.1:28285-47598 GCA_964480865.1 uncultured Anaerolineales bacterium | reverse complement strand
TCTGCCGCCGGCCCCCCCCCCCCGGGGGGGCGCCCCCCCCCCCCCCCCCCCCCCCCCCCCCCCCGCCACCCCCTCGTTTTCTCGGAAGAATCAAGATCAGGCATTCCTGATGCGATTGCACTGGGCCCTGTGTAGTCCGGGCACGATTTCTGTCGTTCATGCCTTACAATCGATCTGAAGCCCGTGTGGGCCGACCGATCATCATGATGTTCTGGAGGGTATCGTGATCCTACGGCGCTGGCTCGAACGGGGAGTTGTCATCACTACGCTCATGATGGCAACTGCCTGCGCCCCGACAGCCGAGACCCCGGCCGCAGGCGGCTCCTCTGGCACTCTGCGCGTCGCCTACTTCCCAAATCTGACCCACTCACAGGCCCTGATCGGCCTCTCTCGCGGCGATTTTCAGAATGCCCTGGGTGACGATGTGACGATCGAGGCGACCTTGTTCAATGCTGGCCCGGCCGTCATCGAAGCTCTCTTCGCCAATCAGATCGATCTCGCCTATATTGGGCCCAATCCCGCCATCAATGGCTACGTCCAGTCGAAGGGCGAAGCGCTGCGCATCGTGTCGGGGGCGACGAGTGGCGGAGCCGGGCTTGTGGTGCGTGCCGACGCCGGCATCATCTCGGCGGCGGACCTGGCGGGCAAAAAGCTTGCCTCACCGCAGCTGGGCGGCACGCAGGACGTCGCCCTGCGCAACTATGTGGTGGCGAACGGCCTGCAGACCGTCGAGAACGGCGGCAACGTCGAGATCGTTCCCACGCAAAACTCGCAAACTCTCGATCTGTTCAAGCAAGGCATGATCGATGGCGCCTGGGTCCCTGAACCGTGGGCCAGCCGCCTGATTGTCGAGGGCGGCGGCGTGCTGCTCGTCGACGAGCGCGATTTGTGGCCGGACGGCGCATTCGTCACGACGCACATCATCGTCAGCACGCCGTTCCTGGAGGCCCATCGCGATTGGGTCAAGGCCTGGTTGCGCGCGCATGTGGAGATCACGACCTGGGAGCAGGATCACCCGAATGAAGCCAAAGCGCTGGTCAACAGCGAGATCGAGCGTCTGACGGGCAAGAAACTCGACGACCAGGTGCTCGAGCAGGCCTGGGATCGGATGACCGTCACCTGGAACCCGATCTCGGCCTCGCTGGTTGAGTCGGCGGACTCGGCCTTCAACATCGGTTTTCTGAAAGCGGAGCCCGACCTGACTGGGATCTATGACCTGACTGAGTTGAACGAGGTGCTCGTCGAGAAAGGGCTCGACGAGGTTCAATGAAACGGGGCGCGCGTTGATATGGCACTCGAATTCCGGGATGTCACCAAGACGTTTCAGAACCGGAGCGGCCTGGTCGTCGCGATTGACCGGATCGATTTGACCATCCGCGATGGCGAGTTCGTGTGCTTGATCGGGCCGTCAGGTTGTGGCAAGAGCACGCTCCTGAACATGCTGGCGGGCCTCGAATATCCGTCCCAGGGCAACGTGCTGGCGGACGGTCAACCGATCACGGGCACCGACCCGAGCCGGGTGCTGATCTTCCAGGAAGCCGCCCTCTTCCCCTGGCTGACGGTGCAGGACAATATCGAGTTCGGGTTGACCATGCGCGGCGCCGGCAAGGCTGAACGCGAGGCGACGGCCCAGCGATTGCTGCGCATGGTGCATCTCGAGCAGTTCAGTCAGGCCTGGGTGCATGAACTCTCGGGCGGCATGCGTCAGCGTGTGGCACTGGCACGGGCGCTGGCTGTGGCCCCGGCGGTCCTACTGCTCGATGAGCCCTTTGCGGCGCTCGACGCCCTGACGCGTGATCGCCTGCACGCTGAGTTACAGGAGATCTGGCAGCAGACGTCGACCACGATCGTGTTCGTGACGCACAACGTGCGCGAAGCCGTCGTGTTGGGCGATCGCGTGCTTGTCATGTCGGCGCGCCCGGGTCGGATCGTGGCCGAGCACGTGATTGATCTGCCGCGGCCCCGGCAGATCGAGAACCTTGATACCACCCGTCTGGCTCAGCGGATTTTGGCGGACCTGCAACTCGAGACCGACGTCAGCCCACGGGTCTGACGCGTATGGATCTATCATGACTTCAGACGCCACTCCGCGCCTCACCGGTACGACCCGAGTCTGGCTGAGCCGACTGGCGTTCTTCGTCGTGTTCCTTGGCGTTTGGGAACTGCTGTTCAGGCTCGATCTCTGGCCTGATTACATTTTTCCGGCGCCCTCCGAAGTCCTCGACGCTCTTGCTCGTGGGTTTAGCAACGGCACGTTCTGGATCGGCATCCTGGGCAGCATGCGGCGCCTGATCCAGGGCTACGTGATCGCACTGGCGATCGGCTTGAGCCTCGGGGTCTTGATGGCTCAATGGCAATGGTTCAAGAACTCATTTGGATTGCTGGCGCTGGGGCTGCAGACCTTGCCGAGCATCAGCTGGTTGCCGCTGGCGCTCCTCTGGTTCGGCCTCAACGAGCGCGCGATCCTTTTCGTGATCGTGATGGGCGCTGTGCTTTCGATCGCGCAGGCGACCGAGGACGGGATCCGTAACACGGCCCCGATCTATATGCGCGCGGCGCGGAACCTTGGCGCGCGCGGTTGGCGGTTGTATCTGCTCGTCGTGTTGCCCTCGGCGCTGCCTTCGATCGTGACCGGCATGAAGCTCGGCTGGTCGTTTGCGTGGCGGTCGCTGATGGCCGGCGAGTTGCTCTACACGCTGCCGGGCCTTGGCAATCTGCTCAGCATGGGCCGCGAGTTGAACGACATGTCCCAGGTGATCGCCGTCATGCTGGTCATCATTGCCCTGGGCGTGATCGGCGATCAGCTTCTCTTCGGCATCGTCGAGCGTCGCATCCGGGAGCGTTGGGGGCTAGGCTGAAAGAGATCGGGAGTGTTGCGATTTCCCCCGATGTCCGATCGCGAGCTGGAGAGCTTCGCTTTGAAACCCTCGACGTTCTTGCCGATATCCCTTGCTCTTTTGTTGCTCCTGGGAGGCTGCAACATGTCACCTGTGCCGACACCCACACCGCCCTGGGCAAAGCCCGGCTGGTCGCTGGTCTGGCACGATGAATTCGATGGCGATGGCATCGAGAGGGCCAACTGGCAGTTCGATATCGGCGGACACGGCTTCGGCAATGAGGAGCATGAGTACTACACGGACCGGGCCGAGAACGCGCGCATCGAAGACGGCCTGCTCGTGATCGAGGCGCGTCTTGAAGACTATCAGGGACGGCCCTACACGTCGGCCCGACTGAAGACGCAGGACCTGCAGGCGTTCACCTATGGCCGGATCGAAGCGCGGCTCAAGATCCCGTACGGCCAGGGTATCTGGCCGGCGTTCTGGATGCTGGGCGACAACATCGAGACGGTCGACTGGCCCGGCTGCGGCGAGATCGACATCATGGAGAACATCGGCCGCGAACCGTCCATCGTTCACGGGACGCTGCATGGGCCGGGCTACTCGGGCGCGGCAGGCCCGACCGGCGCGTATGAGATGAAGGAAGGGCGCTTCGCCGACGACTTCCACGTCTACGCCATCGAGTGGGAAGCTGACCAGATTCGCTGGTACGTTGACGACGTGCACTACAAGACCCTGACGCGCGCGGACATCCAGGGGCAGTGGGTGTTCGACCACCCCTTCTTTATCTTGCTCAATGTGGCCGTCGGCGGTCTGTGGCCAGGCTACCCCGATGACACGACCACTTTTCCACAGCAGATGCGCGTCGACTACGTGCGGGTATATTCGGCCAGCCCCTGATCTAAGGTTGGAATCTGGCGCCGAATTTGTTGAATGCGTTTTTTGAATAGCCTATTTTTCTCGCATATCGCAGGTGGACCTGTCAGGTCCATGGTTAGAATCGCGACTTGTGGCATAATCCCTTTCCTAACGGCGACGACGGAAACGAGTACGCGTCGGAGCGCCCTCAGCGAGCCCGGGCGGGTGTGAGCCGGGCGGGCCGACCGATGCGGAAAATCCTTCCTGAGCTGCTGCCTGAAAAGGCGTCAGGTGTCGGGCGTCAGGCGTCAGTCCTGATCGGCATCGAGGTCGAGTAAGGTGAGCCGGGGTCGCCCCCCGTTATCAATGCGCGAGCGTATTGGCGCCAACCCAGTTGGCGGCGCTCGATCAAGGCGGCGGCCGAGAGGTCGCAACAAGGGTGGTACCGCGGGAGTCCAAGGCTCTCGTCCCTGATCGTTGAGGGGCGGGAGCTTTTTCATTGGGTCATTGGTTATTGGCTATTGGCTATTGAGGAATCAATAGCCAATAGCAAATAACCAATAACCAATAACCAATAACCATGACCACGTTGCTCTATCACACCGATGCGTATCTTCGCAACTTCACGGCAACTGTGACGGCCGTCGAGGGCAATGCCGTGGCACTGGACCGGACCGCGTTCTATCCGGGCGGCGGCGGGCAGCCGAACGACGTGGGCACGCTGGTCGTCGGCGATCAATCGCTGGCGGTGACGAAGGTGCGCAAGGCCGGTGACGTCGTGTGGCACGAGTTGGCAGGCGAGCTACCGGCCCTTGGGGCCGCCGTGACCGGCGTGCTCGACTGGGATCGGCGCCACAGGCTGATGCGCACGCACACGGCCATGCACATCCTGTGCGGCGTGGTCTGGCGCGATTACGGCGCGTCGGTGACCGGCGGCAACATGGAGCTGCTGCGCGGCCGCATGGACTTCGAGTTCGAGTCGATGAAGCAGGAGTTCGTCAGGGAGATCGAGGCCAGGATCAATGTCGAGGTGGAGGCCGCCCGCGACATCCGCGTAAGCATCCTGCCGCGCGAGGAGGCCTTCCAGATCCCGGACCTGATTCGCACCAAAATCAACCTGTTGCCCGAGGGCATCGCCGAGGTGCGCACCGTCGAGATCGTCGGGCTCGACCTGCAGGCCGATGGCGGCACTCACGTCGCCAACACCCGCGAGGTCGGGCGGTTGACGATCGTCGACTACAAGAGCAAGGGCCGCATCAACAAGCGGTTGGAGGTGGCGGTCGGGTAGGTGTTCTGGTACGCGGATGCCGCTGATCATGGCGGATGACGCGGAAAGTGGCAAACAATTGGTTCATAGGAGGGGCTATGAAACGATTGGTGCATGAGGATCTGTCATTTCAGATCCGTGGCCTTCTGATGGAGGTGCACAACACCTTGGGGCCAGGCTTTCGCGAGGAAACGTACAAGATCGCGGTGCTGGCTGAAGCTCAACACCGTCATTTGAGCGTGGAGCGTGAGGTCGCGATCGACGTCACTTACAAAGGGCAAGTCATCGATCAGTTTCGGCTCGATCTGGTCGTGGAAAAAACCGTCATCCTTGAACTGAAAGCCGTCGATGAGCTTCACCCGCGTCATCGAGCCCAATTGCTGTCCTATCTGCGTGCTTCAGGCCTGCAATTGGGGCTTTTGGTGAACTTTGGTAACGATCGGCTGGAGATCATCCGGCTGGTGAACGAAAAGCGTTCTGAAAAATCCGCGTCATCCGCCTGAATCCGCGCGATCCGCGTACAAAAGGAATGATCGAATGTTCGAACCCGTCTCCCCGAACCCCAACTTCCCTGAGATGGAGCGCGCGCGCCTGAAGTGGTGGAAGGAAACCGATGCCTTCAACCAGCTGCGCCTGCTGCGCGCCGGCGGCCCGACCTGGTCGTTCACCGACGGCCCGATCACGGCCAACAACCCGATGGGCGTCCACCACGCCTGGGGCCGCACCTACAAGGATCTGTTCCAGCGCTACCGCGCCATGCGCGGCTTCGATCAGCGCTGGCAGAACGGCTTCGACTGTCAGGGTCTATGGGTCGAGGTCAACGTCGAGAAGGACCTGGGGTTCGCGACCAAGAAGGACATCGAGGCCTACGGCCTGGCACCGTTTGTCACGCTCTGCAAGCAACGCGTGCTCAAGTTCGCGGCCGTGCAGACCGATCAGTCGATCCGGCTTGGCATGTGGATGGACTGGAACGACACCGATCTGTTGCGCGAACTGCACGACAGGCTCGGCGACAACCCGAACGCCACCATGACGGTCGAAGGCCCGCTTGGCCCGGTGACCGGCACTGTCGAGCAGATCGTCGGCCGGCTCGGCCTGCCCGAGCTCGGTGGCTCTTACTTCACGTTCAGCGACAAGAACAACTACGACATCTGGAAGTTCCTCAAGTCGTGCAACGACCGCGAGTGGATCTACAAGGGCACCGACGTCATGCCCTGGTGCTGGCGCTGCGGCACCGCCATCAGCCAGCACGAGATCGTCACCGAAGGCTACATCGAGAAATCGGACCCGGGCCTGACCGTGCGCTTCCCGTTGGTCGAGCGTCCTGGCGAGTCGCTGCTGGTGTGGACGACCACGCCCTGGACGCTGACGTCGAACGTGGCGGCGGCCGTCGGCCCCGATTTGACCTACGTGCAGGTCAGGCAGGGCGATGACGTGCTCTGGCTCTCGAAGGGCGCGACCGGCACGCTCAAGGGCACGTTCGAGGTGCTGGCCGAGAAACCCGGCAATGAACTGGTCGGCTGGCGCTACGCCGGGCCGTTCGACGAACTGCCCGCCGCACAGCACCCCGGCGGCTGGGCCGAGCCGGGCCTGCGCCGGCTGTTCGCCCACATCCCTGAGACGGCGGTGCAGGCGCACCAGGTCATCGCCTGGGACGCCGTCGGCGAGGCCGAGGGCACGGGCATCGTCCACATCGCACCCGGCTGTGGCGCCGAGGACTTCGAACTCGGCAAGGCCGAGAAACTACCCATGGTGGCGCCGCTCGACGAGAACGGCATCTACATCGACGGCTTCGGCCCTTATTCGGGCAAGCACGTCAGCGAGGTGACCGACGCGATCGTCGAAAACCTCAAGGAGAAGGGCCGCTTCTACAAGCTCGAGCAGTACACGCACCGCTATCCGCAGTGCTGGCGCTGCGCGACGCCGCTCGTCTTCCGTCTGGTCGACGAGTGGTACATCGGCATGGATGGCCTGCGTGGCCCGCTGCAGGACATCACCAACCAGATCCGCTGGATCCCGGACTTCGGCAAGGAACGCGAGCTCGACTGGCTGCGGAACATGCACGACTGGATGATCTCCAAGAAACGCTACTGGGGCCTGGCGCTGCCGATCTGGGAATGCGAGGCCTGCGGGCACTTCGACGTCATCGGTTCGCGCGAGGAATTGCAGCAGCGCGCGATCCATGGCTGGGAGGAGTTCGACGGCCACACGCCGCACCGCCCGTACATCGACGCTGTGAAGATCGCGTGCTCGAAGTGCGGGGCGCCGACCGAGCGCATCCGCGATGTTGGCAACCCGTGGCTCGACGCCGGCATCGTGTCGTTCTCGACGCTCAGCTACGGCGACGACATGGAGCGCTGGAACAAGTGGTTCCCGGCGGACTTCATCACCGAGTCGTTCCCGGGCCAGTTCCGCAACTGGTTCTATTCGCTGCTGGTCATGGCCGCCGGCCTCGAGAACAAGCCGGCGACGAAGACCGTGCTCGGCTACGGCACGTTGCTGGCCGAGGACGGCCGCGCCATGCACAAGTCGTGGGGCAACGCCATCGAGTTCAATGAGGCGGCCAACAGCATCGGCGCCGACGTCATGCGCTGGATGTACTGCAATCAGAAGTATGACAGCGACATGCTCTTCGGTTATCACGGCGCCGACGAGACCCGACGCCGTTTCCTGCTGCCGCTCTGGAACGTCTACAGCTTCTTCGTGACCTACGCGCGATTGGACGGGTGGCTGCCGGCTGACGATCCGCGGTCTGCGGTCCGCGGTCTGCGGTCCGATCTCGATCGCTGGATCCTGGCTCGCCTGCAGCAGCTGATCGCCGAAGTCGACGGGGCGCTGGATAGCTTCTACATCTACAAGGCGACCAAGCCGGTCGAGGAATTCCTGGACGACCTGAGCAACTGGTATGTCCGTCGCTCGCGCCGGCGTTTCTGGCGCAGCGAGGCGGATGCCGACAAGCAGGCCGCTTATGCGACGCTGTATCACGTCCTCGTCACGCTGACCAAGCTGCTCGCGCCGATGGTGCCGTTCCTGACCGAGGAGTTGTACCAGAACCTGATTCGAAAGGTCGACCTCGGAGCGCCGCTGAGCGTCCACCACTGTGCCTGGCCGAGTGTCGACCCGGCGATCGAAGATGAAGCTCTGATCGCCGAGATGAACGCGGCCCGCACGGTCGTGGCTCTCGGACACGCGGTGCGCGCGGCCGGCAATCTCAAAGTGCGTCAGCCGCTCGGCCGCGTGGTGGTTGTCGCGCCGCGGGAGCAGCACGACCGGCTGCGGCATATGAGCGGCCTGATCGCTGACGAACTCAACGTCAAGGCGCTCGAACTGGCGGCTAACGAGGCCGAGCTCGTGACCTACAAGCTCATGCCCGACAACCGTACGCTGGGCAAGAAATTCGGCGGGCTGTTTCCGAAGGTGCGGGCGGCGTTGGCCGCGGTCGATGCCAGCGCGGCTGTGGCGACGCTCCGCTCAGGCGCGCCGCTGGCGCTCGAGGCCGACGGGCAGGCCGTCGAGTTGATGGCCGCTGACGTCATCGTCACCCCGCAGCCGAAGGCCGGCTTCGCGGTGAAGGCCGAGGGCGAGTACGTCGTCGCGCTCGACACGGCGATCACGCCCGAGCTGCGGGCCGAGGGCCTGGCGCGCGAGTTCGTGCGGCGCGTGCAGGATCTGCGCAAAACCGCCGGCTTCGACATCTCGGATCGGATCCGGATCGCGTATACGGCGAGCCCCGACCTGGCGGCTGCGGCTACCGCGCACGCTGGCTACATCCAGGCGGAGACTCTGGCGGTGGGCCTGGAGTCTGGCCCGGCGCCGGAGGGTGCGGCCGTCGCCGAGGATGGGTTCGACGGCGAGACGCTGAGCGTGGCGATTTTGAAAGTATAAGGAATCGGGGTGTCACGATGTCCCCCGATGTCGGGTGCTTTTGCACCCGACATCGGGGGACATCGGAACACTCCCGATTTCTCTCCGACGATACAATTCGTCAATCCCTCATGACTGCGCTTCGAAAACTCCTTCCCTACATCTACCCCTACAAAGTCCCCGCCTTGATCGCGATCACGCTGCTGCTGACGCAGGTCTTCACGGACCTGGCGATCCCACGGCTGATCCAGCGTATCGTCGACGAAGGTATCAAGCAGAACAACATGGGCATCGTGCTGCAGACCGCGGCCCTGATGCTCGGCGCCACGGCTTTGAGCACCCTCTTCGCGCTCGGCAACAACCGCTACTCGATCCTTGTCGCTGAAGGCATGGCACGCGATCTGCGCGAGGCACTTTTCACCAAGATCCAGTCGTTCGCCTACGGCGACATCGACAAGTTCACAACCGGCAATCTGCTCGTCAGGTTGGCCAGCGATAGCGGCGCTGTGCAGCGCGTCTTTCAGATCTCGCTGCGCGTCGGCACCCGCGCCCCGCTGATGATGATCGGCAGCCTGATCCTGATGTTCGCCACAAGCCGCGACCTGTCGCTGACGCTGCTGCCACTCCTGCTCGTCACCACGGCTGTGATCGCGTTCTTCAGCGTCAAGATGGAGCCGTTGTTCTGGAGCGTGCAACTCAAGCTCGACAAGTTGAACACGGTCCTCCAGGAGAACATCTCGGGCGCCCGGCTGGTCAAGGCCTTCGTCAGAGACGATCACGAGCAAAAACGCTTTGCTGGCGCCAACGCGGATTTCACCCAGCGCAATATCGAAGTCATGCAGTTCATGTCGGCCATGACGCCCGTGCTGACGTTGTTCGTCAATATCGGCATGGTCGTCGTGGTGTATGTCGGCGGCGGGAGCGCGATCGCGGGTGGGTTGACCGACGGCCAGATCATGGCCTTCTATAACTATCTGCTCAACACGCTCAACCCGCTCATCCTGACCGCGCTCCTCGCGAACACCTGGGCCAACGGCATCGCCTCGGCCCGGCGCGTCAACGAGGTGCTCGACACCGTGCCAGAGGTGCAGGATCGGCCCGGCGCCGGCGATTTGCCCAAACCGGTGCGCGGACGCGTCACGTTCAAGGATGTGTGTTTCCGCTACAACGAAGTCGCGGCGCCTGGCGTCGGCCTGAACGGCCATCGCGCCAACGGTTCTGGCCCCGACGGCCACGAACACAGGGTTCTGCGTGACATCAATCTTGAGGTCGAGCCAGGCCAGACCCTGGCGATCCTCGGCGCGACAGGCGCGGGCAAGACGTCGTTGATCAATCTCATTCCGCGCTTCTATGACGTCACCGACGGCCAGGTGCTGATCGATGGCGTCGACGTTCGAGATGTCCGCCAGGCGTCGCTCGTGGGCCATATCGCGCTGGTGCCGCAGGAGGCCATCCTCTTCACCGGAACCCTGCGCGACAACATCCGCTATGCGCGGCCTGAGGCCAGCGACGCCGAGGTCGAGGCGGCAGCCCAGGCTGCTCAGGCTCATGCCTTCATCATGGGCTTCCCTGAAGGCTATGACAGCCCTGTGGCCGAACGCGGCATGAACCTCTCGGGCGGTCAGAAGCAACGTGTGTCGATCGCGCGCGCCCTGCTGGCGGATCCGGCCATCCTGATCCTCGACGACAGCACGAGCGCCGTCGACGTCGAGACCGAGGGCCGCATCCAGGCCGCGCTGCGCGAGCGCCGCGCCGGGCGCACGACGATCATCGTGGCCCAGCGCATCAGCTCGGTGCTCGCGGCGGACGTGATCGTTGTGCTTGATCGCGGCAGCGTGGCCGCTCAGGGCACTCATGCGCAGTTGCTCGAGACCAGCCCGATCTATCAGGAAATCTACGAGTCGCAGCTGGGCGCCGGCATCCGCGAAGGCGGCGAGGGAGGTGGCTCATGACCGTCGCGCGCGCCGGCGTGGGCCCGGCTCCAGCAAGGCCCGGGAAATATGAGTCGGCGGGAGATCCGAACCGCGCCCTGCGCCGGCTCGTGCCCTACCTGAAACCGTATTGGCCGATCTTGACCGTGGTGCTGGTGACGGTGGTCGTCAGCACATTGCTCGGCCTGCTCGGCCCGTACCTGCTCGGTCAGGCGATCGACGTCTTCATCGACGGCAAAGACGCGTCCGGGCTGGCCATGATCGCGCTACAGATGCTCGGCGTGTACGTGACCTACAACGTCCTGCAGGCGGCCGGCAACTGGATGATGGCGCGAGTCTCGCAGCGCGCGCTTCGCGATCTGCGCCGCGACCTCTTCGGTCATCTGCAGGCACTGTCGATCGGCTACTTCGACACCAACCCCGCCGGTGAGTTGATGAGCCGGCTGACCAACGACATCGACGCCATCAACCAGGCTGTCTCACAGAACGTCATCTCGCTCGTCGCCAGTGTGCTGACCATGGGCGGCATCCTGATCACGATGTTCGTGCTGGATCGCTGGCTGGCGCTGGCCACCGTCGTGGTCGTGCCGGTGATGCTGTGGTTCGCCGAGTTCGTCGCGCGCTACACACGGCGTGGCTTCCGGGTGCTGCAGCGGGATCTGGGCGGTCTGAACGCCGTGATGGAGGAGACGCTCAGCGGCCAGAAGGTCGTCAAAGCCTTTCGGCGCGGCCACACCGTCGTCGACGAGTTCCGGGTGCATAACCAGGCTGTGTACACGGCCGCCGTGTCGGCCAACACGTATGCCCTGATGTTGATGCCGTTGACCAACGTTCTCGGCAACTTCTTCGTCATTGTGCTCGCCGGCCTGGGCGGCTGGTTGGCGCTCCAGGGATTGGTGACGGTCGGCCTGATCGCGACCTTCATCAACTACGGCCAGAACTTCATCCAGCCGCTCCGTCAGCTGGCGACGCTCTATAACTCGATCCAGGCGGCGCTGGCCGGCGCGGAGCGCGTCTTCGAGATCATCGACACGGCGCCGGAGACTCCCGACCCGGCCGACGCGGCGCCGCTCGGTGATGTGCACGGCCATGTCGAGTTCGACGACGTCACCTTCGGCTACCGGCCCGACACGCCAGTGCTGCAGCACATGACGCTCGAGGCGAAGCCCGGCCAGGTCGTCGCCCTCGTCGGGCCGACCGGCGCTGGCAAGACCACGGTGATCAATCTGCTGACGCGTTTCTACGAGATCCAGGGCGGCCGGATCCTGCTCGACGGTCGTGACCTGCGCGACATCAATAAGGCCGACCTGCGGCGCAACCTGGGCATCGTGCTGCAGGACACATTTCTGTTTGCCGACACCGTGATGGAGAACATCCGCTATGGCCGGCTCGAAGCCACGGATGCTGAAGTCATCCACGCGGCCGAGCTGGCGGATGCCGATCACTTCATCTATCAGCTGCCGAACGGCTATCAGACCGTGTTGACAGAGCGCGCCGGCAACCTGAGCCAGGGGCAACGCCAGTTGCTGGCGATCGCGCGCGCCATCCTGGCCGACCCGGCCATCCTGATCCTCGACGAAGCCACCTCGAGCGTCGACACGCGCACCGAGGCGCGCATCCAGCGCAGCCTGTTGCGCCTGATGGATGGGCGCACGAGCTTCGTCATCGCGCACCGCCTGAGCACCATCCGCGACGCCAACAACGTGGTCGTCATCGATCACGGTCGGATCGTCGAGCAGGGCACGCACGCGGAGTTGATGGAGAAGCGCGGCTTCTACTACCAGCTCCACCTCAGCCAGTACAAGGGCCTCGAGATCTAGCCGGGCCTTCCGAAGTCGGGAATGGCCAGACAGTGACGGATGCTGCACGACGGACATCCGGCACTATCTGGCCGTCTCCGGTGGCTCACATGCGCCCCTTCCCGATATCTTGCCACTTCCCATTACCTGCCCTTGTTTCGAGACGACAAAATCAGATACACTCGGGCCCAATTGGAGCAGGTGCTGCACTCGCTGTTGCTGTTATGTAACCCCAAAAGGGACTTTGTTGTTGATGTCGAAATCGCGCCACCTCGGGCGTCGGTAGGGTAAGCGGAACAATCAGAGCCGCATTCACACAGGGAGACGACGTCATGCAATACCTCATGTTGATCTACGGCAACGAGCAGGTGGACGCAGCCATGTCCAAGGCCGAGCAAGACGCCTGGATGGGCGAATGGTTCGCGTACGACAAGGCGCTGCGCGAATCCGGCATCAGCCCCGCCGGCGATGCCCTGCACCCCACCTCGACGGCCACGACCGTGCGCTCCAAGGACGGCAAGATCGTCACCACACATGGACCCTTCGCCGAGACCAAAGAGCAACTCGGCGGCTACTACGTGCTCAACTGCAAGGACCTCGATGAGGCGATCGAGTGGGCGTCGAAGTGCCCGGGTGCGCGCACCGGCTCGCTCGAACTGCGCCCGATCGTCGATTTCAGCCAGATGGGTTGAGCGCCGACGATGCAGGACCCACGCGTCATCCTGATCGAACTGGATGCCGTCCGCGCCGAGACGCTGCGACGCCTTGAGAGCCTGACCCAGGCTCAGCTCGACGCGCGCCCAGACCCAACACCTCACAACAGCGGGGCGTGGTCGTTGGGCGAGCTCTTCATGCACATCGCTAGCGACGAGATCTACCTGCGCGAACTGATCGCCCGGCCGCTGCTCGAGGGCGTGCTGCCGCCGGAGGGCGTGGGCTTTGTGCCACCGCCCCCGGCGGCCGGGCTGCCCAAGGCCGTGATTGAGTTCTGGTTTCAGCGCGCGCGTGCCGGAACGCGCCGACTGTTGTTGGAATGGCCGGCCAATGCCGACCTGAACGCCCGCCATGACGGCGGCCTTGTCGCGGTCTTCGGCGGAGCGCCGATGAACGCGCTCGAATGGCTCCAGGCGTACGCCGGTCATGAGGCGTTCCATCACAACCAGATCGATGCCGTTCGACAGGATGTGTCGAGCCTGGAAGCCCAACGATGACGGCACCTCGCGCGAAGAGAGCCGTCGCCCGCCGCCCGGGCAGGATGGATTGGCGCAAACCGCCGGCCGATCTGGTCGAGCGCTTCCATGCCGCGCTGCCCGTGCACCCCGAGGCGAAGCCGCGCACGATGTTCGGCTACCCGGCCTGCTTCGTCAACGGCCACTTCTTTGTGGGGCTGCACAACGAGAACGCCATCGTGCGCCTTCCCGGCGAGCTCAAAGATCGATTCCCTGAACTCGCCGGGGCCGCGCACTTCGATCCGATGGGAACCGGCAAAGGCCTGAAAGACTGGTGGCTCCTGCCGGCCGACATCGCCGATGACGCGCAAAAGCTGAAGACATTCTTTGCCGCGACGTTTGTTGAAGTGCGTGCCTTGCCGCCTAAAGCGCCCAAAGCGCGAAAACCCTCGGGACATCCAAAGGAGAACTGATGACCGACATCGACAAAGCGATCGCCAGTCAGCTCGAGAACATCCAGAAGCGTTCGGGCAAGACCCTGGCCCAACTCCAGGCCTTTGTACGCAAGAGCGGCCTGACCAAACACGGCGAGATTCGCGATTTGCTCAAGCGCGAGCTGGGCATGGGGCACGGTGACGCCAACCTGATCGCCACTGAATACTTGAAGGGCGCCGCCGGCCCCGGCCCTTCCGGCGCCGATGTGCTCGACGAGATCTACAGCGGAGCCAAGGCTGAACTGCGTCCCATCCATGAAGCCGTCATGGGTGCGATCGAGAAGCTCGGCGAGTTTGAGATCGCGCCGAAGAAAGGTTACGTCAGCCTGCGGCGCAAGAAGCAGTTCGCCATGCTCGGTCCCGGCACCAAGGGCCGGCTTGAGCTCGGTCTGAACATGAAAGGCGTCGCGGCAACCGAGCGCCTCGTCGCACAGCCGGCCGGCGGCATGTGCCAGTACAAGGTGTTTCTGACGAAGAAGGGCGAGGTCGATCGCGAGTTGATCGGTTGGATCAAGACAGCCTTTGAAAACGCCGGGTCCTGATCAAAGACCTGGTTCTCCATCGCACAGGAGCGACTCTATGCCGACCAAATCTGCGCCGAAGACTGCGAAACCTGCCAAGGTCAAGCCAGCCGCCAAACCGGTGAAGGCCACTGCCGCAAAGGCCGCTAAGCCTGCGCCGAAGGCGGCCTCGCCAAAGGCAGCCGCATCAAAGGGCGAAGCCGGCACCCGCGACAACCCCTGGAAGCTGACGACCGCCAACGGCGGATCCGAATACATCATGTTCCGCGATGAGACCCTCGATCCGCCGGCGCTGGTGTGCAAGGTCGGCAGCACCGAGTTGCGTTACCACTTGAGTTGCATCGAGGATCTTCACGCCATGTTGAAGAAGCATGGTGATTGGATGCTGCTCGGCGCGGCCGATGAGCAGAAGCCGGCCGCCGAC
Source organism: uncultured Anaerolineales bacterium (assembly GCA_964480865.1). Classification (GTDB taxonomy): domain Bacteria; phylum Chloroflexota; class Anaerolineae; order Anaerolineales; family UBA6663; genus UBA6663. Next base: position 32,434 of record CAYZRP010000037.1, on the reverse strand, counting down.
GGCACCGTCGAGGCCTGGGGCCGTTCGCCCAAGAACCCCGTGGGCGGCTGGTACGGCCTGCGCAAAGGCTACCGCGGCCGGTTCGGCATGTACGTGCCGCCGTTGCTCGAGAAACTCGGCCTTGTTGAGCTCGAGCACAATCCAAAGAACAATCGCGTCCGCGCGCTATAGGAGCCGACGATGGCTGCTGCTCAGGTTGCCAGAAGCACATTCCGCCTCGAGTACTCCATCAGCGGCAATATCCGCGCGACGCCGGAGCGGATCTGGACGTTGCTGACGAACGCCGCAGACTTTCCGCGTTGGAATTCGACGGTGACGAGCATCACGGGTCGTATCGTTGCCGGGGAGAAGATCGCGCTCAAGGCCAGGATCGCGGCCGACAGGGTTTTCAACCTCAAGGTGACCGACGTCGTGCCCAATCGCTCCATGGTCTGGCGCGACGGCACCGCGCCGATGTTCACGGGCGTGCGCACCTTCACGCTCGCGCCCACATCCGACGGCACCACCTTCAGCATGGCCGAGGTCTACAGCGGGATCATGCTGCCGATGATCGCGGGCTCGCTGCCCGACTTCCGCCAGACCTTCGAACAGTATTTCGCGGATCTCAAACGCGAGGCTGAAGGTTGAGGCTATAGCGCTCGAGACGAACAACTCGAAGACCGCCTGGAGAAAGGTGCGCTGCTTCCCTCTCCAGGCGGTCTTCTCCGTTTCTGGGGGTGAGGCTCTGACAGCCCGGTGACCCATTGCCCGCTCAGAGCGTCTCGCCTTTCGGGCGCCGGGTTCGTTATACTCGTCAGCGATGACCATCTTGGCGACAACGGCGGTGGAACGGGCCCATCGGCAGGAGTACGGCCAGATCCTGGCCACGCTCATCGGCTGGCTTGGCGACATCGACCTGGCCGAGGAGGCCGTGCAGGATGCGTTCGTGGCCGCGCTCGAGCACTGGGATCGCCAGGGCGTGCCCGACCGTCCGGGCGCCTGGCTGACGACGACAGCGCGGCGTAAGGCGCTCGACCGCATCCGCCGCTCGCGCACCTTATCGCTCGAGGAAGCCACGCTTGACGCTCTGGCCGTCGATCTTCCAGAAGACGCCGTCGGCGAGATCCCGGACGAACGTCTCAAGCTGATCTTCACCTGCTGCCATCCGGCGCTCCCGCTCGAAGGCCAGGTCGCGCTGACTCTGCACACCCTCGGCGGCCTGAGCACTGAGGAGATCGCCGCTGCGTTTCTCCTGCCCGTGCCGACTCTGGCGCAACGCCTCGTCCGCGCCAAACGCAAGATCAAGACGGCCGGCATTCCCTACACCGTGCCGCCGGCGCATCTTCTGGCCGAACGCCTCGAGGCTGTGCTCTCGGTGCTGTACCTGATCTTCACCGAGGGCTACGCGGCGACATCGGGCGATGCCCTCATCCGCCATGCGCTCTGCGACGACGCCATCCGTCTCACGCGTGTGCTGGCGGTCCTCATCCGCCAATCAGCGACGGACGTTCCGGCCTCACAGCAGGCTGAGGTGCTCGGCTTGCTGGCGTTGCTCCTGTTGCATCATTCGCGTCATGCGGCTCGGATCGGAGCCGAAGGCCAGTTGATCGTGCTCGAGGAGCAGGACCGGTCGCTCTGGGATCGGCGCGCGATCCAGGAAGGATTGGCCCTGGTCGAGGCGGCGCTGCAGATGAAGCAGCCCGGCCCTTACCAGATCCAGGCCGCCATCAGCGCCCTGCACACGCGCGCCGCGATCTACGCGGAAACCGACTGGCGCGAGATCACGCTCCTCTACGGTCAACTGCGTCGTTTCACCGACACGCCGGTCGTGCGCCTCAACCAGGCCGTGGCGGCGTCGCTGGCCTTCGGCCCCGGCATCGGGTTGCGGTTGACCGACCTGATCGCCGATGATCTTGGCGACTATGCGCCGCTCCATCTCGCTCGCGCCGACATTTTCCGACGGCTCGACCAGAACGAGCAGGCCCGCGCCGCCTACGCCCGCGCGCTCGAACTGACCCAGAACCAGGTGGAGCGGTCCTTCCTGCAGAAGCGCCTCGATGCGCTTGCCCGCGACATCGAGACACACCGGGATACATCGGGGTAAATCGAAACACTCCCGATCTCTTTCACCATGAACCGCACCGATCGATTGCTTGCTTTGATACTAGAACTGCAGCGCGGCGGCCCACGCACGGCCGCCGCGCTGGCCGCCCGCTTTGAGACCAGCAAGCGCACGATTTACCGTGATGTCGATGCGCTTGGCGAAGCCGGCGTGCCGATCATCAGTACTCCGGGGCGCGGCTATGAGCTGGATCCCGACTACTTCCTCCCGCCGCTGCGCTTCTCGACCGATGAAGCCACATTGTTGCTTCTGGGGTCCGACTTCATGGCCCAGAGCTTCGACGCCCAATACCGCGCCGCCGCGCAGTCCGCCGGCGCCAAGATCGAGGCCGTGCTCCCGCCGACGGTGAGGGCTGAGGCGTACTACCTGCGCCAGAACATCCGCTTTGTGCCTGACGACGCGCCGGCCGCTCCCGATCTGCGCGACTCGCTGCACGACCGGCTGCGGCTCCTGCGCGGCGCCATCGTGTCGCGGCACCGCGTGAAGTTTCGCTACTACGGTCGACAGTCGCAAGCCGCAAAGCCCGGTGAATGGCGCGAGGTCAATCCCTACAGCCTGGTTTACGTCAGTGGCGCCTGGTACCTTGTCGCCTTTGATCCCGCTCGCCACGACCTGCGCAACTTCCGCCTCGATCGGATCGAAGCGCCGACGCCGTTACCGAAAACCTTCTCGAGGCCCAAAGCCTACGCGCCAGACCAGTCGCAGCGAGATGATCGTCACCTCGTCGTGCGCGCGCGCTTCGACCCGGCCGTTGCCCGCTATGTCCGCGAAGCCCGGCCGTACTACTGGGTCTCAGACCACGTCGACGACAGGGGCCTCGTCATGACCTTCAAGGTTCGCGGCCTGGACGACCTTGTGGGCTGGTTGTTGAGCTGGGGCGATCAGGCCGAAGTGCTCGAGCCCGCCGAACTGCGAGCGCGAATGAGCCAGGCCGCTCAGGCCATCGTCCGGCGGTATTGAGGGGATCGTTGGCCACGGATGACGCTATTCCCTGGATCTCGACAGGGCTCAACGCTCGCCGTCCTCCCGCATCTTCCGGCCCAACAGCAACGCGTCCTGATGGGGTGTCGACGGGCGGCAATCGCCCGAAACAACGATTTTCTGGACGCTTTGCTGTTGCCATAGGGGTGTCACAGCCTCCGGCTACGCTGTGTCTATCGGTTCAATCTGAAAGGACAGAGCGAGATGAAGAACACCCTCAACTGGTTCGAGCTTCCGGTCATCGACATGGATCGCGCCGTGCGGTTCTATGAGCTGCTGCTCAAAGGTCAGGTGCGCCTCGAGATGGCCGGCGGGGAGCCCAATGGTATTCTGCCCTACGCCGAGCCTGGCGTCGGCGGCGCTCTTGTGCTGCGCGACGGCTTCAAGCCTGGCGCCGGGGGCGGCCTGATCTACTTTAATCTGAATGGCGATCTGGACGCGGCTGCCGAGCGCGCCGTGCAGGCCGGGGGCAGCGTCATCATGCCGCCGTCAGAACCATTTCCATTTGGTCGCATCGCCATCGTGGTCGATACCGAAGGCAATCAGATCGGCCTGCACTCCGACTGACGACGTGGCGGCAACGCCCATATTCGAACATTCCCGGTATCAATATGGCTCACCTGATCATCGCCCGCGCTTACGTCGCCCAGTACCCGGACCCGATTCGCTTTAAGGCCGGCGAGACACTCACGCTGACCGGCAAGACCGACACCTGGGACGGCCATGCTGAGTGGTTCTGGCTGTGGGCGATCGCGCCCGACGGTCGTGAAGGCTGGGTGCCGGCCGAGGTCGTCGATGTGCCCGACCCGCGCAACCCGGCGCCGCGCCAGGCGCCCGCGCGCCGAGACTACGACGCCCGCGAACTGACCGTCGCGGCCGGCGAGCGCGTCGAATGCCTCGAGACCGTCGGTGGCTGGCATCTCTGCCGTGCCGCCGACGGCCGCGTGGGTTGGGTGCCGGTCAGTCACGCGGAATGACGGTGGGTCGACGAATGACGAAGGTCGTCGAAAGGCCCACGACCCCGGCATGGCCCGCAACCCGGCATGGCCCGCAACCCGGCATGGCCC
>CAYZRP010000037.1:0-28185 GCA_964480865.1 uncultured Anaerolineales bacterium | reverse complement strand
CCCGGCATGGCCCGCAACCCGGCATGGCCCGCAACCCGGCATGGCCCACCGTAGGGGCGGCCCTTGTGGCCGCCCGACCGGCATGGCAGCGCGGCCCAACGACCCACGAAGGCGCAGATGGCGTACAGCTCGTGCGATCCGTGAGCCACAGCCTCAAAGAGTCTCCATGGCCCTCCAACACCTCAGCGGCCAACTAGCCGCCGTTCAGCCGTTCGACTTCGCCAAAAGCCTGGCCTTCATCGGCGCGTTCCCGCCGGTGCGTGGCGAGCAAACGCAAGGCGATCTCACACTGACGAAAGGCGTCATGGTCGGGGGCCAGCCGGTCGTGTTTCGACTGACGGGCTCTGGCTCGTCATTGAGTTACGAGGCATGGTCGCCTTCGCCGATCGCGCAGGCGGCGCTTGAGGATCGGCTGCGCTTCTTCCTCAGCCTCGATGACGATCTCGAGCCCTTTTATGCCGTGGGTCGGCGTGATCCTGCCTTCGCGCCGATCCGTGAAGCTTTACATGGCCTGCATCAGGTCAAGTTCCTGACGCCGTTCGAGAACGTGATCTGGGCCGTGCTGACGCAGCGCACGCCGATGCCCATGGCGCGCAAGATGAAGGCGGCGCTCGTCGCCGCGAAGGGCGCCATGCTGACGATTGACGGTGTCGACTATCCCGTGTTCCCGCAGGCCGATCAACTGGCGGGCCTGAGCGAGGTCGAGATCCAGGAGATCATCGGGCACAAGCCGAAGGCCGCTTACCTCGCAAACGTGATCGCGGCCTTCGCGCGCACCGACGAGCGCTGGATGCGTGAGGCGCCGACGCTCGAGGTCGAGGCCTGGTTGCGCGGCATCAAGGGAATCGGCCCGTGGTCGGCCATGTTCGTCCTCATCCGCGGTCTCGGCCGGATGGATGCGGCGCTCGACGCCGGTGAGGAGTTGATGCACGCCGTCGGCGCGGCCTATGGCGAAGGCCGGCCCGCGACCGCGCGCGAAGTGGCCGCCCGCGCAAAGCCGTATGGCGCGTTCCAGGGTTACTGGTCTTACTATCTACGGGCGTTTGGGGCAGTGACCGGGCAGGCGCCGGCGATGCGCTCGGCCTGAGCGCGTGAGGTTCAGCGTTCGTCGAGTTCGTAACAGTGATGAAGGTCGCGAACCTCGACGTGGGCGTAGCCGCCCGCGGCGCACGGACGACACAACACCACGCCGTCGCGCACGACTTCGCGCTCGTTGATCACTTCCTCGCCGCACCGCGCGCAGGTGACGCGATAGCCGGCGCGGCTGACGAGTTTGTCGAGCGACAGGGTGAGCGCCACAGGCGTCGCGATCAGGAGTTCTTCGGTGGCAAGCCGCTGATACCCGAGCAACTGCGCGTGCCAGCGGCTGGTTGCGTCAGGCGCGAGCCTGCGGGCGCGCTCCCGGGCCTGCGGGTGTGGATGGACGCGCACCGCCCGCCCCGTGAAGGTGTCGATGAAGGTGGCCGCCACCTTGCCGTAGTCTTCCACGCGCAGCGTGCGCCGGCCCACCCAGCAGTTGGCGGCCACGCTGATCCCGTCTGCGAAGCAGCCATCTGTCTCGACGATGGTCAGGATCCGTTTCGACTCGAACGGCTGCGGCACGTCGAGCCCCAGGCACTCGCCGCCGAGCAGGCCCATACGCACACCGAGCACCTGCCGCGGGCAGACATGCCGATGCAGCGCGCCGCTTTGTTCGAGCAGGGAGTCGAGGGGCTGGGTCATGAAGAAGTGGGGCGCGGCGGGCCGAAACCCGCCGCGCCCGGTGTGCCGATCAGAACGGATTGCCGATGTTGCTGCCCGAGGTGAGCATCAACATGAAGAACGCGGCCCGGCCGACGAACTCGCCGAAGAGGACGAGCACCGGCAGCCAGCTCGGGAGGCGACGCGTGCGCGCCACGACGGCCAGCGGCGCCACAAGCCCGACGAGGATGAACAGCCAGTACAGCGGCGAGGTCAGGAAGGCCTTGCCCGTCGCGGCCACGACGGCATCGCCCGAGAGCCACACGCACGGCACGGCCAGGTAGATCACCAGGCTGATCAAGGCGCCGGTCGAGAAGACCCAGGCCACGAGGCCCTGCTTCTTCTCAGGCGTGAAGTAGCTGGCCACGGCGCTGCCGGCCGTCGACGCTGTCAGCATGAAGAATACGAACGGCCAGATGTTGTTCACGGCCGGTTGCCCGGCCGGCGCATAGGTCATGCCCATCATCGCGACCGCCACGACGCCGACCACGGCGATGGCCTTCATCAGCCAGCCGTTGACCGGCCCGCGTGTCGCCGACCACAACGCCAGCGCCACAAGCACGACAAAGACCACGAACGTCAGGATCTCGCGGCTCAGCCAGGCGCTGCCGACGTTGGTCACGATCCGGTAGACCGCCTCGGGATGCCCGAGGTGGAAGAACGACGCCAGGACGCCGACCGCGAGCAGACCCGCGATCGTGCCCCACTCGGCGACCGGGCGCTGCGGGCCGTCGGCCGTCTGCCACTGGCGCACAGCGGCCAGCACCGCCACGCCGATCGAGGCCTGGGTCAGCAGAGTAAACAGGATCAGGGGCAAGGACAGGGTTTCCATCACGACTCCCTCCGCACGATCGTGGGTTGCTCAGGCATGGTGAAGCGCGTCGACGGGCCGACCTCCGGGCGATGCGGGAAGCCGGGCGGGAACTGGATCGCGCTCGGGTCGTCGAAGGTCTCGAGGTCGATCAGACTCAACGCGCCGGTCGGGCAGCCCTGCACACAGGCCGGCTGCAGCCCGGCGTCGAGGCGTTCATGGCACAGGCTGCACTTCTCGGCCTTGCGCGTGTTCGGGTTGTACTTCGGCACACCGAACGGGCAGGTGTGCAGACACTGCTGGCAGCCGATGCACAGATCGGGGTGATGGACGACGATGCCGTCCTCGCGCTTGGTGTAGGCGGCCGCCGGGCAGCCTTCGAGGCACGGCGGGTTGTCGCAATGGTTGCAGGCCAGCGACATCCAGGCGCGGTCGCGGTGCGGGTAGATCTCTTCGCTGACCGGGTAGACCTTGCGCCAGACGATCCCGGCGTCCTGGTGGTACTGGTTCTTGCACGCCATGGCGCAGGTGTCGCAACCGATGCACAGCGCCATGTTGACGTGAAATGCGTAGCGTTTGCTCATTGGATATTTCTCCTGGACGAGCGTGCGAATTCAGACCGCGGACGGCAGACCGCCGACCGCAGATATCGCTGGCTCAAGTCGACGACCTGGCCCAAAGATCTGCGGTCCGCCGTCTGCGGTCTGCGGTCGTGTCACAACGTTCATCCTTTCAGCGCTTCTCAGGCCGCAGCCTTCTCGATATCCGCGAACTGGTCGTGGATGGCGACACCCGGCGAGCCGGTTTTGTAGGCGCCCATGTCGGACGAGACGTCGTCGACCAGCAGGTTGACGTTGAACCCGTTCTTGGCCCCGAACCAGGCTTCGTACATCAGCAGGGTGTCGGCCGGGACGTTGTTCGTCAGCTGGGCCTTCAACTTCAACTCACCGGTTGGGTTGAAGACGCGCACGGTGTCGCCATCGGCGATGCCCTTGGCGCGCGCCGTCTTCGGGTGCACGTACACGAGCGGCTCCGCGTTGAGGTCGTGCATCCAGTCGAGGTTCTGGAACTGCGAGTGCAGGCCGTGCTTGGCGTGCGGCGTGAGCAGCCGCAGCGGCGCGTAGGCCTCGCGCCCGACTTTGTGCTCGGGCAGCGCTGTGTGGCCGTTGGTCTGCGCCGTCTCGGACTTGAATTCATACTTGCCCGAGGGTGTCGCGAACGTCAGATCCGACCACGACGCCGACGAGGGCAGCTTGGCCTTGGCCGAGCCCTTGCGCAGGTCTTCCCACGACGTGATCCCGAAGAGCTGGTAGATCCCGTCGTTGAACTCCTTGACCATCATGTCCTTGGCGTCGATGTTCTGCGGGAACGTGCACGAGCCGGCCTGCTTGGCGTTCAGCACGGCCGAAAGCGCTGAGGCGATCTCGATGTCGGACTTGGTTTCGAAGAGCGGCTTGATGGCCTGCTCGTTGAGATGCATCCAGTAGTGCCAGTACGAGACGTTGACGGTCCAGTCTTCGAACGGCGTGACCGTCGGCAGGACGATGTCGGCCTGCTCGACCGTCGGGTTGAAGAACAGATCGACGGCCACGATCATCTCGAGTTTCTCGAAGGCCTTGAGGATCTTGTTCTTGTCGAAGTCCTGGCTGACCACGTTCTTGTTCGCGATCCACAGCAGCCGGATCGGCGGCTCGTTGGTGTCGAGGATCTCCTGCGCGATCTTGTTGATGTTGACGGTGCGGTCGGTGTAGCTCGCCGCGGCGTCAGCGCCCTGACCGGTGTCGAACTCGCCCTTGGGGCCCGTCGCGCCGGTGTAGCCGACCGAGCCTTCGGGCGTGGCCTGCACCATGGCGTTGTAGTTGAAGCCCCAGGTGTACAGGTGGCCATAGCGCGCGCCGCCGCCGGGCTTGCCGACGTTGCCGGTCATCGCCACGAGCGCGTCGATCGCGCGCACGTTGGCGCCGCCGTTGATGTGGCGCTGCATGCCGTAGCCGATCCAGATCGTGGCCGGGTCCGCGGCCGCGAACTCCTCGGCCACGCGCTTGACCACGTCGACCGGTAGCCCGGCCTGCTCGGCGCCCCATTCCACAGTGACGTTGGCTTTCACGTACGCTTCGAACTCGTCGTAGCCGAGGCCGTTGGCTGCGACCCATTCGCGGTTGACCAGGCCCTGGTCGATCAGGTGTCGGGCCATCGCCAGCGCGAGCGCGCCGTCGGAGCCGGCCTTGACCTGCCAGTACTCGTCGCCCTTGACAGCGGTCTGCGTGAGGACGGGATCGATCACCACGACCTTGGCGCCGCGCTTCTTGGCTTCGTAGATGTACTTGAGCGAGTGCACCGAGCAGTAGGCGGGGTTGGCGCCCCAGACGATGATGTACTTGCTCTGGACCATGTCTTCGGGGTCGTTGCACCACATGTTGCCCATGTCGAAGTTCTGGGCGTCGATGCCGGCCGGCCAGCAGGGCGTGCCGACGAAGCGCGTGGTGTAGCCGAGCGACGTCATCATGCCTTCGACGCCGTAGTGCGTGATCCCGAAGTTGCCCGAATACTTGGTCAGCGCCATGCCCAGGAGCGAGCCGTCCTTGGCCTTGATCTCCAGGATCTTGTCGGAGATGGCGTTGAGCGCCTCGTCCCACGAGATGCGCTCCCACTTGCCCGAGCCGCGCCCGACCTGGCGCATCGGGTACTTGATCCGATCCGGGCTGTAGACCGTGCGCGGATAGGCGTAGCCCTTCACGCACAGCCCGCCGTCGGTGAAGGTCGACTCCGGCGCGCCTTCGACGAAGTCGAGGACGCCGTCCCTCACGTAGCTGACGATGCCGCAGGTGTCATAGCAGTTGCGCGGGCAGGCGTTGCGGAAAGTCTGGTAGGCGTCAAGCCCGGCGAAGGTCGTGCGCCCGAAGGCCGGGCCTTCCTGAGAGAACGACTGCAGCAGGCCGGTGCGGGGCAGAGCCGCCACCGCTCCGGTCATCATCAGGATCTTCAAGAAACTCCGGCGTGAGATCCGGTTGCCAAGGGCGAGCTCGATGTTGCGGGCGCCCGATGACGTCGGTTCGTGCATCGATGGCCATCCTTTCTCGATCAGGCGGAATGAAACAATGAGTCCACGGCGCGTTCACGCGTTGGCGTGCTCCGTGGTGAAAACGGCTTCCAGCAGCGTGCGGCTGACGGCCAGCAGCGCCGGATGCAGATCAGGAGCAGCCTGGATCCTGGCGACGAAGGCCGGCACCCAGGCTTGCAGATGCGCGCGCAGGTAGTCGCGCGCGTCTGCGAGTTGCGACGACGTGACGGATTGCAGGGCCTGCTCGACCTGCCAGAGCGTGTCGAGCTCGAAGGCCACGTGGTCGTCCGGGATCGAGTTCTGCCAGGGCAGCGACAGCCCAAGCATGTCGTACAGCTGTCGGATCTTAAGGGTCGAGGCGCTCATCAGGCGCGAGGCATCGCCGTCCAGGTAAATCGACGCGTACGGCGGCGCGACGAGCGCACGCGGCCCGACGAACAGGCGGTTGAAGCAGTAGGTCGCCTCATCCCAATCGTCGATCGACGGGAGCGAGCCACCCAGGCTTTCGGAAAGTTCGCGGTATGCGGCGCTCAGTTCGGCGGCGTTGGCGGCGAAGAAGAATCGGCTGAGGGCAAAGATTGAGGAAGATTCGGCGGTCATGGCGGGCAGGCGCAGGCGTTGAGGTATTTGTGCGGGATTTCACAGATACCTTAACACCGCCCTGGCCTGACCGCATCCTTCAGGGCGACGGTTTCGGGATTACCCAGGTGGGCGATCTTGGGATTCACCCACCGGAGCGAGCAGGCCGCGGCGCATGGCGTAAGCCGCCAGCTGGGTCCGGTTTTCGAGGTCGAGTTTCTCGAGGATGCTCTTGACGTGGGCCTTGACGGTGTTGACCGAGATCTGCAGCCGCGCCGCGATCTGGGGATTGCTGTCGCCGGCGGCTGCCAGTTGCAGCACCTCGCGCTCGCGGCTGGTGATCTGCTCGATCGGGTCGGGCGCGCGCATCCGCCTCAGGTTGCGCATCACGCGCGTGGCAGTGGCGTGCGTCACGGCGACCTCTCCGCGCGTCATCCCTAACACCAGGTCGAACAGCTCGCCCGAGTCGAGGCTCTTGGGCAGATAGCCGGCGACGCCGAGCCGGATCGCCTGCTCGAGGTGCTCGTCGGTCTCCGAAGCGGTCAGCATGATGATGGCCGTGTCCGGGCATTGCTCGCGGATCCGGCGCGCCGCCTGCAGGCCGTCGACCTGCGGCATGAGGATGTCGAGCATCATCAGGTCCGGGCTGAGCCGCCTGCACAGGTCGATTGCGCCCTCGCCGTCCTCGGCCTCGCCGATCACGGTCACCAGGTCGGGGCGCGTGTTCATCAGCGAGATCAGGCCCTGTCGGAAAAGCCTGTGATCGTCGGCGACGACGGTGCGCAGGGGCAGCGGCTTCGGTGTGGCTTCACTCATCGGTACATCGTCCTTAGCTGGCGTTCCGCGGGATGTGCAGGTGAATCAAGGTCCCTGCGCCGGGCGTTGACGTGATCCGCAGTTCGCCGCGCACGCCTTCGGTGCGCTCGCGCATCGACGTCAGGCCGAAGTGTTTGGCGAGCGCCTGCTCCACGAAGCCGACGCCGTCGTCGCGGATGTCGACGGTCAGACCTGAGCCGCTTTCGTCGAAGGTGACCCACACGTTGTGGGCCTTCGCATGTTGGCGGATGTTGGCCAGCGCTTCCTGGACGATGCGCACCAGCTGCACCTCGCACAGGGGCGACAGGTTGGTGGGCGCATGGATCTGACGTTGCACATGAGTCTGGATCCCGGTCTGGGCCCCGAACTGGGCGATGTGCTCGATCAGATACGGCACGGCCTCGCCCTGGCGCGAGAGCACCGTGCGCAGGTTGAGGATGTTCTCGCGCACCTCGGCCTGGGCTTCGCGGATGCGCTCACGCGCGCGTCGCAGTTCCGCCTGCGTCTCCTCGAGTTTGCCCTGGCTGACGAGCGACTCGAGCGACTGCATCTGCAGGCTGAGGAAACCGATGATCTGGGCCAGGCCGTCGTGCATCTCGCGCGAGAGGCGCGCGCGTTCGGTCACCACGGCCCCAGACTGGATCTGTTCGGTCAGCCGGGCATGTTCGATGGCGATCAGCATCTGGTGCGCGAGGCTCTCGAGCACGACCTGCTCCGAGGTCGTGAAGGGCCGTTGCTGCGCGCGCCCGACCCACAGCCGGCCGACAAGCTGCTCGCTGGTTTTCAGCGGGATCGCGGCGACCTGGCCCAAGGCCTGATCGGGCACGGGCATGCGCGCACCGGTAGTCTGATCCAGTTCGCCCGGAGCCGGCCTGTAGGCCTGGTCGATCTTCTCGACGCCGGCCGTGGACACTCTGTATTTCAGCTTGAACCGCGCGGCTTCGGGCTCCCACAGGCCCAGGACGGCGGCGTCGGGCTCGGCCAATTCGTAGATCGCGCCCATCGCTTCGAGGAACACGTCCTCGGTGTCGGCGCCGCCTGAGAGCCGCTGGCTGAGGCCGACAAGCGTGTTGACCCAACGCAGGATCGCGCGGTTGAGGGTCAGCGCTTCTTCCTTCTGGATGCGCTCGGTCAGGTCGTTAAGGATCAGGACGGTGCCCCAATACTTTTCGCTAACGTCCTGCATCCGCTTCATCTTGACCTGGAAGTGGCGCTCGCCCTGAAGCGTGTCGAGGCTCTTGACCACGACGAGTTCCTGCTCGCTGCTCCTCGAAAAGGCCGCGATCTCGTCGGCCAGCCATGGGAAGGCCTGCTCGACGGGCTGCTGATCGTAGTAACGGTGCGCCGGCAGGTTGTGGGCCTGGAACAACTCGGCCGCGGCCTGGTTGATGTTCTCGATCAGGTTGCGGCGATCAAGCAGGATGACCGGGTCATAGAGGCTCTCGAAGATCGTCAGGTACTTGTTCTTCTCGTTGGTCAGCGTGCGGTTCTGGTTCTGCAGTTCGTCGACGGCCTGACCGGCGTTGAGCGCGTTCCACTCGACGCTGTAGCCGATCTCGAAGCGATCGAAGAAGCGCCCAAGGAAGTCGAGGTACTCGTGTTCGATGGCGGGCTCGAGGTGTTGCTCGCGCACCAGGTCGTCGTAGCCGCGCCTGTAATACTTGACGAGCCCCAGGAACATGCCCAGGGTCACGCCGCGCGCGCGATGCTTGCGCACTTCGGCGATGCTGAACTGGTCGATAACCGTCTCGTTGAAGGTGTCGTCGAGGCTGGGTGACGGGACCTCTTCCTGCGTCGCCAGTACCTGCGCCATCGCTTCGCTCAACGAATGGATCGAGATGCGCCAGGCCTCGATCAGGGTCGAGGTGTAGCGCGTGTACTCGTGTACCTTGGCGTAATCGATGACCTTCCGCAGGATCCAGTCTTCATGCTGCGACACCAGATCGATCAGGCGGTTGAGGGTCGGACGGTCGACGGCGAGGGTCATGCGGGCATTGTAGGGCGCGCCTTCCGCGTCAGGTATAGCCGAACATCAAGTCTTTCCCGGTGTCAGATGTGACAGGCGGATCAGAACCGGCCGATCCCCCGAAGTGACTGGCCGCGGATCGCACGGATTTCGCCTGTGTCGGGATGGCTGCCGCCAGGTTCACAGGATTCAGACGATCCTCTCCGCGAAATCTGCGCAATCCGTCGCCAAAATCCCCTCTACGGCTTGAAGATCGTCTATGAAAGCGGTACACTGCCAAGTCTGCGTTCCCTCTGGTGGTCAAGTGAATTTCCTCCGCCTCTTCAGGCCGCTCCGCCCGTACCGCCTGCAGGTGACGGCGTTGGTGATCAGCACGGCTTTACTCACCCTCGCCAGCCTGGTGGTACCCGGGATTATCCAATCGGTTATCGACGAAGGCCTCGGACGACAGGAGTCCGGGGCTCTGACTCGCGCCGCGCTCTCCATCCTTGGCATCGGCGCTCTTCGCTCGCTGTTCGGCTTCGGCCGCCGCTATCTCGGCGAGTGGCTGGTCAACCACACCGGCTATGACCTGCGCAACGCCCTCTACGACAAGATTCAGCGCCTGCACTTCGGTTACCACGATCAGGCCCAGACCGGCCAGTTGATGAGCCGTTGCACCGAGGACGTCAGCGCCGTGTCGCGCTTCATCGGCCAGGGCGCCATCGATCTGCTCAACGTGGTGATGCTGCTGGTCGGCATCCTGATATTGCTGGTGCAGCAGTCGCCGACGCTCACGCTGATCGGCCTGCTGCCCCTGGTCGTCATGACCTTCGTGACCATGCATCTCGGCCGGATCGCCGAGCCCATGTTCCTGCGCATCGACAACGCGCTCGGCGCCGTGTCGTCGGCGGTGCAGGAGTACGCGACAGGCGTCCAGGTCGTGCGCGCCTTCGCCCGCGAGGAAGACGAGTCGACCCGCTTCGAGAAGCCGCACCGCGAGCTGTACGACGCGCGCGTCACGTTGGTGGGCACGTGGGGCCGCTACATGCCGACCTTCACGCTGCTGGTCGTGGTCAGCACCGCGCTCGTCCTCTGGTTCGGCGCCGTCTTCCAGATGACGCTGGGCGAGATCGTGGCCTTCAACGCTTACCTGATGCTGCTGGCTTTCCCGGTGCAGGACCTGGGCTTCGTGGTCAGCAGCGCAAGTGAAGCGTTGGCCGGCGCGACACGCATCTACGAAGTGCTCGACGCGCCCTTCGCCATCGAAGCCCACCCCGACGCACCTGCCTTGCCAACCCTCACAGGCCGCGTGAAGTTCGAGGATGTGTCGTTCAGCTACCGCGGCGCAGGGGCGGCGCTCTCGAACGTCAGCTTCGAGGTCGAGCCCAACCAGGTGATCGCCTTGATCGGCCCAACGGGCAGCGGCAAGACCAGCCTGGTCAACCTCATCCCGCGCTTCTACGACCCGACCACAGGCCGCGTCCTGGCCGACGGTCACGATATCCGCAAGGTCGAACTCCAGTCACTGCGCCGCCAGATCGGCCTCGTCCTGCAGACCTCGTTGCTGTTCTCGGCGACCATCCGCGAGAACATCGCCTACGGCCGGCCCGACGCGACCGAGGACGAGATCTTCGCCGCCGCGCGTGCCGCGCAGGCCCACGACTTCATCCTCTCGTTCCCGGAAGGCTACGAGACGGTCGTCGGCGAGCGCGGCGTGACCCTCTCGGGCGGGCAGCGTCAGCGCATCGCCATCGCCCGCGCGCTGCTGACCGACCCGCGTATCCTGATCCTCGACGACGCCACCTCGAGCGTCGACATGCGCACCGAGTTCCTGATCCAGAAGGCGCTCGACACGCTGATGAAAGGCCGCACGACGTTCGTCATCGCCCAGCGGCTGTCGACAGTGCGGCGCGCCGACCAGATCCTGGTGCTCGACGGCGGCCGCATCGTGCAGCGCGGTAAACACGCGGAGCTTGTCGACGTGCCCGGCGCGTATCAAGAAATCTACAACCTGCAACTCAAGGACCAGGAGCAGTATCAGCGCGAGATGATGTTCCTCGACTCCGAGGAGCCCGAGGCCGTCGAGGCGCCAGCCGAACCGGTGCCGCATCCGAAGGCGCCGCGCCCGGATCGACCCGAAGACAAGCCGCTCAAGCCGAGTTCCGTGCGATGACCGCCAAAGCCGCACCCATCACCCCCAAGGCGATCCCGCCCAAAACGCCGCCGCCCAACGACGACGAGATCCTGGGCAAGGCCTACGACCCACGCATCGCGCGCCGGCTGCTGGCCTATGTGAGGCCGTACGCCGGGCGCATTGGAACCGCGATCCTGTGGATGGCGCTGGCCATGATTGGCTACATCGCCGGCCCATATCTGATCGCCATCGCCATCGACGAGGGCATCGCGAAGGGCGACCTCGGCCGCACCGGTCAGGCAGTCGTCCTGTATCTGCTCGCTGGCGGCGTGTTCTGGATCGGCACTTACGTGCGCGTGAAGATCATGGCGCGCGCCGGCCAGGACGTGGTCTACGACCTGCGTCGCGCGCTCTTCGACCACATGCAGCGGCTGTCGCTGGGGTTCTTCGGGCGCTACGCCGTCGGCCGATTGGTCTCGCGCGTCGTCAACGACGTCAGCGTCGTGCGCGAGATGGTGGTCTGGGCGCTCGTCGCCGTGGCCCGCGACTTCATCGACCTGTTCGGGATCGTCATCGCCATGCTGCTGCTCAACTGGCGGCTGTCGCTGCTGAGTTTCACGGTGCTGCCGTTGATGGCGCTCGCCACCGAATTGTTCAGGCGCCGCGCCCGCGAGAGCTACAGGCGCGTGCGCTCAGCAGTCGGCTGGGTCAACGCCACGCTGAACGAGAACATCGTCGGCGTGCGCGTCGTGCAGTCGTTCGGGCGCGAGGACTACAACCTCGCGGTTTTCAAGCGCGACGTCAACGGCAACCTGCTGCGCGCGAGCAACTATGCGTCGCTGCTGGTGTCGATCTTCTTCCCGTCGGTCGATCTGATCGGCAGCCTGGCGCTGGCGCTCGTCCTCTATATCGGCGGCCGCGCGGTGCTCGGCGAGACGGGCTGGCTCGGTGTGACGCTGACGCCTGGCACGCTGGTGGCCTTTGCGCTCTACATCGACCGATTCTTCAATCCGATCCGCGATCTTTCGCAGCGCTACAACGCTCTGCAGGCGACGATGGCCAGCGGTGAGCGCATCTTCGAGTTGCTCGACACGCCGGTTGAGGTGCCCGATCGGCCGGGCGCTCGCGATCTGCCGGGCGTGATCGGCCGGGTCGACTTCGACGATGTCAGCTTCCGCTACACGGCCAACGGCTCGCCGGTGCTCGATCATGTCAACCTGAACGTTGAACCCGGCAAGACCGTGGCCCTGGTCGGCGAGACCGGCGCGGGCAAGTCGACGTTCGTGCGCCTGATCTCGCGCTTCTACGACGCCAGCGAGGGCGCCGTGCGCATCGACGGCGTCGACGTGCGCGAGGTCACTCAGGAATCGCTCCGCCGCCAGACGGGCGTGGTGCTTCAGGATCCCTTCCTGTTCTCGGGCTCGATCCACAGCAACATCGCTTACGCGCGACCGGATGCCTCGGTCGAGGACGTCAAGCGCGCGGCCGAGGCCGTCGGTGCGGATGGCTTCATCCTGAAGCTCGAGAAGGGCTACGACACGCCCGTCGGCGAGGGCGGCGCGATCCTGTCGGGCGGGCAGCGCCAGCTGATCTCATTCGCGCGCGCGCTGCTCGCGGATCCGCGCATCCTGATCCTCGATGAAGCGACGTCGAGCATCGACACGCAGACCGAACGCGTCATCCAGGCGGCGCTCGAGCGGCTGCTGCATGGGCGGACGGCCTTCGTCATCGCCCACCGGCTCTCGACGATCACGCGCGCGGACCTGATCGTGGTGATGGATCACGGGCGCATTATCGAGCAGGGCACCCACGCCCAGCTCCTCGAGCGTCGCGGCCGTTACTTCGATCTCTACACCATGGCCTTCGCCAGCCACTCGGATTGAGGTGACAACCGCCGCTCGATTCGCGTGCAACAGCCCGACGTGAGAGGCCTTTCAGGCTGCCCCGACTGAAGGCGAGACCCTTCTCTTCCTGATATTCCCAAAACAGATAACGCCGATGGCCCCGGCTATGCCGGGGCCATCGGCGTTATCTGTTTTGGGATTCTTTTCTTCCGGAGGTGGGGCAGCGCTTTCCCCTCTATCCCCGCAACCTCGTGAACAGATCCGCCAGGATGGCGTCGCGGTTCACGGCGATCACCTCGCGGATGAGATGGCGGCGTTGATCTTCGCTGAACGTGAACGCCTCCGACACGAGCGGGCTCGGCAACAGCGCCGAGGTTGTGAAGGTCGGATCGATCAACCACGCCACGGCGACCACATCCCACAGCACGCGCGACTTCGCGAAGTGGTCGGCATAGACGTCCGCGAAGGTCTGATACAGGTAATCGGCGATCGGGCCGTTGCCCTTCACATAGGCGGCCAGTTCGGGCTCGGTCGTGCGCAGGTGCTCGGCGACGCCCAGACACGGCACGCGCACGAGTGGGACGCCGCTGTCGAGCAGCACGCGTGTTGCGTGCAGGTCCTGCACGAGGTTGAACTCGCGTGTGTCCCAGTGATGGCGGGCGTGGCCGCCGAGCCAGACCACGACGATGTGCTCGGCGATTTCGGGCGCCATCAGCAGCGCGCTGGCGACGTTGGTGGGCGCACCGATGGCGACGACGTAGAGCTTTCCCGATCTCTCCGACCTGGGCTGGCGAGCTCGGGCGATCAAATCCTTCGCGGCCGGGCTGGGCACAGCCGCCTTGGGGCCGGGCTGCCAGCGTTCGGACCCTCGAAACGTCGCCAGGTTCTGACGCCCCAATCGCTCCAGCACGCGCTCGATCTCGGCGTAGCTCTTTTCCATGCCGTCGGCCGGGCCGGTCGAGCGCTCATTGTGGAACGGCGCGGCGTACACGGCCTCGAGGTTGATCCGCTCAGGCGAGAGCGCCGCGTAGGCCAGCGCGAACTGATCGTCGATCTCGTTGTACGTATCGGTGTCGAGCACCATGTCGACGCGGCTGGTCGGCCATTCGAGCGCCGCGATGCGTTCAGGGTCGGTGAGGGGCATGGTCGGAATCGTACCGTACCCCACCCGCGCCGCCGACGGTTGTCGAAATGGCCCGGGCGCTGTGGCGGCGCGCCCTCCCCTGAAAGGGGAGGGCAGCATCGCCGAGACTCCCGCGGGCTCATCTTCAACCCGCGGCGATGCGGGAGGGGCCACCCTGGGAGCGCTCCCAAAACGGCGTTTTTGGAGTATCATGGCCCCAGCCCAGCGGACCGAAAGCCCAGGTGGCCATCGATCTGCGCCCATAGCCCCGGCCCGTCATTCGACGTGGCGGCACAGGATGATCCCATCATGAAGTACGGAACCTTCGACGACGCCCGCCGCGAATACGTCATCACCCGCCCCGACACGCCGCTCCCGTGGATCAACTACCTGGGCTGCGAGTCGTACTTCGGCATCATCTCGAACACCGCCGGCGGCTACAGCTTCTATCGCGACGCGCGCCTGCGCCGCCTGACGCGCTACCGCTACAACAACGCCCCGCTCGACGTCGGCGGCCGCTACCTCTATCTCCGCGACGCAAGCGACGGCGCCTACTGGTCGCCCTCGTGGCAGCCGACCAAGACGCAACTCGAAGGCTACTCGTGCCGCCACGGCATGGGCTACACCACGATCGCGTCGACCTACCGCGGCATCTCCGCCGAGACGCGCTACTTCGTGCCGCTCGGCGAGACGCTCGAGATCTGGCAGACCGAGATCGTCAACGAGCGCGATGAACCGGCTTCGCTCGATCTGTTCTCGAGCGTCGAGTTCGCGTTGTGGGAAGCGTGGGACGACGCCACCAACTACCAGCGCAACTACAGCACCGGCCAGGTCGAGGTCGAGGACGGCGTGATCTATCACAAGACCGAGTACCGCGAGCGCCGCGACCACTTCGCCTACTTCGCCTGCTCCGAGCCGCTGGCCGGCTTCGACACCCAGCGCGACGCCTTCCTCGGACCGTACCGCGACTGGCGCGAGCCGCTGGCCGTCGAACGCGGCGATCTGACGAACTCGATCGCTCACGGCTGGCAGCCGATGGGCGCGCACCAGGTGCGCCTGTCGCTCAAGCCCGGCGAGAAGCGCACCGTCATCTTCGTCCTCGGCTATCACGAGAACCCGCGCGACGACAAGTTCGATCCGCCCGGCTCGCAGACGATCAACAAGCGCACGGTCAAACCCGTCATCGCCAAGTACCTGCAGCAGGCCAACGTCGACGCCGCGTTCGAAGCGTTGCGCGCCTACTGGGCGGACCTGCTCGGCATCGTTCAGGTGCAGACGCCCGACGAGCACGTCAACCGCATGGTCAACATCTGGAACGCCTACCAGTGTATGGTGACGTTCAACATGTCGCGCTCGGCTTCGCTGTACGAGTCGGGTATCGGCCGCGGCATGGGCTTCCGCGACTCGAATCAGGACCTGCTCGGCTTCGTGCACATGGTGCCCGAGCGCGCTCGCGAACGCATCATCGACACCGCCGCCACGCAGCTGCCCACCGGCGGCGCCTATCACCAGTACCAGCCGCTGACCAAGCGCGGCAACAACGACGTCGGCAGCAACTTCAACGACGACCCGGCCTGGTTGATCCTGGCGGTGGCCGCGTACCTCAAAGAGACCGGCGACTGGTCGATCCTTGACGAGCAGGTCCCGTACGACAACGCGGCCGGCACCGAGACGCCGTTGTACGAGCACCTGCAGCGCAGCCTGCAGTACACGCTCGATCGGCTTGGCCCGCACGGCCTGCCGCTCATCGGCCGTGCCGACTGGAACGACTGCCTGAACCTGAACTGCTTCTCAGACACGCCGGGCCAGTCCTTCCAGACCACGACCAACAAAGAAGGCAAGGTGGCCGAGTCGGTCTTCATCGCGGGCCTGTTCGTCCTGGCTGCGGATGAACTCGCCGATATCGCCGCGGCGCGCGGCAAGCTCGACGAGGCCGAGCGCTACCGCGCCGAGGCGGCGAAGATGGTGGCCACCACCGACGCTAACGGCTGGGACGGCTCCTGGTTCCGGCGCGCCTACGACGACTTCAGCAACCCGGTCGGGTCTTCGGTCTGCGAGGAAGGCCAGATCTTCATCGAGCCGCAGGGCATCTGCATCCTGGCGGGCATCGGCCTGGCGGATGGGCGCGCGGTCAAGGCGCTCGACTCGGTGAAGCAGCGACTGGCGACGCCGCATGGCATCGTCCTGCAACAGCCGGCCTTTTCGCGCTACTATCTCAACCTTGGCGAGATCTCGTCCTACCCGCCGGGCTACAAAGAGAACGCCGGCATCTTCTGCCACACCAATCCGTGGATCATGATCGCCGAGGCGATGGTCGGCCGCGGTGACGCCGCCTTCGACTACTATCTGCGCATCAACCCGTCGGCGCGCGAGGCGATCAGCGACGTGCATCGCTGTGAGCCGTACGTGTACGCGCAGATGATCGCGGGCCGCGACGCCGCCACTCACGGCGAGGCCAAGAACTCGTGGCTCTCGGGCACGGCCGCCTGGAACTACGTCGCGATCACGCAGTGGCTGCTCGGCATCCGCCCGACGCTCAGCGGTCTCGAGGTGGCGCCGGTGCTGCCCGAGAGCTGGCCGGGCTTCACGGCCACGCGGCGCTTCCAGGGCGTCACGTACACGCTCGAAGTCGTGCGCCGCGGCCCCGGCTCGCAGGTGACGCTCGAGGTCGACGGCGCCGTCGTGCACGGCTCAGTCGTGCCTCGACCTGCGCCCGGCGTGACCGCTGTGAAGGTGCGGGCCACTCTGGGCGGGTAAGGTGTAGCCGCGAATTGCGCGAATGACGCGAATGGAGTTCCTCCCAATTCGCGTCATTCGCGGCTATGATTTCCTGTGCCGGTCTATTCATACCCAATCTCAAAGACGGTGAATGTATGGCGACACTTCAGTTTCCGAAGGGCTTCGTGTGGGGCACGGCGACGGCGTCGTATCAAGTCGAGGGCGCGGCCTTCGAAGATGGGCGCGGGCTGTCGGTGTGGGACATGTTCTGCCGCAAAGAGGGCACGGTCTACAACGGGCACAACGGCGCCGTGGCCTGTGATCAGTACCATCGCTTCAGCGAGGACGTGGCGCTCATGCGCGAACTCGGGAGCAAGGCCTACCGCTTCTCGCTGTCATGGTCGCGCATCCTGCCAACGGGCGCCGGCTCTGTCAACGAGCAGGGCCTCGACTACTACGATCGCCTGATCGACAGCCTGCTCGAGGCCGGCATTCAGCCGTTCGTCACGCTCTTCCACTGGGACTTTCCGCACGCGCTCTACTGCCAGGGCGGCTGGCTGAACGCCGACAGCCCGCGCTGGTTCGCCGACTACGCGGCGCTCGTGACCGAGCAGTTCTCGGATCGCGTCACTCACTGGATGACGCACAACGAGCCGCAATGCTTCGTCTGGCTCGGGCACTCGACCGGCGCTCACGCCCCCGGCGACAAACTCGGCTGGGCCGAGGTGCTGCGCGTCGGCCATCACGCGCTGCTGGCGCACGGCCGCGCGGTGCAGGCGATGCGCGCCGTCGCCAAACAGCCGCTGCAGATCGGCTTCGCGCCGGTCGCCAGCCAGGCCATCCCCGCTGACCGCAACAACCCCGCCGACGTCGAGGCGGCGCGGCTGGCCACGTTCGCGGTGCGCGGCAAGGACTTCTGGAACAACACCTGGTTCTCGGATCCGATCTTCCTGAAGAGCTACCCGGCCGATGGCGTCGCGCTGTACGGGGCCGACATGCCCGTCATCGGCGCCGACGACTTCGACATCATCTCGCAGCCGATCGACTTCTACGGCGCCAACATCTACCAGGGCGTGTACGTGCGCGCCGGCGCCAACGGGCCCGAGATGGTGCCGTTCGGCGACGGCTTCCCGCACACGGCGTTCCCGTGGCCGGTGACGCCCGAAGCCCTGTACTGGGGGCCGCGCTTCCTGTACGAGCGCTACAAGACCCCGATCTACATCACCGAGAACGGCCTCTCGTCGACGGATTGGGTCGGCGTCGACGGCCGCATCCACGACGGCGCGCGCATCGACTTCACGGCGCGCTACCTGACCGAGTTGCAGCGCGCCACGCAAGACGGCGTCGACGTGCGCGGCTACCTGCACTGGTCGCTGCTCGACAACTTCGAGTGGGCCGAGGGCTACAAGCAGCGCTTCGGCCTGATCCACGTCGACTACGCCACGCTCAAGCGCACGCCGAAGGATTCGTTCTACTGGTACCGCGACGTCATCGCCGCGAACGGGCTTTGACGTTTCTCCTCATGCAACAAGAAAGGCCGAGGCTTTGCCTCGGCCTTTCTCATTTCTCTGAGACCCTCATTCAACGGCGCATGACCGGCATGTACAGCCGATTCGGAAGATCCCGCACCAACACAATCGCATCGAAGGGCTGGAGTGTGACGGTCGACGCGGCCGAGCCGTCGTTGTAGCGCGCCGCTGACTCGACGTAGACGGCGTCCGCCACGCACGGCGCCGAGCAGGTCAGGCGCAGCGCCACGCTCGAGCCGGCGCTCAACGCCGTTGTGCCGATCACCTGCCAGGTGTCGCCGTTCAGGCGCTGATTGAGCGTGCGCGTCGCGACGGGGCTGCCGTTGACGAGCAGCTCGTACGTGGCGGCCGTGGTCCAGGCGCTGGCCTCGGGCGCCGCCGGATACCAGACGCTGATCGTGTAGGCGTCGCTGGCCGCGATCGGAATCGTCCAGCGCGCCTCGCCCGAGCCCGCGCTCAGCTTGTGCGCCGTCGTGCCGAAGCTGTGGAAGAACGGGCCGCTGGCCTTCCACTCGCCGCTGTCGAGCGTCACGACGCTCCAGCTGCCGGTCGGCGTCGTGAAGCCTGCGCCGTCGTCGAGGATGCGCTGATCGCGCGGGGCCTGCGAACCACTGAAGCGCCTCAGGCCGCTGCCGACCGCGATCGTCTGCGTCTGCGCCGTGCCGTTCACGAACACCGCACCCGCGCCGAAGTCGCGCCGCCAGACGTCGGGCGCGCGCTTCGTCAGGCGGATCTCGTCGAGCCAGACGGTGCCCGTCGTCGCGCCGGCCAGGAACTGCAGCCGCGCATCCGAAGCCGTGGCTGTCGCCTCGAAAGGCACGACATACTCCTGCCAGGTCGTCGATAGCTGCACCGTCTGCCACAGGCCGTAAGCGTCCCAGTTGGGCACGCCCTTGGTGACGCCGACTGTCAACGGTCGCGCAACCGAGGCGCGTGCCAGGAACCGCACCTCGTAGGCCGTGCCCGCCACGAGCGATCGGTTGGGCTGATTGAAGTCGACGCGCCAGTCTTCGCCGCCGGCCTGCGTGACGTATATGCGCGCCGACGCCGAGCCCGCGCCGGGTGAGGCCGTGTCGCGCGTGATCGTGGCGGCGTAGCCGTTGGCGCTGTCGACCCAGCTGGTCCACGGCGTCAGGGTTGCGTCCTCAAAACTCGGGTTGGTCGCGAGGTTCGGGCCGGCCGAGAAGCCGGAGGTCGGCACGAGCGCCGCCGGGCCGATCGGCCCGGCGAGGTCGAGGTCGTACTCGTCGTACCACCAGGCGTTGCCGTGCCAGGTGTCGCCCCACTCGTAGGCGTAGTAGCCGTCGTTGAGGAGCGTCAGGCCGAGCGCGAAGCGCATCCACGGATAGAAGCCCTGGGCAAACGCCGCGCCCGATGCCGTCACCTTCGACAGCGGCTCGTAGTCGTAGCCGTACGCGAACAGGTCGATCGGCGAGCCTTCGTACATCACGATCCGTGGCGAGCGCGCCTGCGTCATCCAGGCG
This sequence comes from uncultured Anaerolineales bacterium, assembly GCA_964480865.1. Classification (GTDB taxonomy): domain Bacteria; phylum Chloroflexota; class Anaerolineae; order Anaerolineales; family UBA6663; genus UBA6663. The sequence continues at coordinate 8,398 of CAYZRP010000037.1, read as the reverse complement.
TCGTAGCGCTGGTGCTCGGCGGCGAAGGTCGCCTCGCCCTCGATGATGTCGGCCGATGCGAAGCCGAAGCTGTCGCCGTTGAACGTCGCGGCGATGCGCGGCTCATCGATCTCGAGCGCATGCCCGCTGAGGATGATGTTCGGCATCAACGTCCGGATCGCTTCGACCTCGCGCAGCACGCCGGCGCGCCAGGCAACGTCGAGCGTCGCAGCGTCGTCGGGCTGTCCGTCTTCGTTCGCGTCGATCTGCACGGGGTTGCCGTAAATGTCGGTGTCGAACCACGACTGTGCAAGGAAGACGTTGTCGATGAACAACCCGTCGTGGATGAAACCGGCCTGCGCCAGGCGCTGGTAGGCGAAGGTCGCCTGATAGTCGGCGACCTCGGTCTTCGTGAGGTTGAGCCGATACGACCCCGGCCAGACTTCGATGCGCTGGCCGTTGACGTCGTGAAGGTAATAGGTTTCCGGGATCGTGTTTGTGTACGGCTCGACGGCGTTGATCGAAGCCAGGATCAACACGTTCGGGTTGAGCGTGCGCAGTTCCTGGAAGTCGGATTGATACTGCGGCAACTCGCTCATGTCGTAGACGTCGGCGCCCATCCACAGATCGACCTTCGCCATCTCGGCGATGCTCTTGTGAGCGTCCCACTTCCATTCGCCCCAGCCCCAGAGGTTGCCGATGCGCGGGTAGCGCGGGCTGGCGGACGCGCGCACGCGGTACTTCAACGGCAACACGAAACTGGGCTGCGCCGCGCAGCGCACGAACACGTTGTTGACGATCTTGGGATCCGGGTTGAGCGCGACCGCCGTTTTGTGCGTCGTCCCGCCGGTCTGCGTGAACGCCGTCATCTGCGCGTAGGCCTTGTCGGCCCCGACGGAATACGCACAACTCGTCGACGCCGGAGTGGAGACACTCAGGTCGATGCCCGTCGTGCCCGGCGCCAGGATGTTGCTGATCGGCTGCGGATTGGAGATCGGATCGGCGGCCTGCGCCACGCGCGTATGTGGCGCGACAACGAAGAGGCTGATGAGGATCGCGGCCGCCGCGACGATGAACACGCGCGTGGCTCGAATGGCGAACGGCATGACTTCCCCCGCGCCGGGTCGTGTGGATCCGGTTTCGGCGCAGCGTCAGGATACGCCCCGGCGCCGGGGCTCGCCATCCGCAAAAGGGTCGGTTTCCGGGCGCGTTTGATCGATACGCCAAACGGATCTCTTAGCCGCGAATTTCGCGAATGACGCGAAGGATGCGGAGTCGAAAAGCACAGTTGCCTGCGATCCACAGTTCCATTCGCGTCATTCGCGAAATTCGCGGCTAAAGAATGACTCCTAAGCTTACGGGCGCGCCGGCCTGACAGAACGCCAGGTGGTGATGCGCACCAAGGTGAGAGGAATCGGCGTCGAGGACACGCTCGAACTGCGCGGCCGCGGCCGTGGTCTGGCCCAGGCCGAGCAGGCCGAGGCCGAGCATGTAATCGCAGTGGATGCGATTGCGCAGCGTCAGGTCGTCGTCGAACACCAGGAAGTCGGGCAGCGACACGGCGAAGTAGTCGAACGTCACGGTGTCATTCGCGTGAGCCCGGCCGTAGTCGGCGAGCGTCTCGAAGACCTGGCTGGCTTCGGCTTCGCGACCGAGCGCGCGCAACGCCAGGCCGCGATAGAAGATCAGGTCCGGCGGCTGATCGTTGTAGTACAGGGCCGAGGCCGGCTGGCTCGAGCCGCGCGTTGCGAGTTCGAAGTGCCGGGTCGCGGCGTTTTCGCTATGGCGCAACTGATGAGCGCGGCCGAGCCAGTAGTGGATGGTGTTGTCGAAGGCATTCGGCAGCTTGCCCTCGCCGAGGCTGAGCGGAAACGTCAGGGCGCGTTCGAGCGTCGCAACCGCGGCCTCGGGCTGCGCGGCGGCGAGGTCGGCCAGACCGAGGTTGACCAGCGCGGCCACGTACTGCGCCGGCGCTTTGCCCTCGCCACCCTCCCAGGGATGGAAGTGGCGCGCGAGCACCGTCGACAACGCCTCGGCCGAGCGGCCGTTGAGGTTGAGCAGCGCCAGCCACTCGACGGTCAGATCGTCGCGGCGCGCCACCTCGGTCGGGTGTCGATCGAGCGTGGCCAGCCGGATCGCCGGCGCGTGGTTCAGGCGCTTGCGAAGCTGGTCGTACTCGAACAGGACGCGCGCGTCAGTCGGATCCAGCGCCACAGCGGCCTCATAGGCGGCCAGCGCGCGAGCGGCGTCGCCGCGCTTGTTGTAGTAGGCCAGGCCGAGGTTACGCTGCACGGTCGCGAAGCGTTTGTCGCGTTCGCGCGATTGCTCCCAGGCCGCGATGGCTTCGTCGTACTGGCGCTGCGCGTACCAGAACGTGCCGATGTAGTACGGGGCGCGCGCGGCCTGTGGGTTCAGGCGCAGCGCCGTTTGCAGCGCGAGCAGCGACTCGACGCGATGCGGGAAGCACCCATCCGGCGACAGACCTTCGGCGACATCGACTGCCGCGCGCGCGGCAGCGTCGTCGCCGAGCGCGGAGAGCGCAGCCGCGCGGTAGTAATGGACAAGCGGGTCGGGTGCGGGAGCGGCTTCCAACAGCTTCACAGCTTCGGCATGCAGACCGGCTCGCGCGTAGTCGAGCGCGAGCTCGGTGTACAGATGCGTGTTGCCGCGCGCCAGCGCTGCGAACGCGCCAGGCTCACTCGCGCCGAGCAACTCGCGTTCCCACAGCGCGCCGAACTCAAGTTGATCGAGCGACAACGCCACGCTGATCTCGATCGCCGCGTCGTCGACGCGCCCCAGCCTGCGTTGCAGCGCGATCTTCAGGTGCCGGGCCGGATGATGCGAGTGGTTGCGGCGCAGCGCGTCTTCGGTCAGGCGCAAGGCCTGCTCGAGATCGCCGTGCACGGCGGAAAGCCGGGCCAGCTGAAAGAACGCGCTGTCCTGCCAGGCCGCGTTCCAGGTCGCTTTGTAGAATGCGTCGAAGGCTTCGCGCGTGCGGCCCTGAAACGTGAGGACGAGGCCGAGTTGATAGTGCGCTTCGCCGTCGTACGGGTTCGGGTTGCGCAGAGTCAGGCGCTCGATGGCGACACGCAGATGGCTCTCGGCCATCGCGAACTGTCCGCGCCGCCAGAGCAGTCGAGCGAGCGCGACGTGGCAGCGGCTGTCGCCCGGATCGCGCCGCAGGGCTTCTTCGTAGTAGGGCTCAGGCGCATAAGTCGCATGACGGTACTGCTCGAGGTGCAGGCCGTGCAGGTAGAGCTCCTCGTTCGACGCAACGTCGGCCGGCGTCGGCGCGGGCGTCGCCGGGTTCGGGCGGGGCGGGCGCTCGGGCCGCAGCGGCGTGAACGACAGGATCTCGTGGCCTTCCGTCGTGAACACACGCGCCGTCACGTCTGTCGGCGCTGTGCCGATGGGCAGCGCGATGGTCTCACGCAGCGTCGCTTCGGGTGACAGCTCAACCGTGCGCGACCAGTGCGCCTGGCCACTGATCTCGAGCATCACCTTTACCGAGCGCGGCGTCGTGAGATAGACGCCCAGCTCGGCCTGATCGCGTTCGACGACGAGATGCAGCACCGCGTCTTCGTTGGCCTGGGTCGCCGGGCCGATAGCCTTGTATGGCAGGAACGACTGGCGGAAGCGCTTCTCCTCGCCGGGCATCAGCCACGAGAAGTCGGGCTGGTTGTCGGTGAAGGCGCCGCACATCAACTCGATGTAAGGGCCGTCGGTGTCGGTGAGGTGCCGATCCCACGCCTGGCCGAAGGTGCTGTTCCCCCAGGTCCACTGCTTCTTGCCCGGCACGAGGTGGTGGTTGGCGACGTGCAACATGCCCGCGGACCTGCCGTGGTCGTAGTCGCCGACGAAATCGAAGTCCGAGTGGTGGGCCATGTACGACGTCGGCACCGGGATGTTCTTGTAGCGCGAGATGTCGGTGCCGGGTGCGTAGTTGACCTTGTAGTAGGTGCCCGTCGCGATCGGGAAGTCGCTGACGTCGCGTTTGCCGTGATCCATCACGGCGTGCACGTCAGGGGGGAAGACGGACTGGTAGTCGTCGTTGACGTGCACGGCCGGGTTGGCCCACCACAGGAAGGTCTGCGGTTGATCGGTGCGGTTCGAGAGCTGGACGTCGATCTGGAGCACGGCGCGATCGGGGTGCAGGGTGAAGGCGTGCGTGCCCTTCGTGAAGAACATGCGCTCGATCTCGGCGCAGACCACTGTCGCGCTGCCGTCGGCGTGTTCGACGAGCTGCCATTCGACGGGCATGTAGGTGCTGGGGCGATGGTGTTGCGGCCAGTTGAACTCGATGCCGCCCGAGACCCACGGCCCGGCCAGCCCGACCAGCGCGGGCTTGATGACCTGGTTGTAGTAGATGAAGTGATAGCCGTTGGTCTTGTCGAGTGCCATCTGCACCCGACCGCCCAGCTCGGGCAGGATCATGATCTTGAGATAGCGGTTCTCGAGGTACACGGCCGTCCACGTCTCGAGCGTGGCCTCGTCAGCAACCTGGTCGATGACGGGGTAGGGATAGACGGAGCCGCTGCTGCCCTGGTAGACGCGCTTCTCCAGGAACATGGGATTGCGATCCGGCTGGCCGACCCGATAGGTTGGGATCTGCTGCCGTTCCTGCCAGATGCTGACACGGTTGGGTGGAGTCATCATATGAGTTTCGTACCTGTACCGAGGTGAGATCGTTCGTGGACACGAATTATATGGGCGAATTGATGCGCTGGTCAAACTCATCGTATGTCTTGCCGGAAAGAAACCGGGAGTAACCCGATGTCCCCCGATGTGCGCGGCGCGCCGCGCACATCGGGGGGACATCGGGTTACTCCCGGTTTCTTGTAGAATCAAATCGTGCCACCGACCCTCACGAACCCCCGCAACCCCGACGTCAAACTCACGCGCAAGTTGCAGCAGCGCAAAGTCCGCGATGAGACCGGCCTGTTCGTGGCCGAGGGCATCCGCCACGTCGGAGAGGCAATTGAGGCCGGCGCCGACGTGGCCTGGATCTGCTACGCGCCTGATCTGCTCAAGAGCCCGTTCGCCAACGACCTGCTCGAGACTCAGCGCAAAGCCGGGCGACGCGTCTATGCTCTGGCTGAAGACGTCTTCCGCTCGCTGGCCGACAAGGACAATCCCCAGGGTGTTCTGGCCGTCATCCGCCGGCCCAGTGCCACGCTCGCCGCGTTGAGCGCCGCGACGCATCCATGGCTCGTCGCGCTCGTTCGACCGCAGGACCCCGGCAACATCGGCACAGTCCTGCGCACCATGGATGCTGTCGGCGCCAACGGCCTGGTGCTGCTCGACGGCGGCGCCGATCCCGGCCACCCCAACACGGTGCGCGCCAGCCTCGGCGCCCTTTTCTGGATGCCCATCGTGACCACGTCGTTCGACGAGTTCGTCGCGTGGGCCAAAGGCCAGGGCTACAACCTGATCGGCACCTCCGAGAACGGCACAGTCGACTATCGCGCAGCAGCCTATCGCAGACCGACTGTGCTTGTGATGGGCAGCGAGCGCGAGGGCCTGACCCCCGAACAGGAAGCCGCCTGCGCCCAGATGGTCAGCCTGCCGATGCGCGGACGCGTCACCTCGCTTAACCTGGCCGTGGCGACTGGCCTCATGCTCTATGCCATGTGGGGCGGCGAAACCCCTGCCGCCTGAGTCGGGCGAGGCACGGATTGGAGGCTATCCGCCCATTACAGAGTCCTCCATCGGAGTAACCTGAAGGGGTATTACAAAAAACGGCCACGTTTGGACAAATGACAGTAGACAAGGCCGATTAGGGGCGTCAGGATGGGCGAAACCCGGTTCGACCAACTTCCATAGGGAGGTATTCGCCTCATGTCCGAAGCCGCGACCTTCGATGCCCTCATCCCCGCCGCGATGGCCGAAAAGGCCGCCCAGGCCGGAGTCAAGAAAGCCCAATCCAGCTTCGTCACCTTGTTCGCGCTGGGCGTTCTGGCCGGCGCCTTCATCGCCATCGGCGGTCTGTTTTCCACTGTCGCAACCGCCGGCGCGGCCGGCATGCTCCCCTACGGCGTGATCCGCACGATCGCGGGCCTGGCCTTCGGCCTCGGCCTGATCATGGTCGTGGTCGGCGGTGCCGAGCTCTTCACGGGCAACACCCTGATCGTCATGGCCTTCGCCAGCGGCAAGGTGTCGTTCTCGGCACTTCTGCGCAACTGGGCGATCGTCTACATCAGTAACTTCGTCGGGGCCGTGCTGACCGCGGCGCTCGTCTTCGCCGCCAATCACCACCTGGCCGGCCAGGGTGTGGTCGGGTTGAACATCCTCGCGATTGGCGAGGCCAAGACCGGCCTGGCCTTCATGCCCGCCCTGGCGGCCGGCATCCTGTGCAACACGCTGGTGTGCATGGCCGTCTGGTTGTGCTTCAGCGCCCGCACCACCACCGACAAGATCCTGGCCATCATCCCGCCGATCACGGCCTTCGTCGCGGCCAGCTTTGAGCACAGCATCGCCAACATGTACTTCATCCCGCTGGCCCTGTTCGTCAAGGACGGCGCGCCCACAGCGTTCTGGGAACTGATCGAGAAGACGCCGGCCGACTACCCGCATCTCACCTGGGCCAACTTCGCCTCCAGCCTCGTGCCGGTCACGATCGGCAACATCATCGGTGGCGCCGTGATGGTCGGCCTCGTCTACTGGCTGATCTATCTTCGCAACAGACCGCGCACCGAACCTGTGGCGCATCCTGCCAGCGCACCCGTCGAAAAAAGGTGAGTGTCCATGTCCACCTCCGACTTGACTGCTGACCCTCGTCTCAAGCTGGTGGACCGCGCAATCAAGAAGTTCGATGCCCGAGGGGACGCCCTCCTGGAGGTGCTCAACACCGCCCAGGAGGCGTTCGGGTATCTCTCCCCGGAGTTGATCCGCTATGTCGGCCGCGAGCTGCATGTGCCGATCGCGCGCGTCTACGGCGTGGCGACCTTCTACCACCTGTTCACCTTCAAGCCCAAGGGCGAGCACACCTGCATCGTATGCCTCGGCACCGCCTGCTACGTCAAGGGCGCCGGCGATATCACCGCTGCGCTCGAGGCTGAGTTCTCGGTCAAGAGCGGGCAGACCACTTCCGACGGCAGGCTCAGCCTGACGACGGCGCGTTGTCTCGGAAGCTGCGGCCTGGCGCCGATGCTGGTGCTCGACGGCGAGGTGCTGGCCAGGAACAATCCTCAGACCACGATCGAACGCGTCTCGACCCTCCTCGAAGCAGGCGGGCCGCAGGAGGCGAAGTGATGCAGCCCCAGGATCTGCAGGCGATCACGGCGAAGGAACAGGCGACGCACGGCAAGCACCGCACCCGGCTGATGTGCTGCGGGAGCACGGCCTGCCTCTCGTCCGGCGCTGGAGCCGTCCGCACCGCCCTGGATGAAGCCGTCAAGGCGCAGGGCCTGAGCAACGACGTCCGCGTCGGCACCTCAGGCTGTCTGGGGTTGTGCGGCCGCGGCCCGCTGGTGCGGCGCGAGGCCGTGGGTGAGCCGGCGTTGACCTATCAGGAGGTCGATGCCGAGACGGCTCGTGAGATCGTGGCGGCCGAGGCGGGCCCGGCGGCTCAAGGCCCGGACCTGACGGCCCATATCCTTCCCGAAACGCATCCGTTCTTCGCCCGCCAGCATAAAGTCGTGCTGGCCCTCAATGGCCAGATCGATCCTGAACGGCTTGAGGACTACATCGCCCACGGCGGTTACGCCGCGCTTGTGAAGGTGTTGACCACGATGACGCCGGACCAGGCCTGCGACGCCATTAAGCTCAGCGGCCTGCGCGGCCGCGGCGGCGCGGGCTTCCCCACCGGCATCAAGTGGCGCGCCGTCCACGATCAACCCGGCGAGCGCAAGTACGTGATCGCCAACGGCGACGAGGGCGACCCCGGCGCGTATATGGATCGCACCGTGATGGAGGACCTCCCGCATCAGGTGATCGAAGGCATGCTGATCGCGGCCTACGCCGTCGGCGCGCAACAGGGTTATCTCTACGTCCGCGGCGAATACCCGTTGGCCGTCAAACGCCTCGAGCGCGCGATCCGCGCCGCGAACCGTCAGGGTCTGCTCGGCAAGAACATCTTCGGCACCGACTTCAGCTTCACGCTCGATATCCGCATCGGCGCCGGCGCCTTCGTCTGCGGCGAGGAGACGGCCTTGATGGCCTCGGTCGAGGGCAACCGCGGCGTCCCGCGGATGCGCCCGCCGTACCCGGCGCAGAGTGGGCTGTGGGGTTGTCCCACCCTGATCAACAACGTCGAGACCTTTGCCAACATCGCGCCGCTGTTCAATCACGGCGCCGAGACGTTCGCGTCGATCGGCACTGAGAAGAGCAAGGGCACCAAGATCTTCGCGTTGGCCGGCAAGCTCAATCAGACCGGCCTGATCGAGGTGCCGATGGGCATCACGCTGCGCGAGATCGTCTA
>CAYZRP010000036.1:15128-49932 GCA_964480865.1 uncultured Anaerolineales bacterium | reverse complement strand
TGCGGTGCTGACACGTTGTGTGCGGCGGTGACACGTTGTGTGCGGTGCTGACACGTTGTGTGCGGCGGTGACACGTTGTGTGCGGTGCTGACACGCTGTGTGCGGCGGTGACACGTTGGGCGTGGTGCTGACACGTTGGGCGCGGTGCTGACACGCAGTGCGCGGCAATGATACGCAATACGCGGCGGTGACACGTTGGGCGTGGTGCTGACACGTTGTGTGCGGCGGTGACACGTTGTGTGCGGCGGCGAAACGCGATGCACGGTGCTGACACGCAGTGCGCGGCAATGATACGCAATACGCGGGATGATGAGCTCTCCTCGACACGCCACGCGGGCGCAAAGAGTAACCTGATTTGCGCGCAATGTACCAGGGCGGTGCCATTGGCGGTTACGGTCGGGTGTGTGTGCTGGCCACCGTTCGCGAGCACTTCGGAGATGATCGGCATGACGCAAACGCCGATGGACAAGAGTTGAGTCGTCACTCAACCCACGTCTCTCGTCGCTCGTCAGATCCTAGATCGTCCGCCAGCGCCACTCGCCGCCGACCATCGTGGCCACTGACGTAATCGTGGGCAGAGCTGCCGGATCCACCGTGAACGGATCCTGGTCGAGGACGGCCAGATCGGCGGGTGCGCCGGGGATCAGGCCGTGTGTCAGCCCGATCATGCCACCGGCCGCCGCTGCGCCGGCCGAGTAGCCGCGCAACGCTTCCAGGATCGTCAGGCGCTGTTCGGGGAACCAGCCGTCCGGGCCGGGCCAGCCATCGACGCGGCGGCGGGTCGCGGCGGCGTGGATGCCCGTCCACGGGTTGAGCGGCTCGATCGGCGCGTCGCTGCCGAAGGCAAGAGCCGCGCCGCCGTCGAGGACGCTGCGCCAGGCGTAGGCGCCAGCGCTGCGGGCATGGCCCCACAGGCGTTCTGCGACCGGCCCGTCGCTCGTCGCGTGCAGGGGCTGCATCGAGGCGACGATGCCGAGAGCGCCGAGCCGCGCGAGATCGCTCGCCTGCGCGACCTGCACGTGTTCCACTCGATAGCGCTGGCGGATCGTCGGCCCGAACTCCTTCAGCAGGTGCTCGAAGACGTTGATGACTTCGTGGTTGGCGCGGTCACCGATGGCGTGCACGGTCAGGGCGAAGCCGGCTCCGGCCGCGCGTCGGCCGATGTCGGTGAGCTCTTCGGGATCGGTGACCATCACGCCGAGATTGTCGGGCTCGCCCTCGTAAGGCGCGAGCATCCAGGCTGTGCGCGGCCCGAGCGCGCCGTCCATGAAGACCTTGACCTGACCGAGCCGAATCCACTCGTCGCCGAAGCCCGGCCGCAGGCCGAGGGCCAGGGCGTGATCGAGATAAGCGGCGCGCACAGTCTTGACCACCCGCAGGCCGAGTTTGCCGCGCTCGCGCAAGATCTGCCATGCGGCGAGGCTGCGACGGCCGTCGAAGTCGTGTACGCCCGTCAAACCCCAACGCCAGGCATCGGCCTGCAGGTCGGCGTACAACGTCGCCAGCGTCTGCTCATCGACGGGCGGGATGCGTTCCTGAACCAGCGCCATCGCGGTCTCGAGCAGGACGCCACTCGGCGCGCCGTCGGGGCCATGCAGGATCCGTCCGCCCTCAGGGTCGGGCGTGTTGGCCGTGATGTTCGCGATGCCGAGCGCCCGGGTGTTGACCCAGGCGGCGTGCGCGGATTTCACCTGGAGGTAAACGGGGTGATGGGGCGCGACTCGATCGAGGTCGGCGGCCGATGGAAAGGCGCCGCCCCAGTCGTTCTGATTCCAGCCCTGGCCCGTGATCCACTGCCCGACGGGCGTGCGCGCGGCGGCCTCAGCGACGCGTTCGAGGCACAGCTCAAGCGTCGGCGTCTCGGCCGCTACGGCCTGGCGGGCCAGGGCCGTCAACTCCATGTGCATGTGGGCGTCGATCAGGCCCGGGATCACGGCCCGGCCGCCGCAATCGACGACCTCCGGCCGCGATAGCGCGTCGCGGCATTCGCCTTCTGACCCGACTGCCATGATGCGACCATCGCGGATCGCGACCGAGTTCCCGGGACGATTGTGGGCGTCGAGCGAGTAGACGCGAGCCCCCCTGAGCAGCGTCTCGGTCATCGGTGTTTGTGAGCCACAGGCTCGGGCGCGCCGTACAGGTACCAGAACGGGTTGGACGGGAACTCGTCCTGATGGTCGGGCCACAGCGCTGGCCCGTGGCGCCACATCCCGCGCAACGCCGAGTCGAGTGCGGGCAACTCGAGGGCGGCGGCCTCATGCGCGAGCCCGGGGAAGCGTTCGATCAGCAGTTCGATTACGACCCGCTGGGCCACGTCGTTGGCGAACTGGGCGCGGCCGGTGCCGATCTCCAGATCCGCCAGGTGGTCGCGCCACAGCCTGACGCGTTGCGGCAGTTCATGGGCAGCCTTACCGGCGGCAGCCGTGTGCCAATCTGACAGGGTTTTCTCGGCTTCGGCCAACGAGGCTTTGGCCTCTTTGTGTGAAGCCAATCGCCGCGTCACCAGGAGATATTGGCCGAGGCTGAGTTGGGGGAGACCCGCGCCGCCGAGCGGCCAGAAGGTCGCGTGCGAGAGCAGGTAGGGCTCCAGGTCTTCGGCCATGCGCTCGAGGGTGCGCAGATCCGTGCGGGCGTCGGTGGACATCGTCGCCTCCTTTGGATGGGTGGAGCCTGGATCGATGTTGGCGTCGATCTGATTCTATGCCAGTCGGCAGACGGACATCACTGCCGACTCACAGGTGAAAGAGATGGCATTCAGCGCCAATGCGCCGCACGGGCGGAGCATTGGCGTCAGGATGTTGCGATCGTCGGGTTGTCGGGGCGCGCGGCGATCTCGGCCAGAGCCGCGCGAACCGCTTCGAGGAGCCGTTCGCGCGAGGTCGGCTTGACCAGATACTGGATCGCGCCGGCTTCGATCCCGGCGGCGAGGTCGTCGGCGCGGCCGCGGGCCGAGAAGACGATGACCGGTGGCGCAGCGCCCTCGTCGCGGAGCGTCTTGAGCACATCGAGGCCACTCATCTGCGGCATCATCACGTCGAGCAGGAGCAGGTCCGGGCGCTCCTGGCGCGCGAGATCCAGCGCCTCTTTGCCGTTATGCGCCTTGATCACGCGATAGCCGGCCCGCCCGAGCGTGATCTCGAGCAGGTCAAGGGTATCGGGTTCGTCGTCGGCCACCAGAATGGTATGCGCCATGGTCGTGTCAGAGCATCAACCGCAGCGGTTCCTCGAGGTTCTTGCGGATCGCCTGGAGGAACTGCGCAACCTCCGCGCCATCGGTGACGCGGTGATCGGCCGCGCACGTCATCTTCATGCGCGTCCCGACCACGATCTGGCCGTCTTTGACGACGGGGACGTCTTTGGTAGCGCCCACTGCCAGGATCGCGGCCTCGGGTAAGTTAATGATAGCCGTAAAGTGCTCGATGTCGTACATGCCCAGATTCGAGACCGTGAAGGTCGAGCCTTCGATGTCGGCTGGCTGAACCTTGCCGTCGCGGGCGCGCGCGATCATGGGCTTGGTCTCGGCCGCAATCTGGCTGATCGCCTTGACGTCGGTATCGCGCGTGACGACCGTCATCAGGCCGGCCGGCATCGCCACAGCGAAGCCGACGTTGACATGGCCGTGGCGCACGATCTTGTCGCCGCCGAAGGAGCTGTTGATGTTCGGGAACTGGCGCAGGGCCAACGCCGCGGCCTTGAGCACGAGGTCGTTGACCGACACCTTGCGATCTTCGGAGACCATGCCGTTGACCTGCTTACGCAAGGCCATGGCCGCGGCCATATCGACCTCGGTGGTCAGGTAGATGGCCGGCACCGAGCTCGTGCTCTCGAGCATCCGGCGCGCGATGATGGCGCGCAGCTTGGTCAGCGGCACAACCTGGTCTTCGGCTGTCACAGCCACTGGCGCCACGGCCGGAGCCTTGCTCGGCTGCGTGGTGGGTGTGGCGGTCGTCGGAGCAGCGGCACCGCCGGCAGCGGCACCGCCGGCAGCCACAGCGGCCTCGACGTCGCGTTTGACAACGCGGCCGCCTGGGCCGGAGCCCTCAATCTGGGCGATCTCGACGCCGGCATCGGCGGCCAGTTTGCGAGCCACTGGCGACGCCATCACACGGCCGGTCGGCGTGGTGGCCGCCGCAGCGACCGGGGCGCCGTTCGGAGCCGGCGTCTTCGACGTCGTCTGTCCGGCGGCGGGCTGAGCCTTGGCGGGCTTGGCGGCAGCCGGATCCTCGGCCACGGGCATCTCGGCCTTTGTTCCGGCGCTGGCCTCGCCAGCGGTAGGGATGTCCTTGGGATTCGACGGGGCCTTGCCCGGCGCCTCGGCCTGCTTGACGCCCGTCACCGCGGCCACGTCGACGGTCTCGTCGGCGCCGCCGATGACGACCATGGGCGAGCCGACGGGCGCCGCGGCGCCTTCATCGATGACCCAGGCCTTGATGGTGCCGCCCAGGTAGGCCTCGACCTCGATCGTGGCCTTGTCAGTCTCCACCTCGGCGATGATGTCGCCCTTTTGCACGACGTCGCCGACCTGTTTCACGCGTCGAACCAGCGTGCCTTCCGTCATATCGAAGCCCAACTTGGGCATGGGGACAATTTCGGCCATGCTACTTGGTCCTCTGGTCTGCTTGTCTGGTAGTCAGCTTGTCGCCGCAACGATCGACTGGTCTCGAACACCGACCAGCAGACCGTGCGACGAGCTGACTAGCCGACCGTTTCTTTGACCGCCTTGACGACATCATCGATGCTCGGGAGCGCATAGCGCTCGAGTGCACCGGCGTAAGGCAGGGGGACGTCCTTGGTGGCGACGCGTTTGATCGGGGCGTCGACGTAGTCGAAGCAGGTCTCGTAGAGCTGGCTCGCCACTTCGGCGCCGACGCCGTACATGGCCCAGCTCTCTTCAACCGTGACGCAGTGATTGGTCTGCTTGAACGACTCGATCACCGGGTCCATGTCGAGCGGGCGCAGCCAGCGCAGGTCGATCACCGTGCACTCGATCCCGTCTTTCGCGAGCACCTCGGCCGCCTTGAGTGACGTGCCGACCTGCTTCGAGTACGAGACGATGGTGCAGTGTCGGCCCTCGCGCTTGATCTCGCTCTTGCCGATCGGCAGGACGAACTCCGGGTCGTCCGGCACGTCGCCCTTCTCCGAATACATCGTAGCGCTTTCCACGAACATCACCGGGTCGTCAGTGCGCACCGAGGCCTTGAGCAGGCCCTTCATGTCCCGCGCGTTGCTCGGAGCGACGACCTTCAGGCCGGGGAAGTGAGCGAAGAGGTGCTCGACAGTCTGCGAGTGGGTGGCGCCCAACTGTCGGCCGCCGCCCGACGTCGTCCGCAGCACCATCGGGCACTTGAACTGGCCGCCGAACATCGAGCGCACCTTGGCAGCGTGGTTGACGATCATGTCCATCGCCAGGAAGGCGAAGTTGATGCCCATGATCTCGGCTACCGGGCGCAGGCCGTTCATGGCGGCGCCGACCGCGGCGCCCGCGATGATGCCTTCGCTGATGGGCGTGTCCTTCACGCGCGTGGGTCCGAACCTGTCGAGCAGGCCCTGCGTGGCGCCGTAGGTGCCGCCGAACGCGGCGACTTCCTCGCCGAGCACCACGATGGATTGGTCGCGCTCCATCTCTTCAGCCAGCGCGGCGGAGATCGTCTTTGCGATAGTCAGAGTGGTCATGGGTTATTTGCTATTGGTAATTGGCTATTGAGGACTCAATAGCCAATTACTCAATGGTGATGTCCGTGTAAATCTCGTTCAGGTCCGGCACCGGCGAGGCGTCAGCGAAGGCGACGGCATCGTCGATGATCGCCTTGACTTCGTCGTCGATGGCGTCGATGGCCGCGGGCTCGATGCCGGCCTTGAGGAGCACGTCCTCGAATTTGCCGATCGGGTCATCGGCCTGCCACTTCTTGATCTCGTCGGTTGTGCGATAGGCGCGCTGATCGCCCATCGAGTGGCCGCGGTAGCGGTAGGTGATGATCTCGAGGAAGTACGGGCCGTTGCCGGAGCGGCAATGCTCGATGGCCTTCTGCGTCTTCGCATAGACGTCGAGCAGGTTCATGCCGTCGGCGACGTCGCTCGGGATGTCGTAGCTGACGGCCTTGTGAGCCATCGACGTGGTCGCCGAGACCTTCTCGATCGGCGTCCACATGCCGTATTTGTTGTTCTCGCAGATATAGACGACCGGCAGGTTCCAGGTCTTGGCCAGGTTGAGCGACTCGTGGAAGTAGCTGATATTCGTGGCGCCGTCGCCGAAGAACGTCAGAGTCACGCCGTCGGTCTTCTTGTATTGTTCGGCCCACGCCAGGCCGGTGCCGAGCGCGATCTGGGCTCCGACGATCGCGTGACCGCCCCAGAACTTCAGATTGATATCGGCCAGGTGCATCGAGCCGCCCTTGCCCTTCGAGCAGCCATCGACGCGGCCCATCATCTCGGCCATGGCCACACGCGCCGACATGCCGCAGGCCAGGGCCGCGCCGTGGTCACGATAGCCGGTGATGACGTTGTCGTTCGGGCCACGGGCCGCGATCGCGCCCACGCCGGTGGCTTCCTGCCCGATGTACAGGTGCATGAAGCCGCCGATTTTGCCTTTTTGGTAGAGCTCTTCGCATTTCTCTTCGAAAAGCCGGATCTCGACCATCTGGCGGTACAGCTCCAACAATTGCTTGTGGTCGAGGGTGGGAGCGGCAGGGGGTTCTGCCGTTGAACGCTTGTTTTTGGTGGGGGAATTCGTTGCCATGTGTGCCCTTCTAAAACCGACAAAATATTATAACCAAGTCGGGCGACTATTGCCACGCATGAACAGGCTATTCGGATGAGGGCCCGATGAGGGGAGGGGATCGTGGAGCGTAGAGCATAGGGCGTGTAGCGACGTCGCTACACGCCCCACGCTTTACGGGCTTTATGCAAGGTTGGCGAGGAAGCGAATGTACGTTTCGATGCCCTTGTAGTACGTGGGCAGGTGCTGGCGCTCGTTCGGGCCGTGGATGTTGTCGTCGCGCATGCCGAAGCCCATGAGAACCGAGTCGACGCCCAGTTGCTCCTTGAGCATGATCACGATCGGCACGCTGCCGCCGCCCAGCTCATAGACGGGTTTGACGCCGAAGGTCTTCTGCAGGGCCTTGGTGGCGGCCTTCATGTACGGCGTGTCGGTCGGCGTGAGCGCGCCTTTCGAGCCGGCCAGGGCCTTCAGCTCCCAGCGGATCGTGCTCGGGGCGTTGGCGGCCAGGTACTGGCGCAACTGCTGCTCGACTTCGTCGGGATCCTGGTCCGGGATCAGGCGCATCGAGATCTTGGCCATCGCCTTGGCGGGCAGGACGGTCTTCGATCCCTCGCCGGTGAAGCCGGAGAGCAGGCCATTGACCTCGAGGGTCGGGCGGGCGCCAACGCGCTCGACGGTCGAATAGCCCTTCTCGCCGTGCAGGCCCGGCGCGCCGGTGATGCCCAGCCAGGTGGCTTCATCGTACGGAAGCTTCGCGAGTTGGCGGCGCTCCTTGCCGGCGAGCTTGCGCACCTTGTCGTAGAAGCCGGGCAACGTGATCTTGCCCTTCTTGTCGTGCATGCCCGCGATCAGATCAGCCAGCGCCTGGGCGGGGTTGTAGATCGATCCGCCGAACGTGCCCGAGTGCAGGTCCTGTGAGGCGGTGTGGACCCAGAGCTCGAAGTACGCCAGGCCGCGCAGGCCGTAGACCATCGAAGGCTTGTCGATGCCCATGATCCCGCTGTCGCAGTTGAGGACGAAGTCGCTCTTGAGCAGGTCTTTGTGCTCGGCGATGAAGGCGGGCAGGCTCGGCGACCCGATTTCCTCTTCGCCTTCGAAGAAGACCTTGACGTTGACGTCGAGCTCGCCGTTCTGCAGCAGGGCTTCGAGCGCCTTGAGGAAGGCATGGCCCTGGCCCTTCATATCCGACGCGCCGCGGGCGAAGATATAGTCACCGCGGATCGACGGCTCGAACGGGCCGCTGTGCCACTCGTTCAGCGGATCGACCGGCTGGACGTCGTAGTGGCCGTACATCATGACCGTCGGTTTGTCGGCCGCCTGCAGCCACTCACCGAACACGACCGGATGGCCGGCCGTCGGCAGGATCTGAACATTCGTCAGGCCCATGTTGCGAAGCTGGTTCGCCACCCATTCGGCACAGGTCTGGATGTCGGCCTTGTGCTCGGAGAGGGTCGAGACGCTTGGAATGCGCAGGTATTCCTGGTATTCCTGCAGATAAGCGTCTTGCTGCTTCGCCGCCTGGCGGAGTGCTTTGGAAGGGTTAGTCATTGTCGCTCCTTGACAAGAATTGGCTCGATTCTACAGCCGTTTGGGCTGTGATATCCTCGCGACTATGCAATCGGGTCGAAGACTATGCAGCGTGTGCGGCACCAGCGTCAGTGCCGCCGAAAAAACGTGTCCATCGTGCGGGGCTGACCTGACCATCGTCGGCGCCCGGAAACCGGTTCCGCAGCCGAAGCGGGGCGGCTCGACCACGGTCTTGTGGCTCGTCGTCCTGGTGCTCGCGCTGCTCGGCCTGGGCGCCTTCGCTGTCTGGCCGATGATCGGCCCCCGGCCGACCCCGACCCCGACGATCGCGGTGGCGGTCGCCCTGCCAACGGCGTCGGCCACGATCGCGCCGACCGCCATCCCGACGTTGACACCTGTGACACCTGAGCCGAGCCCGACGCCGGCCGTCATCACGCACACGGTCAAGGCCGGGGAGACGCTCGGCGGGATCGCGCGCTTCTATGGCGCTTCGGTGACCGACGTGTTGACCCTCAACAACCTGACCAACGCCAACGTGGTCACCGTCGGGCAGAACCTGCTCATCCCCGTGCCGGCGTTCCAGTCGAGCGGCCCGACGGCCACGCCCTCGCCATTGCCGTCGCTGCCCGCGCCGCTGCCGGGCGCCCCGACGGATGGCCAGGTCTTCGCCGCCGCCGATGTGATCACCCTCCAATGGGGAGCGGTCACCGTGCCCATGGAGCCCGACGGCTATCAGGTCATCGTCGAGGACGTGACCTGTATGTGTGGCCGCCGCCTGACCTTCGTCGTCGTCGAGACCAGCTTCGTCGTTCCGATCGAGTTGGCGCCGTCCGACCAGCGTCCGCACCTCTTCACCTGGTCGGTCGTCGCTGTGCGCGCCCAGCCCACCGCCGATGACGATCCGCCTGTCTACATCCCGGCCGGCCCGGCCAGCGCGAACCGCACGTTCGTATGGAGCCCGTGAGGAGCGTGGAGCGTAGAGCGTAGAGCGTGGAGCGTGGAGCGTAGAGCGATTCACGCAACGCGACCTGGCGCGATAGCGTTCGCTCCACGCTCCACGCTCCACGCTCTACGCTCTACGCTCCACGCTCTACGACTCTGGTATACTCCTCGGTCGCGATGTCAGACCAGGGACCTTACGTCGAATCAGAGGCCGTGAACGGCGAGCACGTGAGCTTGCAGGGCGGCAGCGCCTACGTCATCAAGGCGGGCGAAGCGCGGCTCGAGCAAAGCGCGGCCAATACGGTGTATGCGCAGGATCTGACGGCGCAGCAATCGGGCCTGGCCTGGGCCGAGGCCGATCACGTCAAGGCCGAGTTGAGCGTCGCTGGCTACGTTCAGGCCGAGCACGTCGAGGCCGACCGGAGCGTGGTCGGTGGCGTCAGTGCGCGCTCGGTCAGCCTTTCGCATGGGGCGGCGAGCGTTGTCGTCGGGACGCAGGTGGAACTGAAGGACGCGTCGGCGTTGCTCGTGATCGGGCGCGCCGTCGACGGACAACCGACGATGGCGTTCAACCCGCAGATGGCCATCGTGGCCGGGGCGGCAGCCGGGGTTGTGCTCGGCGCGACGATGTGGCTGTTGGGTCGGTTGTTTTCTAAACGTTGAAGTCGAGCGCGAATGAGCGCGCTCGTTGAACGGGGCGAGGGTATCCGCAAGGCGGAGAGAGGCGCCCCAGGAGCAAGTGGAACATGTCTGAACTGATTCTGAAAGCTGAACGCCGCACCGTGAAGGGCAAGCAGGTCAAGGCCCTGCGCCGTGACGGCATCCTGCCCGGCGTGGTCTACGGCCCGGCAAGCGAGCCGACGGCGATCCAGATGAACACGCGTGAGGCCACGCGGGTCATTCGCAGCATCAAGGGCACCCAGTTGATCGACCTCGTGATCGACGGTGTGACCAAGCCCGTGCTGCTGCAGGACCTCGAGCGCCATGCCATCCGCGGCGATTTCGAGCATGTCGACCTGTATGCGCCTGACATGGACAAGCCGCTGAAGGTCTACATCCCGATCAACGTCACCGGCCAGTCGTTCGCGGTCAACAGCCTCTCCGGCGTGCTCGTCCGCGGTCTGACCGAGTTGCACATCGAGGTGTTCCCGCGTGACCTGATCGCCAACGTGACCGTCGACATCACCGCGCTGCAGGCGATCGGTCAGTCGATCCTGGTCAAAGACGTGGCTGTTCCCAGCACCGTCAAAGTCCTTGACGATCCCGACACCATGTTGGCGCGCGTGACCTACCAGTCGAAGGAAGAGGACCTCTCTGCCGCACCGACGGTGGCCACCGCCGAAGTCGAAGTGGTCGAGAAGGGCAAGAAGGAAGACGAAGAGGGCGCGGCCGAGTAAGGTCTGGCTGCACTGGGTTGAACCGCAACGCGGCCCTGGAATTCCAGGGCCGCGTTTTGTTTGTCTGGTTTTGTGCGCAATGGGCCAATCACGGAGCGGCGAGTGCGAATGGGCCAGCGCACGTGAGCCCGACGGGAGCCAGCGGTACCGCGAAGTTGTACATGTCCACGTAAAGGGTCACGTCCTGCCCGAGGCCGCTGATGATGTAGATGTCAAGGATGACGTCGCCGTGGACTTCTGAGCCCCTGCGAAAGTAGCTCAGCATTTCGCCCGCCGGGCCACGCAGGTTATCGAGGTACACGCGTTCGCGAGCCGGGCCGTCGAGCCAATCGCCGCCAACCTTGATCGGGTTGTCCATCGTGTACCCATAGCTTGCGTCGGTTGAGAGGGGGCAGAGGCTGTTTGACGCGGGCACTGGCGTGGCGCTCGGCGCCGGGGTCGGGATGTGTTGTGCCTCCGTTGGCCTGCTCGTCTCGGTTGGCGCTGGCGTCCGCGTCGGGCGGGCTGTGGCGGTCGGGCGAGGAGTAGTTGTCGGCGTCGGCGTCGACGCGGCCGTGGCGGTATCCGTCGGCCGCGGTGAGGCCGTCAGGGTGCTCGTCGGTGCGGTCGTTGACGTGGCGGTCGGTGGCGGTGGCGTCGGCGTACAGGCGACCACGAGCGATACGGCGCAAAGCGCCAGCATAGAGCGAGACGTTATTTGGTTGAACATCGGATGGCCTCGTTCAAACAGCAGAACGACACGTATATCCAGCGCCAACTGAGCGGCCCTTTCAAATATCACGGGCGCATTTCGCATGACGACGCTATGAGCCGAAGTATAGCGGGTACGCGCGAAACGAAACGCGTTGTTTTGACGTGACACTCGTCGCGATCGGGGCAAGCTACAATAACCCCTGCCTTTCGATTGACGTCATCGACCCACAACGTTCACTATGAACTCATCGACCCCTGGCGGCAACAAACCCCTGTTGACGCCGCTGCTACTGTGGTTCCTCTTCGCCATGATCCTGGCCAACATCGCCGGATCCATGACCAGCATCCTGACCCCGTTGTACCTCATCGAGCTCGGCGCCACTGTCGAGCAGGTCGGCCTTGTGTTCACGTTGACGTCGGTCGTCGTGCTGGCCCTGCAGATCTTCGGCGGCTGGATCTCGGACTCGATCGGCCGGCTGCGCGCGATCGCCATCGGCAGCATCGGGGGCGTGATCGGCAACGTCGCCATGTGGCTGGCGCCGAGCTGGCCGTGGATGCTCATCGCCCTGTCGATCAACCAGGTGCCGTACGCGCTGGTCGGGCCCAGTTTCAGCGCCTTCATTGCCGAGAACTCGACCGAGACGAACCGCGGCCGCGTCTACGGCCTGACCGAGACGATCTACCAGGTCGTCGGCGTCATCGGGCCGCCGCTCGGCGGCTGGATCGCCGGCGCGTACGGCTTCAAGCCGATGCTGCTCGTCGCGACCGGGCTTTACACGGCGGCCGCACTGTTGCGCATCTGGATGGCGCGTACGATGCGCTCGGACGCCGATCGAGAGGGTCGGCCCGCCCTGACGCTCGACTCGCTCAAGGACGGCGTGAAGGTGGTGGCGTCGCTCGTGGCGGGCGGTGGCATCGTCACCTGGATCTTTCTGACCGACGGCGTCCGCGACATCGCCTTCAGATTGTCGAGCGAGTTGCAGCCTGTGTACCTCGAGAAGATCGGGGGCCTGACACTGACCGAGATCGGGCTGCTCAGTTCGGTGTTCTCGGGCGCGATGATGTTGACGCCGCTGCTCTCAGGTCGGCTCGCCGATCGCTACGGCGAGCGCCTGCCGATCTCGGTGGGCTTTTTTGTGATCTTCATCGCCTACGGCGTCTTCATTCTGTCGAGCAACCTGCTCGAGTTCAGCGCAGCCTGGGCGCTCTTCGGCGCCGGTGTCGGTGTGTTGAGCCCGGCCTATCAGTCGCTCGTGTCGAAGGTCGTTCCGCGTAGTTCGCTCGGGCTCTTCAACGGATTGTTCCAGAGCAGCCTGGGGTTCGTGTCGCTGCCAGCGCCGTGGATCGGCGCCTTGCTCTGGGAGCACTTCGATCCGCGGCTTCCGTTCGTGATCACCGGCGTGCTGGCGGCGTTGACGATCGTGCCGACCTGGCTCAAGTTCAGGTTGCCGGCTGCGCCATCCGAAGTGGCCGGCGACCCATCCTGACCAAAGGCGCGTGGTCACCACACAAAGGGGTTAGCATGTCTTCACAACACATTGTTTGCTCGCTACAAGAACGGACTCCGCAAACCACGCTCGTGATGCGGACGCGCACGATGGTCGAGGCGCTGCCTGAGTTCATCGGCCAGGTGATGGGCGCCGCTGCCATGCAACTGATGGGCCATGGGCAGCGCCCGTCGGGCCCGCCCTTCGTGGCGTACTACAACGACGATATGAGCGACCTCGACGTCGAAGTCGGTTTCCCGATCGAGGCGCCGTTCGAGGGCACCGGGGCCTTCAAGTTCGGCGAGATCCCGGGCGGCAGGTTCGCGGCCTGTGTGCACATCGGGCCGTACGCCGACGTCGGTTCCGCGTATGAGATCCTCGCCGAGTGGGTCCACGGTCAGGGGCTGGCGCCGACGGGCGTGATCTACGAGATCTACCTCAACGACCCGGACCAGACGCCGCCCGAGGAACTTCAGACGCAGATCCTGTTTCCGCTGAAGTCTTGATCCGAGATTGGCCGCGGATGTCGCAGAGTGGTGTGCATCATCGGCGACATCCGCGGCCATGATCTATCGGGCCCAAAGCCACCCGACCAGGGCGGCCACGACCGCCAGCGCTACGAGCCAGAGCGCGATCACGAGCGCAGCGCCCCAACGCCTCAATACTGCGGACTCCGTCAGTGCGGTTTCGGCGCGCTGGCGGGCATCGACCATGACCTGAGGCGGGATCAGGCGGATGGCGAGTGCGACGCCGAGCGGGACGATGATCAGGTCGTCGAGTTGCCCCAACCCGGGGATGAAGTCCGGAATGAGATCGATCGGGCTGGCGGCGTACGCCAGCACAAGGGCGATCACGGCTTTGGCCGTCCACGGAACGCGCGAGTCGCGCGCCGCGATCGCTAACGCCAGGGTGTCGCGTTGTATCGCGTCGAGGGTTTTCTGCCAGGCGATAGGCATCGGTATGTGGCGAGACCTAGGGGCTGAGCCAGACGTCGAGCAGGTTGCTGATCATGCGCGCGCTGGCGCCCCAGATGTCGTAGCCCTGGAACGGCCAGTGGATGACCTCGAGCCGCGGCCCCGGCACTGGCGGGTCGCGGTACTCGACCACGCGATGCGCCGGATCGGCAAGCCAGCGCACGGGCACGCCGAACACCGACGACAGCTCGAATTCCGACAGGCGGAGAGGCACCGGCCAATCGATGCGGGCCACCACCGGCGTGACACGATAACGCGTCACCGTGATCAGGTCGTCGAGATAGCCCAGAACGTCGACGTTCGCTGACTGCAGGCCGATCTCCTCCTCGGCCTCACGCAGGGCTGTGGCTACAGCGTCGCGATCCTCCGGGTCAGCGCGCCCGCCTGGAAACGCGACCTGACCCTTGTGGGTTGAGACGGTTTCGGTGCGCTGGGTCAAGAGCAGATGCCATTCGTCGAGGTCGAAGTAGAGGGGCATGAGGACGGCTGCCGGGCGCGGCGAGTCGACCGACGGTGCCGGGTTCGTGTCGCCAGGTTCGCGCGAGTCCCACTCTGAACGCGGCGTGGTCGGTCGGGCGCGCAGCCGCCCCCGAAGGGTATCCAGGTCCATTGGGATCGCATGGTAGCCGATGTCTGGCGCGCCTGCCACAGGGCATGTGATAGCCGCGGACGAGACGACGGCGGTCTGGACAATCGCGACGGATCCACTCGTGAGCCTGTGCGAGGTCCAGCTCATCTACGTCACGATGTGCCTGTCTCACGCAGGAGGCCTGCGAGCGCGTCGCCCTGTGGGTGGCGGTGCATCCGATCGGGTCTATCATGCAGTGCGCAGGGGGGCCGATGAGCGCAGTCACACGAGCACACTTCATCCTGTACGTCCAAGATCAAGAGGCCAGCCGGGCGTTCTTCGAAAGCGTTCTGGCGGTGACGCCAACGCTGCATGTGCCGGGCATGACGGAGTTCACGGTGTCGCCGACGACCGTGATTGGCCTGATGCCCGATCGCAACATCGAACGTTTATTGAGCCTTGCTGAGGACTCTGTCGCGGCCACCGGCCTGCGCGGCGAACTCTATTTGATCGTCGCCGATCCGGCCGAATACCATCGACGCGCGCTCGCAGCCGGTGCACGGGAACTGAGCCCGCTCGCGCAACGGAACTGGGGCGATCTGGCCGCGTACTGCGTGGAGCCGAACGGCTACGTGCTGGCGTTCGCCTGCCCGGTGTCGTGAGGTTTGAGAGCGCCAACCGATTCTTGCTGGCCCTAACCGTTCGGCGCAGGCCGTCTTTCTACAATCGGGTCATGGCACCCGACTTATCTGGCTTCGGCATTGACGTCTTCGCTTTTCTCAAGGCGGCGCTGATGGCCCAACCCGTGGTCAGCGCTCTGGGCATCGGGGCGGCCGTGCTCTGGATCGCCGGGAACGTCTTCACCCTGGCCTTTCAGAACACCCGCGCCTGACCGCCGCCTCGGCGCACTCAACGACGCTTCACCGCCCGGCCTGTTGTGATCGCACAAGGCCGACGAGCTGGTCGAGGCACTGTCCCCAACCCTCGAAGAACCCCATTTCCTTGTGCCGATCCCGCGTTGCCGTATCGGCGTGCATCACGCGCGCTGTGTAACGCGTGCTGGCTCCTTCATCTGCAAGCGTCAGGACGACTGTCATGAACGGCGACGATGAGGGCCGGTACCCGGGTGTCAGGGCATCCGTGAAGACCAGACGCTCGCCCGCCACGATCTCGAGGTAACAACCCGCGTTCGGATGGTCTTCGCCTTCGGGCGAGCGCATGACCGTGTAGAAGCGACCACCCGGCCGCAGATCGAGCTCGCAGGCCACGGTCGTCCACGGAGCCGGCGCCCACCACCTCACGAGCTGCTCGGGCGTGGTCCAGGCCGCCCAGACCAGGCTGCGAGGCACATCAATCACGCGTTCGAGCACGAGATCCAGGTTCGGATCGAGCGGGGCAATAGTGTTCTCAGTCACGGCGAAGACTCCTTTGTGTGGGTGAGATAGTCGTCCAGTTGGTCCAGTCGCGTTTTCCAGTGACTGCGCCGCGTGCTCAGCCATTTCTCTGCCTGGTTCAGCGGAGGCGTCGACAGTCGTACGATCCGAACCCGACCGACCTTCTTCGTCCGCACGAGGCCACCGGTCTCCAGGACGCGGAGGTGCTGGAGAAACGATGGCATCGCCATCTCGAACGGCCTGGCCAACTCACTGACCGATGCAGGACCGCGACTCAGCCGTGCCACCACGGCCCGCCGTGTCGGGTCGGCCAGAGCGTGGAAGACGACCCCAACGTCCGATGATCGGTTAGGCATATGCCTAACCATATCGTATTCATCCGTGTTTGTCCGATCACGTGTGGCTTGTCAGCCCGTACGGTTCTCCCTATGATGAAGCGATCCGGCTGGCCCGACACGGGCACGGGCCGTTGCCGACCATCCCCCGGCGCCCATAACCTGTCGCTGAAACTCGCGCCGCGCGCGTGGTCGACGTCGTGCATGCAAGCCGCCTGGCTCAGTGGCGGCACCTGGATGTTTTTCGGGAACCTGACCTATGACGACTCCCTCGAACAACTCGAACCGCCTGATCGGGATCGTGATCGCGGTGGTGGTGCTCGCTCTGGCGAGTTGTATCTGCGTTGCGTTTGTGATCTCGGCGGGCGGCCTGGTCTACTTTTGGTCGCCTGGATCCCGCGATACCGGTATCAGCCATGCGACTCCGACTCCGATCCCGGTCAACGTCGGCGACTGGCGTTCGGTGTCGGATCTGCCGCGGAAGGTGAATGTCTTCCTGGTTGATCCGCGCGACTCGTCCCGCATGTTCGCTGGCACAGGCCTCTACGGAAGCGGCGGCAGTGGGCTCTATCGCAGCGAAGACGGTGGGGAGACGTGGGCACTTGCGGTGGCGGACCTGCCCGACGAACCTGTCATGGCGCTGGCGCTCAGCCCGGATTCGTTGACACTGTATGCCAACCTTGCCGTTGACCCCACCATCTATGCCAGTCACGACGGCGGCCAATCCTGGCAGGCGGTCGGGCAGGACGCGGAGTTGTGCTGCAATGTGCCGCGCATCATGCTCGTCGCTCCGGACGATCCTGAGCGGATCTACATTGCGCAGACCGGGGCCGACCCGAATGTGTCGATCAGCGAGGATGGTGGCGCCACCTGGCGGCGCGTGTCCGACGCTCGGGGCGAGCTTCAGCCTAACGCCATGGTCGTCGATCCAAACGACCCGGCCACCCTGTACCTGGGCACGACCGGGCACGGCGTCTACCGGTCAACAGATCGCGGCGAGACCTGGTCGCCGGCCAACGCCGGCATGCTCGACGAGGCGATCGACGCCCTCGCGGTGTCACCCACATCGGTTGGGGTCGTGTATGCCGGCAGCCAGCGCGGGCATCTCTACAAATCGAGCGATGGAGGCGAGTCGTGGACCGATCTGACCGATAGGTTGGGGCTCGCCAGCTGGGTACCCGGTTGGGTGCTTGATCTGGCGATCACATCGGGCGAAAGCGAAACCATCACGGCAGCCATGGGCTGGATCGGACTCCTGCAGAGCACGGATGGCGGCGCGACCTGGCAGCGCCTGGCCATGCCCACGTTGCGCGATCAAATGCCGTTTCCCCAGGACAGCCTGATGGCGGTCTCACCCAATGGCCGGATCCTGCTTGATGTCTACTATCCAGATGGCGAAACGTCCGGCGTCTGGTTGTGCGTGCCGTAGGTGTACGGTGGCACAGTGTGAGCGACAGCGAGGCGCGAGGAACACCTTCGCGCCTCGCTGTGAATACCCACACGATCGGTTTCGACCATCAAGTTGATTTGTGGAGCAGCACGTCGAAGCCGATGTCATCGAGGGTGAAGTCGCCGGTTTTGAAGGGAGTCGCCGCGATCATGGCCTTCATCTGCGCGATGCTGTAGGCGCTCCTGAGCAGCAGATGGTCGAACGTCAAGCGTGTGAACCAGCGGTCGAACAGGCCGAGGTTCATGCGCGCCACCTCGCGGCCGATGCCCATTGGGCTCGCATCGCTGCGCAGATCCTGGATCCAGGCGAAGCCGCCGGGCCGGAGCACGCGGTGCATCTCGATGATGGCCTTGACCGGCTCGCTGAAGTTCTTGAACGCGGCCTGGCAGAAGACCGCGTCGAAGTGTGACGCCTCGAACGGCATGGCTGAGGCGTTGCCGTGGCGGAAGTCGATGGCAACACCCGCGGCCGCGGCGTTCGCGCTGGCGATCTCCACGAAGCTCCGGCTGATGTCGAGGCCCGTGATGGCGAAGTCGCCGAGCCCCGTGAGGGCCAGGCAGAAGTAGCCCGGCCCTGGAGCAACTTCGAGGACGCGCGCGCCCGGGCCCAATCGAGCGGCCAGCGCCCGCGCCGTCTCGACCTGGCGGCTTTTGTTCTTGCCCGTCGAGCCCGCGTACCAGCGCGCGATCGTGCCCTCCATCGGCATGCCCTTGTAGGCTTTCGTCCGCGTCATTTCTGAACCCTCCTGTTCGTTTGATCCTGTGCGAGGTCGACAGCGAATGCCGCCAGATGCTCGCGAGCCCAGCTTTCGAAGTCGCGCGGCGTACGTCCGGTCACAGCTTTCACGACGTCTGTGCGGTACGCGCCTTCTCCACTGCGCAATAAGAGCGTGAGATCACGCAGCCCATCCGCGAGCTCGGCCGGCATGTTGTGGGCCAGCAGCTGCCGATGCTCCTCGTCGGGCGAGATCTCGATCAACCTGAGCTCCCGACCGAGCAGGTGCTCCAGCGTCGCGATCTGCGTGCGCGGCGTCGTGACGGTCGGTCCCGTCAGCGGATAGATCTGGCCCTCGTGGCCGGGCTGCGTCAACGCGCATGCGGCGACGGCCGCCACGTCAGCGGGGTCGATTGGCGCGACAGGCCCATCGGGCGCGGCGTTGAAGATCGCGCCCTGCGCCGCGAGCATGCCGGCCCACATCAGCGCGTTCGACATGAACTGGCCGGGCCGAAGAAACGTCCAGGCCAGGCCCGAGTCGCGGATGAGGGCCTCGCGCGCTGCATGCCAGCCGCCGATCACGCGCGCGCTGCCAGACGCGGCTTCGTAGGTCGAGAGCTTGACGATGTGACGCACGCCCGCCACACGCGCTGCGGCGATGGCATGCTCGACGTGGCTCGGGGCCATGTCGAGCAGGAAGAGGCGGGTCGTACCCGAAAGGGCAGCGGTCAGGGCTCCGGGATCATCAAGGTCGCCGATGGCGATCTCGACCCGGTCGGCCAGGTGCGCGACCCTGGCCGGGTTGCGCACGTAGACGCGCACGGGATGGCCGCCCGCAAGCAACTGCGAGACCAGCGCCTGGCCAATCGTGCCGGTGGCTCCGGTGACGGCGATCATGCTGGCCTCCGGTAGAGGTGTGTGAGGACGCGCCGGTTCAGGGCTGACGTGTCGGGTGCCGTTCGAAAGTCTGTCATTTCGTTTTCTCCTGTGCCGCGACCTTAGAGCCGCTCAGGGCGACGCTTCTTCACCCGGGGCGGGTGATCGCGCGGGTGATTGCCACATGGAGATCGATCCGTATACTCGAGCCATGGTCCGCCTTCGTCCGCCGATCGCCAGTGACCTGCTGGCCGTCAAGCTCATGCCGCCGACGGTGCCGCCCGGACATCGACCGCGGCTTGAGTTGCTCAAGCGGTTGGATCAGGCGGTCGACGGGCCGGTGACACTCGTGCGCGCGCCCGCCGGCTATGGCAAGAGCAGCCTTGTGGCCGCCTGGGCGGTGGCGCAGGCGGCGCCGATCGCGTGGGTCAGCCTCGACGGCGATGACAACGACCCGACACGTTTTTGGCGCTACGTCCTCACCGCATGCCGCGCATTCGGCGGCGATGTCGCCAAGGCCGCGCTGGCCGACCTGACCGGTCCAGTGGCCCCGCCGATCGAAGCTGTGCTGACGGCGTTTCTCAACGATCTGCAAGCACTGACCTCGACTCATGTGCTCGTCCTGGACGATGTGCAGGCGTTGACAGAGCCCGACCTTCTGCATCAACTCGCATGGTTGCTGGCACACCAGCCGTCGTCGCTCAGAGTGGCTCTGATTGCGCGTCAGGAACCGGCGCTCGGGTTGGCCCGTTGGCGTGCGCATGGCGACCTGACCGAGATCGGTGAACCTGAGTTGCGCCTCACCGCAGGTGAAGTTGCGCGCCTTCTTGAATCGGCCGGTCGCGACGCGTCGCCCGCGCACGTCACCGAGTTGCTGGCCGCGACTCGGGGTTGGCCCGCGGCCGTGCGACTGCTCACGCTTCATCCCGCTCCGCAGGGCGTGGCCTTCGTCGACAATCCGGCGCTCCTGTCGGACTATGTCGCCGAGCAGGTGCTCGACGCCCTGGCGCCCGACGTGCGCGACATGCTTTTACGCACCTGCCTGTTGCCGGCCATCACCGGCGAGTTGAGTGATGCCGTGACCGGTCGCGGCGACGGGGTGGGGGTGTTGACCGAGCTCGAACGACAGGGTCTGTTTCTCGAATCGTTCGGCGGACCCTCCGGCCGTCGTTGGTTTCGTTTTCATCGATTGTTCGGCGAGGCGTTAAGAGTCCGCGCCGAGGTGGAACTGGGTTCAGGTGTGATCAAAGCCGTCTGGGCGGCGGCCGGCGCGTGGCATGAGCGGATGGGTCAACTTGAGATCGCCGTCGACGCTTTTCTGAATGGTGACCGACCCGACGAGGCCGCGCGCGTGCTGGATCACATCCTGGCGACGGTCGCGCAGATCGATGGGCGCCACCTGGCCGAGTGGGAAACAAGGCTCCCTGAGTCGGTTCTTCGCGATCATCCACGGCTGACTTTCGAACTGGCGCACATGCGCCTGTACATGAGCGACCGCTATTCGCCTGCCACGACAGCGCCTGTCGAAGAACGGCTGCGACTGGCTGAGTCGGCCTGGGCCGCCGCAAACGATCGCGCCGGCCTCGGGCGGGTGACGTTGCTGCGCGCCAGCCTTGCGTTCTGGCAGGGCGATCCGACACGTGCGGTGGCACTCGCTCACCAGGGCCTGCCCTTGCTGGCTCCCGATGATCTCAACTGGCGCGGCATCGCGCTCAGTTACATCGGCGGCGATGCCTGCCTGGCAGGACGGCCGCTCGAGGCGCTGCCCATCCTGCTCGAAGGCGCCACGCTGTGCGACATCGCAGGCAACCGTTACGCCCAGTACGGCGTGCTGGATTTCATCGGCATGGTGGCGTTGCAGCAGGCCGAGCCATTGCAGGCCGAGCATCACTTCCGGCGGCTCCTCAGCCTGGCCGAGGAAGACGAGCGTTACCTCGACGATCAGGCGCATGCCCGCCTCGGCCTGGCGCAGGTGCATCTCGAACGCAATGAACTCACCCTGGCCGACGAGGAGCTGACTGCGGCGCAGGCCATCGCCGAGCGCCTGAGCGAACCGCGGATCGATCTGCAGGCGACGCTGTTGAGCGCGGATCTGGCGCTGGCGCAGGGTCGATCGGCGCTGGCGCGTTCACGCCTCGATGCCCTGGCGGCCCGCACGCGTTGGCCAAACGACCTGCGGACGGTGCGCCTCGCGCAGGCGCTGCTCGCCTGGCGGACGGACGATGTCGTGGCGGCCCGTCGCTGGCACGCGGGTCTGCGTTTGTTGGCTCCGCCGCCGACCGCATGGCTGGCCGAGCGCGAAGAACTGCTCGTGCTGCGGCTTCGCGCTGCGGACGGTGAAGACACACTGGCCGCACTCGACCGGTTGCTCGCGGCGGCGCGAGACGCCGGCCGCGTGGCGAGTCAGCTGAGCATCCTGGTGGTGCGCGCCATAACGCTTTCGCGTCTTCAGCCCGAGGCCGCGCCGACGGCTCTGGCCGAGGCGCTGTTGTTGGCGCAACCGCGAAGCCTGCGCAGGGTCTTCCTCGACGAAGGTCGACCTGTCGCGCGTCTGTTGCAGACGACGCTGCCACACCTGAAGGACAAGGCCGCCGCGGCGTTCGCTGGCGGCCTGGTGCGGGCGTTTCCGGCCGCGATGGTCGACACGCTCGCTATGGATGGCGTGCCGCTGGCGGAGCCGCTCAGCCCACAGGAGCGACGAGTCCTGCGGCTCCTCGCGGCCGGGCTCCCCAACGCCGAGATCGCACGCGAACTCGTGGTATCGCCGAACACGATCAAAACGCAATTGCAGAGCCTGTACCGGAAGCTGGCGGTCGGCAACCGGCACGACGCTATCTCGGCCGCTCGGGTACTCGATCTGCTATGAACGCCGCCGCGATCACCCTGCGCATCGCCGCGGCGTTCATCCTCGCAATCACCTGCCCGGGGCGATGCGCTCTCACCCCGATCGGTCGCATCCTCATGGGCAGGAGGACATCATGACCCAACGAAGTATGCCCCTCGAGGGCGCCCAATTGATCGAAGTCCGCGCAGGTGTTGACGTGCGCGTGATCGGCACCGACGCATCTACCATCCATGTCAGCAGCCAGGGGTTCTGGGGGCTGACTCTCGAGCGCCGCGGCGACGTCATCCGCGTGTCACTCGGCGGCACCGGCGAGGTGCGTGTGCCGCGCGGCGTGCCGCTCCAGGTGCATGCCGGCCGATCGGCCGACATCGAAGGCGTCACCGGCGTCGTGCAGGCGTATACGGGCTGGAACCTGACCCTCAACACGACAGCCACGCTGCTGCAGGCAAGTGCCGGCGGCGCGATGAGCCTGGTCTGCGCGCGGCTCGGCTCCGATCTGATCAAAGTCAGCACCGGCCGCGACCTGCGCTGGCAGGTGGCCGAGCTGAACGACATCCGCCTCGGCATCCAC
Organism: uncultured Anaerolineales bacterium; assembly: GCA_964480865.1. Taxonomy (GTDB): domain Bacteria; phylum Chloroflexota; class Anaerolineae; order Anaerolineales; family UBA6663; genus UBA6663. Next base: position 27,441 of record CAYZRP010000036.1, on the reverse strand, counting down.
GATATCGGTGGCCGCTGGGAGATCGCCTTCGGCTCGGGCGCGCGTGTCCTGCAACTCAACTCTGGCGGAGACGTCACCATCGTGACCACGCAGCCTTATCGCGTGACGAGCCCGAACGGCATCGTCGGTCTCGTGGAAACGCCGACGCCGGCGACCGGAGCCCCGTGACGCATGCTGATCGACGCTGCTCTGGTGCGAGCGCTGATCGCGTCGCAGTTCCCACAGTGGCAGGACCTTCCAGTCCGGCCGGTCGACCTCGACGGCTGGGACAACCGCACCTTCCGGCTCGGGGAGACGCTCTCGGTGCGTCTCCCCAGCGCCGAAGGCTACGTCGCCCAGGTCGAGAAAGAGCAGCGCTGGTTGCCCGTGCTGGCGCCGCAGCTGCCGCTGCCAATCCCGTCGCCGGTGGCGCTGGGCCGACCCGGGTCGGGCTATCCGTGGCCGTGGTCGGTCTATCGCTGGATCGAAGGACAGCCCGCGGTGGTTGGGCCGATCCGTGACCCTGTGCGATTCGCGACACGTCTCGCTGACTTCCTGCTCGCGCTGCAATCGATCGACGCCACGGGCGGGCCAACTGCTGGCGTGCACAACTTCCATCGGGGTGGGGCGCTCAACGAGTATGACGCAGAGGCCCGCCGCTCCGCCGTTGCACTCAGCGACGAGTTCGATGCATGTGTGATGACGTCCGTGCTGGACTCCGCGATGCGTTCGACCTGGAACCGCGCGCCTGTCTGGGTGCATGGTGACGTCGCCGCCACGAACCTGCTCGTCCTGGATGGCGAGTTGAGCGCCGTCATCGACTTCGGCTCCAGCGCCGTTGGCGACCCGGCTTGCGATCTGACCATCGCCTGGACGTTTTTGTCGGGTGAGGCTCGAGCGGCGTTCCAGCGAGCCTGGCCGGGCGACTCTGACCTTTGGGCTCGAGCGCGCGGCTGGGCGCTGTGGAAGGCCTTGATCACGCTGGTCGACGCGCGGCGCGAAGGGCGATCGAACGTGGCTCAATCGGCCCGTTTCGTGATTGCCACAGTGCTGGACGAACACCTGAAGTCCTGAAGGCTCAGCACGCTCCCCTGTCCGCGGCTCCACTCGAACCTTGACCGAATCAGATGCGATGGATCTGACTCCCAGGTGGCCAAGCACAAGTTGTCGGGTGCCTGAAGAGCAGTGCCGGACCGGGCACACGAATGGCACGGATAGGAACGGTTCACGCACGGATCTGTCAACAATCGCTCCGCGTCATCGGCGCCGATCTGTGCACAAGGCTCGCAGTGTCGAGACGACCTGACCATTCGCCATTGCTCACTCTCCCGGCCGGTCCACACCTGCCGTTAAGACTCTGAGCCTACAATTCTGCCTCGAGAGAATCGGTGGCCTTCACAGCCTCCGATGTGCGAGGCCAGACATGACGACTTCCCCAACCCCGACACCCACACGCATAGACCCGACGACGCGCATGGGCCGCGTACACTACACAGCCGCAGACCTGGAGCGACAAATCGCGTTCTACCGCGACCGGCTGGGTTTCCAGTTGCTGTGGCGAGACGGCGACACTGCCGCGCTCGGCACCGCCGAGCGCGAGTTACTGCGCCTCACGCAGGTGCCCGGCGCCCGAACCGCGCGGCGCACGACGGGCCTGTACCACACCGCCTTCCTGGTGCCGACGCGCTGGGAGCTGGCGCAGCTCATCAAGCGCATCGCCGAGACGCGCACGCCCATTCAGGGCCACTCGAATCACGGCACTCACCTGGCGCTCTACCTGCCGGACGCCGAGGGCAACGGCATCGAACTGGCCTGGGATTTTCCGAGAGAGGTCTGGCCGATGCGCGATGGCGTGCTCTACCCCGACGGCATGACCCGCGCCGGCATTGACATCGATGACCTGTTCACGGAACTCGAGCGCGATCAACGCCCGTGGGAGGGCCTGAGCGCCGCGACGGTTGTCGGCCACGTCCATCTGCATACGTCGACCCTCGACTCGGCCCAGACCTTCTATCACACCGTCCTGGGCTTTGACGTGACGATGCGCAGCGAGGAGTTTGCGGCCGTGTTCGTCAGCGCTGGTGGTTATCACCACCACCTCGGCCTCAACGTCTGGAACGGCGTGGGCGCGCCGCCGGCTCCGCCTGGTTCGATCGGACTGCGCTACTTCACCGTCGTCGTCCCAGACGATTCGGCGCTTCAATCAGTGGTTGGGCGGCTCGACGCCGCCGGCCATACCCTGGTCCGTGTCGATGATGGTGTCTCGGTCACCGACCCGGCCGGCGTGAGTGTGTTGTTGACGACGCCGGCGAAGTGACGGACGGGGAGCGAGAGGTCCTGGACGAGCGACGAAGGACGAATGACGAAAGACGGAGGTTGAATGGCCATTCAACCTCCGTCTTTCGTCGCGCCATAGGCGGGCGGTGAAATCGCCAACGGCAGTCAGGTCGATGGTTGGCGGTGGTATGTCCAGCCGGGGACCGTGGGCGCCCACCGTTGTCCATTTCGGCAACCGTAGGGCGGCCCTTGTGGCCGCCCTCCTGGACGTTTCGATCATCCGCGGGTCAACGCCAACCGGTCGTCGTCGAACCGACCCACGACAAAGGCGAATGGTCAGACGCGTTCGGGACCCCGTGACATCTCACGTCGTCATTCCGCGCGCATGCCAGACGCTGCGGGTTGGGTGTGCCTGCGCAACGCTGCCGTGCGCGTTATTGACACGTGGTGATCGCACGGGGGCGTTGGCTCCGACAGGTGTTCGACATGGCCGAAAGGGCGGCCACAAGGGCCGCCCCTGCGGTTGCCGAAATGGACGACGGTGACATGCCCGCGCCGGTGTGGTAACGGTTGTCCTCACCCCGCCTTTGCCCTGAACTGCAACTCAAACAGATTGGCGTACAGACCGCGCCGCGCCAGCAGGTCTCGGTGTTTGCCGGCTTCGGCCACACGGCCCTTTTCGATGACGAAGATCTGATCCGCGTTCTGGATCGTCGAGAGGCGATGCGCGATCACGAGCGTCGTGCGCCCGCGCATGAGCGCCTCGAGCGCCTTCTGCACGATGGCCTCCGACTCGGAGTCGAGCGCTGAGGTGGCCTCGTCGAGGAGCAGAATCGGCGCATCCTTGAGCAGCGCGCGCGCGATCGAGATCCGCTGACGTTGCCCGCCCGACAGCCGAGTGCCGCGCTCGCCGATGATCGTCTGATAGCCGCTCGGGAAGTCGACGATGAAGTCGTGGGCGAAGGCGGCGCGGGCGGCGGCTTCCACCTCGGCGTCGCTCGCGTTCGGCTTGCCGAAGCGGATGTTGTCCATGATCGTGCCGGCGAAGAGATACGCGTCCTGCGGCACGTATGCCATGCGGTCGCGGAGATCAGTCAGCTTCAAGGCGTCGATCGAATACCCATCGACACGGATGACGCCCCGGCGCGCTCCATAACCGCCCAAGAGCAGTTTGAAGATCGTGCTCTTCCCGCCGCCGCTCGGCCCGGCGAAGGCCACCACCTGGCCCGGGGCCGCCGCGAAAGACAGCGAGTCGAGGACGTCGGCGCCGCTGTCATAGGCGAAACCCACCTGCTCGAATGCGATCCCGCCTTTGCGGCCACCGTTGGTCGAGGGCGCGGCGAGTGCCGGTGTCGTGGGCGCCGCCAATCGCTCAGGCTCGATCGGCTCGTCGAGCACCTTCAAGATCCGGTCCGCGGCAGCCAGCGCGCCCTGAACGCGCGTCAACGTGCCGCCGATGCTGTACACCAGGTACGCGATCTGGTTGCTGAGTTGCACAAGGCCGATCAGGACGCCGATCGTGGTCTGTCCGGTCAGGACGAAGTACGAGCCGACCACCATCGATATGAGGCTGAAGAAACCGCCGAACTCGTTGCCCGCCGCCAGCGCGGCTTCGATGCGCGCGCGTCTGACCGAGCGCTCGAGTACCTGATCGTTGGCGGTCTCGAAGCGCTCGAGGATCCAATCGCCCAGGTTGAAGCTGCGCACCACCGCCCAACCCGCCAGCAGATCGGTCATGCGCTCGCTCTGCTCCCCGAGCGCTGCCTGCACGGCGTCGCCGATGCGCCGCAGCGGACCGGCGAACACGGCGTTGACGACAAGCGGCACAAGGCTGCTGACGACGATCACAAGGGTCAGCTGCCAGTTCAACCAGAGCATGAAGACAGCCGCGGACAGGCCCTGCGCCACTGCCTCGAAGAGCATCATCAGATCGTCCTGATAGGCGCGCTCGGCCGCCGTGACGTCGTTGGTCAAAATCGAGAGCGACTCGCCCGAGTGGTGGCTCTCGTGATAGCCGAGCGGCAGCCGCTGCAGGTGGCTGAAAACGGCCTCGCGGATGTGGGCCGTGCCCTCGGTGATGGCCGAGCGCCAGACATAGACGATAAACGGCGCGACGAGCAGGTAGCCCAGATAGAACACGACCCACTGCAGAAGGCTGGCATTGAACAGCGGCACGTCGTTGGCGATCATGGCGTCGAGCGAGAGCTTGGCCACGTAGGCGATGTACAGGCGCTCGATCGTGGCGATGCTGACGCGGCCGATCAGGCCGATTACGTACTTCGTGCGCACCGGCCCGAGGAGCGCCAGCAATCGCGCCAGGCTCGACCTGAAAGGCGAAAGAGAGGCCAGTCGCTTCGAGATGACGTTGCTCATGACGCGCCATCCTTTCCAGCGTCGGTGTCTGCGCCAGCATCGGTGTCGTTGAACTGACGTTGGTACAGGTCAAGGTAGACGCCGCCGTGCGCCATCAGTTCAGCGTGAGTGCCTTGCTCCACGATCGCGCCGTCCTGCAGGACGAGGACGCGGTCGGCGTTCTGAATTGTCGAGAGTCGGTGGGCGATGACGAGCGTCGTCTTGCCGGTCGAGAACGACTCGAGCGCCTGCTGCACCAGCGTCTCCGATTCGGTGTCGAGCGCCGACGTCGGCTCGTCGAGGAGCAGGAGCGGCGCATCCTTGAGGATCGCGCGCGCCAGCGACATGCGTTGACGTTGCCCGCCCGAGAGCCGGCCACCCCATTCACCGGCATTCGTGTCGTAGCCCTGCGGCAGGCCGATGATGAAGTCGTGGATGTGGGCAAGCCGCGCCGCCTGTTCGACGTCAGTGTCGCTCGCATCGGGTCGACCCAGGCGAATGTTCTCGCGCAGGCTGATCGGGAACAGGTAAGTGTCCTGAGCGACCAGCGCCATCTGATCGCGCGCGGCCGAGAGCCGCCAATCGTTCAGGTCAACGCCGAACAATCGCAGTTTGCCATCGGGCAGGGAGTAGTAGCCAAGCAGGACCTTGACCAGAGTTGACTTGCCGCTGCCGCTCGGCCCCACGATGGCCACCGTCTGTCCGGTCTGCACCTCGACCGTCACGTCTTTGAGCACAGGCTCGGTCGAGTCGGCAAAGGCGAACGTCAGCCCATCGATGGCGATGGCTGGCCCATCGGCGGGTGCTGTCACAGTGCCATCCGCCCGCTCGGGCGCTTCATCGATCAGGGCGAAGACGCGCCGCCCGGCGCCCGTCGCTTCGCCGATGCCGGCCAGGATGTTCGGGATCGACGAGAGCGGGTTGACCACGAAGTTGAGCAGGTTGATGAACGCGAACAGCGCGCCGAACGTGACCTGGCCCTGGATGACGAAATAGCCGCCCAGGCCCACCGCCAGGATGAACGGCGTGATCGACATCGGCAGCGCAATGCCGTCGATGATCGACCGCAGCCGCGCGATGTTCAGGCCCTTCTTGAGTGCGGCACGATTCGTCTGGTGGTAGCGCGCGTCGAGCAGGTCGCTCAGGTTGAAGGCCTTGACCACCATCGATCCTGCGAGCGCATCCTGCGCCACGCTGACCACGCGGCCGACCTCGGTCTGCATCTCCTCGCTGCGTCTGCCGATTGGGGCCGTCAGCGCCGAGATCGCGATGAAGATGAGCGGGGTCAGGATCGTGGCTGTCAGCGCCAGGATCCAGTTGACCGAGAGGATATAGGCGAACGCGGCCACCATCCGCACCGACTGACCGATCAGGTCGATCATGTGCGCGCTCAGCAGCAGCTTCAGTTTGCCCAGATCCGCGTTGAGCACTGAGAGCAGATCGCCGGAATGTCGCGCCTCGAGCGCCGACACCGGCAGCGTCGTGCTATGCCGCGCGACCTGACCGCGCAGGCGCGCGAGCGTGCCCTCGCTGAACTGACCCATGCCGCGCACCTTGCCGTACATGAGCGGGATGTTGGCCAACGCCGTGCAGACGGCCAGCCCCACATACATCCAGAACGCCGTGGTGTCCTGACGCGTCACGGCCTCGAAGAAGCCGCGGTTGAAGTGGTTGCCCAGGATCAGGAGCGCGGCCTGACCGAGATCGAGCACCAGGGCAAAAAAGAACCAGCGCCTGTCGGTGCCCGCCATCGACAGCAATCGGCGGATCATGGGCCAGGCTGAATCGCGATCGGGGACCTTAGGTGTTTCGCTCATATCAGGAACGCGTGGCGACCACGCGCGAGAATCCGACGGTGCGACCCTGATCGGCGTTCAGGATTGCCAGGCTCTCCGGATCCTGCCGATAGCCGCCGTCGCGACACACCTCGAGCCAGAGCTGCCAGTCGCGCCAGCCTTCGGGCACGAGGTCGGCATGGGTTACTGAGACGCGTCCGGTGCGCGACCAATGCGTGCGCCACCAGTCAGGGCTGTGGAAGCTGGACCAGTCCCAGGGCCAGTGCGGGGCCAGATGCTCGGGCACGCCGTCGGTCATTTCCGCGCGCAGGCCGGGCACGACGATGCCGATCTGACCGCCGGGCCGGATGAACTTCGCGAAGTAGCCGATGTACAGATCGTCAGTGCCGAAGTAGTGATAGGCGTCGAGACTGATGGCGGCGTCGAAGAACCCAGCGGCGAAGGGCAGGGCGTGCGCTTCTGAGTGAATGGGGAGCACGCGGTCCGCGACGCCGGCGGATTGGACGCGGCCCCAGTTCTCGGTCGCATCGATCCACAAGTCCGTGGCCCACACCTGCACGCCAAACTCGCGCGCGAGAAAAATCGAGCTCAGGGCCATGCCGCAGCCCATGTCGAGGACGCGCATCCCTGGCCGCAGGTCCATCACCTGTGTGACGGCCTCGGCCAGCCAGAGGACGTTGGGGCCCATCAAGTTCTCGAGCGTCCATTCGGGATCGTACGCCGCTGCGCGCGGATAACGGTCGAGGCGAAGGCGTTGCGCCTGTTCAGGGGTAAGAGACATGTCGCAATGACTCCAGGGATACCGTCAATACGTTGTACGACCCCCAGTGTAGCAAGGTCCGCGATCTGGCACTATTCGGTCAGCTATCAACAGGCTATCGGCCAATCCGGCGTCGGTGCTGGCGCGTCAGGCCCTGACCAGTGCCAGCACCTCGGCGCAGGTTTCGTCGAGCGTCTTGCCCGCCGTGTGGACGACGTGGCGCGCCAGGGTGCGGTTCGAGGGGTGTCTGAGGAAGTGCTCGTTGATGTTGGGCTGCATGTCCGGCCCCGGACCGCCGCGTTCCGTCAGGATCCGGAGCGCCTCGTCGACGTCGTCGGTCGGGACGAGCAGCACGACATTGGGGAAGGGGCTGAGCGCACGCTGCACGCGCTGGAAAAGGTCGTCGTCTTCGTACACCGAATGCCCCGCGCCGAATGAGATGACGCCGCTCGAGTGTTCGCTCAACACACGTGCGGCGGCGTGCGCTTCAAACGGCTTCCAGTATTCGTAGAGCTTCCAGAAGCCGCCAGCGTCGACGCGGCGTTTCGCCTCGGCCTGGTCATAACCGATCTCTTTGTAGTAGTCCCAGCGAAGATCATCCAGCTCGATGTGAGGCACACCCAGGCGCTCGGCCAGGCAGCGGGCGACCGACGTCTTTCCGGCGTTGATAGGGCCAATCAAGATGACGATTACGGACTCGGTCATGCGATGGTTCGCTCCTGTGTGTCGCGGCTTGCCGACCGGGCTGCCGCAAAGGAGTTCCGGCAGGCGACTCAGGGTTGCTTCACATCCAGTTGAAGAGTAACTGTATCGCCCTGATTGAGATCTTCGGCACGCTGGACGACGACTTTGATCGGCACGATGTAGCCGCCGTCTTTCGGAAAGAGGGAGGTCTTGAACGTGGTCTCGCCGATGCGCACCGTGGCCGGGATCATGCCCCAGCCGTAGGTCACGGTTTTCATGATGCTCCGCAACGTCTGGCTATGCTTCGCCGGAACGGTGACAAAGAGGTAAGGGGCGGGGCCGCGCCAGAACCAGATCTCGCTGGTGAATGTGAAGGTCAGTGTCTTCATGAAGGACTCAATGCGGCAGCCCTTGCCGCCGTTGATCGATGAACAGGTGGAGCTGGGCGGCGTGTTCCTGCACGTGGCGGAGTGTGTAAATCAGGAGCTCTCCGAACGGAACGTCACCCCAGCCGAAGTGACAGATGCGCAAAGCGCTCTCGGGCGTCAGAGCCGCAATCGTCTCACGACAGCGTGTCCGACACAGCTCCAGGTAACCGAGCAATTCCTCGCGTGTGTACACGCGTGGCAGCGTCTCGCCGGCTTTCATTTCCACAAGGTCGAAGGGCGGCGGTGGCGCGAACCCCTCTTCGGTTCCCGTCAGATAGAGGTCCAGCCAGAACAACGCATGGTAGCCGAGGTACCAGAACGCGCCAAAGCCCGGCGCCACCCATTGGCCGGGTTCGTCATCCCAGAGTCGCTCGCGCCACAAGGCGTCCGGGCACCTGGCCAACGCATCGCGCAGCGAGTCGATCGCCACCTCGAACTGCCGCCAGAGCATGTCACCGTCGACGATCCACACCGCCATGTTGTCCTCGCCTTTGCGCGTTGCGTCGTGTCTGGAAACCGCCGCATCATCCTGGTTCGCAATCAGGGCGATTGCCGCCCTGATTGCGAACCAGGCTTGATCGTTACGTTACCGGTCTGAGCCGCGGCGTCGTCGCTGACCTCAGGCAGATAATCCAGGCGAGCCCGGTGCCGAGCGAGGCCACGGAGCCTGTGACCGCTGACGACATCCAGTTCGCCGCGACATCATTGGAGAGCGGCAACGTCGAAGCGATCGCCGTCGCCAAGGCCCACCCGAGCGCGCTGCAAATGACCCAGACGGCAAGTCGACGCGAACGGCCCCAGAGCGCCAGGCCCTGACCGACGCCGAGCAACGCGCCAAAGACGAGGCCATAGAGCAACTCGTCCCACTGCAGGCGGCTCGCTCCGATGTGCCAATCGAGCAACTTGAGCGGCATCGACACCACGGCGGCCAGGATCACGGCCATCAACGACGCGACCAACCAGCGGCCGAGTGCGGGCGTAATCGACCGAACAGCGATCCATTGCAGGAACGCTAACGCGACGGTGGATGCCATGGCGCTGATCGCAACCGCCATCATGGCTGCACTGGCCGGCCAGAGACTCCTCGACACGTTGAGCATTGTGGTTGTGGCCCAGGCCGCAACCGCCCAGCCCACGCTCGAAAGCATGACCCACTCGGCAGCTCGTCGCCACGGATGCATCGTCGGTTTCGCGTGACTCAACACTGGCATGTCCTTGCAGGTTCGCTGAGCTTTATGCCCCTGGTTTTCCCACGTCGTTCGCCCAGAGTCAAGCAGATAAATCCATCATCCGGATCTGCAACCACCTCTACCCGCATCCGTACAGACCAACAGCCCGCACAACCGAAATTCTCAACCGAAGGAGTTGGTATCTGGATCATGTCTGCTCCAACCTCACCCCCTGCCTCGCGCCGCTGTTGGCCGTTGACGATCGCCGTCGCCACCCTGGGCGCCTGCGTGATCGTGCCCGCCTGTCTCTTCGTGGCCATTCAACTCGATGCCGGCTACTGGTTCTTGCTGCGCAACGTCGCCGGTGTGTCGGCCGCGCAGGCCCAGGACCCATCGTCGCTGAATTCAACCGACGCCGCAACGCCACTTCCCGCCAACGCTACAGCCGCCGAGCGCGGCGCTGCCCTCTTCGCGCAGGAGAGCTGCCACAGCTGTCACTCGCTCGAGCCCGGGCGCAATGTCGTGGGTCCGTCGATGGCCGGCGTCGGCGAACGTGCTGCAGCGACAGTGTCAGGTCAGACCGCTGAAGCCTATCTGCACCAGTCCATCGTTGACCCCGATGCTCATGTGGTCGCTGGCTTCCCCGCGCACGTCATGCCCGGCAACTTCGAGCGCCAGCTGACGGCCGAACAGATCGACGAGCTCGTGGCGTTCCTGTTGACTCAGTAAGGTCTTTGTACGCCGATGACGCGGATGTCGACGGATGGCGCTGATCGCTCCGCAACCTCAGATCCATCCGCGTCATCCGCGTACAAACCAGATCCGGGTTCGCTTCGTCGTGTCGCTCATGTCAGCCCGGTACAATCTCGGCATGGACAACATCGCCCTCTACAACATTCGGCGCTGGCAGGCACTGGCCGACGCCGACGCGCTCTTCACGCGGCCGCGTGAGTTCTCGGCGGTGGCAGCGCGCGAGTGGTTGGATCCTGGCAATCGGCTCGGCGACGTGGTGGGACAGGCCGTGCTCTGCCTCGCAGGCGGCGGCGGGCAGCAGTCAGCGGCCTTGGCTGCGCTGGGCGCGATCGTCACCGTCGTCGATCTTTCCGACGCACAACTCGAGCGTGATCGGGCCGCGGCGCTCCGCGACGGCGGATCGATCCGGACGATCTGCGCCGACATGCGCGACCTGTCGGTGCTCGCACCTGGATCTTTCGATTGGGTCTGGCAGCCGTACTCGCTCAACTTCGTGCCGGACGCACGCCTGGTGTTCGCACAGGTCGCGCGCGTCCTCAAGCCCGGCGGACGTTATCGACTCAGTTGCGCCAATCCGTTCGTGGCCGGTCTGACCGAGCGCGACTGGAACGGCGACGGATATGTGCTGCGCCGGCCGTACGTCGACGGCGCTGAGTTAACCTATCCCGACCAGCCCTGGGTCCACGATGCAGGCTCGGCCGTTCCCTGGCCGCGCGAGTTTCGGCACACGCTGAGCACGTTGGTGAACGGCCTGATCGACGCCGGGTTTCTCCTCGAGCATCTCGACGACGTCAGTGACGTCTCACCGTCTGCGTCCGCCGAACCGGGCTCGTGGGATCACTTCACCGCGGTCGCGCCGCCGTGGTTGACGTTCTGGGCGGCGCGTTCCCATGCCTGAGTCCGATATCGCCCGGCGCCCCGGATCCGACGATGCCGCTCGACTCGCCGAACGCGCGCTACAGGTGCCCGTGACCGACGTCACGCGCTTCGCCACAGGGCTCGATCACTTCGTCTATGACGTGCTCCTGGCCGATGGTCGGCGCGTCGTAGCACGGCTCTCGGCCCGCGGCCCTGTCGCGCTGCACGGCGCCGTCGAGTGGTCGCGGAGGCTGCGCCGGCTTGGCGTGCCACTGCCCACGATCCTGTACGCCGACCTCGCTGCCGAGCACACACCTTTCGCGGCCTTGCTGCTCGAACGCCTGCCAGGTACGGACCTGGGGCACGTCATCGACGACCTCTCGCCCGACCAGTTGCACTCGATCGCCACAGGCGTCGTCGACGCCCAGCGCCGCACGGCGACGCTGCAGCGAGATGTTGGGTTCGGCTACGTCGCGTCCCCCGTTGGGCCGTTCCCGCATGCCCGCTGGACCGATGTCGTCGCGGGGTCGTTGGCGCGCAGCCGTGAGCGCATCGAGCGGGCCGGTGTCTTCGATATCGAACGCGTCGCCGAGCTCGAAACACGGCTCGACGCGCATCGACCCTACCTGGATCGCGTCGAGCCAGTGCCGTTCCTCGACGACACCACCACCAAGAACGTCCTGGTCCACGACGGCAGGCTCAGCGGCATCGTCGACGTCGACGTCGTCTGCTATGGCGACCCGCTCTGGACGCTGGCGCTGACCCGTATGGCCTTGCTGAGCGGCGAACACGCGTTGACGTACTCAACGATCTGGCAGGATCTGCTCGGCCTGACTGACGAGCAGCGCTCGGTCCTGTCGTTCTATACAGCCGCGTTCTGCGTCGACTTCATGGGCGAGATCGGCCAGCTCTTCAATCAAACGGAGCCGCTGCCGGCCGCGCCCGAACGCGTCGAGCTCCTGAACCGCATCTTCGCAAGCCTGTCTGGACCGCCCTAAGATCTCCGCGGTCCGTGGTCGGCCGTCAGCGGCCTCTCTTGCCCTTGAGTCAACCGTCGGCCTGTGTTATCATCTGCCGCGCCCACCAGCCCCCATCGTCTAGTGGACCAGGACGCGGCCCTCTCAAGGCCAAAACTGGGGTTCGAATCCCCATGGGGGCACACAACAACCGCGAAGACGCAAAGGGCGCGAAGCCTCAGCTTGTGGCTTCGCGCCCGTTGCGTCGACGTCGAACACCTCGATGGCCTCGCGGCCGCCG
>CAYZRP010000036.1:11348-15118 GCA_964480865.1 uncultured Anaerolineales bacterium | reverse complement strand
ACCGCGAAGACGAAAGGGGGGGTACGCCTCCGCTTGTGGGTTCGCGCCCTTTGCGTCTTCGCGGTTAGAACACTCGCCGCCGACCGAGGTCGAGCGCGCCCACCAGCAGCACCCCGACCCAGCCTGCCAGACACAACAGCCAGCCCATGCCCGTGGGGGGCGCCACGCCCATGAGGGACTCGGCCAGCGGGCGGGTCAGCCACCACGACCAGAACGTCAGATGCGCGCCGCCCAGCGCCAGCGCGACCAGGGCCAGGCGACCCCAGCCGGCCGATAGCGCGATCACGGCAACTCCGAGCCCCAACGCCGCGACTGCCATCAGCCACTGACGTTGCCACTCAGGTTCGCGCCACCCGACGAGCGCGTGGGGGAAGTATGGCAGGGCGGTGAGGAAGCTGGCGATCAGGCCAAGCGCCAGCGCCCAGGTGGTCGGCCGGGCCAACCACGCGTTCCAGGGCAGGCCGGCGCGCGACCGTGACAGCGCGAGCCCGAACCCGATCGTCAGGCAGGCCGCTATCGACACGAACGACAATCGTTCGACGGGGTACGCCCGATAGGCCACGTCTGGCGTCAGCATGACCCAATCGCTGAGCTCGAACGCGTTGAGTTGCAGGCCGGCCGGCACCGGCGCGAGCCACGGCAGCCAGAAGCCCAGCAGGCTCAGCGCCAGCGCCGCACCCAGCGGCCAGATCGAATAGCGTTGCGATCCCATGTTGAATCTGTCGTCAGGGAAGACTTTGGCCGCGGATTGCGCGGATTGTGGGTGAGCCGCGCTTCATCCGCGTCGTCGTCGGCCAACCCTTCCCGTCATTGTCCCAGACTCGCGTGCCATCGCCTGTGACGAGTCGGTCACAATCGACTCAGCCCTTCAGCGTCGCCTCGATGCGTTCGCGCAGACGGGCGTCGTCTTCGGCTTGAGCGGCCAGGAACTGATCGAGAACAGTCGAACCGCGCAGGCGCAGGGCGAGCGGCGCCACGGCGCTGACGTCGTCGAGGCTGGCCTCGGTCCGCCCATCGGCGGCGGCGTGGGCGCGAGCCGCTTCGAACAGCGCGAGCTCTGCGCGCAGCGAGCCGATGCCCAGCGCCTGGATCAGGGCCAGTCCGCGCGTCTCGGCGTCGGCCGTCAACGCCACGCCGGGCAACCGCTCGCGCGCGGCCTGCACCTCGCTGCGCATAGCCATCACCTCAGCTGCATAGGCCACTGAAAAGGCTCGCGGGTTGGTGCTGAAGGCTCTCGCCCGGTGGTAGGCCTCGAGCCGATCGTCGGGCTCGGCCAGGCCCGTCACGACCACGCGCAGGCCGAACCGGTCCTGGATCTGCGGGCGTAGCCGGCCTTCCTCAGGGTTCATGGAGCCGATCAAGATGAAGCGCGAGCGGTAGGTGGCTGTCACGGGCCCACGGCGCACGATGGCCACGCCCTGAGCGGCGGCATCCAGAATCGCGTCGACGACGTCGTTGGCGAGCAGGTTGACTTCGTCGACGTGCAGCAGGTTTTGATCGGCCTGCGCCAGCAATCCACGCCGAATCTGCACGCGACGGTGCGCGGCAGCACGCTCATCGAGCCCGCCAACCACGTCTTCAAGGCGCGCGTTTAATGGCAGCTCGACCAGCCGGCAGCCGTCATCGTAGGTGAGGGGATCGCCCTGACCGTACTTGCGCGCGCAGTCCGGGCAGACAGCGTCGATGCCGCCGGCCTCAACGTCCTCAGGCAGACAGCCATACGGGCACAGCGAGCGCTTCACGATCGGCGCCAGATCCGCCAGCGCGCGCACGGCCGTGGTCTTGCCGGTGCCGCGCGCCCCAACCAGCAAGACTCCGCCGATCGCGGGGTTGATCAGGGCCAGCAGCAGCGCGGTCTTCATCTCGGTCTGCCCGACCAGGGCCGCGAACGGGAAGCGCACGTCATCGGCCAGGCCGCGATCGCCGGGCGTCACGGCTTCCGTGAAACGCCGACTCGAGACCTGATCGAGCAACTCTTGAAGAGTCAAAGGCGAGTTGGGTGTGTCACTCATGAGTGTGCAACCTTCACATTGCTGATTGCTGATTGAATGACCAATCAGCAATCAGCAATCAGCAATCACTTGCCTGCCAGCCGCCTTTGCCGCCGCGCCATCGCTTCTTCCCAGCGGGCGCGTTCGGCGTCGCTGGTCAGTTCGAGCGCAGGGACCGGCACCGGGTGGCCGTCGCGATCGATGGCGACGTAGACGAAGTAGGCGGTGTTCGTGTGGGTGGTCTTACCCGTGAGCAGATTGACGGCCGTGACCGTCAACTCAGCCTCCATCGACGTCCGCCCGGCCCAGGTCAGCTCGGCCGCGACCGTCACAAGGTCGCCGAGCCGGATCGGCTCATGGAAGACCATCTGGTCCACCGCCACCGTGACGACCTTGTGCCCGGCATGCCGGATCGCGGCCGCCGCGCCGGCCTCGTCCATCATCTTCATGATGTGTCCGCCATGCACGTTCCCGAGCGTGTTCGACGAATCGATGCCCATCAACTGGCCCAGGCTGACGCGCGAATCCGCAGGCGTTTTTGCTGTAGACATGGCGGGCGATTATAGAGCAATTGCTGATTGATGATTTCTGATTGCTGATTGGAAGCCAATCAGCAATCAGAAATCATCAATCAGCAATCAACTGTCTGTACACACCCAGGAGCTGCCTGGCCGAGTCGTCCCACTTGAAGGCGGCGGCGCGGCGGCGGCCGCGGACGATGAGCTCGGCCCGCAGGGTCTCGTCGGTGTGCAGGCGGGTGAGCGCATCGCTCAGGGCGGTGACGTCGTAGGGGTCAACGAGCAGGGCCGCGTCGCCGGCAACTTCCGGCAGACACGACACCGTTGACGCGACGACGGGTGTGCCGCAGGCCATGGCCTCGAGCATCGGCAGACCGAAGCCTTCGTACAACGACGGGTAGGCCAGGATGCGCGCGGTCGAATACAGGGCCGGCAAGTCGGCGTCGTCGACGAAGCCCGCGAACGTCACGCGCTCACGCAGACCATGTCGCTCGACCGCCGCGAAGATCGAGTCGTACAGCCAGCCCTTGCCGCCCGCGAAGACCAACCGGATGTCGGGATCCGGGATACGCGCCATCGCCTCGATCAGGCGCACATAGTTCTTGCGCGGCTGCAACGTGCTGACTGCCAGAATGAATGGCGCCTCGCCAATTCGATACCGCTCACGCACCGCCGTCAGCGCCGTGGCATCCGTCACAGGCTGGAACGTCTCCTCGACGCCGCAGTACAGCACCGTGATCTTGTCGGCGGGCGTGCCGTACACCTCGATCAGGTCGTTGCGCGTCGCCTGCGAATCCGCCAATACATGATCGGCGCGCGCCACCGAGCGCGGCACGACGGCGTTTAAATAGGTCAGCAAGCCTGGCGCCGCCGAACCCGGATCGCGCACGAAGGAGAGGTCGTGCACGGTCAGCAGCGTTCGCGTTCCGGGTCGGGTGGGGGGCAACGTGAAGTCTGGCGAGTGGTACAGATCCACGTCGCCCGTGATCCACTCCACCGGCGCCGGCACGCGCGCGCGGCCCCAGAACCGCGCCAGCCAGATATCGTGGATCGGAAGCTGCCGGCGTTTGAAGTTCGCTCCCAACGGCGGCAGCGCGTGGCGCGGCTCGCGACTTGCGAAGAACAGCGAGTACTCGTTTGTGGTATCGACGTGGCCCAACGCGCGCAGCAGTTCGCGCGTGTACCGCCCGATCCCGCCGCCCTGTGTCACCGCCGCCGTCACTTCCATGCCGATTCGCATAGGGCGATTCTACTTGGTGGT
>CAYZRP010000036.1:0-11248 GCA_964480865.1 uncultured Anaerolineales bacterium | reverse complement strand
GCGGTCTGCCGTCCGCGGTCGTCTTCAGCGCTTTCGCCCGGCGAGCGCGCGCTTGACGTGATCGATGAGGGAGTTGGCGTTGATGGGCTTGGTGAGGAATTCGTCGGCGCCCATCGAGCGGGTCTCGTCGCGGGTTTCCTGATCGGCCTTGGCGGTCAGGACCACGATCGGCAACTGCTTGGTCGGCTCATTGGCGCGCATCTTGCGCAGGATGGTGAAGCCGTTGATGTCCGGCATCATGAGGTCGAGCAGGACGAGATCCGGGCGGTTGGCCGTCAGCCAGTCGAGCGCTTCCTGGCCCGAGTTGGCGACGTGCGTGTCGAAGCCGGCGCTCGTCAGGATCAGTCGGATGATGCCCGACAGATCGACGTCGTCGTCGACGACCAGGATGACGGGGCGATCAGCGTTTGACATCCCGGTAGGTCCAGTAGCGATTGACGAAGAAGTTCCAGAGCATCAGGGTGCCGACACGCGTCATCAGCGCTAAGTTGCCGGCGATGTTGAGCTTGACGCCGGCCGGCAGCATCGCCTGCAGATTCGCGGCGGCCACGATGGGCTGCCAGAGCGCCAGGGCCAGCGTGAACACCGGCACGCCCACGATCAGGCCGGCCACGCTCACGATGAAGAACTTCGTGATCTTCTTGGCCTGATTGGCGCCGCGCGCCTCAGGGTAGATCCAGAAGTAATTCCAGATGAAGTTGCTCAGCACGGCACAGGCGAACGACAACGACTGCTCGATGATCTCGGGGTGATTGGCGAAGTCGAAGATCTGCGGCAGGCCCGTCGGGATCAGGGTCGCCAGCGAGCGCCCAACGCCAAAGGCGTGAAAGAGGTTGAAGCCGCCGAAGTCGACGATGAAGCCGATCGCGCCGACGATCAGAAACTTGATGAAGCGTTTCCGCTCGGTCGGCTGCCGACGGGCGGCGGCCAGGACGGCGTTAAGGGGTCGTGCGTTGCTTGCCATAGACATAGGCCAGCAACCCCAACAAGGCCGCCAGCAATAGATGCATGTTATTGACGTACAGGTTATCAAACAACTGGTGGAGGCTCAAGTGTGTCCAGGCGCCCATGAGTCCTAACAGCACGCCTCGCTCGAGTCCTGCGCTCAGACGCAGTCCCCTCAGCGTAATCCAGACCACGGAGCCCCACAATGCGAAATAGGTCACCAGCCCAAATAGGCCAGTCTCGGCCCATACATTTAGATAGATATTGTGCGCGTGGCCCAGGGCATTCGGCCAGTTCACGAGCCTGTAGCGGTCGTATGCCGCCGCGTAGTTCCCCAGGCCGACGCCAAGCCAGGGCCGATCGTCGATCATGCTGAACGCGGCCTGCCAGTGCGCCAGACGCTCGACAACGGCGAAGTTGTCGTTTGAGATCGTCACACCCCGCACGTCCTGCACGCCGATGAAGTCAGTGGCGCTCGCCAGGCGGGCCGCGATGTTGGCCGGGACCAGGTTGAGGCTCCAGGCCAGCCCGGCTACGGCCGCCACGCCCACGACAGCGCTGAGCGACCAGCCCCACCGTCGCGGCAGAAGGACCGCCATCACAGCGGCCGCGCCGGCCGCGCCGATCCATCCACCGCGCGACACCGAGCCATACAATCCCGCCAGACCCAACCCGGCCGCGGCCATGAACAGAGCCAGCTGCGTCCACTCAGCCGGGCGCGCCGATGTCGCAGCCCGCCAGCCGCGGCGTTTCGCGATCTCGGCCAAGAGGCCAAGCGCCGCGCCCGCCGCGATCGGCCACACCAGGCCGACGAAGCCCGCATACGGGTTGGGCTGTTCGAACGTGCCGAAGGCGCGGAAGCGATCCGGCCCAATGCGAAACGACTCGAGCAGATCCGGCGGGAAGCCCAGGCTGGCGCCGCGCCCGAGGTACTGCACCAGGCCGAGGCCACCCTGTACGACAGCCAGCGCGCACAGACCCACGACCAGCCAGCGCCAATCGATCTCGCTGGCTTCGTCGACGACCACGACCACGATGGCCATGATCTGCAGCCACTTGATCAACTCGGGCAGGCCGTCGGCGTAGGAGGTTGCATCCAGCAGCGAGGCGGCGCCGACCAGGGCGAACAACGCCAGGGGGATGAGCAACGCGGGAGCCTGAAACGACAGGTCGCGGCGCAACAGCTTGCGCGCCGCCCAACCGGCCAGCGCAATGCCGGTGAAGATCTGCCCCAGGTCGAAGAGGAAGCCGCCGTAGCCGAGCCGCGCGAGGTAGGCCTTGGTGATGCCCAGGCCCACCGCGCACACGATCGCGAACATCGGCCGCCAGAGCGCCAGACTGAGGATCAGCAGGCCCGCCACCGCCACGCCCGCCCACCTGACAGGCAGGACCGCGAGTGCGAGGCCGACCACAATGGCCACGCTGGCCCAGGCCATTGTCGGATCCAGACGCCAGGCCCAACGCGCGGTCATCGACTGTGCAAGCCTCCCTGCTTGGGTCTCCGCCGTCACTCAAGCCGCTACGACGGTGCGGAAGTAGGCGATCGTTTCGGCCAGGCCTTCGTCGAGCGAGACGCGCGGCTCCCAACCCAAAATCTTCCTGGCGCGCGTGATGTCGGGCTGGCGCTGCTGCGGGTCGCCCTGCGTGCGGCCATCGGGGACGAAGTGGATGCCAGCCTGATTGCCGGTGACGCGGTTGATCGTCTCGGCGAACGTCAGGATCGAGATCTCGCTCGGGTTGCCGATGTTGACCGGATCATGCTCGTTGGAATAGAGCAGCTTCACGATGCCGTCGATCAGATCGGCGCAGTAGCAGAAGCTCCGCGATTGAGCGCCGTCGCCGTAGACGGTGAGCGGTTCGCCGCGCAGCGCCTGGCCGACGAAGTTCGGCACCACGCGCCCATCACCGAGCTCCATACGCGGTCCGTAGGTGTTGAAGATGCGCACGATGCGGGTGTCGACGCCGTGCGTGCGATAGTACGCCATGGTCAGCGCCTCGGCGAAGCGCTTGGCCTCATCGTAGACGCTGCGCACGCCGTTCGGGTCGACGTGGCCCCAATACGTTTCCTTCTGCGGATGCTCGAGCGGATCGCCGTACACCTCCGACGTGGACGCCAGCAGGAAGCGGGCCTTCTTGGCGCGCGCCACGCCGAGGGCGTTGAGCGTGCCGAGCGCGCCGACCTTCATCGTCTGGATCGGCAGCTGCAGGTAGCCGGTGGGCGCAGTCTTCGACGGACTGGCCGGCGACGCGAAGTGCAGGACGGCATCAACCGGGCCGTCGAGGTAGATGTAGTCGTAGACGTTGTGCTTGATGAAGCGGAAATCGTCGCGCCCGATCAGGTGTTGAATGTTACGGGTGCTGCCCGTGATCAGGTTGTCCATCGCGATCACGCTGTGGCCGTCGGCCAGCAACTTGTCGCAGAGATGTGAGCCCAGGAACCCGGCGCCGCCGGTGATGAGGATGCGCATATGTCTCCCGCTGAAAGGCAGATATCCGGGCGATTGTAGCAGAACGGCCCGCCCACGCCGCCAGGACGATAGTCCCGGTGGGTGGACAGGCAAGAGGCGATAGCGGCACGAAGAAGGCGGGCACGGCGGCCAAGCGCATCTCGCGTTCCATCTGCCAGGTTGGCTTGCTCATTCAGGTGGTTTCTCCGAATGGGGATCGACGTCTATTGGCGTCCCGAGCACGGCCCGCGCAAGCGTTGTCGGACGTGTGCGGCGGGCGGGTGCGCTCACCGGAATCAAAAAGGCGCGTCGCCCCACGGCCACGCGCCTTGCTTTTCGCTCCTCGCCTTTCGCGCCCGCGCTAGAACAACCCCCAATCCGCGCCGGCGCCCTCTTCCATCATCGACGGGTCCCAGATCTCCATGCCCATCTCGATCTTGGCGGGCGCCTCGGTGACCGACACGACCTTGTTGCGGGTCTGCTCCAGCATGGCCGGGCCATACGGGCAGAACGGCGTCGTCAGGATCATCTTGATCCATGACGTTTTGTCGTCATTGAATCCGAGATCGCGCACCAGACCGAGCTCGATGATGTTCAGCCCGATCTCGGGGTCGACGACCTCGCGCAACGCCGCGCGCACGGCCTCGGATTTCTCGGGGTCCTGCGTGTCGGATTGCCAGACGAGTTTGTTGGATGCGGCAGTCTGAGACATGTACCAGGTTACTCCTCTGCGACGGGCGTGGCGCCCTCGCCGTTCACGGTCGGGCGGATCAGGAACTCACAATGCCCGCCGCCCTGTAGGACACAGTGGGTCTTTTCGACATCGGCCGACAACACGTGCCGGATGATTGCGGCGTCGAGCTGGCAGACTTCGGGGTGACGTTGGCCAATACGCACGTAAGGGCAATCGTACTCACTCAATGCGATCGACTCGCCCGTCTGGTTCCAGCGGGTCGCGAAGCCTTCGCGGCCGAGGATGCCGACGAGCGCGTCGAGCCGCTCGGTCTGCGACTTGTCGCGCAGCTCATCGCGATGCTGGGCCGCGATGCCCTCGGCCATGCGATTGAACATCTGCTCGAGCGCGTCGGCCGGCAACATCGCCTTGAGTTCGTCCATCAGGCGCTCGCTGAACTCGACGTAGCGCGTCGGGTAGCGCTCGCGGCCGGCGTCGGTCAGCGCGTAGTGCAGGGTGGGGCGGCCAACGCCGTGGCGCACCTCCGAGGACTTCAGAAGCCCCTCGGCCTGCAACGCCGCGACGTGATGGCGCACGGCCACAGGCGTCACGCCCAGGCATTCCGCCAGTTCCGTGATCGAGGCCTGCCCGCGCGCGCGGACTTCGTTGAGGACTTGCTCGCGTGTCGTTGCCATGGAAATCGCCGTCGCCTGAGCGACTGCCGAAAATACTAGCACAGTCAATACGAAAAATCAAAAGTTAAGATATTTATAGGTTTTATTGACGTGGACGCTTTCTCTCGTTATAATCCCCGACGTTCAAGACTTTGATCGGCTGCTTGTGGCTGCGACGATGGATGGCTTCAGGGGGCCGAAGATACGACTTGCCAGGAGATCAAGGTTATGAGTTCAGTGCTCGAAATCCGCAACCTGCACGTCTCGGTTGAGGACAAGCCCATTCTGAAGGGCGTCAATCTCACGGTTCAGCAGGGTGAAGTCCATGCCCTGATGGGACCCAACGGCACGGGCAAATCCACGCTCGCTTACACGTTGATGGGCCATCCCGGCTACACGGTGACGGCCGGCCAGGTCATCTTCAAGGGCGTCGACCTGCTCGAGCTCGAGCCCGACGAGCGCTCGCGCCTCGGCGTCTTCCTGGCGTTCCAATATCCGGTCGCCATCCCAGGCGTGTCGGTCGCGAACTTCCTGCGCACCGCCATCAACGCGCGGCGCAAGGCCGCGACGCCTGGCGACAAGGGCATCTCGATCCCGGAGTTCCGCAAGCTGCTCAAGGCCAAGATGGACCTGCTGCAGATGAGCCACGACTTCGCGGGACGCTATCTCAATGAAGGTTTCTCGGGCGGCGAGAAAAAGCGCGCCGAGATCCTGCAGATGGCGACCCTTGAGCCG
The DNA here is from genome assembly GCA_964480865.1 of uncultured Anaerolineales bacterium. Classification (GTDB taxonomy): domain Bacteria; phylum Chloroflexota; class Anaerolineae; order Anaerolineales; family UBA6663; genus UBA6663. The sequence goes on along the minus strand of CAYZRP010000036.1, from coordinate 5,774 downwards.
CAGATCGCGATCCTCGACGAGACCGACTCCGGCCTCGACATCGACGCGCTGCGCATTGTGGCCTCGGGCGTCAACACGCTCGCCGGCCCGGAGCTGGGTGTGCTGGTGATCACGCACTACCAGCGCATCCTGAACTACATCAAGCCGCACTTCGTGCACGTCATGCATCAGGGCCGCATCGTCGAGACCGGCGGCGCCGATCTCGCTCTGCACCTCGAAGAGCACGGTTACGACTGGGTGCGCGAGAAGCACGACGTGCAGTAGTCGGCTGGTCTGCTAGTCGATTAGTCGGCTAGTCGTGCGATCAACCGACGAGCCGACCAGGGGACCAGCCGACGAGAGGACAAAGTGATATGCCTGAATTAGAGAAGGTCGACGTCAACGACCAGTACCGCGAAAAATACGGCTTCCATGATGTGGAGAAGCCGGTGTTCAAGAGCCGCCGGGGCCTGGATCGCGAGATCGTGACCCAGATCTCGCAGCTCAAGGGCGAGCCGCAGTGGATGACCGACTTCCGCCTGCGCGCGCTCGAGATCTTCCAGAAGAAGCCGATGCCGCAATGGGGCGGCGATCTGAACCAGATCGACTTCGATAACATCTTCTACTACCTCAAGCCCTCCGACGACAGCGTCAAGTCGTGGGACGAGGTGCCCGACGACGTCAAGCGCACGTTCGACAAGCTGGGCATCCCCGAGGCCGAGCAGAAGTTCCTGGCCGGCGTCGGTGCGCAGTACGACTCCGAGGTCGTCTATCACAACGTCCAGAAGCACCTCGAAGAGCAGGGCGTGATCTTCCTCGGCATGGACGACGGTCTGCGCCAGTATCCTGAGTTGGTGCGCGAGTACTTCGGCAAGACCATCCCGCCGACCGACAACAAGTTCGCGGCGCTCAACAGCGCGGTCTGGTCGGGCGGCTCCTTCATCTACGTCCCCAAGGGCGTCAAGGTGGAGATGCCGCTGCAGGCCTACTTCCGCATCAACGCCAAGAACGTCGGCCAGTTCGAGCGCACGCTGATCATCGTCGACGAGGGCGCTTACGTGCACTACGTCGAGGGCTGCACGGCCCCGATCTACTCGAGCGACAGCCTGCACTCGGCCGTGGTCGAGATCATCGTCAAGAAGGGCGGGCGCTGCCGCTACACGACCATCCAGAACTGGTCGACCAACGTCTACAACCTGGTCACCAAGCGCGCCGTGGCCTACGAGGGCGCGACGATGGAGTGGGTCGACGGCAACCTGGGCTCGAAGCTGACGATGAAGTACCCGGCCGTCTATCTGATGGAGCCGGGCGCTCACGGCGAGGTGCTCTCGATCGCGTTCGCTGGCCCGGGCCAGCACCAGGACGCCGGCGCCAAGATCGTGCATGGCGCGCCGAACACGTCGAGCAAGATCACGTCCAAGTCGATCAGCAAGGGCGGCGGCCGCACCAGCTACCGCGGCCTGCTCAAGGTCTACAAGGGCGCGTCGGGCAGCAAATCGAACGTCGTCTGCGATGCGCTCCTGATCGACGACAAGAGCCGCTCGGACACGTATCCGTACATTGAGATCGACGAGGAAGACGTGACCGTTGGTCACGAGGCCTCGGTCAGCAAGGTGGGCGAGGATCAACTCTTCTATCTGATGAGCCGTGGGCTCACCGAGGAAGCCGCCGCCACCATGGTCGTCTCGGGTTTCATCGAGCCGCTCGTCAAGGAGCTGCCGATGGAGTACGCCGTCGAGATGAACCGCCTGATCCAGCTGCAGATGGAAGGAAGTGTTGGTTAGTCTGCTCGTCTGCTTGTCGGTTTGTCTGCTGGTCCTGGAAACGCCCAGGCGCAGGCGAGCCGACCAGGGGACCAGCCGACCAGCCGACTAGCCGACGATGACAACGATCGAAGCACCACACTCCAAGCCCGTGACCGCGGGGATACTGCCGCGCACGGTGATCACGACAGGGCGCAATGGCGCCCAGACCGCGGCCGCCGATCTCAAGGTGACGGCCCATGATGTGGCCGCGCTGGCGAAGCTCAAGAAGGACGCGCCCTGGTACACGCGCCGCCGGTTGGGCGCGCTCAAGCTGTTCAACGCACTGCCGATGCCGGGCCTCGGCGACGAGGCCTGGCGCCGCACCGACATCCGCGCGTACCGCTGGGGCGAGGTCGTCCTGCCCGGTGGCGCCGCCAAGCCCAAGGCAGCGGCCCGCATCCCCGGCGCGCTGCTCAAGCCGTTGGTCGGCAAGAACCAGGGCGGCCAACTCGTGCAGGTGCCGGGCGAGTCGCTGACGAACGAGCTGGCCGCGCAGCTGAAGAAGCAGAAGGTGATCTTCACCGACTTCTTCACTGCAACAAAGAAACATGCTGACCTGCTCAAGAAACACCTGGGCAAGGTCGTGCCCGTGACCGAAGGCAAGTTCGCGGCGCTGGCCGAGGCCATGACCGACTACGGCGTCTTCGTCTACGTGCCCAAGAACACACACGTCGAGCTGCCGCTGCACTCGGTGGCCTGGCTGGCCGGCAAGAGCCATTTTGGGCGCATCCTCGTGGTCGTCGACGACGGCTCGAGCGCCACGGTCGTGCACGAGACCTCGTCGCCAAACGGGCGCGGCGGTCTGCATGCCGCGACGGTCGAGGTCAAGGTCGGCAAGGGCTCGCGCCTGACCTTCGTCGAGTTGCAGTCGCTGGGTGAGGACGTCTGGAACTTCACCCACGAGCGTGTCAAGCTTGCCAAGAACAGCCACGTCGACTGGATCTTCGTCGCGACCGGCTCGCGTCTGACCAAGAACTTCTCCGAACTCGCGCTCGACGGCGACGGCGCGGTCGGCAAGATGTCGGGCTACTACTTCACCGAGGGCGAGCAGCACCTCGACCACGACACCCAGCAGAACCACAACGCCGCGAACACGACAAGCGACCTGCTGTTCAAGGGCGCGCTCAAAGACAAGAGCCGCTCGGTCTGGCAGGGCATGATCTACGTCGCGCCCGGCGCTCAGAAGACCGACGGCTATCAGGCCAACCGCAACCTGGTGCTCTCGAAGGCCGCACGCGCCGACTCGATCCCGGGCCTCGAGATCATGGCCGACGACGTGCGCTGCACGCACGGCGCCACGGTCGGCCGCCTTGAGGACGAGCATCTCTTCTATCTCATGTCACGCGGCATGACCCGTAAGGACGCCGAGCGCACCGTCGTCGACGGCTTCTTCGATCCGATCCTGCAGCGCATCCCGTTCGAGGGCGTGCGCGAGCGGCTGAAGCGGTCGATCGAAGCCAAGATGATGTGAGTGACATTGAGTCATTGGTTATTGGCTATTGGTCATTGACGTCCAATCGCCAATAACCAATGACCCATAACCAATGTCCAAGTTTTCCCCCGGTGATCGCGTCGAACTCCGCTGCTGGCACATGCGGCCGAGCGGGTTGACGCGCGACTGGGCGCCGGGCGTGGTCGTGCAGGTCGATCACCGCATGGCCGCGATCGAGTTGAGTGTCGAGGTTTTCTCGAACACCGGCTGGCCGATGGCCGATCGGATCCTCTGGGCCGCGCACGGTTCACCGAATCTGCGCGGTGCTGTAGCCCCGGAGCCCCCGTCTCATGCATCGCTCTGAGGTCTGCATGTGTACCTGCGCAGAAGGGCCGTTCGGGCAAGGCCCTTCTGCGTCTCTTCGCCATTGGTGATCGGCTTCCGCAAGGGCCGACGCCACTGGCCGCTCGGCGTGTCTATAGCTAATAGCAATGGAATAACAGCCAATGTCATACGCCAAACCTGAATTCCTCGTTTCCACCGACTGGGTCGCCCAACACCTGAACGACCCCAAGGTCCGCATCGTCGAAAGCGACGAAGACGTGCTGCTCTACGAGCAGGGCCATGTCCCTGGCGCCGTCATGATTGACTGGCAGCTCGACCTGAATGACAGGGTCCGCCGCGACTATCTGCAGAAGGCCGAGTTCGAAGCGCTGCTGTCGGCGAAGGGCATCGGCAACGACACGACGGTCGTGTTCTACGGCGACAAGAACAACTGGTGGGCCTGCTATGCCTTCTGGGTCTTCCAGCTCTTCGGCCACGAAAACGCCCGCATCATGAACGGCGGCCGCAAGAAGTGGATCGACGAAGGCCGAGAGTTGAACAAAGCGAAGCCCGCCTACGAGTCCACCTCGTATGTGGCCAAACAGCGCGCGGACTACCGCATCCGCGTCTTCCGCGATCAGGTGCTCAACCACGTGCAGATGCAGGCGCCGCTTATCGACGTCCGCTCGCCGAAGGAATACTCGGGCGAGCTGCTGCACATGGAAGCCTACCCGCAGGAGGGCGCGCTGCGCGGCGGCCACATCCCGGGTGCGCGCAACGTGCCGTGGGCCCGCGCCGTCAACGAGGATGGCACCTTCAAGAGCGAAGAGGAGCTTCGCGCGATCTACGAGGGCGAGGCCGGCCTCAGCCCCGACAAGAGCGTGGTGGCATACTGCCGCATCGGCGAGCGCTCGTCGCACACCTGGTTCGTCCTGACGTATCTGCTCGGCTATCCGAACGTGCGCAACTACGACGGCTCGTGGACCGAGTGGGGCAATCTCGTAGGCGCGCCGATCGAAAAGTGACGGCGGGCGGCGGCGGGAGCGCGGCGGGAGCGCGGCGACGAATGCCGAATGACGATTGACGAAGGTAGTCAGGCCATTCCGAGATCGTCGCCCATGCATCCAACCGTAGGGGCGGCCCTTGTGGCCGCCCCTACGGCCGTCACGTGCCCCGACGCCGCCGGCCGACGCATGGGCACATTGGGTTGCGGCCCGCGCCCATGCGGAACACCGCCGTGTCCGTCGATCGCCGATGACCCGGCGTCGCCATCGACGAATGGGCGGCGTTGGTCCAACGGGCCGGTGAACGCCGCGGCTCATCCTGGCGACGAGGGCGGCCACAAGGGACGCCCCTACGGTTGGGGTTCATGGACAACGCGGCACGTCGCCGGCTGGGCCGGTGTACTGCCGACCATCATCGCTCGCCTTCGGCGCCAATGACTACGTTACAATACCCAACGTGACCCATTCGCTCGCACTTTCCCGCAACGATTTTCCGATCCTGGCGCGTGAGGCGCATCCGGGCGTGCCGTTGACGTTCCTCGACTCGGGGGCATCGTCGCAGAAGCCCGAGAGCGTGATCCAGGCGATGGACGAGTACTATCGGCTCCATCACGCCAACGTCCATCGCGGCATCCACGTCCTGGCCGAAGAGGCCACGGCTCTCTACGAGGGCTCGCGCGACAAAGTCCAGCGCTTCATCAACGCGAAGACCCGCAAAGAGATCATCTTCACGCGCAACGCCACCGAGGCCATCAACCTGGTGGCGTACAGCTGGGCGCGCGCCAACCTCAAGGCGGGCGATCGGATCGTCCTGACCGAGATGGAGCACCACGCCAACCTGGTGCCCTGGCAGATCCTGGCAGGCCAACTCGACATCACCATCGACTACGTGCCCGTCACCGACGACGGCCTGCTCGACCAGGAAGCCTACGACCACTTGCTGACACGCGAGCCGAAGCTTGTCGCGTTCACGCACATGAGCAACGTCCTCGGCACGATCAACCCGGTCGAGTCGCTGGCGCAGCGTGCGCACGCGGCCGGAGCGAAGGTGCTGGTCGACGGCGCGCAGTCGGTGCCGCATCTGCCGGTCGATGTGCAGGCGCTCGGCGCCGACTTCCTCGCGTTCTCGGCGCACAAGATGTGCGGCCCGACCGGCATCGGCGTGCTCTGGGCGCGGCAGGATCTGCTCGAGGCGATGCCGGTCTTCATGGGCGGCGGCGACATGATCCG
>CAYZRP010000035.1:0-49966 GCA_964480865.1 uncultured Anaerolineales bacterium | reverse complement strand
ATGTCGAGGTTCGCCACGCTCCGGGCATGGGTTTGGATGAAGCGACGGCGTGGATCCACGGCTTCGCCCATCAGCATGTCGAAGGTTCGATCCGCCTCAGCGGCATCCTCAATGTTGACGACCAGCAGCGTGCGGTTGGCCGGGTTCATGGTCGTGTCCCAGAGCTGCTCGGCGTTCATCTCGCCGAGGCCCTTGAAGCGTTGAACCGTGGCCTTGCCACGATCTTCGCCGATGGCCGCGAGCGCCGCGTCCTTCTCCTCGTCGGAGTACACGTACTGGGCCTTCTTGCGGTGCTCGATGCGATAGAGCGGCGGCTGGGCCACGAACAGATGCCCACCCTCGATCAGCGACTGCATGTAGCGGAAGAAGAACGTCAGCAGCAGCGTGCGAATGTGCGCGCCGTCGACGTCGGCGTCGGTCATCAGGATCACGCGGCCGTAGCGCAGGCCTTCGAGTGAGAAGTTATCGCCGATGCCGGTGCCGAGCGCCGAGATCAAGGCCTTGACTTCGTTGTTGCTCAGGATCTTGTCGAGGCGGGCGCGCTCGGTGTTCAGGATCTTGCCGCGCAACGGCAGGATGGCCTGGAAGGCGCGATCGCGGCCCTGCTTGGCCGAGCCACCGGCGCTGTCGCCCTCGACAATGTAAAGCTCACATCGAGCGGGCTCGCGCTCGGAGCAATCGGCCAGCTTGCCGGGCAACGTCAACGACTCGAGCGCTGACTTGCGGATGACGAGGTCGCGCGCCTTCTTCGCGGCCTCGCGCGCCCGGGCCGACGTCAGACACTTGTCGATGATGGCCTTGGCCTCGCGCGGGTTCTCGTCCATGAACGCGCCGAAGGCCTCGACCGTGGCCTGTTGGACCGCGGTCTGCACTTCGGGGTTCATGAGCTTGACCTTGGTCTGGCTCTCGAACTGCGGTTCGCGGTGTTTGACGCTGACGATGGCCGTCAGGCCCTCGCGTGTGTCCTCGCCCGAGAAATTCGCATCCGCGTCTTTCAGCAGCCCGGCCTTGCGTCCGTACTCGTTGACCACGCGGGTCAGCGCGCCGCGCAGGCCACTCAGATGCGTGCCGCCGTCGATGGTGTTGATCGTGTTGGCGAACGAGTAGACCGACTCGTTGTAGCTGTCGGTGTACTGCACCGCCACCTCGACGCCCACGTCGTCGATCTCGCGCTCGCTGTGGATGACGGGATGCAGCGCCGTGCGGTTGCGGTTGAGGTACTGCACGAACGAGCGGATGCCGCCCTCGAAGTAGAAGCTCATCGAGCGCGCGTCGCGCTCGTCGATGAAGTCGATCCACACACCACGGGCCACGAAGGCCATCTCGCGGAAACGGCCGGCAAGCACCTCGAACTTGAAGTCGAGGCCGGGCTCTTTAAAGAGCGTCCTATCGAACTTGAAGGTCTGGGTCGTGCCGGTTTCCTGCTCGGGTACCGTGCCGATCTGCTGGATCCGGCCGGTCGGGATGCCGCGCTCATAGCGCTGGCGCCAATGCAGGCCGTCGCGGCGCACTTCGGTCTCGGTCCATTCAGAGAGCGCGTTCACGGCCGAGACGCCGACACCGTGCAGACCGCCCGACACCTTGTACCCGCCGCCGCCGAACTTGCCGCCGGCGCCGATGATCGTCATGACGACATCGACGGTCTCCATGGGGTTGCCGGCCGCATCGCGCTTCGACGGGTGTGGGCCGACCGGGATGCCGCGGCCGTTGTCGGCGATGGTCACGCTGCTGTCGGCGTGGATGACCACGCGGATCCTGGTGCAATAGCCGGCGAGGGCTTCGTCGATCGAGTTGTCGACGACCTCGTAGACCAGATGGTGCAGGGCTTTGATGTCAGTGCCGCCCACATACATGCCGGGGCGCTTGCGCACGTGCTCGATGCCCTCAAGGGCCTGGATCGAGCTGACATCGTATTTGATCGCATCCGCCATCGAATTCCTCCGGACTGTGTCGGCAACGGGTTCAGGCCCGCAGCCGCACCGTTCGCGTCGCCGTCTGTTCGCGCTGCCAGCGGCTCCGATCCTGGAAGTACACAAACGTCGCGGTCACAAGGGCCGTCGATACAACGGCATGGGCAAGCACGCCGATCAGGTTCATCCACGAATCAGCCGGAGCCAGAGTCCACACCAGGCCGAGGCCGACGTACAGCAAGAGCACCGTCGCGACCAGGCCTGTGGTCGGCCCGAGGTTGCGGCGCACAAGGGCCAGGCTCTCCCACAACGCCGACAACAAGCCGCGTTGCCCGAGCGTGATCGCGTGCGGTGTGAAGAGGCCGAAGACCAGAACCCAGAACACAAGCGAAAACGTCAACGCGAGCGCGGCGCTTCCCAACACGTTGTTGAGGGCGGCCAGCAACATCGAGAACGCAAAGGCCGGCACACCCAGCACAGCCGACACCACAAGCACGCAGATCGCGAAGCCGATCAGATACACCCACACCAGGCCGACCCGGCGCAACAGCGCGATCAGATCAAAGCGGCCATCGCGCACGGCCTGCGCGATGCCTTCGAAGTAGATGGCCGCGGCGAACAGGCCGATGGTGCTGAGCGCGACGAGCAGGATCAGGTTGATCAGCGGGTTGCCCACGCCCATCACCCCGAGCCAGTGTGTCGAAACCGTTTCGGACGTGCGCCAGGCCATCATCGACGGAACACCAAGTGGCGCGGTGCTCAGAGCCCAGAACAGATTGATGCTTTCGGACACCGTGGTGAACTGTTGCCAGTTCTGCGCTGATTGCGAGATCAGCGAACCCGGCGGCGCTCCAAGCGCCATGTTCTGAAGATCGCGGGCGATCGTGTCGACCATGGGTTTGATCGACAGTTGCGGACCGAGCCAGAAAAACAGGTCGAGCAGCAGCGGCGGAAGGATCAGCCAGAGCTGCCGGTTGACCGTTTCGAAGCCGCCCACCAGCGACGCGATGACGCCCAGGGGGGGCTGGGGATCGCGTTTTAGGATGCGTTGGCCCGGCGGATTCACAATAGGTGATTATACCATTGGCGGTCCAAAAACCAAATGAAACGGCTGGAAAACGCGGGTTTTTTGGCGGAGGTCACAGTGGGCCGAGGGGAAAGACATCGGGAGTGCGGCGGCAGGCGACATCGGGAGTGTCCGGCGGCGCGTCGGGCCTCAAATGGGCCCGGACGCTGTGCGCCGCCGCACTCCCGATGTCCGGCGACGTTTCGACTACAATCAAACCGCTATGCAACAATTCATCATTGAAGGCGGCCACACCTTGAACGGGTCGGTGACGGCGTCCGGCAACAAGAACGCCGCCCTGCCCCTCCTGGCGGCCTGCCTCCTCACCTCTGAACCCGTCATCCTCCGCAACGTCCCGGCCATCCGCGACGTCGAGCACATGCGCCGACTGGTCTGCGATGTCGGCGCCGAGATGACCGAACTCGAGCCCGGCGTCTGGCGCATCCAGGCCACCACCGTGCACAAAACCCAGCTCGACCCCGAACTGTGTCGCAAGATCCGGGCGTCGATCCTGCTGGCCGGGCCGATGCTGGCCCGCGAAGGCGACATCGAACTCCCGCCGCCGGGTGGCGACGTCATTGGCCGGCGGCGAGTCGACACGCACCTCCTGGCGCTCGAGGCGCTCGGCGCGACGATCCTCGTCGACGACAAGCAGTTCGTGATGCGCGCCGAGCACCTGCACGGCGCCAACATCCTGCTCGACGAAGCCAGTGTCACAGGCACCGAGAACGCGATCATGGCCGCCGTCCTGGCTGAGGGCACGACCGTGCTGCGCAATGCGGCATCCGAGCCGCACGTGCAGGAGCTGTGCGAGTTCCTCACCACGCTCGGCGCCCAGATCGAGGGCATCGGCTCGAACACGCTCACGATCCACGGCGTCAACAGCCTGCATGGCGGCGAGCACACCGTCGGCGCCGACTATCTCGAAGTGATCAGCTACGTCGGCGCGGCGGTTGTGACCGGCGGCAGCGTGCGCATTCACGACGCCGGCGTGCGCCACCTCGACATGATCGGCCTCGTCTTCGGCCGGCTCGGCATCACCTGGCAGCTCGACGGCGACGACCTGGTCGTGCCGGCGGAACAATCGCGCACCATCTGCCCGGACGTCGGCGGCGCGATCCCGTCGGTCAAGACCAACATCTGGCCGGCCTTCCCCACCGACCTGACCAGCATCGCCCTGACCGTCGCCACACAGTGCGACGGCTCGGTGCTCTTTCACGACTGGATGTACCCGGGGCGCATGTACTTCACCGACAAACTCGTGCAGATGGGCGCGCGCATCATCCTGTGCGACCCTCATCGCGTCCTGGTTCAGGGCAAGACCCAGCTCCTGGCCGAGAACCTTGAGTCGCCCGACATCCGCGCCGGCATCGCGCTGGTGATCGCGGCCTTGTGCGGACGCGGCACGTCGCGCATCCGCAACATCGGCCAGATCGAGCGCGGCTACGAGCGCATCGACGAGAAGCTGCGCGCGCTTGGGGCGGCGATTGAGAGAGTGGCGGTGTAGAGCGAGGGGCGTGGAGCGTGGAGCGAGGTGCGTAGCAGCGTTCGCTCTTCGCTTCTCCAAACGCCCCAACCCGAACGGTCCGGCATGGACAGACGCCTGACGCCCGACGCCTGACGCCTTACATCTGACACGTGCGCGCCCCACCGACCCTCAGGTAGAATGGTCGCGGCGAATTTCTAGACGGCAACTATCCACTTCTAAGGAGTGACCATGTCCAGCAAGATCAAATCCATCACCGCGCGTGAGATCCTCGATTCGCGCGGCAACCCGACGGTCGAGGCCGATGTCGTCCTCGACAACGGGAGCGTCGGGCGCGCGGCAGTGCCCTCCGGCGCCTCGACCGGCCAACACGAGGCCCTCGAGCTGCGCGACAACGACAAGAAGCGCTACGTCGGCAAGGGCGTCAGCCAGGCTGTCAGCAACGTCGTCACGCGCATCGCGCCGGCCCTCGTTGGCAAGGACGCCTCGGACCAGGCCGCCATCGACAAGGCCATGCTGGACCTGGATGGCACGCCGAACAAGTCGAGCCTGGGCGCCAACGCCATCCTGGCGGTCTCGATGGCCAACGCCCGCGCGGCAGCCGGCACCACCCCGCTCTACCAGTACCTGGGCGGCGGCGAGGGCCACGTCTTGCCTGTGCCGATGATGAACGTCCTCAACGGCGGTGCGCACACCGGCTGGACGACCGTGCCCATGCAGGAGTTCATGGTCGCACCCGTCGGCGCGCCGAGCTTCAAAGAAGGTCTGCGCTGGGGCACCGAGACGTACCATGCCCTCAAGGGCCTGCTCAAGGCGCGCGGCCTGGCGACCGGCGTTGGCGACGAAGGCGGTTTCGCCCCGGCCATCACCGTGCTCGAAGACGTGATCAAGATCCTGATCGAAGCCATCGAGAAAGCCGGCTATCGCCCTGGCGAGGACATCGTCCTCACGCTCGACCCGGCCACCAGCGAGCTCTACAAGGATGACGGCAAGTACCACCTCGGCGCCGACCAGGCCCTGTCACCGGCCGAGATGGTCGAGCTGTGGGCGCGCTGGCGCAAGTTCTACCCGATCGTGTCGATCGAAGACGGCATGGCCGAAGACGACTGGTCGGGCTGGAAGACGCTGACCGATCAGATCGGCGCCACCACCCAGCTCGTCGGCGACGACCTGTTCGTCACCAACGTCGAGCGCATCCAGCGCGGCATCAAGGAAGGCGTCGGCAATTCGGTGCTGATCAAGCTCAACCAGATCGGCTCCGTCACCGAGACCATCAGCGCCATCCGCATGGCGCAGAACGCGGGCTGGACGGCGATCAGCTCGCATCGTTCGGGCGAGACCGAAGACACTTTCATCTCCGATATGGCCGTGGCGCTCAACATGGGCCAGATCAAGACCGGCGCCCCGGCGCGCAGCGACCGCGTCGCCAAATACAACCAGCTCCTGCGCATCGAAGAGGCGCTCGGCAGCAAGGCCGTCTACGCCGGCAAGAGCGCGTTCAAGCAGTAAGTTAAAGACGCTTGCGCAGCAGGCGTTTCGAGGCTAAAAACGGGTCGGTCGCAGCTGTGCGACCGACCCGTTTGCGTTCTTGAGGACCTGCATGGTCGACGTCAAAGCGCTGGGCCCCCAACGAAAACGCTATCTGGCCTTCGCGACGAGCTGGGCGCTCATCGTCATTGTCCTGTGTCTGCTCGCCGGCGCGCTGTTCATCGCCGTCCCGGTGGTCAACGGGTTGATGGAAGTGATCGCCTACGGCACGTCACGGGTCGACAACGTGCTGGGCACCGAAGACTTCTGGGTGCCGCTGGGCTGCGGGAGCGTGCTCGTGCTGATCAGCCTCGGGATCGGATTGAACTGGGCGCTGAGCAAACCCTTCTTCATCGCCGATCACGAGCTCGGGCTGGTCTTCGGGCATGGCCGCAAGGCCGAGTCGACCATGCGCTGGGACACGTTGACGTCGATGACGCGGTCGCAATCCTATGACGTCAAGTCGCGCGTGTCGCGGACCACCTATACGCTCCACACAAGCGAGAAGCGCACCTTCCACTTTTCAGGCAGCATTTCGGGAGTCGACGAACTCGTCAAGACCTGCCAGGCGCGCATCGACGCGGCCGTCGGCCCGACCTACGAGTCGCTGTTGAGATCCGGCAGGCGCGCGTACTTCGGGTGGATGAGCCTCGACGACCGGGCTGTGTACATCGGCGACTTCGCCACGCCCTGGCCCGAGGTCCGCGGCGTCGAGTCGGGGCCATCGAGCATCGTCGTTCAGACCAAAACGATCTCAGCTGATGCGCCGCAATCCGCGCCATTGGAGAAGGTCCACAACTGGTGGATCCTTCTGCGCTTGGCCAGACAGTACGTGCGGTGAGGACAGCGTTCGAAATGCGACGGAGCTTGCGTTCATCCGAATTGCTCAGACTTCGCTTCACAGAAGCGCCCATTCGGAGGTTCTCGTCATGACACAACTCGATCCCAATCACCCCCTGATGACAGTCGTCGGCCTTGGCTCGCTCAAGGGCGTGCATGAGCGCAAGAGCAAGATCCCGGGCCTGATCGCCGCCTTGTTCTTCATGTTCATCGGCATCGTGGCAGCCATCGCTGGCATCGGTTGGGGCCTGTACGAGGTCTACACCTTCGGCAGCAGCCGCTGGGACGACGCCTGGCCGGCGATCCTGCTCGGCGGCGGCCTCGGCGGCCTTGTCTTCCTGCTTTCAGCCTGGTCGGTCTTCAACACGCTGCGCAGCTGGAAACTGGCGGTCGGCCTGTACGAGCAGGGCGTCGGCGTGGTGGGCAACAGCGGCGTGCAGCAGGTGCGCTGGGATCAGGTGACCGAGACCTATCAGCAGGTGACTCGCCACTACACCAACGGCGTCTACACCGGCACCACGCATCGCTACACCATCGTGGTCGACGGCAAGAAGACCGTGTTCGACGACAAGCTCAAGGGCATCGAGGATCTGGGCAACGCGATCCAAAACGGCGTCAGCAACGTGCTCTTCCCGCGCTACGCGACAGCGATCAACAACGGCCAGCGTGTCAACTTCGGGCCGCTGGGCCTCGACCGCGAGCACCTCTACTCGGGCAACAAATCCCTGCTCTGGTCGGAGATCAAGGGCGTGAAACTCGATCGCGGCAACATCTCGGTCAAGAAGGAAGGCGGCTGGTTCTCATGGGCCTCCGTGACAGTGCCGCAGGTGCCGAACTTCTTCGTCTTCTACGCGCTCCTGCGCAACTTCACCAAGATCGAGTGAGGAGTTAGCTGGCCGAGAATTGATGCGGGATCTTCAGCCGCGAATGGCGCGAATTGCGCGAATTGTGGGCGCCTCGATGCACAGGCTCATCCCTTTCGCGAAATTCGCGCCATTCGCGGCTGCATTCTCCTGCCAGGCAGTGAGCGCCCCACTTGATTGAAGTCGTGCGATTCTTGGGATAAGTAAACCCAACGCTTCAAGCCCCTGCGTCTACTGTGACACGGCCGGAAGGCGGCGCAGGACGACGAAGGCCGCGTCGTCGAGGTCCTCGCCACCGCCGGCGTGAGTGCGAAGCGCGGTGCGCAGGGCGAGGATGAGGTTCTGGGCTTCGACGCCGGGGTTCTCGCGGATGACTTTCTCGATCCCGCCGAAGCCGAACTCGTTGCCGTAGAAGTCGCTGGCCTCGGTCAGCCCGTCGGTGTAGAGCAGGAGCGTGTCGCCAGGCTCGAGCTGGATGTCGACCTCGGGATAACGTGTGCGCGGGAAGACGGCCAGCGCCGGGCCGTGGTCGTGGAGCCACTCGATGCGGCCGTCGGCGCGCGCGATCACGGGCGGCGGATGGCCGGCGTTGGCCAGCACCACGCGGCCAGTGTCAGGCGTCCATGAGGCCAGAATCGCCGTGAGGAACTGAGCGGTGCGCGCGTCGGCCTGGAGCAACTCGTTCGTGCGCGAGAGCGTGCTCGCCGGCGACGTGCGCGGGATCGCGACCGAGCGCAGCAGAGTCCGCGAGAGCGCCATGTAGAGCGCGGCCGGCACGCCATTGCCGGCGACATCGGCCACGACCACGCCATAACGCCCCCCGCCGCGAAGCGGGATCACGTCGAAGAAGTCGCCGCCGACCAGGCGGGCCGGATGCCAGAAGGCCGCCAGGTCCCAGCCGGGCGGCTGCGGCAAAGACTCGGGCAGGAAGCTGGCCTGGATGTTTTGAGCGAGTGCGACCTCGCGCTCAAGTTGACGTTGCGCCACGATGCGGTCACGGAGTGCCGCGCTCTCGAGGGCGAGCGCGAGCTGGCGAGCGACGCCGTCGAGGACGGCGCTGCGCGGGCCGGTGTCGTCGGCGGCCGGTGCGAGCATGATGCCGCGCAGTCGGCCACGCGCCCGCAGCGGATAGACGAGCGCGTTCTCGTCGCCGAGGCGCGACGCCATCTCGGCCGGCACCGTCCAGGTGCGTCGCCATGGCGTCGGCGAGTCGGGATCGAGCGCCAGGTCCTGCACGGCGAGCTCGCCTGCGGCGGCCTCCTCAGCCCCGACGGCGTGGAGCAGTTGCAGCGTCCCCGAGTCCTCGCTCAGCCGATAGATCAACAGCCAGCGCGCTTCGATCAGCGTGAGGGTCAGGCGTGCAACGGTCTCGATCGCGGTGGAGAGATCCGACTCGACGGCGACGGCCTCGGCCGTCTGCAGGAGCGCGAGATTGACCCAGGCCTGCGCCTGCTGTGATTCATAGACGCGCGCCTCGAGCGTGGCGAAGGCCATCTGCGAGGCGAGCGAGTCGAACAACGCCAGCGTGGCTTCGTCGAAGGCGGCCTGCGGCATCTTGACGCTGAGGACGCCGACCACGCGCTCGTCGATCGCGAGCGGCCAGGCGGCGCGAGCGGCGCTGTCGGCCGGGAGCGGCGCGTGAAGCTCGGGGTGGCGGGCCTCGACCGGCTCGCGCACGACGCGGCCGGCGGAGCGCGCCGCCTCGGTGGCGAGCTGGCGTGAGATCTCCGACTCGGCCGAGGCACCGGGAGTCTCGGCGACCAGATCGAGCTGCGACTCGGTCACGGTGTAGAAGCGCACGGTGAGCTCGGGCAGGCGTTCGGCGATCAGACCGATCGCCTGGTTGTACAGATCGGCGAGCGGCTGCAAGACGTTGACGCGGCGGCCGACCTCGGCCAGGAGCTCGAGCTGCGCGGCGCGGCGCGCGGCCTGTTCGTAGAGGCCGGCACTTTGCAGCGCGGCAGCGGCGCCGTTGGCCAGGATCGTCAGCAGGCGCTGATCTTCATCGCTGAAGGCGTTGGGCCGCCAGGCCTGCACGGTCAGCGCGCCGAGGACGCGCTCGCCGATCACGAGCGGCACGAACAGGGCCGAGCGCGGCGGACGCAGGGCGGCGTAGCGCGGACGCACGGGCAGGTGTTCGTCGGGGTTGGAGAAGTCGTTGACGCGCAGGGGCTGGCGCGTGTCGCGCATCCAGCCGATCAGGCCCGGTGTGTCGGGGTCGAGCCGAAAGTCGCGGCGTGGCTGCGGCTGACCGTCGACGATCCAGACCAGGATGCGGTACAGATCGCCCTCGAAGAGGCCGAGTTGAAAGATGTCGGACGGGACGACGCGGCAGGCGTAGGCGTGGATGTGCTCGGCGCGATGCGTCAGATCGAGCGGCGCGGTCAGCAGGGCCTGGCCGAACTCAGCCAGGCCCTCGAGCGTGGCCGAATGTCGATCCGCAGAGGAAGACGTCATCGTTCACATCGGCCGCAAGCGTGATCCAGGGCGTTCAGCCTCTGACCACGCGCACGAAGCGGCGTTTGCCGACCTGAACCACAGCCTCGGCCGCGACGTCGAGGCGCGCGGCGACGTCGGCCACGGCCTGGCCGTCGACCTTGACGCCGCCCTGCTCGATCAGGCGCCGGGCCTCGCTCTTCGAGGCGGCCAGCTTCTGAGCGACGATGAAGTCGACGAGCGCTGGCGTGTCGCTGACCGTCACCGTGGCGATGTCGTCGGGCAGCGCGCCCTTCTGGAAGACCGTCTTGAAGTGCGCTTCAGCCGGCTCGACGGCGGCGTCGCCGTGATAGATAGCCACGATCTCGCGCGCCAGCTCCATCTTGGCGTCGCGCGGATGCTTCGAGCCGTCCTTGAGGCCGGCCTCGATCGCCGTGACCTGCTCGGGCGAGTAGCGCGTGAGCAGCTTGAAGTACGACGGCATGGCCTGATCCGGGATCGACATGACCTTGCCGTACATGTCCTCGGGCGTGGCCAGGATGGCGATGTGGTTGCCCATCGACTTCGACATCTTGGCGGTGCCGTCGGTTCCGGGCAGAATGCCGAGGATGACGCCGACGAGCGGCTTCTGGCCGAGGGCTTCTTGAAGCTTGCGCCCCGCGACGACGATGTTGAAGAGCTGGTCGGTGCCGCCGACCTGCACGTCGGTCTTGAGCGCGACGGCGTCGTAGCCCTGCATCAGCGGGTAGAACGTCTCCTGCAGGTAGATCGGCTCCTGGTTGTCGAGGCGCTTGGCGAAGTTCTCGCGCGCCATGAACTGCTGCAGCGTGAAGTTCTGGCCGAGCTTGATCAGGTCGAGCAGCGACAGCTCCGCGAGCCACTCGCCGTTGTAGCGCACCTTGGTCTTCTCGGGATCGAGGATGCGGAACGCCTGTTCGGTGTAGGTGCGCGCGTTGGTTGCCACCTGTTCCTGGCTCAGGATCGGGCGGGCCTTGTTCTTGTCCGACGGATCGCCGACCAGGGCCGTATAGCTGCCGATCAGGAACGTGACCTCGTGGCCGAGCTCCTGAAACTGGCGCAGCTTGCGCATGGTGACGGTGTGACCGAGGTGCAGGTCGGTCGAGGTCGGGTCGTAGCCGCAGTAGACGCGCAGCGGTCGGCCTTCGGCCAGCCGCGCGCGCAGTTCACGGGCCATCGTCTGTTTGATTGCGTCGTCGCCGTATTCCGTGCCCTGCATCAGCAGGGCCACCTGTTCATCGAGAGTCATGCGGGGGATTATAAGCGACGGCGGCGGAGGGGAGCGAGGTGCGAGGGTGGGCGCGGGCGAGTTGTCAGGCGTTTCAGGCCAGTAAGCCTGATAAACGGATCGGCCATGCCATGCCAGGGGCCCGTCTCATGTCAGCCCCTCCGCCATAGCGGACATCGCCGCCCCTGTCATCTTGAGGGCCAACCAACTGCGGCAGGAGGCGCGCTGAATGAGCCCGAAAGATCTCCTCCGAAGACTCACCTGCTGTCGACAATCACTTTCAGCGGCAGTGGCGGTGCCTTCTGAAGGCGAAGGAGTCTCCGGAGGAGATCTTTCGGGCTCATTCAGCGCGCCTGCGGGCATCATTGGTTGGCCCTCAAGATGACATGGACAAGAGTGCTTCGGCGGTTAGCCGCTGTCGTCTGCCGTACGCCATCCGTCATCTGCCGTTCATCCGTCGTCAGCCGCTGTCGTCTATCGTCCGTCGACTGCCGTCCGCCGTCTGCCGTCTGCCGTCTGCCGTCTCCCGTCTGCGCACTGCGGTCGCTCGAAGTAGCCAGATGCTGATAAGGTTGTAGGGCCGTCGACCGTAAAGAGAGGAACTTATCACTCATGACAGAGGCCACACCTCGACCACTGCCCCTCAAAGACGTGACGATGACGGATGGTTTCTGGCGCGACAGGATGGCCGTCAACCGCGAGCAGACCCTGCCCGTGATCTACGATCGGCTCAAGGCTACCGGCCGGATGGATTGCTGGCGCGCCGATGTGCCCGACGCCGAATTGCATCGCCACATCTTCTGGGATTCGGACACGGCCAAGTGGATGGAAGCGGCTGCCTTCGCCTTGATGGGCGGGCGCGATGCCGCGCTCGAGGCCCAGGTGGATGAGATCGTCGACTGGATGGCGGCGGCGCAAGCGCCCGACGGCTACCTGAACAGCTACTTCCTGTTTGCAGATCCTGAGGGTCGTTGGCGAAATCTGCGCGACAACCACGAGTTGTACTGCGCCGGCCATCTGATGGAGGCGGCCGTGGCCTATCACGCTGCCACGGGCAAGCGCAAAATGCTCGACGTGCTCAGCCGCTACGCCGACCTGATCGGCGAAACATTCGGCACCGGTGAGGGCCAGAAGCGCGGCTACTGCGGGCATCCCGAGATCGAACTGGCGCTCGTCAAGCTCGCCGAAGCCACAGGCACACGGCGCTATTTTGACCTCGCGCGCTACTTCGTCGACGAGCGCGGTCGTTCGCCAAACTACTACGATCTCGAAGCTCTGGAGCGTGGCGAGGATCCGGCCCAATGGTGGGCGCGGACCTACCGTTACTGCCAGGCGCACGAACCCGTGCGCGACCAGCGCGTCGCCACAGGGCACTCGGTGCGCGCGACGTACCTGTACTCGGCAATGGTCGACATCGGCCGCCGCACCGGCGACGCCGGTCTGATCGAGGCGACGCGCGCGCTCTGGGAGGATCTGACCACCCGGCAGATGTACATCACCGGTGGGATGGGCACCTCGGATACGCTCGAAGGCTTCACCTTCGCGTACGATCTGCCGCAAGAGACCGGGTACGGCGAGACCTGCGCGGCCATCGCCCTGGCGCACTTCGCTCAGCGCCTGTTCGAGCTCGACCCGCGCGGCACGTACATTGACGTCCTCGAGCGGGCTTTCTACAACAATATCCTGGCCGGCGTCTCGGCCGACGGGCGCCAGTTCTTTCAGGGCAATCCGATGACGGCGTATCCGTACTACAGCCCGTACGTGCGCTGGAACGGCATCCTCGCCGACGAACACTATCGGCGCGTCGACTGGATCGACTGCGCCTGCTGCCCGACCAACCTCGTGCGCGCCCTCGCCAGTGTCAATGGCCACGTCTACGCCTCGACGGCCGAAACGGCCTACGTCAACCTGTACGCGAGCAGCCGCGCGCATCTCAGCCTCGGCGGTGCCGAGGTCACACTCGAACAGCGCACGGACTATCCGTGGGAGAGCGCGATCGAGCTGGAGGTGCGCGCTGACGGGCCCGCGACGTTCACGCTCGCGCTGCGCATCCCGGGCTGGTGCCGCGACTTCACGCTGGCTGTCAACGGCTCGGCCGTCGCAGACGCCCCGGTCGACGGCTACGTGCGCCTGAAGCGTAGCTGGACGCCAGGCGACACGGTGCAACTCACCCTCGCGATGCCGATCGAGCGTATGCGCGCGCACGCCGCGATCCGCCAGAATGCCGGGCAGGTCGCGCTGCAGCGCGGCCCGGTCGTCTACTGCGCCGAGGAGGTCGACAACGGCCCGCGCCTTGCCAACCTGCTGCTGCCGCGCTCGGCCGATCTCAGGGCCACGCGCGATCCGAACTTCTTCGGCGGGATGACGACGCTCACGGGTCATGCCCTCCGGGCTGAACCGACGCGTTGGCCGGGCGGCCTCTACCAGCCCGAAACTGCCATCACAGACGAGCACCGCGGTCAGGCCTTCACCGCGATCCCCTACGCCTTCTGGGCCAATCGGGCGCCGGGTGAGATGCGAGTCTGGCTTCGGACGTGACCCGGGCTCTATGCGCCGGGTTCGCCCTCACCCGCATCGCCGCGGGTTGCCGCTAAACCGCCATGCGTCTCGGCGATGCTGCCCTCCCCCGAGGGGGAGGGCGCGCCGCCCAGGCAACGCTGACGTTTCAAGAGCCGGCGGCGGCGCGGGTGGGGGTTTCCGGCTCGCGCTCCCTCGCTCCCGCGTATAATGGGCGGTTCAGACCTTGTTCGCGGAGTAACGAATGACCAAGAAACCCGCCGCGCCAAAAAGCGCGACGCCTGGACCGAAGAAGATGAGCGGCGCGGAGGTGCGCCAGGCTTTCCTCGAGTTCTTCGAGGAACAACGGCACACCGTCGTGCCGTCCTCGCCCCTGGTGCCGGGCGGCGACGCCACGCTGCTGTTCACCAACGCCGGCATGGTGCAGTTCAAAGATGCGTTTCTCGGCACCGAGAAGCGACCCTACACCCGCGCCACGACCGCGCAGAAGTGCATGCGCGTCAGCGGCAAGCACAACGACCTCGAGAACGTCGGCCCAAGCCCGCGCCACCACACGTTCTTCGAGATGATGGGCAACTTCTCCTTCGGCGATTACTTCAAGAAGGACGCCTGCCGCTTTGCATACGATCTGTGCACCAGGGTCTACGGGCTGCCGCTAGAGCGCCTGTTCTTCACCGTGCACAAGGACGATGAAGAGGCCTACAAGATCTGGACCGAGGATCTGAAGATGCCGCCCGAGCGCGTGGCCAAACTGAGCGACCGCACCAACTTCTGGCAGATGGCCGACGTCGGGCCGTGCGGGCCGACGGCCGAGGTGCATTACGACTGGCACCCCGAGCTCGGCATCCCCGAGCCCGACGAACTTGCGCGCCAGCTCGATGACAACCCCGACAACCGGATGCTCGAGATCTGGAACCTGGTGTTCATGCAGTACAACCAGGACACGAACGGCAAGCGCACGATGCTCCCGAAGCCCGGCGTCGACACCGGCCTCGGCCTCGAGCGCGTCACCGCGATCCTTCAGGGCGTCGACAACTCGTACGACACAGACCTGTTCTCGCCGATCATGGATCGCATCCAGGAGCTCGCCGGGCACAGCCCGACCGAGCGCAAGGCGGGCCTGATCGCCTATCGCGTCATCGCCGACCACGCGCGCGCCGCAGCGTTCATGATCGCTGACGGCGTCGTGCCGGGCAACGTCGGGCGCAACTACGTCTGCCGCATGATCATCCGCCGCGCCGCGCGCTTCGGCGGCAAGATCGGTTTCACCGAGCCCTTCCTGGCCCGCGTCGCGAACCGCGTGATCGAGATGTACGCGGCGCAGTATCCGGAGCTCAAGAAGCACCAGACCGCGATCGAGCGCACGCTCACGCAAGAGGAAGAGCGCTTCGCGCGCACTGTCGACGTCGGCGTCGCCAACCTGAACAACTACCTGACCGAACTGGCGACACGCGGCGGAAAAGTCGTCGATGGCGAGACGGCGTTCAACCTGTACGCTACCTACGGCCTGCCGCTCGAGATCACACGCGACATCGCGCAGGAACGCGGGCTGAGTGTCGACGAGGCCGGCTTCAATCAGGCCAAAGACCAGCACGCCGAGGCCTCACGCACCGAGGTCGGGCCGCTGGGCGGCGAGGATGTCGCGATCTTCCGGCCGATCATCCAGGAGCTGCAGACCAACGGCCAGCTCGGGCCCGACGGTGTCGAATACGACCCGTACTACGACGCGCATCTCGAGGAGCCCGTGCTGGCGCTGATCAAAGACGGTCTGCGCGTGTCGAGCGCGCGCGTCGGCGACAAAGTGGAAGTGATCCTGCCGCGGACGTGCTTCTACGTCTCGTCCGGCGGCCAGGTGGCCGACACCGGCACGATCGCGCTGTATTCGCCCAACCGCGAGGAGCCCGTCTGGGAGATCCGCGTCGACGATATGCGCAAGCCCGCGGCGGGCGTGATCGTGCACATCGGCACTGTCGTGGCCGGCACGCCCAAGGTCGGCGATGTCGCGACGGCCACGATCGACGAAGACCGCCGCTGGGACATCATGCGCAACCACACGGCGACCCACCTGCTCCAGAGCGAGCTGCGCTATGTGCTCGGCGATCATGTGCGCCAGGCCGGTTCGCTCGTCGCGCCGGATCGCCTGCGCTTCGACTTCACCCATCAGGGCATGCTGACCCAGGAGCAGATCGAAGCCGTCACGCGCTCGGTCAACGACGCTGTGCTGGCCAACT
The DNA here is from genome assembly GCA_964480865.1 of uncultured Anaerolineales bacterium. Lineage (GTDB taxonomy): Bacteria > Chloroflexota > Anaerolineae > Anaerolineales > UBA6663 > UBA6663. Next base: position 33,844 of record CAYZRP010000035.1, on the reverse strand, counting down.
ACGTGGTGGACATCGCCTACAAGCCGCGTGAAGAAGCCGTCGGCGAAGGTGCAACAGCGCTCTTCGGCGAGAAGTACGGCGAGGTCGTGCGCACCGTCAAGATCGGCGAGCCCGAGCCGTTCAGCTACGAGCTGTGCGGCGGCACGCACGTGCCCGAGACCGCTGACATCGGGCCGTTCCTGATCGTCAGCGAAGAGGCGGCGGCGGCCGGCATCCGGCGCATCGAGGCCGTCACCGGCCGGGCCGCGCTCGACCTGATCCAGCAGCGCATCACGGTGCTCGACAACGCCGCGAGCTACCTCAAGACCACGGCCGGCGAGCTCGACCGCAAGGTGCTCAGCCTGCTTGACGAGAGCCAGGGCTATCAAAAAGAGATCACGCGCCTGCGCCGCGAGCTGGCGCTGCGCGATCTCGACAGCATGCTGGCCGATATGGAGACCGTCGCCGGCGTGCCGGTGCTCACCGGCCAGATCGCCCACGGCGACCCCGACACGTTGCGCGAGATGGCGGACCGGTTCCGCCAGAAGGTTCCGTCGGGTGTGGCCGTCTTCGGCGCCGTCAAGGACGGCAAGCCGGCGCTGATCGCGTGCGTCACCGATGACCTTGTCAAGCGCGGCCTGAACGCCGGCGCGATCGTGCGTCAGATCGCGGGCGTCATCGGCGGCAGCGGCGGCGGCAAGCCGAACCTGGCACAGGCCGGCGGCAAAGACCCGTCGCGCCTGACCGAAGCTCTGGCCATGGTCCACAGCGTGATCAGCAACGCGATCAAATAGGCGCACGGCCAATCCGGTCGATAGACACTCAGCAGGCTGGCGGCCCTCACGCCAGCCTGCGTTCGTTTTGGGAAGACGGTCCGCCATCGGCGACGGATATTGATCTGAGTGGGTCCCTTGCGAGGTGCGTATGCGTCAGACCTTCTGGTCGGGAATGTATCGATTGGTTCAACCGCTGCGGCGTCCGCTGCGCAAAGCGCTGCTCAGTTTCCTCAGGTCCACCGAGTCGTCAGCGGCGACAATGTTCGATATCTACTTCGCGCATCGCCTCCTCGCCGATCGGCAGCCCACGTCGGAAGAGTGGCGCCAGTGGGAGGCTGAGGCCGAGACCGGCCAGTTGAGCCTCGAGGACCTGGCGGTCCGGGCGTCCAATCGCCACGCGCCGCTGGTTCGCGAACTCAAGCTCGACGGCTATGTCATGTATATCGACCCGCGCGACCCATTGGTGGGCGCACCGCTGGCGGCGACGCGCGAGTATGAGCCTCAGATCACGGAGCTCTTCAAACAGGCCCTGGCGCCAGATAGCGTCGTCCTCGATGTGGGCGCCAACATGGGCTGGTTCACGCTGCTCGCCGCCCGCCTCGCGCCGCGCGGGCGCATCATCGCTGTGGAAGCTTATCTGGGCAACGTCAGCCTGATCGAGCAGAGCAAGGCGGCCAACGGATTTGCGCACATCGAAATCTGGCCGATCGCGGCGTCCGAACGAGCCGAGTTGCTGACCTTCGCGGCGCCGAACTCGAATGGTTACGTGACGGCCGCCGACGATCCCAACCCACCCACGGCGCAGCGCGTGCCGGCGTTCGCACTCGACGACCTCTTGAAAACGACGGAACGACTCGACCTGGTCAAGATCGACATCGAAGGGTTCGAGCCTTACGCCGTTCGCGGGTTCGCCGCGGCGCTGCGCCGCTTCAGGCCCCTGGTGTTCACGGAGTTCCATCCGTGGATCATGCGCGCGCGCGAGCCCGACCTCGCCCAGGGGTATTTGAACTTCTGGCGCGACCTCGGTTATCGGCTCACCATCATCGAGACCAGCGGCGAGCTCCGCGAGGATCAGTCTGACACGCAGATCTGGGCCTACTGGTCGGACCTGAACGCCAGAGCTGGCTCCGCCGCCGGCGAGCATCACCTCGACCTGATCGCGCGACCGGGGTAGCGGGGTAGCGAGGGAGCGAGGGACGAGGAGCGAGAAGTGCAGGCGGCGCAAGGTTCCACCGCCCATGTCATATTGAGTGCCAACCCATCGCCCATCGCCCTTCGCTCTTCGCTCTTCGCTCCTCGCCCTTCGCCCCTCGCTGTCTCAACCCGAATTTAGGGAGATTTTCGACGCCCGGCGGCTGTTGTATGCCATGCTCTCCTCACTTCTAACCAATGTCGGCCGACATTAACCGACGTTGGCATGACCTGTGCAAGAACAGGGGCAACTTGGGGAGTGCGGGGACATGGCAGACAAAGTCACCTTACAACTGGCCATTCAGGCGCTCGACTCGGGCGACGTCAAGCACGCTCAACTCTTACTGGCCGGGATGCTCAAGGCGGACCCGCGTGACGTGCGCGCCTGGGTGCTGATGGCGGAAGCCCAAACCGATCCGAAGCGCCGCCAGGAATGCCTCGACCGCGCCCTCCAGATCGATCCCTACAACGAAATTGCCCGCCTGCTTCTGGCGCCCGAGCCCACAGCAGAAGATGCCTGGAAGCACGACAAGGCCGCCACGGCTTCGAGCGAGTCGCTCGAAGTGGAATGGGAAGGCACCGGCATCCTGACCCCGCCGGAGTCGCCCGCGCCTACGCCGAAACCGCCGACGGCGCCCATCGTCACCGTCCCCGTTCAGCCCGTTCGCTCACCTGAGCAGGAAGCGTTCGTCAAACGCGCGAAGGCCGGCAAGCCCTGCCTCGAAACAGCCATGACCCTGTATGACATGGGCGAAATCGCAGTGGCGATCGACATGCTGCGCAGGGTCGTCCAACGCCAGCCGCACGATGAGATGGCCTGGGTGGGCCTGATCGAGATGATCCAGGATCACGAAGAGCGCACACAGACCGCCCGGGAAGCGCTCAAGCGTCATCCCAACAGCGCCATGATCAACAAAGCCGCCGGGCGCCCGACGGGCACGATTGGACAGTTGCCCGAAGACGAGCCAACGCCCGAGCAGCCCGCTCGCAAAGCCTAACACTCCGGGCTCCTACTTCGGATGGGATAGTGTTGAATGCCGCAGGCATCAATGGATCAAGCGCAGGACCCACGCCGAGAGGCACGAAACGCCCTGAACCGCGGCGATCTCGGCGAGGCACAGCGCCTTCTGGCGCAGGTGCTCAAGCGGCAACCCAATGACGACGAAGCCTGGACGTTGATGGCCACCGCTCAGACCGACCCGCGTCGTCGGCAGGAGTGCCTCGACCGGGCCCTCACCCTGAACCCGGCCAATACCACGGCCCTGGCCCTGCGCGCCGCCTGGGCGCCTCCGAACGAACCCGATCCGGTCACCGTGCCGGTCAGAACCACGCCGCCCCCCGCTCCTCCGCCGGCCTTTGTGACGCCTGCGCCCGTCGCGCAGCTAGCCGCAGCCGACGCCGGAACCATGCCTCGCCGACCGGATCGGCGCACCCTGATCGAGCAGGCGCGCCTGGCTCCGCCTTCGCTGCAGGCCGCTCAGACCCTGGCCGAGCTCGGCCAAATCGCCGGTGCGCGCGAGATGCTCTGGAACGTCCTCGAACAGGATTCCGGCGACGAGTCGGTCTGGCTCGCCCTGATCGACCTGATCGACGACGACAGGCAGCGCGCCGACGTCATCGAAGAAGCAGCGACGCGCTTCCCGAACAGCGCTCCACTCCAAGCTGCCCGATCGATGGCGACGCCAGCCCCGACAGAACCGGCGCCGACGACAGACGCACTCTGGCCCGTGGCCGTTAAGACGCCGCTCGAATTGATCCAGGAACGCGCCAACCGGAGCGGTGAGAACCTGGGGCCGATCCGCGCGCGACGCGTGGAGGTCTCGACCGGCCAGGTTTTCTTCGAAGTCTGGATGTCGGCGCTGATGGGGCCCACCAAGAGCAACTTCCAGGACATCCTCGACGAGAACCCGCCATCGCTGCTCAAGGCCATGACCTGGATGGGCCTGTGCGGCGGGGCTGCGACCCTGATACAAATTGGCCTGACGATCTGGACCCAGCCCGAGCTGCGCACGCTGGTGGCCCAGATGGACCGCACGGCTCTGATGATCACCAGCGGCATCGTCATCGCCTTCGTCTGGATCCTGCCCGCCATCGGTCTCCTGCTCAACAGCGCGGCCGTGGCGTTCGCGTCAACCGTGGTCGGCGGCAACGTCGACATTCGCGCCCAGGCCTTTCTCACGGCCGCCTGGCAGGCGCCGCTGTCGCTCTTGACCAGCTTCATCGCGTTCGTGCCCTACGTGAACCTCATCGGCGGCGCGGGGCTTCTCATTTATCAGATCGTGCTGAACATCTCGGCCACCCAGGCAGCGCAGGACCTCGAGGGCTTCCAGGCGATCGTCAGCCTTGTCCTGTCGGTCGTCGTGATGGCGCTGCCGTTCTGCCTCCTCAGCCTGCTGGCGCCCATGTTGGGCCTGAACGCCGGGCAGGCCATGCAGACACTCGGGCGCTGAACCGGTGGCACCGCACGTTTGCGATCCGTGCCTACCTCAACTAGACTTCGCTGGGTGAAGGCCCAGATCGTCACGATCGACCCACACGACGATTACCACTCAGTGCGCGACAAGATGGCGTGGGCCCAGACCCAGCGGCTCGTCCTGGTCTGGCCTGAGCGCGACGGCGTGCTCAACCGCAAACTCGACCTGGTGTTGATGCACCGGCACGCGCACACCATCGGGGCGCAACTCGGCATCGTCTCGACCGACCCGCAGGTTCTGGAGAACGCCGCCAGCCTCGGCCTGCCGGCCTTCCGCGATCTGCGCGACGCGCGCCGGCGCTGGCGCAGCCGCATCCCGCGCCTGCCGCCGCTGCGTCGCAGCCGCCCGCTCGATCGAGACGCTCTGCGCGCTTTGCAGCACCAAAGGTTGCGCCGGCTGCAGACTCCGTCCCTCCGGTCGTACCTCTGGCGCGTCCCGACGCTGCTCGCCGGCCTGTGCGCGGTGCTGGCCCTGGCTGTCATCATCCTGCCCACGGCGTCGGTGCATCTGCCGACGGCTCCCCGAACGCTCGAGACCGAGGTCAGCCTGGTTGCCGATCCGGCCGTGCTCGCCCCCGACCCGGCCACCGGCTCCATCCCGGCGCGCACACTCAAGGTCGAGGTGCAGGCCACGCAATACACGCCGGTCACCGGGCAACGCGAAGCGCCCAGCGCCGCCGCCACCGGCCGCGTCATCTTCACCAACCTGACCGGTGTGGCGATCACGATCCCGGCCGACACGCGGGTGCGGACCACGAGCGGCAGTTCCGCGCGGTTCGCGACGGTGCGCGCCGCCACGCTCCCGGCACGGATCGGGGCGACCGTCGACGTCGACGTGCGCGCGGTGGATCTGGGCCCGGTCGGCAACGTGAGCGCCGGGCAGATCAATGCCATCGACGGTCCGCTCGGTCTCCAACTGGCGGTGACGAACCCGGCCGTCACACAGGGAGGCGCGTTGGCGCAGCGCCCGGCCGTGGCCGCTGCAGACCAGGCCAGCGTCCGCACCCTGGTCGAGGAGAAGCTCGTGGCCGAGGCGCGCGACGCGCTCCTGGCTCAACTGCAGCCCGGCGAGTTCCTGCCGCCCGAGACCGTGACCGCCGGGCGCGTGCTGGTGGAGAGCTATGACCATGCCGTCGGCGAGCCCGCCGATGTGCTCGGCCTGACGCTGCGACTTTCCGTCAGCGGCCTCGCGATCTTCGAAGATGACGCGCGGGTCGCTGGCGTTGCAGCCTTGCAGCGTCAGGTGCCAGCCGGCTTTCGTCAGATCGACGATGTTGTGACGTTCAGCCGCAGCCGCGATACTGTGTTGCGTGAGGGGCGCGCCGAGTTCGTGCTGCGCGTCTCAGGCACGGCCGAGGCCGTCATCGATCAAGACGAGGTCCGCGCCCTGATCGCCGGCCAGACCCCGACAGAGGCCGCCGATCGGCTGCAGACGCGTTTTGCGCTGGCCGAGGCGCCCGCGATCGACGTCGAGCCCGATTTTCTTTACAGACTCTGGCCACGCATCCCCTGGGTGGCCCAACGCATTTTTGTGACGGTCGACCCACGCTGATCATGAGGAGACACGACCATGCGAGATAGAGTTCTGCGGCTGATCGCTGCCACCGCCCTCGGAGCGGCGGCAGCCGTCGTCCTGCTCGTCACGCTGACGCCGGCGCCGATCGCACGCGCCGTGAACTACACCCGTTACGTCGCCGTCACCGGCCGCGACGACACCGATTGCAGTGAGATCACGCTCCCGTGCCTGACGCCGCAATACGCGATCAACGAGGCCTCGCCCGGGGATGTGATCAAGATTGCGGCGGGCACCTATGCGACGGTCACGACAAACGTCTTCACCACAACATCCGCCTATTCGTTCACGCAGGTCGCCTTCATTTCAAAGACGTTAACGATCCAGGGCGGTTACACGCTCACCAACTGGACGACCGCCGATCCTGCCGGCCAACCGACAGTGTTCGACGCTCAGCATGCCGGCCGTGGCATCACGATATTCGGAACGGGCACTGAGGCCGTGACGGTGACGGGCCTGACCTTGACGAACGGCGACTACACAGGGCTCGGCACCTGCCGCAATACAAGCGCGCCATGCGGCGGTGGGTTGTATGGCACGCTGGCCCGCCTGTATCTCAGCGGCCTGACTGTGGCAAACAATGTCGCTTCACAGACGACCTTCGGCAGCTACGGAGGCGGCATCGCCCTCGACCAGCCAACGGACGGAACGATCCTCGATTCAATCACGGTATCTCAGAACATCGCCGGCCCGAACTTCACATATGGCGGCGGCCTTGCGTTGTTCGGCAGCAGCGCCCTAACGGTGAGCAACGCCAATATCAGTTCCAATAGCGCGACCGGTGGCGGTGGCGCCATTTCGGTAGAGGATCCCGTCGGCGATCTGACGATCTCCGACTCTCGCCTCGACTTCAATGCTTCACAGACCGCGGCAGCGGTGCGTGTACAGTTTGCATCGCCCGTGGACGTCCTGCTGGACCGAGTCACGTTCGTCGGCAACCTCACGTCGGCAGGTGACGTCATCGCTGTAGGAGTGTATGGACCGCCGGCCGACTCCTTCATTATGCGCAACGTCCTGATTGCCGGGACGAGCGTCACCTTCACAACGCCGTCAGCGGGGTTGATCAAGACAGACGTCGGCTGGGCGGAACAAGGCCGGCTTGACTTCGCCGCCAGCCATGTCACGGCGGTCAACAACGAGGGCGCAGCGCTGCTCGAAATCCAGGCGCAGACAGTCCCCAATAAGTCCGGCGTCTTCTCGGGCTCGCTCGCCAACAACCTGGTGATTGGTCTGCCAGCGTTGTTCCTTCCGCAACAATCCGGGCTCAGCCAGATTCATGTGACGGCCGAGCGCACGCTGACGCAAACCGTGCCCGCCCTCACCACCTTGGGGATCGGCACGTCGGCCATCACAATGACGCAGGCAGTCACCGGCACGCCGCTGCTCGATGGGCAGTACCGCCCGCAAGCCTTCTCGGCCGCGATCAACGCGGGCCGCGATGTCGGCGTGGCCATCGACTTGAGCGGAGCGCCGCGCGACTACTGGCCAGACATCGGCGCCTACGAAGCGCCAGCCGGCACGATGACGCGCCTGATGCTGCCGGCGCTGTTGAAGTGAGGAGAACCGGGTGCGACTGATCGGGATCGATCCGGGTGGACGCAATATCGGCCTCGCCGTCTGTGACGCGCTTGGCCTGGCCGCGCGCCCGCTGTCCACGCTGACGCATGTTTCGCGAGATGCAGACGTCTCTGCCCTGATCGAAACAGCCCGCGCGCAGGAAGCTGAGGGCTTCGTCATCGGCCTGGCGATCCAGGCCGACGGCACGCTCGCCCCGCAGGGCGTGTCCGCGCAGAAGCTGGCCGATGCCCTGCGTGAGGCCAGTGGGCTGCCCGTCTGGCTGCACGATGAATGGGGCAGTTCACGCGAGGGCGTCCGGCGTATGATTGAGTCTGGCAAACGGCGCCAGGCCCGGCGCGACCAACAACACGCGGCCGCAGCGGCCGCCATTCTGCAGAGCTATCTCGATGCGACTGCGAGAGAAACGCCGTCAGGCGAATAGGCTTTTTCTGTTTCTGGTCCTCGTGACAGGCGTCGGCCTGATCGCAGTGTGCGCGGTCAGCGGCCTCGCCGGGCTGACGGCCAGGAACCCGGTGCTGGGCGATCCGTCGCCCGGCCTGGGTTTCTTTGAGCGCACCTACTTCACGACCTTTCTCAATTTGAAGGGCGACGTCCTGACGGCGCCGGCCGGTTCGGATCCCGAGCCGCGCGGGTTCACCATCGCGCCCGGCGAGAGCGTGGCCTCGCTCTCCGAACGTCTCAAGGCCGACGGCCTCGTCTCCGACACCGACGTGCTCGTGGCATACCTGCGCTACACCGGCTGGGATCAGCACATCGAGGCCGGAGACTTCATCTTGCGGCAGACGATGAACATCACCGAGGTCGCCCGGGCGCTGACAGACGCGCGCGCCCGCGAGGTGGCCGTGCGCATCTTCGAAGGCTGGCGGCGCGAACAGATCGCCGAGTCGCTGGCCGCGCATCCTTCGCTGTCGGTTGATCCCGACGAGTTCCTGGCGCTGACCGGACCGGGCGCCGTCTCGCCCGGCAACTATCCATTCCTGGCCGATCGACCCACTTCGGCATCGCTCGAAGGCTTCCTCTTCCCAGACACCTACCTGATGCGTCCCGGCGCGACGGCCCAGGACATGGTCCGGCGTTTGCTCGACAACTTCGCGCTGCAGCTATCACCGCAAGACCAGACGGCCTGGGAGGCGCGCGGCCTCACGATGTACGAGGCGGTCACCATCGCGTCGCTGATCGAACGCGAAGCCGTGAAGGACGAGGAGCGGCCCCTGATCGCGTCGGTCATCTTCAATCGGCTCGCCGCCGGACAGGCCCTGGAGATCGACGCGACGGTTCAGTTCGGCATCGGCCAGCCCGGCAACTGGTGGCCGCCGCTCGCCGGGCTCGATCTGCGCAGCCAGCCCGGCCCCTACAACACCTACGCCGTCGGCGGCCTGCCGGCCGGGCCAATCTCCAACGTGCGCAAGTCGTCGCTCGAAGCTGTGGCCTATCCGGCTCAGACACCCTACCTGTACTACCAGGCGCGCTGTGACGGCAGCGGCTTCCATAACTTCGCAAGCACTTACGAAGAGCATGTCGCCAACTTGTGCCAGTGACGGCGTGGAGCGTAGAGCGTGGAGCGTAGAGCGAAGGGACTTTCGCTCTACGCTCCACGCTCTACGCTCCACGCTTTGTTTGCTTGTCCTGACCGCCTGCGCCGTCACGCGACCGACGATCAAGATCGGGCTCGTGGCGCCGTTCGAAGGGCGTGCTCGTGCCGTGGGCTACGACGTGATCTGGGCCGTGCGGCTGGCCGTGCGCGAGGCCAACGAGCGGCAGGCGGTGCCGGGCTACGGCATCGAACTGGTCGCCCTCGACGACATGGGCGACACGCAGCGCGGGAGTGAACAGGCAGGCAAGCTGGCCGCCGATCCCCAGGTCGTCGCCGTGTTGGGACACTGGTTGCAGGCCACCACCGCCACAGCGGCCGACGACTATGCCTCGGCGGGGCTGCCGCTGCTGGCCGCTGGCGGCGTCGAGCCCGACCTGGCAGCCGGTCGTCTGCCGTTGTGGAACGCCGGCGATTGCCTGCTCGCGACAACGCAAGGTTGCCTTGAGGATTGGGCGGGCGAGCAGACCACACTGGAGACAGGCGTGTGCGCGCTTGAGCCGATCGCGCTCGACGAGCCGGATTCGACCTTCGTGGATTCGTACAGGGCACTCTCCGGCGGCGCGCTGCCAGGCCCGGCGACCGTCGCCGCCTATGACGGCACGCGCGCGCTGATCGCGGCCATCGCGCAGGCGGCCCAAGAGGGCCCACCGACCCGTCAGAGCGTCGCAGCCGCGCTGCCCCAGGTGAGCGTCGACGGCGTCGGCGGCGAGCTTTCCTGGCTCCCGGATGGCCGCCGCGCGGATGGCGCTCACCACGGATACCGGCTTGGGCCAGATGGTGCCTGGCTCGCGGACCCGACAGCCTGCCCCTGACAACCGCCGGTCAGGGCTGCAGATCAGGGCGGCTGTTCGCCCCGTTCAAGCCTCATGCAGGAGATCTCATCCATGGCTTCCGAACCGCTGCGACTTCTGGCTGTCTTCCCGCATCCCGACGATGAGACCCTGGGCATGGGCGCCTCGCTGGCCTGGCACGTGGAGCATGGCATCGAGTGCCACCTGATCTGCGCGACGCGCGGCCAGCGTGGCTGGAGTGGCCCGGCCGACGAGAACCCCGGCCTGGAGGAACTGGGCCGCATTCGTGAGGCCGAGCTCCGCTGTGCGACGGCCCACCTCGGGCTGAGCGACGTGGTCGTGCTCGACTACATCGATGGCGATCTCGATCAGGCGTCACCGGTTGCCATCATTGCTGAACTGGCAAGCCACATCCGCCGCATTCGACCGCAGGTGGTCGTGACCTACGCGCCGGATGGCCTGTACGGTCATCCCGACCATGTGGCTCTGTCGCAGTTCACGGCCGCGGCCCTGATGGCAGCCGCTGACGCGAGCTCCACAGTGCCCGGGGGAGCGTTACCCTTCGCGGTGTCGAAGTTCTACTACGTGGTCGATACGACGACCGTTGTGCTGCGCGTCCATGATCTGCTTGGCGGGATCGGGATGGAGATCGACGGCGTCGCCCGCTCGCACGTCGGTTGGGAGGAGTGGGCCGTGAATGCCCGCATTGACGGCCGGGCTGTGTTCGAAAGAGTCTGGTCGGCCACTCTGTGCCACAGGACGCAACTCCCGGGCTTCGGCCCGATCACGGAGCTCCCCCGTGAGAGGTTGCTTGAGGTGTTTGGAGAAGGCACTTTCGTGCGCGTGTTCAGCCGCGTCAACGGCGGCCGGGCCATCGAGCGCGATCTCTTCGAGGGGTTGCGGTAAGGATGACGAAGGACGAATGACGAAGGACGAAGGTTGAATGGCCATTCAACCTTCGTCCTTCGTCATTCGTCCTTCGTCATCTTTACCTGATCACCCCGTAGAAGAGCGGCAGCGGCGCGGCCTTGCCTGCAGCGATGACGTGCGCGGCAAGCACGCGCTCCTTCGCGACGGCGAGGCGCTTGCGATCGTTAGCGTGGACGGTGAAGAGCCGCTCGCCCTTGACGACACGATCCCCCACTTTGTGATGGATGACGAAGCCGACGGCATAGTCGATCGGGTCCGACTTCTTGTGGCGGCCTGCGCCCAAATCGACGGCCGCCAGGCCGACCTCGCGCGCATCGATCTCGCGGACGTATCCGGTTCGCGGAGCACGCACCACATCGACGAGATCGGCGGCGGGGAGCCGCTCGGGCTGATCGATGGTCGATACGTCGCCGCCCTGAGCCTCGACGAACGCCCGGAAGCGCTCCCAGGCGCGGCCATCGGCGAGCGCCGCGATCAGAAGTTTGCGAGCCGCCGCCAGCCGATCCGCCGTGCCAGCCAGCACGAGCAGATGCGCGGCGACCGTCAGGCAGTGCTCGCGGAAGTCGTCAGGCCCGCCGTTGTGGAGCGTGTCGATCGCCTCGCGGACCTCGAGAGCGTTGCCGACGGCATGGCCGAGCGGCTGGTTCATGTCGGAGAGCAGTGCCACGGTGCGGCGTTTGACGAGCTTGCCGATGCCCACCATCGCCCGCGCCAGGGCGCGCGCCTCGGGCAGAGTCTCCATGAACGCGCCCCGCCCGACCTTGACGTCGAGGACGATGGCCTGCGCCCCGCCCGCGATCTTCTTGGACATCACGCTGCTGGCGATCAGGGGGATGCTCTGCACGGTGCCCGTGACATCCCGCAGCGCATACAGCTTGCCATCCGCGGGCGCCAGGTCCGCGGATTGGCCGGTGAGCACGAGACCGACCTTCTTGAGTTGCTTCTTGAACTCGGGCAGCGAAAGGGTCAGACGCATGCCCGGGATCGACTCGAGCTTGTCGATGGTGCCCCCCGAGAAGCCCAGGCCACGCCCCGACATCTTGCCCACCGGAACGCCGCACGCCGCGACGAGGGGCTCGACGACCAGCGTGGTCTTGTCGCCGACGCCGCCGGTCGAGTGCTTGTCGACCGTGAACTTGACGGTGTCATGCAGGTCGACGGTGTCGCCGGAAGCGGCCATGGCCAGGGTGAGATCCGCGAGCTCGCGCGGGGTCAGGCCGTTGAAGTACACGGCCATACACCAGGCCGCGGCCTGATAGTCCGGGATCTCGCCGCTGGCGATGCCCTTGACCAGAAAGCCGATTTCCTCGGTCGTGAGGGCTTCGCCATCACGCGTTTTGGTGATCAACTCAACGGGGTTCATACCGGTATTTTAGTGCCTTTTTGGGGGAGGTGTCTTTCCGGCGAGTCGCCGTTCGCACTCCCGGTGTCTTAACACGCCCAAAATCCCAAGCGACTATAATTCCCAGATGCCACTTACTTCGTGCGATCTCCTCATCACAAACGCCTACGTCCTGACCATGGACGAGGCCTTCCATCGTTATCCAGACGGGGCCGTTGCGATCACCGGCGACTCCATTGTCGCGGTCGGCCATGAGGCCGAACTACGGGCCGAGTATGCGCCGGCCGCCGTGCACGACGCCGGCGGGAAGGTGGTCATGCCGGGCCTGGTCAACGCCCACACCCACGCGGCCATGACCCTGCAGCGCGGCCTCGCCGATGACCGCCGCCTCGACGTCTGGCTGATGGGTTACATGATGCCGGTCGAGAAGGAGTTCGTCTCGCCGGACTACTGCCGGCTGGGCACACAGATCGCGTGCGCCGAGATGATCCGCTCGGGCGTCACGTCGTTCGCCGACATGTTCTATTACGAGGAGGACGTCGCCAGGGCCACGGCTGAGGCCGGCATGCGCGCCCTGCTCGGCCAGACGATCCTCAAGTTCCCGTCGCCCGACGCCGGCAGCTTTGAGGACTCGCTCGCCATGGCCCGCGGCTTCATCGACCGCTGGAAGGGCCATCCGCTCATCGTGCCCGCGCCCGCGCCGCACGCGCCTTACACCTGCACGCCCGAGATCCTGCGCGCCAGCACCGAGCTGGCCCTCGAGCACGACGTGCCGCTGCACATCCACATCTCGGAGACCGCGCTCGAGGTCGAGAACTCGCGCCGTGAGCACGGCATGCCGGTGGTGCCGTGGGTCAAGAAGCAAGGCGTGCTCGAGGCCAAGGTGCTGGCCGCACACTGCGTCCACGTCGATGAAGGCGAACTGCGCACCTTCAAGCACTACAACACGGGCATCGCCCACAACCCGTCGAGCAACCTGAAGCTCGCGTCGGGCGTGGCCGGCGTCACCAAGATGCTGGACCTCGGCCTGAACGTCGGCATCGGCACCGACGGCCCGGCCTCGAACAACGACCTCGACATGTTCGAGGAGGTTCGTCTGGCCGCGTTCCTGGCCAAGGGCTTTTCGGGCGACCCGACCGCCCTGCCCGCCAAACAGGCGTTGCTGTTGGCGACCCGCCTCGGCGCTCAGGCCATGCACATGGGCCACCTGACCGGCTCGCTCCAGCCCGGCAAACGCGCCGACCTGATCGTGGTCGATCTCAACCAGCTCCACAATCTGCCGGCCTTCACGCACGATCCGGACGCCGTGTACGCGCGCCTCGTCTACGCCGCTCACAGCCACGACGTCAACGACGTGATGGTCAACGGCAAGTGGCTGATGCGCGACCGAAACCTGCTGACCCTCAACGAAGAAGAGTTGCTTTACGCCGCGGACGGCTACGCCCGGCGCATCGACCACTTCCTGATCGAGCGGGAAAGCAGCGTTCTGCGCAAGCTCGTCGCCATCGGCGGCGCCGAACAGGGCGAGAGCTTCGAGGTGCAGGTCAAGGCGCGCCTGACGGACGACGCCCAGGTGTTGTCCGTGATCGAAAGCAAGGCCGTCACCGTGATCCGCGACGTGCACTATCACCAGTACGACACGTACTTCATGTTCGCCGATCCGTCGCAGGGCCGGCTGCGCTATCGTGAGGACGAGTTCCTGGGCCCCGACGGCAAGTCCACGCACGTGCGCGCGCGTCTGACTCTGACCGGCCCGGCCAAGGAAGACGCTTTCGACTCGGTGGTGCTCTCGCGCTCGCGCTTCCTGGCACCGGCCACCTACTCGCTGCGCTTCTATCGCGAGTACTTCAACCCGACCAGCGAACGCCCGATCGAGAAGGATCGCCGACGCTGGCTCGTGGTCTTCCATGGCGTCGAGGTGTTCGTCAACCTCGACCGTTTGATCAAGCCTGAGGGCGAGGGCTACTACGTTGAGATCAAGGCCCGCACCTGGTCACGCCGCGACGCCAAAGAGAAGGCGCTTGTGATGCGCGAGCTTCTGGCGCTCTTCGGCGCCGGGCCGGACCAGATCGTCACCGAGGACTACACCGAGATCGTTGCGAGCAACAGACCGTGAGCCGGCCGTTCCGTCGGCGTTATTACGCCCGGCTCGGAGCGTTCTGGCAAGACCTGGGCGCGATGTGGGCGGCGCGGAAGCGGATCCGCGCCGCGATGCGCGAGCAGGTGTCATTGCCCTTCCGCGAGCGCCTGATGCTTGTGGTGACCGAGGTCAACGGCTGCCGCTATTGCAGCTACTTCCATGCTCAGGTCGCGTCGTCGAGCGGCATCCACGAGGACGAGCTTCGCGAACTCCTGGCCGGTTCGATCCCGGCCGGTGCGCCGGCTGCCGAGCTTCCGGCCCTGATCTACGCCCAACATTGGGCCGAACGAGATGGCCAGCCCGACGGCGACGCCGAACGTCGCCTGCGCGAGGTGTACGGTCCGGATCAGGCCGAGGCCATCCACATCGTCCTGCGCATGATCCGCATCGGCAACCTGCTCGGCAACACCGGCGACTACTGGCTCTATCGACTCTCGTTCGGGGCGCTCGGCGTGCGTGAGAACGAACAGCACTACGCCCTCCAGCCCGCCGATATCAAGACACGCTGACGCGCTGCCTCATCGCATGGCCCTCTTCGACCATTTCGACTTCCTCGCGCCCATCTACGAGACCTTCATTCCCGGGCACGGCTCCGAAGCTCTGCTGGCCCTGATGCGCCTGCCCGTGGCGGGCCCGGTGCTGGATGCCGGCGGGGGCACCGGCCGCGTCGCCCAGTATCTGCGCGGCAAGGCTCAACCGGTCGTGGTCGCCGATCTTTCGCGTCAGATGCTGGCTCAGGCCAAACAGAAGGATGGGCTGACCCTGGTGTGCTCTCACACCGAGGTGCTGCCCTTCCCCGATGGATCCATTCCACGCATCATTATGGTCGACGCCCTGCACCACGTCATCGATCAACGCCGCACCCTCGAGGAGTTGTGGCGCGTCCTGGCGCCCGGTGGACGGTTGGTCGTCGAAGAGCCCGACCTGCGCACGTTTGGCGTGAAGGTCCTGGCACTGGCCGAGAAGATCGCGCTGATGCGCAGCCACTTCCTGTCACCGCCCCAGATCGCCGAATTGCTTCGCTTTCCGAACGCCCAGGTGCAGATCGAGACGTCCGGGTTCAACGCCTGGGTCGTGGCCGACAAGGCGGACTGACAGGCCCTTCAGCCGTGACCCGGTCGATGGCGTTCGAATGTACGCGGGCCTTGCGTTAAGAGGCTCGGGCTGGCCCTGGCGTCAGTTCCTGGATCCGTCAGCGAGCGCGAGGAGGACCACATGTTCAATTCGAGGCAGATTGGTTCAGGCAACCGGGCAGATCACGGCTGCGATCCGGAACGGCCTGACAGCGTTCGACGTCTGGACGGCATGCCTTCGCTCCTACGACCTCGAAGTGCCTTGCTACTCGCCGCACTGCCGCTCCTCCTGGCCTGTAGCCTCGTCTCGGGCCCGCCCACAACCACGGCCACGCCGCCCCTGCCGACCGAAGGCAGGCCGCAGGTCGGCGCCACCGCGGTGCCTACCGGCAACTCGCCGTACCGCGAGATCAGCGGCGAGAACCTGCAAGGCGTTATCGTGCCGGCGGATCGCGCTGCCGAGTTCAGCATCTTCAAAGCCACAGGCTACTGGACACCCACCGAGGCAGACGTCGCGGCTTTCGACGCGGCCTTTACGACCTGGATCGCCGATCAGACTGAGTGGGGAGCCGATGAGGTCACCCAGCGTTGGCCCGCTGATTACACGCGCCAATACGTCGGCTTCGAGCGCGACGAACAGACGCTGCTCTTCGTCAACGCATTCTGCGCCACCGAATACCTCGATTGGAAGAACCAGCCCGTGATGGTCGACGATGGTGGGCCATGCTTCTTCAGCGTCGTCTTCAATCCGGCGACGTTTGAGTTCACGGATCTGATGATCAACGGCATGGCCTGAACCACAGCGCCTTAGCACACGTCGTCGGGCTCCTCTGATACCAGGTCGGGCCTTGTACGCGGATGGCGCGGATGTTGGCGGATAACACGGAGCGATGCCGTGTCATCCGCCAACATCCGCGTAGATGTCTGGCCGTCCGCCAACGACTACGTGCACCGTGAACAGCCGGCGCCCTCGAGCCTCGTCCTGACGCGTGGTAGCATGATGCCCGGAGGTCACGATGCTCACGTCTGCCCAACGCGCCGTCTTCATCGCCCATATTCGTCAATTGCCCGCTCAGGTCGCGGCGCTCGTCAGCGCCCTGACTCCGGAGCAGTTGATCACGCCCTACCTGAAGGGTGAGTGGACCGTCGCTCAAAACGTCCATCACCTGGCCGACTCGCACATGAACGCCTACATCCGCTGCAAGCTGGCAGCCACCGAGGCGAACCCGACGATCAAGCCCTACGACCAGGATGCCTGGGCCGCGATGCCGGACGCCAGCAACGCCAATCTCGCGCACTCGCTTGCATTGCTGACCGCCCTGCATGCGCGCTGGGCCGAGTTCTTTGAGACCCTGCCGACTGACGCCTGGCAGCGCACGTACCTGCACCCCGTCGACGGCCCGCGCACCCTCGAAGACGTGCTGCAGCTCTACGCCAAGCATGGCCACGGGCACCTCGAGCAGATGCAGCGCACGCTGGCCGCTCGCCCGAGCTGATCCTTTCATCACACAACGAAGAGGCCGGCAGGGTGCGATTCACCTGCCGGCCTCTTCGTTGTTTCAGAACCTGTTGTTCAGCGCGTCAGCGACGGCAGGAACAGGCGCAGCGGTTGCGCCACGCCGATATCCAGCCGCGCCGTCTGCGGATAGCGCGTCTCCTGTCCGGTGCTGTCGAGCTCAACCAGGATATACGTCCAGCTCCCGGCGCCGGGCGCATCGTCGAACGTGTAGATGAGATCGCCCGACTCGAGCCTCGCGGCCACGTATCCCACCTCGACTTCAGCGGCCGGGTCGCCGACGGGCGACCGCAGGATCCGATAGCCGAGGGTGTCGATCTGCTGTCCGACGACCCAGCGCAGATGGACGCTGTCGCCCTCGCCGCGCTCGGCCACGAACTCGATCAACTCGACGGCTGTCGGCACGCCGCCAACCGTCGACTCATTGTTCGGCGGAGTTGGATCGACGCCATGGATGCCGTCATCGCCGACGGTGGCCGTGTTCGTCACCGTGGCCCCGCCCGGCAGGGTCGGGATCGTGTTGACCACGAACGTGGCCGAGCCGCTCGCGCCGACGCTCAGGTTGCCGATCGTCAGCGTGCAGGTCGTGCCGGCTGCGCTGCCATCGGCGCAGGACCATCCCGCCGTACTCCCGGTCGCCGAGAAGGTTGTGTAGGTCGGCACTGTCTCGGTGATGACCACGCCGCTCGCCGCGACGTTGCCGGCGTTGGTGTAGGTCAGCGTGTAGGTGATCGGCAGACCGATGACCAGGCCGCCGGCCGGCTGGCTCTTGACCAACTGCAGGTCGACGATGTTGTCGACCGTGTCGACGTCGCTGCTGCTGTTGTTGCTCGGGTCGACGTCGACGCCGTTGTTGCCGTCGTCAGCCACCTGGGCCGGGTTGGTGATGGTCGTTCCCTCGGGCAGCGCACCGTCGACCACGAACGTCACGGTTCGCGTCACGGTTGCCCCGGCTGCCAGATCGAAGGCGGGCCAGGAGACGACGCCGGCGCTTTCAGTTCCGCCGTTCGACGCGGCAACGAAGGTCAGTTCGGCGGGCACGGTGTCGGTCACAGTCACGCCCGTCACGTCGATGTTCCCAACGTTGTTGATCGTCAGCGTATAGGTGACGTCCTGTCCAGCCGCCACCACGGTCAGGCCATCATCCTTCACGATCGACACATCCGGCGCGGCGTTGACGACGTCGGTGTCGCCGTCCTCGTTGTCGTTCGGGTTGGCGTCGTTCCCTGAGGCGCCATCGTCGGTCACGAGCGCGGCGTTGTGGATGGTCGACACGCCCGCCGCCAGCGGGTTGTCGACAGTCACCGTCAACGTGCGCGTAATCGTCGCGCCGCCGCCAGCCAGCGTGGTCGCCGGCCAGGTCACCACGCCGGCGCTCAACGTGCCGCCGTTGCTGGCGCTGACAAAGCTGGTGTGGGCCGGGATCGTGTCGGTGATGACCACGCCGGTCGCCGTCGTCGTGCCCACATTGGTGATCGTGAGCGTGTAGACCAGCGTCTGCCCGGGCGTCGCTGTCGCGACACCGTCGTCCTTCAGAAGTTGCAGGTCGACGTTCAGGCCGCTGATCGGCGTGATCTCGGTGTCGCTGTTGTCGGCCGGATTGAGATCCGGTCCCGTGGCGCCGTCGTCGCTGACGTGCGCGGTGTTGCTGACGTCGGTCAGGCCGTAGGGAACAGCGCTGTCGACCTGCACCGCGAGGGTGCGGGTGGCCGATGCGCCAACGCCCAGGCTGCCCACCGACCAAGAAACGACGCCGGCGCTTGCCGTTCCGCCGTTACTGGCACTGATGAAACTCGTGTAGGTCGGAAGCGTATCGGTGATGACCACGCCGGTGGCCGTGACGTTGCCGGAGTTTGTGATCGTCAGCGTGTACGTGATCACACCGCCGGGCGTCGTCGAGATGTCCGCGTCGGTCTTGATGATCGTCAGGTCGATGCCCGAGACCGTGACCGGGACGTTTGTGTTGTGGATGTAGTCGTCCACGCCGCCAACGCCTGTCCGTTCGCCGCTGTCGACACCGGGCAACGAGGTCCAGGTCGCGCTGGCGGGAACCGTCAGCACATCGCCGAGGTTGACGGCCGGGCTGTTGGCCACGGTCGCCTGGAAGGTCGGCGCGATGCTGCCGGTAACCCATTCGGCGACGGTGAAGACGAGTTGGCCGGGCGTCGACGTGTCGACGCTCCAGCCGGTCGGCGTCGTGACCGAGCCATTGACGTAGGTCAGGCCGGACGGGATCGTCACGGTGATGACGACGTCCTCAGCCGGCGACGTGCTCGCGCCCGTGACGGCAGCGTTGACCGTGTAGGTCAGGACCTGGCCAAAGGCCGGGGTCGCGTCGTCGACGGTGATGCTCAAGCTGAGATCCGGCTCGACCACAGTGACAGTCACTGTGTTGGTGGCGAGCACCGCGCCGGCCGCGTTGACCGTCGCGCCGTTGACGCGGGTCTGGCCGCTCTGGTTTTGGGCCGTGTCGGTGACCCGCGCGTCCAGCAGGATCGTGAAGATGTCGTTGGCTGCGTCATTGTCGCCGTCGACGATGACAGACGACGGGAAGGTGAAGATCACGTCGTCGCCGTCGCTGGCGCCGCCGCTGATCGTCGGCGCCGAAACGGTGCCTGAGAAGACCGATGTGTCGAGCGTGGCGCTGCCCGACACGTAGATCAGGCCGGAGGGCAGCGCGTCGGTGATGACCAGCGTCGGCGTGGTGCCCTCAGGCAGGGTCACGTCGATGGCGTAGGTGACCACCTCGCCGATCGTCACGTTGTTGCCCGATGTGTTGGTCGCTGACGTGGCGACCAGGCGCTTGGCCACGACCGGGTTGTCGACGCTGAAGGCGACGTTCGAGCGAACCTCATAGTCGTTCAGGCCGCCGGCATCCAGCAGGCCGTCGCCGCTGCCGCGTTCGTTAGCGTTGACGCCGGGCTGCGTGGTCCAGGTGAGGGCTGCCAGGTTGTTGATAACCTGAGCCGGGGTCACTGTCGCATCAAGCTCGGCCTGAACGGTGACGGTCACGACGCCGTTCACCGGCAGATCGAGGCTGCCGCTGTCGGGCAGGGTCAGCACACCGCCCGACACGCTCGCCGACGGCGCCGCCACGTTGCTGGCGGTCACGCCGGTGACCGTGCCGTTGATCAAACCGGACGGCAGGGTATCGCTCAGGATCGTGTCATAGGCGACGCTGCCGCTGCCCGCCGCATGGCGGATGACGAGTTGATAGGTGACGGCCCCGGCCGCATCGGCGGGCGAGGCCGGGGTCAGGATGATCTTGGTCAGAGACAGGATCGGCTCGACGAGGGTGATCGTGCCGCCTGTCGGATCGGTCACGGTCGTGGTGCCCGCGGGGGTGCCGTCCCCGTAACTCATGTTGGCCGTGTTGACGCGCGTTACAGTGCGCTGATTGCTGAGCACATTGTCGACGCGGGCAAGCACGACGAGCAGGAAACGATTGTTTGTCGTGACGTTGTCGGCGGCGGCCACGACATCGCCGAAGGCAAAGCGGGCCGACGTGCCGTTGTTGGTCACGATCGGGGTAGCCGTGATCGTGCCGCTGAAGTCACCCGAGAGCAGGCCGTTGCTGAGCGGCGCCGAGGTCACGACCTGACTCGAGACGTAGCTGAGACCCGTCGGGAGCGTGTCGGTGACGACCAGGTTGGGTGTAGTGCCCTCCGGCGTCGTGATCACGATCGTATAGGTGATGACGTCGCCGATCGTATAGTTGGCCGGCGAGGGCTGAAGCTTGTCGAGCGCCGGCGAGACCAGCGTCACGGTGGCTGTGGCGTTCGTGGTGGTGACGTCTTCGCCCGTCACCGTGTCGGGATCACCCGGCGTGTTCGAGCCCGTGGCGTTTGAGGTCGTGCCATAGGCGCCCGGCAAGGTCGACCAGGTCAGGGTGGCGGTGTTCGTGATCGTACTGTGGACGATCGCCGTCGGGTCGACAGAGCCCGTGACGGTCACTGTCGCGCTGGCGGTCGGCCCGAGACAGGTGAGTGTGCTCGTCAGATCCTGCCCGACGACGCCGTGTGTGATGGACGCGGCCGTGCTGCCGCAGGCGCCGCTGGTCGTGCTCGACGTCACAGTGAAGGGCCCGACCATCAACGCCGGCAGCGCATCAGAGATCGTCAGGTCGAAGGCCGGCGCGGTCGTGGCCGTGTTGGTGTATGTGATCCGATAGGTCAGCGTGTCGCCGGCGTCGGATGGCGCGGGTGCCACAACGACCTTGGATACGTTCACGGTCGGCTTCACGATGGTGGCGCTGACCGAGTTGGATGTCCCCAGGCTTGCCCCGTTCACCGAAACCGAGAACGTGTTGGAAAGGCTCCGGCCATCGACATTGGACACATTGTTCGTGGCAATGGCGTTGAACTCGATGACGACATACTCGTTGTCGCCGTCATTGTCGGTGTTCACGAGGTTGCCGAGCGAGAAGATCGGGTCGGTGCCGTCGACGAAGCTCGAGGGGCTGATGGCGGCATCCGGCAGCTGGAAGGTCGGCGCCACAGCCGCGGCGCCGTTGATGACCGGCGAGCTTCCGATCGAACCATCCGACGAGGTGACGCAGGCCGCGCCGCCATTGCAGATGAAGGCCACGCGCGCCGTATTGTCGTCCAGGAAGGTCAGGCCCGCCGGCAGGTTGTCGCTGATCTGGAAGTTCGGCACTGTGGATTCGGGCAGACCCGAGACGAGTCGATAACGCACGATCTCGCCGATCGCCAGGTTCGAACCCGTGGTCGCGTCTTCGGATGTATCGATGATGCTCTTGACGAGGCTCGGCGGCGCCGTGATCGTCGCCGGGTCGCTGGCGATGTAGTCGTTGATGCCGCCGCCGGAGCCGTCGCGTTCGCCGTTCGTCGCGCCCGAAGCGCCAGGCGTATCGGAGCCCGTCGCATTGCCGGTCGTGCCGACGCCGGGCAGGCTCGTGAAGGTCACACGCGCCGTGTTGGTGATCGGCGTGCCGAACGTCAGGTTGTCGAGGACCGCCGCGTAAGTCAACGTCGCCGAGCTGCCCACGGCCAGCGACGGCAGAGTGGCCGTGATGGCGTTGCCGGTGGTCGTGATGGTCCCGCCGCCGGTGATGCTCACCGAGCCACCGGTGAGGGTCAACTCACTCGGGACGATGTCAGTGATGACCAGCTCATAGGCCGTGCTGCGCGCGGTGCCGCTGGTGTTCGTGATGATTACCGTGTACGTGACCGTGTCGCCGTTGTCGAGGTTGGTCGGGTTGGCGGTCTTGTTCACGGTCACGACCGGCTCGACGATCGTAACGTTGGGCGCGTTGGCGGTCGTCAGCTGTGTCCCGTTGACGTTGACGCGCACGGTGTTCTGGCGCGTTTCGTTGGCATCGTTGCTGCCCGTCGCAGAGTTATCCAGGAGGGCATTGAACTCGATCACGACGTATTCGCTGTTGGCATCGCGATCGGTATTCGTCAGATTTCCAAGGCCGAAGGTGACATCCGTGCCTGTGTTGAACGGCCCGCCGGAGATCGCCGAGCCGGGCACGAAGTCGAGGGGCGTGACGGGCGCGGAACCGCTGATGACCGTGGTCGTCAGCGTGCTCGACGTCAAACACCCCATGCCGCCATCGCAGATGAAGCTGATGCGCGCCGAGTTGTCGTCGAGGAAGGTCAGACCGTTCGGCAGAGCATCGATCAGCTGGACGTTTGTCGCAACGCCTTCGGGCAGCGTCACCGCCAGCCGATAGCGCACGATCTCGCCGATCGCCAGGTTGTTGCCGGTCGTGTGAGCCTCGGACGTGGCGACCACGGTCTTGGCAGCTGCGACGTTGCGGCTGGTGACCGTGGCGGTGTCGGTGAGCGACGACGTCGGATGGGTCGGGCCGCCCTCCGAGCCGGCGAAGTTGATCACGCCAGCGGTGTTGACCTGGGCCGAGTTCGGCGCAATCGTGTCGGCCGCCTGCAGGTCATAGGCGATGATGATGACATTGTCGCCAGTGGCGATCGGGCCACCGGTGTCGCGACCGGCGGGGAGGCCGCCGAGGAGCGCGCTCGGATCGTCAAGCCGGATGCCGGAGCCAAACAGGCCGCCGGCCAGCGACGTGTAGGACACGGCGTTGCGTTCGCCGTCGTACACGCGCAGGTTCAGGCCCGCCCCACCCGACGGTACGACGAAGCCGGCCGGGAGCGTATCGGTGATGACGACATCGAAAGCATCAGCGCCGCCTGTGTTCTGCAACGTGATCACGAACGTCGCCAGGTCACCGGCGTCGATGCCGCTGAGGTTGCTGTTGATCGGCGAGCCGGTCAACATCGTCGTCGTGATGGTGCCCGACGACCACGGGACGCCGGCGGTGCCGGGCGCCGTGAAGGTGACCGGACCGACGGTGGTTGGCGCGAAGGTGCCGCCCGTGCCGTTGGTCGTGACCACGCCTTTGCGGATCGCCAGCTCGGGCTCGCCGAGCTCGATCATGACGATGCTGTCGTCGACCTGGCTGCCGGCGTTTGTCGTGCCTTCGCTGGCACGCACCTGATTGGTGAGGAAAAGCCCGTCGACAAACGGGTTGGCCGAGACCGTCACGGTGAACAGCACGTCGACGACGGTGCTGCGGTCTAGCGCATCGTCGAAGTCGCCGAAGCCGAACGCCACGGTGTTGCTCGAGGCGGTGGTGGTGATGACCGGCGTGATGTTCGTCACCACGTACTGAGTGTCGCTCGGACCGTACTTGGCCGTGCCTGCGGCAGGCGCCGGCGCGGAGACCGTCGGGTCGAACGCAGGGTTGATCGACGTGGCGTCGAAGACGGGCAACGGTAGATAGTCGGTGAAGACCAGGGCCTCGAAGTCGGTTTGCGGCAGCGTGTAGGTGAAGCGATAGGTGACGGTGTCACCCGGCTCGATGATCACCGAGGTGCATACCGGACACACCACCCCATTGATGGCGTAAATCGTCTTTTCCAGCACGCCTTTGGCGAGTTCGAACTGGGCCCCGCTATCGTCGGCCTCGCGCTGTCCGGTGGGTGTCGCGGCGTCTGCCACGTCGAGCACGGCTCCGTCGATCGAGACGGTGTTGGTCAACACGTCGCCCTGGTCGACCGAGGGATCGCCCGACGGATACGTGTCCGAGAAAGCCTGCTGAACAACGGTGCGGAAGACGATCTGAGCCGTGGTCGCCCCAGCGTTGTAGACGCCGCAATCCGGGGCCGGACCGGTCGTGCCCGTTTCGGGCACGCAACCGCCGATGAAGGCGTCGGCCCGGCCGCGCGTCACAAGTTCGTCAGAAGCGTAGAACGTGACCGTGGTGCTGCCATCGGTGGCAGGATCGATGTCGCCGGCGATCTCGCTGACGTCAACGGTGTAATTCGCGGCGTTCATCCCGGCCGCGGCCAGGGTGTAGGTGTTGCCGTTCACCTGGAGAGTCGGCGTAAACGTCGCATCCCAGCGCTGACCGTCGGAGAACGTGTCTGTGACGATCACGTCGTTGAAGGCGAAGAAGTCCGAGATCTGGATGTCGAGCGTGTACTCCACGACGTCGTCAGGCGAATAACCGGCCGGCGCATTGTCTGTGACGATCGACACGCCCTTCTGGATGGCGATCGACTGCTCCTCGAGGACGTGATCGCTGGCGGTGACGTTGCTGCTGACCGGCCCGGCCGTGTCGCGGACGTCGATCGGGGTCCAGGTGGCGCTGGCCTGAGCGTCATCGGGCGCCAGGCGGTCGTCGCCCGTGATCGGGTCGAGGACGTCGGTGCTCGTCGCGCGCAGCAGCGGAACAAAGTACGAGAACGTCATCGACGCGTCGTTGGCGCCGGCCGTGCCCGTCGCGGCGCTGAGGCGGCGCGTGAGGGTGCCGCCCGGTATGCTGAGGGAAGGCGTCACGACGGCGGTGACCGTCGGCGAACCCACGGCTGCGACGACCGAATCGGTTGACAGGTACTGGATCGAGTCCGTCAGGACGTCAGTCAGGTCGAGGTTCGTCAACGTCTGGCCGTTGGCGATGTCGACCGTGATCTGGTATTGACGCGGGTAGTTCGGGCCGGTGGCGGTCTCGTCCTCCGGGCCCACGTAGGTCTTGGTCAGGGTGAAGAGGGTAGGAGTGACGTTGGCCGTGGCGGTCGAGCCGGTAATCGGCGTGCCGCCGGTCGGCAGGTTGCCGTAGGCGAAGCCGCCCGTGGCGCGGATCGGGAGCGCCGTGCCCACATCCGCGAGGTTGCTCATCGCGGCCGTGATCTGAACGTCGGCGCCGGGTTGACCGACGGCGAAGCTGCCGAACGGCAACTGCAGGATGATGACCTGCCGTCCTGAGGTGCAGGCCGTGGACTGGCCGGTCAGCGGATGGGTGTAGTTGCCCGTGCACGGGAACGGCGCGATCAACGGCGTCAGCGTCGAGCCAAGGTAACTGGCGCTGGTGAAGGTCAGGCCGTCGTCTACGGCGACACCTGCACCGTCGGCGCCCTCGATGGGGAGTTCGACGTTGAGGTACGGCCCGTACCCGACCTCGCCGACACCGCCAGTGTTGGCGAAGCTGACCATGAAGGTCACGGGCTCACCGACGAACGTGGCGGCCGGCAGTGTGATCGAGGTCGAGGGCGTTGGCGCAGCCCAGGCCATGGGCGCAGGTGTGGCCAGTTGCCCAAGGGCTAACGCGGCCAGCGCCGCAACTCGAAGGCTCATCAGGGCCACGCCAGAGCGAAGGGGGAATCGCATCAGTCACCTCATCGGCTGCGCCGGGAGAATCCCGGCTGGTATTTATTCGGACAGCTTAGGGTAGTGATCTCTAACCGATGGCGCTGTAAGGTTGACGTAAATACAGCGTGAGTTTGGCGTAGCCCTGGTTGGGGCGTAGTCGAAGAAAGTTGAACGACGATGAATGAAGACCTATGGTTGTTGGGCTGTTCGCCCTCCATTTTCCGCCGGTAACGAGTTGGAGGTGGCGGGCCGCGTCACGCTTCGTGGATCCAACCCGGCCCGTCTGATGGTCTGATGATCCCCGGTCAGGGTTACCCCTGAGGCCAGCCGTGGGGCGGTCATGGTGGCCACTCCGCGGTCATGGCGATCGTCGGCCGGGCAACGTCCGTGCCGCCCCCCACCCGGTCCTCGAGGATCGCGACAGGTTTTCCCGCTCGCGTCTGAACGCCAGAGCCAGTGTCATCCTGTTTGCGGTCATGAGATGCGAATCTCCGACCCCCTGATCGAACTCGAAGGCGTCGGGCACCAGTGTCTGCGCGGATCCGGCGTGTCACGCGGCTCAATCCGCCCGCGTCACCCCGAGCGTCGCCGCACCCGTCGCCTCGCGTAGCGTCTCATCCAACACGTCGCCCGTGTGGCGCGTCATCCAACACGTCGCCTCGCGTGGCGTCTCATCCAACACGTCGCCTCGCGTGGCGTGTCATCCAACACGTCGCCTCGCGTAGCGCGTCGCCGCACCCGTCGCCTTGCGTGGCGTGTCATCCAGAGCGCCCGAACCCTTATGCCCTGAGGCGCTCCCAATGAGCGCGAAGGATCTCCGCCGAAGACTCGCCTGCCTTTAGGAGGATGCCTTCCAAAGCCATCGAGTCCGACAGGAGATCCTTCGCGCTCATTCAGCGCGTCGCATATCGAAGAAGGTTAGGCGCTCTGGATGACACGCAGCGCGCGGCGACGGGCGCGCTCTGGATGACACGCTACGCGAGGCGACGTGTTGGATGACACGCCACGCGAGGCGACGGGCGCGCTCTGGCTGACCTGGACAACGCTGACTGCCTCACCCGATACTCGCCAATCTAGATTCATGGAGCCTAAGGACGAACGATACAAAACGAAGGTTGAACAGCCGTTCAACCTTCGTCATTCGTCATTCGTCATTCGTCCTTCGTCTGACCAGCCATCAACCACTGCTGTCCGCCATCAATCTACCGAAACCGCGCCTGCCACTCGAAGAGCTTGGCGAGCGCCTGCATCGGCGGCATGGCGTTCAGGTCGAGGTCCTTCAGTTCATCCAGCAACGGGTTGGTCTCGGGGAAGAGCGCCATCTGGGCCGGCGCGTCGTCGCTCAGGCGCACGGCGCGGCCGCCGTTCGCCTCGAGGCGCTCGAGGATCTCCTGCGATCGACCGATGATGGCCCGCGGCAGCCCGGCGAGCTGCGCCACATGGATGCCGTACGAGCGATCCGCAGCGCCCGGGATGATCTTGTGCAGGAAGATGACGTGCTCGCCCTCTTCCGTGACGGCCACGTTGTAGTTGCGCACGCCCGGCAGCACCGCCGCCAGGTCAGTCAGTTCGTGGTAGTGCGTGGCGAACAGGGTCTTAGCCTTGAGGCCCGGGTGGTTGTGGATATGTTCGACGATCGCCCAGGCCAGTGAGAGCCCGTCGTATGTGCTCGTCCCGCGGCCGATCTCGTCGAGGACGAGCAGGCTGCGCGACGTCGCGCCGTGCAGGATCCCGGCGGTCTCGACCATCTCCACCATGAACGTCGACTGCCCGGCGTGGATCTCGTCCTGGGCGCCGATGCGGGTGAAGATGCGGTCGAACAACCCGAGCCTGGCCGACGCCGCCGGCACGAAGCTGCCGATCTGAGCCAGGAGCACGATGTGCGCGGCCTGACGCAGGAACGTCGACTTGCCGGCCATGTTCGGGCCTGTGATGACGCGCACGATCTCGCCCGGCTCGAAGACGACGTCGTTCGGCACGTAGCGCTGCCCGGCCGCCAGATACTGCTCGACGACCGGGTGCCGGCCGTCGACGACCTCGAGCACCGGCTCGTCGACGATCTCGGGCCTCACATAGCCGTAGCGCGCCGCGGCCTCCGCCAGCGCCGCCGCGACGTCGAGTTCGGCGAGCGCCTGCGCCGCGCCCAACAGCCGGCCCGCCTGCCCCGCGATCTGGGCGCACACGTCCTTGAACAGACGCGTCTCCACCTCGAGGATGCGCTCCTCGGCGTTGAGCACCAGCGTCTCGTATTCCTTGAGCTCAGGCGTGATGTAGCGCTCAGCGTTGGTCAGCGTCTGCTTGCGGATGTAGTTGGCCGGCGCCTGCTCGCTCTTGCCGCGGCTGATCTCAAGGTAGTAACCAAAGACCTTGTTGTAGCCGACCTTGATCGTCTTGATGCCCGTCCGCTCGCGCTCAGCCTGCTCGAGCCCCGCGATCCATTCACGCGCATGGCGCGACGCCTCGAGGATCTCGTCGAGCTCGCGGGCGTAGCCGCTGCGGATGATGCCGGTCTTTGAAAGCACGGCCGGCGGCTCATCGGCCAGCGCGAGCAGGAGCAGGTCAAGGATCTCGCCACAGGGGTCGATGGCCCGCATCTGCGCCTCGGGCGAGAGGCCCGCGCAGATCTTGGAGATCTCGGGGAGGGCCGCCAGAGTTTCGCGCAGAGCCACAAGGTCGCGCGGCTGCGCGGAGCCGGCCAGGATGCGATTGGCGATGCGCTCAACGTCGCTGAGCGGCTTCAACGCTGCCAGGACCTCGGCCCGCACAAGGCCGTGGCCATGCAATGCGGCCACGCGATCGTGCCGACGCCGGATCTTGGCCACATCGAGCAGCGGCTGGCTGACCCACTGGCGCAGAAGGCGCGCGCCCATCGGCGTGGCGGTGTGATCGAGGACGCCAAGCAGCGAGCCGCGCGTCTGGCCCCCCCGAAGGGTCTCGGTCAACTCGAGGTTGCGGCGCGTCGACGGGTCGAGCGCCATAAACTCGCCAAGGTGATAGAGCCGGATATGTGTGAGCAGACGCAGCGCGCCGGGCTGGGTGTCGCGAACGTAGCCGAGGATGGCCGCGCAGGCCGCCGTCGCCAGCGCCTGGCCTTCGAGCCCGAGGCCGGCCAGCGAACTCGTGCCGAAATGTTCAAGCAGCGTATTTCGCGCCTTGCCCGGGTCGAAACGCCGGGCCGGCAACGCCGTGCGCGAGACCGTCACGCCGGCCAGGGCCTCAGCCGGCAGGTCGTCGGCCACGAGTAACTCGGCCGGCCTCAGCCTCACCAACTCGTGCCGCGCCTGAGCGTTGACGTCGTGGCCGGCCAGCACCGCCACCGCGAAGTGACCGGTCGTGATGTCGGCGTGGGCCAGCGCGCCGTGTTCGCCGGCGATGACGAGCGCTGACAGGTAGTTGTTGCGGCCCGCCTCGAGCAACCCCGGCTCGACCACGGTGCCAGGCGTGACGACCCGGATGACCTCGCGCGTGACGAGCCCGTTGATCGGCTCAGTGCCTGTTTGTTCGCAGATGGCGACATGATGGCCATGCTCGATCAGGCGCGCGATGTAGTTGTCCACCGCATGGAACGGGATACCGGCCATCGGCACGCGCTGCGAGCCGTTCTTATACATGTTGGATCGGCTTGTGAGCACGATCTCGAGGTCGCGCGCGATGGTCTCGGCGTCTTCATCGAAGGTCTCGTAGAAGTCGCCCAACCGGAAGAACAGGATCGTGTGCGGATAGGAGCGCTTGATCTCCAAATACTGCCGACGAAGAGGCGTCGGCTCGTGGTCGGTTTCGGCCATTGGGAATAGACAGCAACGAATTGCTGATTGTTGATTGCTGATTGCTGATTGGAGGCCAATCAGCAATCAGCAATCAACAATCAGCAATCACAGGGATCCCAGCGCGGCTTCGGTGTCGGGGAAGACACGGAAAAGCGGATCGAGGCCCGCCATCTCGAGCACTTCTTTGACGCGCACGGACGGCTGAGCGAGGATGACGGCGCCGCCCTTGGGCTTGAGCGCCTTCTGCGCCGCGATGAGCGCACGGACGCCGGCACTGCTGATGTAGTCGGTGCCGTCCATCTCGAGGATCACGTGAGTGGAGCCGGCGTCGATCTGCTTCTGCAGCGACTCCTCAAACTTGGCGGCGACGCTGGCATCGACACGGCCGGTGATGCGCAGCACGTTCGCGCGTTTGTGTTCGCGGATGACGATTTCCATATGGCCCCTAAACTAATTGCCTACAGGATGCGGCGGACTCTTCTATCATAAACCAGCCGAGTGCATTCGGCAATGCGTCACACGGCAGCATCGGCGGCAACTCTATCACTGCTTCAGCATCTGCAACAGCAGCACAAGTTCGGTTTTGGCCAGCACTGAATGCGGCAGACGCGCCGGCATGTAGGCCCAGGCGCCCGCGTCGGCCTCGCGCACTTCGTCGCCGAACGTCAGCGTGGCTTCGCCGCTCAGCACCTGCAACACGGCCGGCACAGCGGCGGTGTGCTCGGAGAGCACCTGCCCCGCCGCGAACTGAAAGACCACGAGCTTGAGCGAGTCATTGTCCGTCAACGTGCGGCTCAGGATCCCGTCTGACGGAATGGACTGCGATTGATAGAGTCGATCGAAGTACGTGAACGTCTCAGACATCGGTTTCCTCCTCAGCGTCGCAAATACTCGGCCAGCAATTGCGCAGTGTGGACAAGCGAGTCGCGATGCGTGCGCTCGTAGTTATGCGAAGCGTCGACGCCAGGGCCGACCAGGCCGACGCGCACGTCGCCGCCGGCGCGCCAGAAGGCCTCGCCGTCCGAACCATAGTAAGGATAGATGTCCACCGTGTGCGGGATGCCGGCGGCCGTGGCCAGATCGCGCAGCTTACGGTTCATGTCGGGGTGGTACGGCCCGCCCGAGTCCTTCACGCAGATGCAGGCGCTGAACTCGTCGGAGGCCTGGCCCGGGCCGACGGCCGCCATGTCGACCGTCAGGAGCTCCACGAGATCATCGGGCAGGCCGGCGGCAGCGCCGTGCCCGACCTCTTCATAGTTACTGATGTGGATCGTCGTGCGTTGCGCCAGCGACTGGCCGGCCTGTTCGAGCGCCGCAAGCGCTGCATAAACACAGGCGACTGCGGCCTTGTCGTCGAGATGCCGGGATCGCACGAAGCCTGCATCGCCGAGCTCGACGCGCGGATCGAGCGTGACGATATCGCCGACGCCGATGCCGAGCGCGCGTGTCTCCTCGGCCGAGCGCGTACGCGCGTCGAGTCGCACCTCAAGGGCGTCGTCGTCACGTTTGGCGTCGCCCGTGGCCGCGCCGAAGATGTGGCTCGAGGCCTGGGTCAGCAACACGCTGCCACGGATCTCGGCGCCGTCGTGCGTGAAGACCGTACAGCCTTCGCCCTCGATCGTGTTCCAGGCGTAGCCGCCGAGTTTCGTCAGCTTCAACCGACCGTTGGGCTTGATGTCCTTGACCATCGCGCCGAGCGTATCAACGTGGGCTGTGACGGCACGCGGCTGGTCATCGGCCGCACCGTTGAGCGTCAGCACGAGCGCGCCTTTGTTCGTCCGCCAGGTTGGCCCGAAGCGCGCAAAGCGTTCCTCACACAGTGCGATGGCGCGCTCAGAAAAGCCCGTCGGGCTGGGCGTGTTCAGGAGCGGCACGAGGAAGTTCAAGAGTTCGTCGATGTCGATGGGAAGCGAGGTCGTCATAAGGGAATTATAGAGGCGTCAGGCGCGAGGTGCCCCCACCCGCGCCGCCAACGCGGCGTGGCCATTTCGAAAACGTTGGGCGGCGCGCCCTCCCCCTGAGGGGGAGGGCAGCATCGCCGAGTTGCCAATGGCCTTATCGACGACAGGCGGCGATGCGGGAGGTGGGACGCCTGAGAGCAAATACCGACCCCTTCCCGCCCCTTTTGCGGTGATCAAAGCGTCGGCGGATGCATACAATCGAACCGGAGGGTCTATGCTTTTACGACGTTTTGGCGTGATGGGTTTGGTGTTGAGTGCGCTCGTGGTGTCGATCGGATTGTCTGCGCCGGCCCAGGCCGCAACGGACCGCGTGATCTACGGCGATGCCCTGGGGAGCGGCGTGCAGAACTGGTCGTGGGATACGACCGTCAACGCCGCCAACGGGTCTCCCGTACAGGCCGGCTCGGCTTCCATCGCCGTCACATACGACGCGGCCTGGGCCGGGCTGTACCTGCATCTCGATTCGGCTCAAAGCACCGCCGGCTATGATCGCATCCGCTTCTACGTGCGCGGTGGCTCGACCACGGCGCAACTGCGCTTCGTCGTCGACGAGGTCCAGGCGGGCGCCGCGATCTCGGCCGCACCCGGTTCGTGGACGCTGGTTGAGCGGTCGCTGGGTTCGCTCGGAGCACCGGCCACGATCCAGGAGCTGCAGTGGCAGGACACGACCGGCAATACGCAGCCCACGTTCTACATCGACAGCATCACGCTCGTCGCCAGCACCGGCACCCCGACCGCGACACCCTTGCCGACCCCTACACAGCCGCCCTCCAGTGGGCCGACGTTGAGTGTCAACGTGACGGCGGATCGCGCGCCGATCAGCCGCTGGATCTACGGCATCAACTACCCGGATGAAGGGTTCGCGGAGGAGCTTGCGCTACCCGTGGCGCGCTGGGGCGGCAACGCCACGACCCGCTACAACTGGCAACTCGACGTCTACAACACCGGCAGCGACTGGTACTACGAGAACATCCCGAACGCGGTAGCCAACGTCGCGGCTCTGCCGAACGGCTCGGCAGCCGATCGGTTCGTGATGGCCAACAAGGCGGCCGGCAGCGACACGCTGATGACGGTGCCGCTCATCGGCTGGGTGGCCAAGCGCCGCGTCGACAATCATCCTTACGACTGCGGTTTTCAAGTATCCCGCTATGGCGCTCAACAGAGCACCGACTCGTGGGACACCAACTGCGGCAACGGTGTGTGGAGCAACGGCACGAACGTCGCGGGCAACAACCCGACGGACACGAGCGTTGCTGTCACACCGGCCTTCGTCCGCGATTGGGTCCTGCATCTCAAGAACACGTTCGGCGCCGCGAACACCGGCGGCGTGCGCTTCTACAACCTCGACAACGAGCCGATGCTGTGGAACAGCACCCATCGCGACATCCACCCCAACCCGGCGACGTATGACGAGATCACGAATCTTGGCATCGACTACGCTGCCGCCGTCAAGGAGGCTGACCCGGCCGCGCGCACGCTGGGGCCCGTGCTGTGGGGTTGGTGCGCGTACTTCTATTCGGCGCGCGACAACTGCGGCCAGGGCACCCAGGATTACTCGTCGCACGGCAACACCTACTTCGTGCCCTGGTACCTGTCGCAGATGCGCGCCTACGAACAGGCGCACGGCACGCGACTGCTCGACTTCCTCGATCTGCACTATTACCCGCAGGCCAGCGGTGTGTCGCTGAGCGAGGCCGGCAACGCCGCCACGCAGGCGCTGCGGCTGCGCAGCACCCGCTCGCTGTGGGATCCGACCTATGTGGACGAGAGCTGGATTGCGAGCATGGGATTGGATGGCGGCGTGGTGAAACTGATCCCGCGCATGCAGGCCTGGGTCGACACGTACTATCCGGGCACCGATCTGGCGATCACGGAGTACAACTGGGGCGGCCTCGAAAGCATGAACGGCGCCCTGGCGCAGGCCGACGTCCTCGGCATCTTCGGCCGCGAAGGCCTGGATCTGGCCACGTTGTGGGCTCCGCCGGACCCGACCGACCCTGGCGCCTTCGCCTTCCGCATGTATCTCAACTACGACGGCGCCGGCAGCACGTTTGGCGAGACCCGCGTCCGCGCGACAAGCACCGATCAGGGTCAGCTCTCGATCTACGCCGCGCAGAGGGCCAGCGACCAGGCCGTGACGGTGATGGTCATCAACAAGACGACCGGCTCCCTGTCGACGACACTCAACCTGACGGGTTTCTCGGCGGCGGCGGCGGCACGCGTCTTCCGCTACTCGAGCGCCGACCTGGCTCATATCGTGCGCCAATCCGACCTGACGGTGACCACCAGCGGCGTCGCTTTCTCGGTGCCGGCCAATTCGATCACGCTCATCGAACTCATGCCCGGCACGCCGCTCGTCTTGACGCCGCGTGTTCGCATGCCGATGATGATGAAGTAAGGCGCAAGAGGGAGGAGGGAAGAGAGACAATCCCTCCTCCCTCTTCCCGGCTCACACAGCCACCACAATTCCTCGCTTCAACGACCGGCTGCGCACGATCAACCACAGACTTCCGACAGCAAGCC
>CAYZRP010000034.1:41596-50308 GCA_964480865.1 uncultured Anaerolineales bacterium | reverse complement strand
GCGAGGGCCAGGCGCTCTGGATGACACGCGGCGCGCGGGGAGGAGAGACTGAACGACACATGACGCGCAGGACAAGCGGCCTGAATGGCGCGGGCCCCGCGAGCCTGGCGCTCTTCATTAGATGGACGGTGAGGCGATGGTCAGAAAATGCCCACCTGCGCAGAGGCGAAAGGCCACGCGCTGGCGTGATGACAGGCACGTCTTCCACGATCGAAGAGGGATCTCTATGTATGGCCCATAGAGAACAAATGATGAAGGATCACTCAACCTTCGTCATTCGTCCTTCGTCATTCGTCAGCCTTTATTCCCGTTCGGCACAGGCGGGTGCAGCGGAATCTGCAGATAGAAGGTGCTGCCGGGCAGGGCCTGCTCGTCGCAGCCGGGGCTTTCGACCCAGATGCGGCCGCCGTGCGCGCGGACGACACCGCGGGCGATCGCCAGGCCGAGGCCGGGGCCGCCGCCCTTGAACGTGGTCTTGCCCGACGAGTGCAGGGCCACCGATCCCACCTGATAGAACTTCTCGAAGATCAGGCGATGGTGCTCGGGCGCCAGCCCGATGCCCGTGTCGGCGACGATGATCTCGACGCCGGCCTCGCCCGTATCGAGCACGACGCCGTGGGTGCGCACCGTGATCACGCCGCCGTCGGGCGTGTACTTGACGGCGTTGAGCAGCACCTGATAGACGGCCTTCTGCAGCAGCGTCTGGTCGGCGTGGATGAGGGGCAGGTCGGCGGCGTACTCGGTCGTGAGCGTCAGGTCGCGCTCGCCCAGATCGCGCTTGACGCGGTTGACGATGTCGTTGAGGAGGCTGCGGATCGGCACAGGCACCGGCGCGATGCGCAGCCTGTCGCTGTCGATGCGGGTGACGTCGAGCATCGTGTTGACGATCTCGTGCAGGCGCTCGGTGCCCTTGGTCAGGCTGTCGAGGATCCTCACGAGCGCGGGGTTGCCCGACACCGCGTTGTCGGCACGCAGGACGCTGAGCGAACCCTTCATCACCGTGATCGGCGTGCGCAGTTCGTGGGCGGCCACCTGGATGAACTCGAGCTTGTTCCTATCGAGCTGCTGCAGCGTCTGGTTGGTGCGGTGTAGTTCGTCGACGGCGGCCTGATCGTTCTCGCGCATGCGCTCGAGCGTGACGCGCATGATCGAGAGCGCCATGTGCGGGCTGCGGCTGAGCAGTTGAACGAAGTCATCCTTGTCGATTTCGAGGACGCGGGTGGCGCGCGTCGTGCAGGCGCTGGCCGAGCGCGGCCCGTTCTGGATCAGCGCGACTTCGCCGACGAAGCTCCCTTTGCCGACGCGGCGCAACTCGCGTTCACCGCCTTTGTCGTCGATGCGCTGTGTGATCGCGCATTCGCCCTCGGCGATGATGTAGAAGGTCTCCTCGCACACACCTTCGTGACAAAGCATCTGACCGGCCGGGTAACGCCGGCCGCGGGTGACCGCCGCGATCGTCGAGAGCTCTTCGGCGGAGAGGTCCGGGAAGGTCTCGCGCAGAGTGGGGAGCGGGTCGAGCTCAGGCATGGCCGCTCACCCCAACCCCTCTCCCGGTAGCGCGCTCAGCGATGAAGGCGCCGATAACGTACCTGGCGCGCCACCGGGAGAGGGGCTAGGGGCGAGGGGGACGGTGAAGTGGAAGGTGCTGCCGCGGCGCAGTTCAGATTCGAACCAGATGCGGCCACCCTGGAGCTCGACGAGGTTCTTGACGATGTTCAGGCCAAGGCCTGTGCCGGGCGCCATCTCGCGCGCGAGACGATCTTCGGCGCGGAAGAACTTCTGGAAGAGCCGGCCCTGATCTTCGGGCGCGATGCCGATGCCGTTGTCCTGCACGGCGATGTGCAGTTCTCCGTCGTGGGCCTCGCCGCGAAGGACGATGTGGCCCGATTCGGGCGTGTACTTGTGTGCGTTGCTGAGCAGGTTGTGGAGCACCTGGCTGAAGCGCGTTCCATCCGCCAGGATGTTCGGCAGTTCGGCCGGCAGTTCCACCGACAGCGACTGTTGCTTCGACTCGAAGAGCGCTCGGGCCGTGGCCAGGGCCTCGTCGATCAACGGGCGCGGATCGAGCACGACCTTCTCGAGGCGCAGCTTGCCGGCCTCGATGCGCGCCGAGTCGTTCATGTCGGTGACGATGGTCTTCATCCGCTCGATGTTGTTGCGGATGACGTTCAGGAACTGGCGCTGGCCGTCGCTCAGTGGGCCGACCGCGTTGCTGAGCAGGATGTCGGTGTAGCCCTTGATCGGCGTCATCGGTGTCTTGAGCTCGTGCGCCACGAACGACATCAGGTCGCTCTTGGCCACGTTGGCCGCCGCGACCTGGGCATACAGCCGCGCGTTCGCGATCGCGATCGAGGCATGGTCGACCAGGCGCGTGACGAAGCCGATGTGTTCGTCTGAGAAGGCATCGAGGCCGTGGCTCTCGAGGTTGATCACACCGACCACGCGCTGTTCGTGCAGGATCGGCAGGGTCAGTTGCGAACGCGTCTCGGAAAGCACGCCGCGGTAATCCGGATCCTGACGGACGTCGCGCACCAGGCTGATGCGGCCAGTACGGGCGACGCGGCCCATGATGCCGCGGTCGATCGGGATCGGCCGGTTCTGCATGCCCTCGACGGTGTCGCCGTAGCCGCGCGTGGCCACGATCTGCAGGCCCTCGTCGGTGAGGATGCTGACGGAGCCGGCGGCCGCGCCGGTGCGCTTGAGCGCCCAGTCGATCGTCAGGTCCATCACACGCTGGATGTCGAGCGACGTGTTCAGCTCGCGATCGATGCGCTGCATGATCGAAAGCTCCTCGACGCGCGAGGCCAGCGCCTGGTCGGTCTGTGTGAACAGGCGCGCGTTCTCGATCGAGATCGCGGCCGGGGCGGCCAGGGCCGCGAGCAGGTTCTGGTCGTCTTCGGTGAAGCGTGAGCCGTCGCGCTTGTTGAGCAGCTGGATGGCGCCGATCGATTTGTCTTTGAAGCGCAGTGGCACCGTGATCAGGTTGCGGGTGATGAAGCCCGTGGTCTCGTCGGCGCCCTTGAACCAGCGCGAGTCGTGTTGGGCGTCGTTGACGATCACGGCCCGGCCGTGCTCGATCGCTTCGCCGACAAAGCCGCGCCCGGGCGGCATGAGCGTGCCGACAAGCTCCTGGCCGACAGGCCCGACCGCTACGCGAAAGACGTAGGCGCCGCTCTCCTCGTCGATCAGGTACAGGCTGCCGGCCTCGGCGCCGAGCACGTCGACGGCGCTGGCCACGACGCGCTCGAGCAGGCGATCAAGGTCGAGCGTCGACGAGATCGTCAGGCTGATGTCGTTGAGCGTCGCCAGCTGGCGCGCGCGCGTCTCGGCCTCGCGCAG
Source organism: uncultured Anaerolineales bacterium (assembly GCA_964480865.1). Classification (GTDB taxonomy): domain Bacteria; phylum Chloroflexota; class Anaerolineae; order Anaerolineales; family UBA6663; genus UBA6663. The sequence goes on along the minus strand of CAYZRP010000034.1, from coordinate 46,969 downwards.
AAGCCGCGCGCGGGTGAGCGCGCCGGCGGCCTGATCAGCCACCGTGCTGAAGATCTTCAGCTGGTCTTCGCTGTAGGCCACGTCGCCGGCGGCGGTCAGCAGGCCGAGGATATCCTGCCCCGAGATGAGCGGCACCGACGCCCAGCACGCGTAGCCGCGCGGATCGGGCAGCAAGCCACGGCGGCGCACTTCGGCCGGGTAGTCGTTGAACAGGAGCGGCGCGCCGCTGCGAGCCACTTCGCGCTCGAGCACGTGCGCGGCCGGGACGGCGCGGCCTTCGAGCGCCGAGTCGCGCTCGTCGCCTTCGAGATAGAAGGCGTAGTTCAGGGTCGCGCGTTTGGGATCCTGCAACGCGATGGCGAAGTGCGCGGCGGGCAGGATCTTGCTGGTCTGGGCGTAGATCAGTTCGAGCAGGTCGTCGTAGGCCAGCGTGAAGCTGAGCGCCTGCGACATCTGGCTGATGACGTTGAGATCACGGACGCGGCGCTCAAGATCGTTGACGACCGCGGCGCGTTCGAGGGCGACGCCGGTCTGGTCGGCCAGGGTAGCGATCAGGCGCAGCTCGTCGTTGGCGTAAGGCTTGCGGTCGTAGCGCGGACCGACGGCCACGAAGCCGTCGAGCGCGGGGCCGCATTGGACGCGCGCGAGCACCTGCGGACCCAGGACGCGCAGCCGGGCCTGCTCAGTGCGCAACGTGTCGGGCAGCGCATCGAGGTTGTGGAGGACGAACACCGAGTGCGCGGCCGCCAACGCCTGGCTCAGCGCGCCGTTGATTTCGAAGCGCAGGTCGGTGGTTGGCCGGTTGGTGCCGTCGGGGGCTGCAATCAATTGCTGGGCGCCGTTGTCGGGGATGAAGACGTGAACGTTCGTCGCGCCGAGCATGGTCTCGAGAGTCACGCGCAGTTCACGCGCGATCTCGCCGGGCACGTCCATGTGCGCCAGCGCCCGGCTGAAGGCCTCGGCCGCAGTCTGCTCTTCGATGACGGAAACGCCGCCCTGGGGTGAGGCCGTCGGCTCGGGGGCGAGCACGGTGGTAGCCATGCTCAGCTGGTTCTCGGGCGTGAGACTCACCCGGCTGAGCCCACGTTGAATGACGCGCAACGCCGGCTGGAACAGGATCGCCATCAGGAATGCTGCCGCCCCGAGCAGAACGGGGTTATCGGGCGCGATAAACCCGCGTGACAGCAGCACAACACCTGTGCTCAGCAGGGCATAACCGAGCACGGCCACAAGGCCAAGCACGAGGTAGGCGAGAGCAGTCTGGCGAGACGGCACAATCATCGGTCGTGGCTCATCCTGGGACGATTCTATGCATAAAGCCTATCAAACTGTAAAGTAGGGGCCGGTGCGGGAAAGTTGGCCCCTGCACCCACCCTTAAGGTTAGAATAGCCCTCGCGTCGGCCGGTTGCCATAAAGGGAGCCTTAAGTTACGGACCGCGGACCGCAGACGGCGGACCACGGATCTTGGCGCCCGTGATGCTGACAACCGACGAATACGAGGGTTGAAAGGCCGGCCAGCTTTCGCGCGCTGCTTTCGGGCTCCGCTTCCGCGGTCCGCCGTCTGTGGTCGGCCGTCGCGCCGTAGGCGCCACAATCAACAAGGAATTCCCCCCAAATGCCCACCCTCCGAGTCTTGATTGCCAAACCAGGCCTGGATGGACACGATCGCGGCGCGAAGGTCATCGCGCGGGCGTTGCGCGACGCCGGCATGGAGGTGATCTACACCGGCCTGCGCCAGACGCCCGAAATGGTCGCGGAGGCCGCGCTGCAGGAGGATGTCGACGCGGTCGGGCTGTCGATCCTGTCGGGCGCGCACCTGGCGTTGACGCCGCGCATCCTCGAGTTGATGCGCGCAAACGGCCAGGGCGACGTGCCCGTTTTCGTCGGTGGGATCATCCCAGACGACGACGCCGAGGCGCTGCTCGGCATGGGGGTGGCCGCCGTGTTCGGCCCCGGCACGCCGATGTCGGCCGTGGTCGACGCCGTGCGGCAGGCGACCCAACCGGCAACGGGGTCCTGAGCGATAGTCAATGGATATCGATCGCATCCTGGCGGGCGACCGGCGCGCTCTGGCGCGCTGGCTGACCGCCCTCGAAGGTGAACGGCCCGAGGCCCAGGCGGTCCTGTCGGCCCTGTATTCACGCACGGGCCGTGCCCACCTGGTCGGCGTGACGGGCGCTCCGGGCTCGGGCAAGAGCACGCTGGTGGCCGCGCTCGCGCGGGCGTGGCGGGCGCGTGGCGAGACGGTGGCGGTGCTGGCCGTCGACCCGTCGAGCCCGTTCAGCGGCGGCGCCATCCTCGGCGACCGCGTGAGGATGCAATCGCTCGCCGGTGATCCTGGCGTCTTCATTCGGTCCATGGCCAGCCGCGGCACGCTGGGCGGCCTGGCGGCCACGACCGCCGACCTGGCGCGTGCGCTGGATGCCGCCGGCTTTGACCTGGTCGTCATCGAGACGGTCGGCGCCGGGCAGAGCGAGATCGACGTGGCGCGCGCCGCGCAGACCACGATCGTGATCGAAGCGCCCGGCCTCGGCGACGACGTCCAGGCGATCAAGGCCGGCATCCTCGAGATCGCGGATCTGCTGGTCGTCAACAAGGCCGATCAGCCCGGAGCCGAGGCGACGGCTCGCGCTCTGAAGGCCGCGCTCGAACTCGAACAGGCCGCGCGCGTTGGGACACGCGACGCCGCGCATTGGTCGGTGCTCGTGCTGAACACGATCGCGACGAGTGGGCAGGGCGTTGAAGAGGTGGTCGCGGCCATTGCGGCCCATCGTAGCTTCCTCAAGGACACGCCGCACGGATCCGACCGGGAACGCCAGCGCGTTCGCCGCGAACTCGAATCCAGACTCCGTCAGCGGGTCTGGCAGCACTTTACAGTTGACTTCGAGATGAGTGTCCTCGAAGAGTTGGCGGCGAAGGTGTGCGCCCGCGAGATCGATCTTGAAAGCGCGGTAAAATCGGCGTTGTCGTCCCGCCGAACCAACGAGAGTGAGAGCAGCCCTCCATGATCCTTGGCAAAAAGACCCGATTGCGTCCGATCGAAAAAGATGATCTGCCGCGCTACGTGCGCTGGTTGAGCGATCCCGAACTGCGCAGCTATCTCAACGTGACGCTGCCGCTGAGCCAGACCCAGGAAGAGAAGTGGTTCGACCGCAACCTGCAGGCCGGCAACGAGCAGGCCTGGGCCATCGACGCTCAGCCCAACGACATGGCGATGGGCCCGTGGCAGCACATCGGCTCGTGCGGGTTCCACGAGATCGACTGGCGGACGCGCGCCGGCGAAGTCGGCATCATGATCGGGCTCAAGGAATACTGGGGCCGCGGCTTCGGCACCGACGCTCTGCAGACTCTGGTCGCCTGGGGCTTCTATTCGCTCAATCTGAACCGGGTCACTCTGCGGGTCAACGCCGACAACGTGCGAGCCATTCGCTCGTACGAGAAGGTGGGCTTTTCGCTCGAGGGCCGGTTGCGCCAGGCGACGTTCGCCAACGGCGTCTACGGCGACGAGTTGTTGATGGCGGTGTTGCGAGAGGATTGGGCGCGCGCCGTCTCGGAAGCCGAGACAGAAGCCGCGCAAACCCTCTGACGTTCGAGACCGACACAGGCGCCCTTTCGGGCGCCGTTTCACGTGCCGGCCGCCATTGGCGGCGCGTGAGGATGGCATGATCACGCAATGTTTGGGAATATCAAAGTCTTCGCCGGCACGGCATCGCCGGCTCTGGCTCAAGAGATCGCCAGCTATCTGAACGTGCCGCTCAGCGGGCGGGACATCATCAAGTTCCCGAACGAGAACATCTTCGTCAAGCTGCACGCCAGCGTGCGCGGGCAAGATTGCTACGTCGTCCAGACGACGTCGGCGCCGACGAGCGACAACCTGCTCGAGTTGCTGATCATGGTCCAGACCCTGAAGCTCGACTCGGCCGGGCGCATCACGGTCGTCGTGCCGTATCTGGCCTACGCGCGCTCCGACAAGAAGGATCAGCCGCGCGTGCCGATCACGGCCCGCCTCGTGGCCGACATGATCACGGTGGCCGGCGCCGACCGCTACATCCTGATGGACCTGCACGCCGGGCAGATCCAGGGCTTCTTCTCGATCCCCGGTGACGTGCTCACCGCCTTCCACATCGTCAGCGACTACTTCGCCGAGATCCGGCCGACGCTCAAAGATCCCGTGATCGTCACGGCAGACCTTGGCTTTGCCAAGAAGGGCCGCAACTTCGCGGCGCGCCTGAACTGCACAATGGCGTTCGTCGAGAAGCGCCGCACTGGCAATGACGCCAACGCCTTTGCGTTGACCGTGATCGGCGACGTGCAGGATCGTGACGTCATCATCGTCGACGATGAAGTCGACACGGCCGGCTCTGTGTCGCAGGCCGTCGAGATCGTCAAGGCCCATGGCGCGCGCGACGTGTATCTGAGTTTCGTGCACGCCGTGCTCTCGACGCCCGCGATCGAACGCCTGCGTAAGCTGCCGCTAAAAGAGATCGTCACCACCAACACGATCCCGCTCCCGGCTGAGAAGATGCTGCCGAACCTGAGGGTGCTCTCTGTCGCGCCGCTGCTGGGCGAGGTGATCAAGCGTGCCCATGAAGGGCGCAGCGTCGGCGAGATGTTCAACGAGTGAGTGGCGCGCCTGGGGCGCGACGAACGACGAAGGACGAAGGACGAACGTTGAACGGCCGTTCAACCTTCGTCCTTCGTTTTTGGGAGTGTGGGCTACGCCTGCGTTCGAGTTTCCGCCTGCGTGGCTGTCGCACTTGATTGCTGGCCGAGTAAGCCAAACAGCCTGCAACCACCTGCGGCCGTGATCATTCGGGAGCCCCCTTGTGTGGCGGCTGCAATCGTGTGTTGTTCCGAGCCGTCCGCCCGGACAGGCCCTTTACAGCGCCAGGTTCCTTTGACCCCTGGCGCTGTGTGTCATCAAGAGCCCGAATCGCTCACCCTGCAAGGCATCGAGAGCCCCGCCAGATCCTGGCGCTGCGTTGCGTGCACATCGAGGCTCCTTCATCCCCTCGCGTTGCGTGTCATCCAGAGCGCCCAGCCCTATTGGCTATCAGACAAGCCTATTGAGCACGCGGGAGGATCCCGCAGGATCTCCTCCATAGACTCGCATGGCCCTGGAGTCCGATCCTCCACGGACCACCGAGTCCGACAGGAGATCCTTCGCGCTCATTGTGCGCGCCTGATGGCGCAGATCAGGGGCGCTCTGGATGACACGCAACGCGAGGGGATGAAGGAGCCTGGCCCTTTGATTGCCACGCACGGCATGCGGCGACGGCAGCGTTGGTTGGCGCGCGATGCGTGGGGGCGACCGGCGGGTTGGCGCGCGATGCGTGGGGGCGACCGGCGGGTTGGCGCGCGATGCGTGGGGG
>CAYZRP010000034.1:16450-41496 GCA_964480865.1 uncultured Anaerolineales bacterium | reverse complement strand
GCGGGTTGGCGCGCGATGCGTGGGGGCGACCGGCGGGTTGGCGCGCGATGCGTGGAGGCGACCGGCGGGTTGGCGCGCGATGCGTGGGGGCGACCGGCGGGTTGGGGCGCGATGCGTGGGGGCGACCGGCGGGTTGGGGCGCGATGCGTGGAGGCGACCGGCGGGTTGGCGCGCGATGCGTGGAGGCGACCGGCGGGTTGGCGCGCGATGCGTGAGGACGGGCGCGGGTTGGGCCACCCTGTGTGGGGGCCCATTGAGCTGGAGAATGCTCCGCGCGCGCCCGGGGCGCTTTCGATGACGCGTGATACACGCAGAGCCACGGCGCGCGCGAGGGCCGGGCGCTCTGGATGACACGTAATGCGCGAAGACGAGCGCCCTGGATGACACGCGGCGCGGGTGGCGGGCTGGGGCCTGCCAATCCGGACCGCGTCTCGCAAACACAGTGTCAGGAGCGTCGCGGGCGGCAAAACGACGAAGGACGACGGTTGGGGGGGGCCCACAACCGTCGTCCTTCGTCGTTCGTCTTGAGATCAAACGCCCGCTGCGGTCAGCGGCCGTCCACCATCGCGCCTACGGCGCCAGCCGGATCGACGTGATCGCTGAGCCCGGTGTGACGATGCTGGCATCCAGGATGCGGGCGCCGTTGGCCGTGGCGAAGTCGTAGGTGTAGATGTAAGTGAGGCCCGCCAGGCGGCGGATGAACACGATCTTGCTGCGCGTGATCCAGGCCGTCGCGTTCGCGCCGCCGTCTCCCTGTGACTTGCGCAGGTCGATCGGCACGACGGACTGCGCATTGCCCTGCAGGTCGATCAACGTCAGCTTGAGCACGTTGTCCTCGGTCATCCCCACCAGCAACAACTGACCGGTCGGGTCGAACGCGATCGGGCTGACGAACGGCGCGCCGGGTGTGAGGTCGTCTGGCTGAGAGCCCTCAACCAGCGACATCAGATAAGTATGCGTTTGATGGTTCTCGAGGTTCGCGCCGCCGAAGGTCAGGTGAGTGCCGTCCGGCGAAAAGGCCATGTCTTGTTCGACGACGTTCGGCGTGTCGGTGAGTTGGCGGGATTGCCCGTCTGCCACTGTGACAAGCCAGAGGTCGCGCCCCGCGCCATCGGGTGCCGGGCGCGCCACCACAAGGCTCTTGCCATCCGGTGACCAGGCCGGGGCCAGGCCGTCGGTTAACAGACGCGGGTTCGAGCCGTCGGATCCGATCAGCCAGATCTCGTTGACGCTGTCAGTGATGCGCTCGTAAGCCACTGTCGAGCCATCGGGAGATGGCGCGACCTGACCGATCGACTCGTCAGGGCTCGAGAGATTGGTCGCCTCGCCCGCGAGCGTTACCCTGAAAAGATGGGTGGGCTCCTTCTCAGCGGTGATGAGCAGGTCGCCGCTCGCGGCGTCTCGGGCCCCGGCATCGCCGAACGCGAGATCCAGTTTCGTATAGACGAATTTGGTCTCGGAGGCGCAGTCGTTGCCGGCGAGCACGCACGACATTGGCACCAGGGCATGAGTGGCGCGTGCATCGGCGGAGACGATGCCGACGAGCAGCCATTGCGCGTTTGTCGTGTCGGCCTGCGGGCCCTGAGCGCAGGAAGTCAGGAGGGCGGTTGAGAGGCTGACGGCCATCAGGCCGGCGGAAAGGCGCAAACGATTCTTCATCATCTTTCTCGTGGGTCAACGGCGTTGGTTTGGACTGCGTCACGCCGCCAGGGCATTATACGAGTAAGAGCCAGGTGAAAGGACGAGGGGGGCAGCGCTGCCGACGCCCTCGCCCCTTCACCTGGCTCTTCTTTCATGCCACCAGGCTGAGTTCGCGGGCGCGGGCGATAGCCTGGAAGCGGCTGGTGGCGTTGAGCTTGCAGTAGATGTTGCTCAGGTGGGTCTTGACGGTGCTTTCCGAAACCGACAACTCGCTGGCGATCTCGCGGTTCGAGCAGCCCGCGCTGAGCAGTTTGAGTACGTCTTGCTCGCGTGCCGAAATCGTTGCCGAGGTTGTGAGGTTCTCGAGTTCGACCTTCGAGATCTGTGAGTGCTGGCCGCCTGGATCGAGCAGATGCAGCAACTCCTTCGTGAAGGCCAGCGAGTCGGCATTCAGTTCCTGGCTGTTCCAGAGCAGCCACAGCAGCGGCACGCAGGCGGACCCGCCGTCCAGGAATGGGCGGATGAAGCGTTCGGGCGCGGCCAGACGGATGGCCTCGCTGATGACCTGCACGGCCTGGTTGACCTTGTGCTGGCCGAACAGCGCGAGCGCCAGCGGGATGCGCACAACAAGGATTGGCTCGAAAGCGATGCCGTGAGGGTGGGCGAGGATGAACTCGTTCAAGAGCGCCTCGGCCTCCGCGTACTGTTCCTTCTTCAGACAGAACTCGGCCTTGACCAGCTTGAGCAGGTTGTTGCCTTCGCTGTCGGCCAGTTCGCGCATGATGCGCTCGGCCGATTCGCTGTCGCCACTGCGCAGACAGATCAGGGCCTCATAGGTCATGAGATCGAGATCGGACCAGGTGGCCGAGGGGCGCCGCAGGTGCAGATTGCGGATCGACTGGATCGTGACGTGCGCCTCTGCCCACTGTCCCAGCGCCATCTGCACCTTGGCACGCAGCACGGCGGTGTCGACAATGCGGTTGCTGCTCGTCGGGTTGGGATCGACCTCATCGGCCTGGTCAAGATACTTCTTCGCCAGATCCGGCTCGTTCCGCTCCAGATGCAGATGACACAAGGCGTTCAGGACGATGCTCGCCGGCCCCGGCAATTTGGCGCGCTGTGCGAGCGCCTGCTCGATGATCTGACGGCCCAGCCTGTCGGCGCGACGCAGGTGACCGGCGACGATCGCGCGCATCGCCAGCACACCGCCAGCCATCAGGATGACGAACAGGTTGTGTTGAAGTTGAGCGTCATGCAGCAACTCCGCGATCTGATCGTCGAGCGACGTCAGACCGTAGCTATAGGCGGGCTTGAGCAGGTGGAGCCGATCGAGTAACTCCCAGCGCACGTCGTACTTGTTGCCCACGCGAACCGGAGGGATGAAGATGTCGCCCTGAGCCCAGGTGCGCCGGATCCGCTGGATTTCGGCCAGCACCTCGCGCTCGTCGCGAGAGAGCGACGCAGCTGATTTGCTGGCGAGGCTGAGTTCGACGTGCAGGATGAAGCGCTCGATCCGGCTGTGGGGCAGGCCGGCGTTTGCCAACCGGAGGTAGACAAGGAGCAGGTTCTTGTGCTTCTGGACGACAGTCTCGGGCAGCTCTTGCAGCCACCGGAGCAGGCGCGAGTCCTCGCCGTATTGTTCGAGTTCGCGTAGCGCCATCTCTTCCATCAATGCCGCAGCCTCCTCCCAGGCCTTGATGGCCAGGAGGTGATAGATCGCGTCGGCCGGCGCGTATTGGTCTCGATACCATTGCGCGGCGCGCTGATGCAGACGCGGCATTTCCTCAGGATAGCGAGCCTGGAGCTGGCTGAGCAGCATCTCGGCGAAGAGATCGTGATAGCGATACCAACCCTGTTGCTCGAGACGGGCGACGAACAGGTTCTCCTCCCAGAGGTGGGCGAGCATGGCGTCGCCATCGTTCTGGCCGGTCAGGGCATCGCACAGACTCCCGTTGAGATGTTTGAGGATCGCGGTCCGCAGCAAAAACTCCTGGACGCGCAAGCTCGAACGCTGCAGGACGGTCTCCATGAAGTACTCGCGCATGTAGATGTGCGCGCCGCTGAAGGTGTCGATAAAGTGTCGGCGATCTTCCTGCTTGGCCAGCGCGACGGCGGTCAACGTCAGCCCGGCGGCCCAGCCCTCGGTGTGTTTGACGAGGGTCTCAAGATCGGCATAGGCGAGCGAGGGATCCTGAGCGTACTGCTGCAGATAATGAATGCCCTCGGCCAGCGTGAAGCGCAGGTCCTGAGCTTCGATCTCGGTCAGGCGGCCTTGCGAGCGCAGGTGCGCCAGGGCGAGCGGTGGGCGCGTGTGCCCGGCGATCACCAACTGCACGTGCGGCGGGAAGAAGGCCAGCCACTGTTGCAGGAAGTCGTGGATCTCGGCGCTGTTGATGTTATGGAAGTCGTCGAGCACGAGGCCCAGACGCTGCGTCGATGCCAGGGTCTGGGTGAGGTCGTTGCTAAGGTGGGCGATGACGTCGTGGATGTTGAACGTCGTCGAGGTGTTCAGATACGTCAGCAACTCGCGACCGAATTCGAAGCCGAGCGTCTGCAGCGATCGAACCAGCGAGAACCAGAATCGTTGCGGAACGTTGTCATCAGCATCCAGAGCGATCCAGGCGATCGGAAAGCCGCAGGTCTGCCGCCAGTCGTGCAGCAGTGTGCTCTTGCCGAACCCGCTCGGCGCGCAGATGATCGTCAGCGGCGTCGTGATCTGGCGCACCAGGCGCGGTCGATTAACCAGGATATGCGGAGGGACCGGAACGTTGAACTTGCCCAGAGGCGTCAGAGCGGGCAATGCCGGTGGGCGGGCGACGGCCTCTGCAGCGTTCCCGGGGTTCTCTTTAAACAGGGCTCTGCCCGACAGTTCCAGGCAGGCCTTTTCGAGGCGTTCGGATGACAGTTCTTCGGATTTGCCCAGGTAGATCTTGGAGAGCTTGCCGCCGGTGCGTCGGTACGCGTACCAGTAGCCCTGACGCCGGCGCGACTCATACTGGGCTGTGAATTTGCCGTTCTCACCCTGATATGAAAACTTGCCAGCCTGTTCCAGCCAGGCGAACCACTCGGGCGAACCGACGGCGAAGCAGCCTGCCGACTCGGTCTCAACTCGACCCTCGCGGATGATGCACTTCGACATTCCGACCCCCCGAACAGGCTAAGAGTTACCCAACATCGCCATTATACACCGTTGGGTAACTTCTGTGCCGAGGTGTCATCCCATGGCTGAACGCGAGTCTTCCGCGTTTTTTTGCCCCTGTTTCATGGGGTTGTTCCAGCGAAATCGTCCAACCCCCTGATGCCCGGTTTTTCAGCCTGGTCTATTCTCAAAAATGGTGATCTTTCCGCGGCACTCGGAGTAACCGGAAATCACCACCTGCACCACCTCACAAACCAAATAGGAGAAGGAGTAGCACAGATGCCCAAGAAACTGCACGTGTTTGCTAGCTTTTTGACAGTGCTCAGTATCGTGCTCGCGGCCTGTGGCCCAGCGGCCACCCAAGCCCCCGCGACCAGCGCGCCTGAGCCCACTAAGGCGGCCGTCGAGCCCACTGCGGCGCCCGTCGAGCCCACCGCTGCGCCTGTTGAACCCACCGTCGCCCCGACGGAAGCCCCCGCCGTGGTTGAACCCGGTGGCACGCTCCCCCGCAATGAGACCCTGTACTTCAATGGTCAGCAGTGGGGCGCCGTGGCTTGCTGGAATCCCTACTCGTCCAGCTGCAACAACGGCCTCGGCATCGCCCAGGGCGACAACGCCCGCGTCACGATGTTCGAGACGCCCTATCTGTACAACATGCTCGATGGCAAGCAGTACCCGCTGCTGGCCGACGGCGACTACACCTGGAACGCCGATCGCACCGAGCTGACCTTCAAGATCAAGCCCGCTGCGAAGTGGAGCGATGGCACCCCGGTGACCGCCGAAGACGTTGCCTACACCTGGGCCGCGCACACCAAGTACGAGACCAACACGTACAACGGCAGCAAGGACTACATCGAGAGCATCGAAGCTGTCGATGGCGCCGTGGTGATCAAGGCCAAGCTGGGCGAGGACGGCAAGGCCGTCAACCCGCTGTCGGTTGCCGCGTACGTCAGCAGCAACTACGTGATCCAGAAGGCCTGGACGCAGACGCTGGAAGCCCGCGTCGGCGATGACAAGGCCGCCTTCGCGGCCGATGTGGCCGAGGACGTGGTTTACTCCGGCCCGTACCACAAGTTCTTCGCGGACGAGACCAAGGTCGTGTTCGTGCGCGACGACAACTACTGGGGCCAGGATGCCAGCATGTGGGGCAAACTGCCCGCGCCCAAGTACCTGGCGCACGCCATGTACAAGGACAACGCCGCCGGTTTCGCCGCCTTCCAGGCCGGTGAAGTCGATGTAAGCCAGCAGTTCAACGCCAACATCCAGGACCTGTGGCTCAAGGACGGTCTGCCGGTTTCGACCTACCTGCCCGAGGCCCCGTACGGCATCGGCGCCAGCCTCCCGACCGCGTTCTTCAATCTTGGGATTGAGAGCCTCCAGAACGTCGCGGTCCGCAAGGCCATCGCCATGGCCGTCGACTACGACACCATCATCGCCAACGCGATGACCAATCAGTCCGCGACCTTCAACCAGGTCCCGCGCTCGGTCATGAACCCGACCGCCGGCGAGCAGGCCATGTACGACCAGGCCGCCGTCAAGGATCTGCAGTGGGCTGGCAAGGACATCGACGGCGCCAACGCTCTGCTCGATGAGGCCGGTATCGTCGACTCCGACGGCGATGGCTGGCGCGATATGGATGGCAAGAAGCTCAGCTACGTCGCGACCTGCCCGAACGGCTGGTCCGACTGGCAGGCCGCGATCGAAGTGGTCGCTGCCGCGGGCAAGGACATCGGCATCGAGATCACGACCAACTACCCCGAGTGGGCGGTCTACCAGACGATCGTGACCGACTGGGCCTCCCTGCAGGCTACGCCCGGCTATGACATCTTCATGATGTGGAGCGGTGGCGCTGGCCCGACGCAGCCTTGGGGCCGTGTCCGTGGCCTGATCGGCGGCGAGTTCGCTCAGACCGCTGGTAACTGGAACGGCAACTGGGGCGGCTACAAGAACGAAGACGCCGACGCGATCATCCAGGCTATCCCTGGCATGACCGATGCGGCCGAGCTCAAGGACGCCTACACCAAGTTGACCGAGATCTACCTCACGGATGTTCCTTCCTTCACCCTGATGTACCGGCCGCAGTCGTTCCACGCCGTGAACGAGAGCGTCTGGACGAACTTCCCGCATCAGGACGACGGGACGAACCCGCCCGTGCCTCCGATGGACATGACCGACGGTTGGGGCGTTGCGGGTCTGTACAACCTGACCCTGGTTACGCCGTAACCTGAAGCTACTCCCCGAACGCCCTGGCTTGCTGACGCAAGTCAGGGCGCTCGGACGAGCGCACTCGTCGGATACCGACACACGAAACGGGGGTGCTCGACGGCGGGGTTTCGGCCCCTACGCGGCACCCCCGTTTTGTTTGCACTAACACACGCCGCCAGCAGGCGCATCGGCCCGGCGCCACTTTCGGAGGAGGAGCGGATTTGAAAGGCTATCGGAAATACTTCACTACGAAACTGGTCTGGTTCCTGACCACTTTCGTGTTCGCCTTCCTCTTGAACTTTATCCTGCCGCGTATGATGCCCGGTGACCCTGTCGCCGTCATCACTCAACGAGTGACTCAGGGCATGACGAGTCAGTCGGGCGCGCAGGCGGTCTATCAGCAGTACGCCGAGCAGTTCGGCACCAATAAACCCGTCTGGGAACAGTTCATCAAGTACATCGTGAACGTGTTCCAGGGCGATTTCGGGGTTTCGTTCAGCCAGTATCCGCGCCCTGTTTCGCAGGTGCTCGGTTCCTCGATCTGGTGGACGCTCGCCCTGCAATTTCCGGCGATCATCGTCGGGTGGTTGATCGGCAACACACTGGGCGCGCTCGCCGCTTACCTTAAAGGCGGCTTCGACAAAGTGCTCATGCCGGTCAGCATCTTCATTAGCAACTTCCCGGCCTTTGGCATGGCCGTCATCATGCTGGTGATCTTCGGCGTCAACCTGAAATGGTTCCCGACGTCGGGCGGCTACGGCTTCGACCTGATCCCGAGCGCAAGCTGGGGGTTCGTCTGGTCCGTGATCGTCCACTACCAGCTGCCATTCTGGTCGATCGTGTTGATCTCCATCGGTGGGCAGGCCATCGGCATGCGCTCGATGGCGATCTACGAGCTCAACGCCGACTACGTGAAGTACGCGCGCTTCATGGGCATCAAGGACTGGAAGATCATCGGCTACGTCTTCCGCAACGCGATGTTGCCGCAGATCACGGGCCTGGCGCTCTCCATCGGCACGATGGTCGGCGGCGCGCTGGTGGCCGAGATCATCTTCAGCTACCCGGGCCTGGGCTACACCATCCTCAACGGGGTGATGGGCCAGGACTATCCGCTGATCTCGGCGTCGACCCTGATCATCACCATCATGGTCCTGATCGCGAACTTCGCGATCGAGATCATCTACGGCCTGATCGATCCGCGCGTCAAAGCGGCGCAGGCGGAGTGAGGCAAGGCTGACGCTATGGCAAACACACTCCGACAGATTTTCAAATCCGGCAAGTTCGTCAGCGGTTTCGCCATCTTCATGGCGATCGTGCTGGGCGCGCTGATCTATCCGCTCTTCGTCAAGGACTCGCCGCTTGCCATCATCGGCCAGGGCACGTTCTTCCCGCCCGGCATCTACGTGAACGTGTACGACAGCATGGGATCGACGCGCTACACGCTTGACCTGGGCGAGGCCGACTTCAACCGCATCGCCAGCCGCGTGAGCGAAGAAGACCGCCAGTCGATGAAGGAGTATCTGGTGGCGGCCGGGGTGGCGGAAACCGACATCGATACCGCCGACACCGAGAAGCTCATCACCCAGTGGGAAAACACCTACGACCCGAAGAAGAACATCCCGGGGATGACGAATGCCAAGCGAAACTACTTCGTGCGGCTGAACAAGTCGATCGACGGGTTGCTCTCGACGGCGGGCGCGATCATCGCGCAGCCGAACGTCGACTCGGGCGCCCTTGAGCAGACCGGCACCGTCGAGCAGACGGACTTCGTCAACGTCACCCAGGTCGCCAATGTGCGCATCCTGCCGCTCGGCACCGATAACTTCGGCCGTGACGTGCTGACCGAGCTCGTGGCGGCCACGCGCGTCTCGCTGCTCATCGGCCTTGTGGCCGGCGCCATCGCCACGGCCATTGGCCTGGCCCTCGGGCTGCTGGCCGGCTACCTTGGCGGACCTGTCGACGATGCGATCATGTTCGTCACGAACCTGTTCACGGTCATCCCGAGTTTCGTGCTCCTGATCCTGATCTCCTACAGCATCGGGCAGGAATCGCGCGGAGCTGTCACGGTGGCCGTAGTGATCGGCTTCACGTCGTGGGTGTGGACGGCTCGCGCCGTGCGCGCTCAGGTGATTTCGCTGCGCAACCGCGATCACGTCAACCTGTCGAAGCTCTCGGGCCACTCGACGGTCCACATCATCCTGAACGACATCCTGCCGTACATCGCCTCGTATGTGGTGATGGCCCTGATCCTGCAGATCTCGTCGGGCATCCTGGCCGAAGCCGGGCTGTCGATCCTTGGCCTTGGGCCGAAGACGACCGAGACGCCGACGCTGGGTCTGATGATGCACTGGGGTCGCATCTACCAGGCCGACATTCAAGGCCGCTGGTGGGCGTACATGCCGGTGCTCGTCACCATCGCCATGACGGCCTTCTCGATGAATCTAATGAACACCGGGCTCGACCAGGTATTCAATCCGGCGCTGAGGGATTAGGGGAGCGACATGGGCAAAGTCATTCTCGAGGTCAAAGACCTGACGACCAAATACGTCACGCGATTCCGCGAAGACGTGTACGCCGTCGACCATGTCTCGCTCAAGGTCGAAGAGGGCAAGTCGCTGGGCATCGCTGGCGAGTCGGGCTGCGGCAAATCGACGCTGGCCCTGAGCCTGATGGGCTATTACTTCCCGCCGCTGTACTACACGAGCGGCGACATCATCATCGACGGGCGCAACATCTCGGGCATGGACCCGGATGACGTGCGTCGACACATCCTGGGCACCGAGATCGCGTACATCCCGCAGGCGGCGATGAACGCGCTCAACCCGACTCAGAAGGTGATCAACTTCGTCGAGGACGTGATCCAGGCGCACGACCCGAAGGTCACCAAGAAAGAGATCCGCGAGCTCGCCCGGGAACGCTTCCAGTTGCTCAACCTGCCGGCCGAGGTGCTCGAGAAGTACCCGGTCGAGCTGTCGGGCGGCATGAAGCAGCGCACGGTCATCGCGGTGTCGGTCATCCTGGGCCCGAAGGTGCTGATTGCCGATGAGCCCTCGTCGGCCCTCGACGTCACCTCGCAGAAGATGGTGATCAAGATGCTCAGGGACTTGATGGAGAAGGGCCTGATCAAGTCCATGATCTTCATCACCCACGAGCTGCCGCTGCTCTACAACGTCACCGACGACATCATGGTCATGTACGCCGGCCAGATCGTCGAGCGCGGCTCGTCGAGCCAGGCGGTCTTCGACCCGCTTCACCCGTACTCGAAGGGCCTGATGGGCTCGATCATCGTGCCTGAGGAAGGCCTGCGCGCTCACAAGCTCACGGCCGTGCCCGGCGTGCCGCCGAACCTCAAGAAGCCGCCGGCGGGTTGTCGGTTCGCCGAGCGCTGCAAGTACGCCAAGCCCGAGTGCCGGGCGATCAGCGTGGGGATGCGCCAGGTCGAGGGCGATCGGGTCTACCGCTGCATCTTCACCGAAACCGAACTGAGGGAGGCGTACAAGAATGGCTGACGAAAAGAAACCCTGCCTGACCGGCAAAGGCCTGTCCAAGGTCTTCGGCTTCGGCCGCACCAAGACGCTGGCCGTCGATAAGGTCGACTTCACCTTCCACGAAGGCGAGATCATCTCGATCGTGGGTGAGTCGGGCAGCGGCAAGACGACCCTGGCCAAGATGCTGCTCGGCCTGATCGGCGAAACCGAGGGCGAGGTCCTCTTCCAGGGCAAGAAGCGCGACATCAGCTCGGGAAAAAAGAAGCAGGAATACTGGAAGAGCATCCAGGCGATCTTCCAGGATCCGTTCTCGTCGTACAACATCTTCAACAAGATCGACGCCGTCCTGCTCGATTGCATCAACATGCGCGGCGGCAAGAACCTTTCGCAGGCTGAGAAGACTCAGTTGATGGTGGATGCCTGCAAGTTTGTCAACCTCAAGTACGAGGAACTGACGAATAAGTACCCGTTCGAGCTCTCGGGCGGTCAGATGCAGCGCCTGATGATCGCGCGCATCTTCCTGCTCAAGCCCAAGATCCTGATCGCCGACGAGCCGACCTCGATGATCGACGCCTGCTCGCGCGCCACGATCCTTGACTATTTGATCCAACTGCGCAATGAGATCGGGATGACCCTGATCTTCATCACGCATGACATTGGGCTCGCGTACTACGTCTCCGACACCGTGTACATCATGGAGCACGGCAAGTTCGTCGAGCGCGGCACGGCCGACGACGTGATCCTGCGCCCCAAAGCCGAGTACACAAGGCGGCTGATCAACGACGTCCCCAAGATCTACGAAGAGTGGGACCTGACGACGGTATAGCGCCGGATGGATCGCTCCAGGCGCGTCGGGTGAGGGTCATCACGGCGCGTCGCTGTTACGACAAAGGTGGGCTGTTTGGGCGGATGGGGGCCGCCCGGATGGCTCGTGAAGGCTGAAGAGGCAGCGCCGTGACTGTGCGTTCGGCGCCCTTGAGGGCCTCAGCGCTTAAGCCGAGATCGCACGACAGGCTTGCCGGCTGTGACGGCCTATGCGAGACCCAGGCCCCTGGTTCGCCTTGCCAGGTCTCGCTCAGAGGTGCCGCGACGACAGCACGGCCGACCGACGGTTGCCAATTGACATGCACAACCCGGAAGAGCGGGGGAGAACTATGACCACTGATATCCAATCCATCATCGCCCAAATGACGCTTGAAGAGAAAGCTGCGCTGTGCACGGGCGCCAGCGCCTGGTCGACCACCCCGATCGAACGCCTGGGCGTTCCGGAGATGATCGTGTCGGACGGCCCGCACGGCGTGCGTCGCACGCCTGACATCCACGATATGGGCTCCACCAGCCTGCCGGCGACGTGCTTCCCGACGGCGTCGTGCCTGGCCTCGACCTGGGACGTCGATCTGTTGCGCGAGATGGGCAAAGCCCTGGCCGAAGAAGCCATCGCGCTCAACGTCGATGTGTTGCTGGGACCGGGCGTCAACATGAAGCGCTCGCCGCTCGGCGGCCGCAACTTCGAGTACTTCTCGGAGGATCCGTACCTGGCGGGCGAGCTGGCGGTCGGCCTGATCGACGGCATCCAGTCGAAGGGCGTGGGCACGTCGCTCAAGCACTTCGCGGCCAACAACCAGGAGTTCCAGCGCTTCAGCATCAGCGCCGAGGTCGACGAGCGCACCCTGCGCGAGATCTATCTGCCGGCGTTCGAAAAAGCCGTCAAGACCGCAAAGCCCTGGACCGTGATGTGTGCGTACAACAAGCTCAACGGCACCTTCGCCTCGGAGCATCGCGGCCTGCTGACCGAGATCCTCAAGGACGAATGGGGCTTCGAAGGGCTCGTCGTCTCCGACTGGGGCGCTGTGCGCAATCGCGTGGCCGCGCTCAAGGCTGGCCTGGATTGGGAGATGCCTGGCCCGCAAGATCGGCGCGTCAAGGCCGTTGTCGAAGCCGTCCGCTCGGGCGAGCTCGATGAGGCCGTGCTCGACGAATCGGTCAGACGCATCCTCGGGATCGTGCTCAAGGCCAAGCAGACGCCCAAGGGCGGCACGTTCGACGTCGACGCGCATCATCAACTGGCGCGCAAGATCGCGGCCGAGGGCATGGTGCTGCTCAAGAACGATGGGTTGTTGCCGCTGAAGAACCATCAGCACATCGCCGTCATCGGACGTTCGGCCGAGGCCGCGCACTTCCAGGGCGGCGGCAGCTCGCACATCAATCCGACCCGCACCGACGTGCCCTTCAAAGAACTGCAGGCCCGCGCCGACGATGCCGAGTTGACCTATGCCGAAGGCTACCCGTCGGACGACTGCTTCCGCCAGGATCTGATCGATCAGGCCACCGGCCTCGCCAAGGCCGCTGACGTGGCGTTGCTCTACATCGCGTTGCCGACCTACAAGGAGTCGGAGGGCTACGACCGCAAAGACCTCGATCTGACGGCCCAACAGATCGCGCTGATCAAGGCCGTCGCCCAGGTGCAGCCCAAGACCGTTGTGGTGCTCAACAACGGCGCCCCGGTGGCGATGACAGCCTGGCTCGATGATGTCTCTGCCGTGCTCGAGGGCTGGATGATGGGCCAGGCCGGCGGCGCCGCCCTCGCCGACGTCCTCTTCGGCAAGGTCAACCCGAGTGGCAAGCTGGCCGAGACCTTCCCGATCAAGCTCTCCGACACGCCCGCGCACACCAACTGGCCCGGCGATGCCGGCAAGGTGCATTACGGCGAAGGCCTGTATATCGGCTATCGCTACTACGATGCTAAAGAAGTGCCGGTCCTGTTCCCGTTCGGCTTTGGCCTGAGCTACACGACGTTCGCGTACAGCAACCCGCGCCTGTCGGCCGAGACCTTCAAGGACGTCGACGGCCTGACCGTGACGGTGGATGTGACCAACACCGGCTCCGTGGCTGGCAAGGAGACCGTCCAGGTCTACGTCCATGATCGCGCCTCGAGCCTGACCCGGCCGATCAAGGAGCTGAAGGGCTTCGCCAAGGTCGAGCTGCAGCCCGGCGAGACCCGGTCGGTGTCGATCCACCTCGACTCCCGCGCCTTCGCCTTCTGGCACCCCGAGCACAGGCAGTGGGTGACGGAGGACGGCGAGGTCGAGTTGCTGATCGGCGCTTCGGCGACCGATATCCGTTGCCAGGCTTCCGCGACGCTCAAGTCGACGCTCGATCTGCCCTGCTTGCTCGACATGGAATCGACCATGCGCGAGTGGATGGCCGACCCGCGTGGCAAGCAGGTGCTTGGGTCGCTCTACGCCCAGGTCGAGGCCCAGACCCGAAAGATGTTCGGCGAGTCGGAGCGCTACGGCAATGACGAGCCGAACGGCCACAGCAACGGCGGCGGCATCGGCATGGACATCATGGATATGATGAACGACATGCCGGTCGTCAGCGTGCTGATGTTCCAGCAGAGCGCGCTCACCATGCCCGCCGAGGAGATCGTCTCCGGCCTCCTGCGCCAGGTTCAGCGGATCAACTGAACCCATCACACACTGATCCACAAGGGGCGGGGGCATCGACTGCCTCCGCCTTTTGTTTGAGTTTTAGCCGCGAATTTCGCGAATGACGCGAATTGCGGAGTTCGCCCAGAGACGAATGAAGTGGCGAATCCCCAATTCGCGTCATTCGCGAAATTCGCGGCTAAGCTCCTCCTCATCTAAGAGCCATTCCTTCAGGGCTCTCTCCAAAAAGCCCCTGATATAATCAGGGTTCGCAATTTTGACGGCGAGGCCCGGGGCGGGCCACGCACGCACCGGCCCCAGATGGCCTCGCCGCGTCTGTTTTTCGTCGACCCGAAGAGGTGCTGACGGCATGTTCAAGAATTTGATGCGGATCCTGAGCGGCGATCCGAACAAACGCGACATCGAACGCTACTCCGGCGTCGTCGCCAAGATCAACGGCATGGAGCAGGACTTCCGTGCCCTCACCGACGAGCAACTCCTGGCCAAGACGGCCGAGTTCAAGGCCCGGTTGGCGACAGCGCGCGAAGGGATCGATGACGACAAAGAGTTGCGCGCCGCTGAGCAGGACGTGCTCGACGAGATCCTGCCCGAGGCCTTCGCCACCGTGCGCGAGGCCGCCATGCGCACGCTCGGCCAGCGTCATTACGACGTCCAGCTGATCGGCGGCATGATCCTGCACGAAGGCCGCATCGCCGAGATGCGCACCGGCGAGGGCAAGACCCTGGTCTCGACCCTGCCGATCTACCTCAACGCCCTGCTCGGGCGCGGCGTCCACCTTGTGACGACCAACGACTACCTGGCCCGCCGCGACGCGCGTTGGATGGGCCAGATCTACACCGCCCTCGGCCTGAGCATCGGCGTCTTGCAGGACGCGCACCGCACCGAGAACGCGGCCAAGGCCTTCATCGTCGATTTCACGATCGAGTCGCCGCAGGAAGATCGGCACCACCTGCGCATGGTCCCGCGGCGCGAGACCTACGCCTGCGACATCACCTATGGCACGAACAACGAATTCGGCTTCGACTACCTGCGCGACAACATGGCGATGGGCCTCGACCAGCGCGTTCAGCGCGAGCGCTACTTCGCCATCGTCGACGAGGTTGACAACATCCTCATCGACGAAGCGCGGACGCCGCTGATCATCTCCGGTCCCGCGCAGGATGACCCGCGGCTTTACCTCGAGGCCGCCAAGGTCGTGCGCCAGTTGCAGCCCGAGCACTATGAGATCGACGAGCGCGGCCGCGGTATCTCGCTCACCGAGCTCGGCGAGGCCCATCTCGAGCGCCTGCTGCGCCAGCCGCTGCGTGACCCCGACCGCCCCGAGGAGTTGACCCCGGAGCAGGCGCGCCTGCTTGGTCACATCGAGCAGGCCATGCGCGCCGAATTCATCTACAAGCGCAACAAGGACTATCTGGTTCAGAACGGTCAGATCATCATCGTCGACGAGTTCACGGGACGCATGATGCCCGGCCGACGCTGGTCAGACGGCCTCCATCAGGCGGTCGAGGCGAAGGAAGGCGTTAAGGTCCAGCAGGACAACGTCACCTACGCCACGATCACGCTGCAGAACTTCTTCCGCCTGTACGCCAAGCTGGCCGGCATGACCGGCACGGCGTTGACCGAGGCCGAGGAGTTCGAGCGCATCTACAACCTGACGGTGTTGCCGGTGCCGCCGCACCTGGAGTACATGGCCAACGCCACCGGCTCGAGCCTGAGCGAGGTGAAGTTCAAGGAGGAAGGCCAGACCTTCACCTACTTCGCCCGCAAGGATGATGGCGACAAAGCGCCGGTCTTCTGGCGCCGTAAGGACTACCCGGATCTGGTCTTCCGCACCGAGGAATCGAAGCTGCGCGCGATCGTCGGCGAGGTGCTGCGCCGCAATCTGGCCGGGCAGCCGATTCTGATCGGCACGACCTCGGTCGAGATGTCGGAGAACGTGTCGGAGCGGTTGCGGGCCGAGGCCCTGCAGCGCCTGGCGCTTGTGCTCCTGCTGCGCGATGCCTGGTTCCGTAAGAACAAGAAGGAAGAAGACGGCATGCTGGTAGCCGATCTTCAGCCGCTCGATGCGCCGCTCGACCGCCTGAACAAGAATGAACTGGCCACCAAGCTGCGCGAGTATGGGCTCTCGACCAACCCGGCCGGCGACGAGAACGCGGCCCGGTTGTGCGAGATCCTCGGCAGCACGCCCGACAAGGGGCCGGAGCTGACTCGCATCCTGGGTGCGGGCATCAAGCACAACGTCCTCAACGCCAAGAAGCACGACGAAGAGTCGCTGATCATCGCCGACGCCGGCGCTTACGGCGCTGTGACGATCGCGACGAACATGGCCGGCCGCGGCGTCGACATCAAACTCGGCGGCGAGCTCGGCGACGACGTGATCACGTCCGTCAACCGGGTGCTCAAGAACAACGGCACGCCGAACCCCTATGATCTGACCCACGCCCAACGGCGCGAACTGCTGCGCACGGTCCCCGAGAGCGCGTGGGGCGTGTACGACAACGAAGTGCGCACGTTCGTCACGATGATGGACGACGTCGAGCGTGTGCGCACGGCCGGCGGTCTGCACGTGCTCGGCTCCGAGCGACACGAGTCGCGCCGCATCGACAACCAGTTGCGCGGCCGCGCCGCCCGTCAGGGCGACCCGGGCTCGTCGCAGTTCTACCTCTCACTCGAAGACGATCTGATGAAGCGCTTCGGCGGGCAGGGTGTGTCGGACCTGATGCAGCGGCTGCGCATCGACGACAGCGTGCCGATCCAGGCCGGGCTTGTCAATCGCACGATCGAGGGCGCGCAGACGCGGGTCGAGGGCTCGAACTTCGACATCCGCAAGCATCTCATCGAGTACGACGACGTCCTCAATGCGCAACGCAACACCATCTATGGCCAGCGTGACAGGATCTTCGTCAAGAACGACCTGAGCGACGACTTTGACGAGATGCTCGTGGCTGAGGTCGATCGGCGTGTGAAGCTGCACGGCGATCAACTCGAGCGCTGGAAGCTCTTCGCCTGGGCCGATGAGACCCAGCCCCCGGTCCTGGATGCCGGGCCGGAGGGCGAGCGGCTCTATCCGACCTACGGGCAGAGCATCCTCCTGCGCGACGTGGCCGCCGCGGCCGACAAGCGTCAGGCCCTGATCGACGTCGCCCGCGATGCGCTCAAGGCCGAGCGCGAGCACGTGCTCGAGGCGATCCAGAATCAGTTGAGCGCGGCCGATGACCGGCTGAGCAGCCAGGTGCGCGAGCGCAAAATGGCGGCTGAGGAAGCGCTCGAAGGGCTTGAGAACGAAGCGCGCGAGACCGGGCAGCCGCTCGAGCCGCGCGCCGTGCTCAAGGCCGTCAGCGAAGTGCTCGGCATCAACGTGCAACTTCCGGCTGCCGAGACCCGCGACTTCGACTACAACGGCTTCAAGCGCCGGCTCGAGGAGCTGGCACAGGCGGCCGTCACGGCGCGCAGCCGGGTCGCCCTGATCACCGCCGTCGAGCGCCGGTTGGGCGGGTCGCTCAACATGGGCGAGCTGCGCACCGATGAGGATTGGCCCGACGTCCAGGCCAAGATCCAGGACGCTGCCGAAAAAGCCTTCGACGCCAAAGCCGAACGTGTGCTGGCCGAGGTCGATCGCGACATCCGGACCAACCTGCCCGAGACGATGACCGAGGCGCAATGGACGCGCGGCCTGCTGGCCATGCAGTTCGGGCGCACCATCGGCTTCGACAAGCAGCATCGCAAGGTCGAGATGAACGTGCAGCGCCTGCACTACGCGTACCTGGTTGGCGAGATGACGGCCGACTGGAAGATGGAAGAGATCCGCGACGAGCTGCTGGCGCATCTGCGCGAGGCCGTCAGGCGGCTGAACAGCCTGTTTGCGCGCGCCGAGGCCCAGATCCGCACCATGGGCGGCACGCCAACCGAGCCGACCGAGGCGCTTGGCCGCGAGGTGATGACCAACATCAACCGCAGCCTGATGCTGCAGACCATCGGGAACCTGTGGGTCGAGTACCTGACCTCGGTTGAGGCGTTGCGCACGTCGATCGGGCTCGAGGCGTACGCTCAGCGCGACCCGCTCGTGGCGTACAAGTCGAAGGCCACCGACATGTTCCAGGAGTTGCTGGCGAACATCCGCGCCGGTGTGATCTCGCGCGCGATGCAGATGCGACCGCGTGTGGTGCAGCCGGCTGCGGCTGAAGGCGCCACGCAGGAGGCCACAGCTTCGCAACAGGCGTCGCGGCCTCAAGCGCCGCGGCCGTCAGTGCTCGAAACGTTGAAGACGCCAGCCCAGCCTGCATTGCCTCAGATCAATCCGAACGCTGGCAAGGCGACGACAGATGGCGAAGAGGCGGCCGCTGAAGGCGCAGCGGAAACGGGCGCCGAGGATAAGGGCGGACGTCGCCGACGTCGTCGCCGCTGAGAGCCATCGCAAACCAACCGAAAAGGGAACTCGAAAAGGCCGAGCCACTCGCTCGGCCTTTTCGTTATGCAAGGCCAACGCCAACTGTTACCATCGTAAACCCCGCCTAAATACTACGAAAAAACGGTTGCCCGGCGATCTCGATGCTTGTACAGTAGGCCTATGACTTCGGCGGATCGGGCCGCGATCGAACGGCTTCCGAAAATCGATCTTCATCGACACCTTGAGGGTTCGCTGCGGCTGACCACGCTGGCTGAGATCGCGGCGCGTTATCGCCTCGACCTCCCACGAGAGGCGCAGACCCTGCGACCGCTCGTGCAGATGACGCCCTCTGATCCTCACACGCCGCGTGCGTTCCTCGACAAATTCAACGTGCTGCGACGGTTCTATCTGTCGCCCGGCATCATCCGCCGACTGGCCTTTGAAGCTGTCGAAGACGCGGCGCGTGATGGCGTCCGCTACCTCGAGTTGCGCTTCACGCCCGCGGCGCTGGCGCGCACGCAGGGGTTCTCCTTGCGAGACGTCATGAGTTGGGTGTCGGCCGGGGCCGAAGATGCGCGCCGACAGTATCCCGAGATCGAACTGACGCTGATCGCCAGCGTCAACCGGCACGAACCGATCGAACTCGCCGAGCAGGTGGTTGCGCTCGCGGCGGATCGGCAACGCGAGATCGCGGCCATCGACCTGGCCGGCGACGAAGCCAACTATCCGGCCGAGCCCTTCGCCGGCCTCTTTGCCGAAGCGCGACGCTCTGGCCTGGGCGTGACGGCCCATGCCGGCGAGTGGTCCGGCGCGATGTCAGTGCGTCATGCGATCGAACGCCTGGGCGTGCGCCGTATCGGGCACGGCGTCCGTGTGATTGACGATCCGACTGTGGCGGCGCTGGCGCGCGAGCACGATGTCGTCTTCGAAGTCAGCCTGACGTCGAACCTCGACACCGGGGTGGCGACGGGGCTTACACTGCACCCGCTGCCGCACATGCTGGCGGCCGGTTTGCGCGTGACCCTCAACACCGACGACCCGGGCATCTCGAATTGCACCCTGACCAGCGAACTGGGCCAGGCGCTCCTGCTACCGGGTGTCACGGAAGAAACTCTACATGGTATGGCGCTCGAAGCGGTGCAGGCCGCCTTCCAGCCCGATGTGGCCCGCCACGCCATGGGCATGCTCGAGCCAGCCTGAAACTTCGACGAGCGAAAAGCGAGGAGCGGCGGATCGATGGCCATTCATCCGCCGCTCCTCGCTTTTCGCTCGTCGCTCTTCGTTCTTACCCCGCCTGCGCTTCCCAACGTTTGACAGCTGCGCGTAACAGATCGCGAGCAGCGGGATCGGGCACCGCGTCGATATCGCTGTAGCTGGCGCCGTCGAACTCGAACGACACCAACCCGCCCGGCAGGCCTGCCACGCGCAGGCCGCGGCCGGTCAGCGGGCTGACGGCCGTCAGATCCTGCAGCAGGTTGTCGATCTGCTGGGCGATGGTCAGATCTGGCGCCTCGGGCACGGCGTTAAGTTGCTTGACGACCTTGAACTGCTGGAACGGGTTCATCGACGGCAGGCGCAGGGATCCGGTCGCGGCGGGCGCCGGCGCGGGTCGCGACACAGGGCCGGGTTGGGTCGGCGCAGGGAGCGTTTCGCTGTTCGCCGTGGAGGCTGGGCCGGCGGGCAGGGCGGCGGCGGCGCGGGTCTGACCCAGGAAGATCAACAGGTCGCGGGTCGATCCCAGCAGCAGGCGTTGATGCTCAGGCCGACGGACGTCGCGCGCCGAAGCATAGACGTCTGAGCCGATGCCCACCCTCAGTTGACCGGTCGCCGGGTCGCGCAGCAACTGGAGCGCGTCGAGCGAGAGGGTGCTCGATGGTGACGCGGCATCGGGCAGCGCAGCCGCGGTCTCGGCGATGGGGCCCGCGGAGTCAGTCGGCGCCGGAGAAGCCGCGACGGGCGGGACAGCAATCACGGTCGCTGCGACGTCGGCTGTCGGTGAAGCCGGAACTGGCGCGACGGGCAGGTCGTCGAAGGCGGCCGGCTCCGACGAAGTGGTACTCAGGGCGGTCAGTTTGCGATCCGTCTCTTTGCGCCACATGACCCAGCCCAACACGATCAGGCCCAGGCAAAGCACCAAAGCCACGCCAAGGCCGATCATGATCGGCATCGCATTGTTGACCATTAAATCCGCCATGGTTCGTGCTCCTCATCCTCGCTGCAGCGCCCGTCGCGTGCGACGTGCCGCGGCAGCCACCCAATCGACACCCGGCCCTTTCAGCGGCTGACAGACCGGGCAGAAATGCGTGCTTCTCTGTCCGACGATGATGCGTCGGATCGTGCCAGTGCATCCGGGGCGCTGGCAGGGCCGATCGGTGCGACCGTACGCCTTCAGCACTTCCTGATACTGGCCGCCACGATACTGCCAGTCGATGCTGGCGCCGTTGCGGGCGAGCCCGTCCATCAGTGCCTGACGCAGCGCCTTCCAGAGCCCACGCACCTCGCGCGGCGAAAGTGTGTCGCTGCGCCGCAGCGGGTGCAGGCCGGCCAAATGCAGGGCCTCATCCGCATAGATGTTGCCCACGCCCGCCAGGAACGTCTGATCGAGCAGCAGCGGCTTCAGCGCGCGCTGCCGCGCGGCCAACCGCTCCGCCAACACGGCCGGCGTGAACGCATCGTCGAGCGGCTCGGGACCGAGATCGCCGAGCACCTCGTCGGTCTCGAGCACGACCCAGACCTTGCCGAACTTGCGCGTATCGCTGAAGCGCAGCTCGGACCCGTCTTCGAAATGGAAGACGGTGTGGGCGTGCCTGTCGGGTGGCGCCTCGCCGGGCACCACCGTCAGATCGCCGCTCATGCGCAGGTGCACGAGCAGCCGATCCTGCGTCAGGCCGATCACGATCACCTTGCCGCGCCGACCGACCGACAACACCTGCTGGCCACGCAGCCGGTCTTCGATCTCGTGCGCCGCCGGCCTCGCGATCTGGCGCGGCCAGCGCACGGTGACGCGCGCGATCACGCGTCCCAGCACCGACGGCCCACGACCCACCGAACCTTCCCTCAACTCCCGCGCCACAGTGTCGACTTCAGGCAATTCAGGCATGGCGGGATTATAGGCGCGGGTCTCGACGATGACCGCTTTATGTCCTCAGTCTATCGGCGCAAGCCGCCGGCCGGCCGAAAATCCGCATAAAGTGTTGCAAAAAGAGTGCCGGGGAGGCGAAGAGCGAAGAGCGTGGAGCGTAGAGCGTGGAGCGTGGAGCGAACGCTACCGCGCCAATTCGCGTCAGCGTTCACTCCACGCTCCACGCTCCACGCTTTACGCTCCACGCCCTCCGCTCCACGCTCTTCGCTCCACGCTCCACGCCCTACGCCCCTATCGTGACCCGCAAGGTTCGAAGCAACGGGTCTTCCGGCCCGACCAGGCGAACGCCGTGGGCGAGTTGGGCGCGCAGAAAGGCGATGTGTTCGGCGGCGATGAGTTCGCCGGGGAGCAGCAGAGGGATGCCCGGAGGATAGGGCATGACCTGCTCGCCGCAAATGCGACCGAGCGCCTCGGCCAACGGCACGGCGACGGTTGGGGCGCCGAAGGCCTCGCGCGGGGTGAGGGCCATGGTCGGGATGGGCGGCAGGTCGGTGGCATCGAGTGATGGCGCGGTTGAGGCTTCTCCCGGCTCAGATACCGCTCGCGCCAACGCTGCCAGCAAGGCATCGATCGACTTATCGTTGTCGGCGACCGTGATCGAACACACCACGTGAGCGGGATCCGCGAACTCGACATCGAGGCGGCTCTGCGCTCGCAGCCGGGCCTGCAGTTGAGTGCCAGTCAGGCCGCTACCGCGCGTGTCGATCACGAGCTTTGAGGGATCGTGGGCCGCGATGCCGTGCTCGGCGTCGATCAGTTCGGGGCCGTAGCAGTCGAGGCCCGGGGTCGATCGGATCGAATCTCGTGCGCGGGCCGCCAGCGCGATGACGCGGCCCAACAGACGCCGGCCGTCGAGCGCCATCTGCCGGCGCACCACATCGAGCGAGCCGGACAGCAGCACACTCGGCGAAGACGATTGCAGCAAGGCCAGCGCCTGCGTCAGCGCGGCGCGTGCGACGCGATCGCCGGTCGCGTGCAGCCAGGCCGCCTGGGTGAAGGCGCCGAGCGTCTTGTGTGGGCTCTGCACGACGACGTCCGCGCCGTGCTGCACGGCCGAACGCGGCAGCTGCGGGTGGAAGCCGAGGTGCGCGCCATGCGCCTCGTCGACCAGAAGCGGCAGAC
Organism: uncultured Anaerolineales bacterium; assembly: GCA_964480865.1. Classification (GTDB taxonomy): domain Bacteria; phylum Chloroflexota; class Anaerolineae; order Anaerolineales; family UBA6663; genus UBA6663. The sequence goes on along the minus strand of CAYZRP010000034.1, from coordinate 18,923 downwards.
CTCGTTCATGCGCGAGGGCGACAAGGCCGGGCACATCGGGCAGATAGCCGTAGTAGTTGATGCCGGTGATGTGCATCGTCACCGCATCAGGGTGAGCTGACAGCGCCTCAGCGGCGGCTGTCGTGGTCACAGCCAGCGGCAGCCCGGTGCGCGGGTGTACGCTGGCCGGAACATAGATCGGGTGCGCGCCCGAGAGGATCAGGCCTGCGTACACCGATCGATGCGAGGCGCGCGACACGATCACCTTCTGGCCCTCACGCGCCGCGGCGAGCAGCATGGCCTGGTTGCCGGCCGTCGCGCCGTTGACGAGGAAGTAGGTCGTCTCGGCGCCGACCAGGTCGGCCGCCAACGCCATCGCGTCGGTCAGGGCCGGCCCTGGAGCGTGCAGGTAATCGACCGTCGGGCTGCACTCGTTCAGGTCCGCGCGCGCCCACTCAGGGCCAAGATACTCGGCGAGATCCGGCAGCAGATCCGCCCGGAACTTGTGTCCGGGCATGTGAAACGACAACGGGGCAAAAGCCTTCTCGGCCATCAAGGCTTCGAAGAACGGCGCGCGGGTCTGATCCAGGGTCATGCCTGCATGATAAAGCAGCCCGGTGGTGAGCTACTCAGTGCCGAGCACGCGCAGAGCCTCCTGACGCGCCCAGGACCATGCCCAGAAGCCGTCGGACTTCCAGGTGGCTTCGAGCGCGGCGCGGCGGTCCGAGAGGGTCTGCTGCGCCTCTGCGCGCACGTCAGGATCGGCGTGGCTGAGCAACGGGATCAGCTCGGGCACAGCGTCGTCAGAGAGCGAGAGCACATAGAGGTAGTCGAAGGTGTCGTCGTAACGGCGGTCGCCGCCGTCGACCGTGACGGCCTGGAGCAGGTCGCGCTTGATGTTCTCGTGCGCGATCAAGCCGTCGAGGTTGATGAGGTCGAGTGTGGCGATGAACCCCATGGCTGCGATCAGGCCGCCGAGCGCGATCAGGCGCGGCCGATCGAGCAGCACCGTGATCGCATACGCGACCAGCACGACGGCCAGCCAGATCATGAACACCTGTGTCAGGACGCGCAATTGCGTGAATCCGTAGGCCTCTTCGTAGAGACGCATGCGCGTAAACGCCGAGGCCAGCAGCACGCCGGTCTGCAGGACGAGCAGAACCGCGAGTAGTTTGAAGCCGAGCGACGCGAGCCTGGACTTGAAGGACGTCAATCGTTGCAGGAGCAGGCCAAGCGCGAGCACGATCAGGGCGACGGCCACCAACTCGCCGAAGCCACGCCGCGCGTAGTCGGCGTAGGTGAAGCCGGCTTCCGTGATGTTGGCTTCGCCGCCGAACATGTAGCGCGCCTGGAAGATCCCGAACGCCAGAAACAACGCGTTGACCGAGATAAGGACGACGGCCGCCTCGGTGAACCCGAGCACCGACCAGAGGTGCGCCTTGCCTGCATCGGCCGGCGCGGTCCGCTGTCGCAACGCGAGTGTGAGGTACCCGAGCGCCGCCCACGTCGCGACGACGGCAAAGACGAGCCGGGCCGTCACCAGGCCGAGGTCATCGAGCCCGAGCGCCTTGAGCACGTCGCGGACCGATTGACCGAACGCCAGGTCGGCGACCGCCAGCAGTGCCGTCAGCACGAGCACGACTGGAGTCGCCAGCAGCAGGCCGCGCGCCAGCGACCACAGCCAGGGGCTACGGCTCGTGCTGCGCGATTGCCGCGAGGCCGCCAGCATGGCCTCGCCGGGCTGCAACAGGCCGCCCTGAATCAGGCCGCCCAACGCCAGAGTCAGGTACCCGCCCACGCCCTGCGTGAACAGATCAGGCCGGGTGAAGACCTTCGCCAGCAGAATCGTCAGACCGATCACGGCCGCGACGTTGAGGAATTGAATGAAGGGATTGGCGCGCCAGGCGACCGCTACTCCGAAGAAGAGCAGCGGCGCCACCAGCCAGATGCTGCGCCAGGCGGGCCGGACCCGCTCCACAGCCGCCAGGGCGAGGAGAGCCACGACGCCGACGGCCACCAGCATGGACACATTCAGACCGATCGCGCGCCAGATCAGGGCGAAAGACGCGAAGAGACCCAACCCGGCCGCGACGGTGGCCAACCGCAAGGCGTCGAGCGTGAACGGTGTTGGCGGAGCGACGGGGCGGGGCGTAGCCTGGCTTTGGGGCGCCTCAGGCACAGCATCGGTTGAAAGGGTCATCATGGTCTCCGGGGGAATGACCCATCGTGCGCCAGGCCCCGCCATGGTGGCAAGCACGTGTGGTTGCAGGCCCAGGCACCTGAGTGCGCGCAGACGAACGACAAATGACGAGTGCCGAGTGAGGAAGGCTGAACGATGTTCCACATGCCCGTCCCTTCGCGTCGCATGTCATCCAGAGCGCGCGACCATCGCACCCCGCGTGTCATCCAGGCCGCTACGTCCCCGGGGCCGCGTGACACTCAGGCCGCTACGTCCCCGCGGGCCGCGTGTCATCCAGGCCGCTACGTCCCCGCG
>CAYZRP010000034.1:12312-16350 GCA_964480865.1 uncultured Anaerolineales bacterium | reverse complement strand
CAGGCCGCTACGTCCCCGCGGGCCGCGTGTCATCCAGGCCGCTACGTCCCCGCGCCGCGTGTCATCCAGAGCGCCCCTGATCCCCGCCAACAGACGCGCAGAATGAGCGCGAAGGATCTCCTCCGCAAGCACACTTGCCTTCAGGAGGGTTTCGTCTACGGCCAGCAAGTCTGCGGAGGAGATCCTTCGCGCTCATTGTGCATACCGTTGGACAAAGGGGGCCAGGCGCTCTGGATGACACGCGACGCGGGACGACCCGCACAACACTGGCCAGGCGCTCTGATTGACACGCGACGCGTGAGGGCGGGCATTGGGAGGGCACCCGCAACGCGAGGACATGGCGGCCGGGACATCGCGCCACACTCGGGACGAGCCATCCGGATGTCACGCGCGAGGTCGCGATGAACGGCGCCTATGAAAGAGCCGTTCAACCTCCGTCATCCGTCGTTCGGCATTCGTCCACTAAAATACGCCTCGAAGGGGGATTCCACCATGCCCGTGCGCCGAACCGATCCGCTCGCCCATTTCGTTGCCGCCCTGACGCCTTCCGAGCGCAGGCTCTGGCGTTCGCTGACCACACCGGTCAAGATCCAGACGTTCCTGGACACGATCCCGTACACGGGCGAGGAGCGCTATCGTTGTCCGCTGACGTTCCTGCGCGATCGAACCGGGCATTGCTTCGACGGGGCGTTGTTCGCCGCGGCAGCGTTGCGCGCGATCGGCTATCCGCCCCTGTGGATCGACCTGATCCCGGGCGACGATGACGATCACATCCTGGCGTTATTCAAACGCAATGGCTGCTGGGGCGCTGTGGCGAAGTCGAACTTCAGCGGGCTTCGCTATCGCGAGCCCGTCTATCGGTCGCTGCGCGAGCTCGTGATGAGCTATTTTGAGGACTACTTCAACTTGAAGGGCAAGCGCGCGTTGCGTGGCTACACCCGGCCGCTGAACCTTGCGACGTTCGACTCGATCGACTGGCTGTGCTCGGACGACCGCCTTGACGACATCGGCGTGGCGCTCGGCGAGATCAAGTCGTACAAGTTGCTCACCCCGGCGCAGGTTCGCGCGCTGACGCCCATCGACGAGCGCTCGTACAACGCCGCTGTCCTCGGCGCGGACCTGGCCGAGTCGTATATGCCCGGAGAGTGACTGCGACCGCGACTCGCGATCAAGCGCTCAGTCGCGCACTTCAACGATCAATTCCACTTCGACGGCGTAGTTATAGGGAATGGTCATGCCGACGGCGCTGCGCGCGTGCCGGCCGGCTTCGCCGAAAACCTCGAGTAGCAGATCGCTGCAGCCGTGGATCACATCCGGCGTGGCGTCGAAGTCGGGCGCCACGTTGACCATGCCAAGGACCTTGACGACGCGCACCACATTGTCGAGCGAGCCCGTCAGGCTCTTGACGGCGCGCAGGGCCGCAACCGTCGCCAGCCGCGCGGCCTTGTAGCCGTCCTCGATCGAGAGATCGCGCCCGACCTTGCCCTTGATCTCCTCGCCCGCCCATGAACTGACGGCCCCGGCGGTGTAGACCAGATTGCCAGTGCGCACCGCGCGCATGAAGCGACCGCTGTTGAGATCCCCGACGTCGACGCTGTAGCCCAGTTCGGTGAGTTTGGCTTCGTAGGTCATGGCCACATTCTATCGGCAATTTCCCGGAAGAGGCCATGTCGAAAAGAAGACCTGAGAAAAAATCAACCGCGGCTGAACTCCACCGCACGACTACCGCAATGACAGACCCATGTGATCCGACGTCGCGGCGCCGTCGTTGACGTTCAGCGACTCCTGGTGCCAGAACGCTGCTCCGGTCGTGGTGAGGCTGGCACTGGTTCCATAGATCACGTTCGCGACGCTATTACGCTGAAGCCCAGACAATGAATGTCGAAGAAGGCAACACCGAGGGGCTGGCTCGCCTCTGGGGCTACATGGCGAAGCATCCGCCGCGATCTCGTTCGCGCGTAAAGGCGAGGAGGCGTCGCGAGCGGCGGGCCGCGACTGCTGCCGCGCCTGGCTGACGGCGGCGAGCTTGAACGCGCGGTGCTATACGAAGCGTTGTGGCAGATCAATGGCGATAGGGCGCACGCCTCAGCAGCGCTCGAAGCCTACGAAGCGTTGACGACCCAGACGCCGAGCGCTCATAACCGCGCGACGCAGCGCGTCGACTCGCGCGCTGGGCCGTTAGGCCGAAGCTGCGATCGCGGCCCAGGCCCGCTCCACGTCGGCCGTCGTCGTGCGCCAGTTCGAGAAGGCGGCGCGCACGGCCGGGCGGCCGGCGTAGGTCGTGGGCGTCAGGAAGACCTCACCACCAGCCCGCACGCGCGTCACAAAGTCCGACACGCGCTCCGTACCCGTCTCCCTGGCAAGGGTGAAGCAGACGACGTTCAACCGCACCGGCGCGAGCAACTCGAAGGCCTCCGACTCCTCGATGCGCGCGCCGAGGTCACGGGCCAGCGAGCAACAACGCTCGACGATCTCGCGATAGCCGTCGGCGCCGTAAGCCTTCAGCGTGAACCAGGCCGGCAGGGCGCGCCAACGCCGCGAGTTCTCGGGCGTGAGGTGCAGGGCGTCCGGATCGGTTCCGAGCGGGCCGAGATAGGCGGCGCTGTTTTGGAAGACCTGGGCCTGCAGATCGGGGTGTCTCGTGAACTGCATAGCGCTGTCATAGGGGACGTTGAGCCACTTGTGTGCGTCGACGCAGAGCGAGTCGGCCGTGTCGATCCCGGCCACGAGGTGGGCGTGCTTGGGCGAACAGGCCGCAAAGCCGCCAAAGGCCGCGTCGACGTGCAGCCAGAAGGTGTAGCGCTCGCGCAGCGCGGCGATAGCCCGTAGATCGTCGAAGTCCCCGGTGTTGACGGTGCCGGCGTTTGCCACGACGATCGCGGGCCTGCCGTCGAGCGCCGCCAGGCGTTGCTCGAGCGCCGCCAGGTCGATGCATTCACGGCCGGGCAGCGTCGGCACCGGCTGCAGGGCGTCGCGGCCCAGGCCCAGGATGCTCAGGGCCTTGTAGACCGACGAATGCGCGACAGCGCTCAACACCGCGATGCGCGGCAACACGCAGACGCCTTGCGTGGCCACATCGACGCCGTGTCGAGCGCCGATCCATTGCCGCGCGATCGCCAGTCCGACGAGGTTGCTCTGCGTGGCGCCCGAGACGAAGAGGCCGCTGTGCGCGTCCGAGAGCCCGAACAGGCTACGCAGCATGGCGATGGCCTCGCGCTCGACCCGAACAGTGGCGGGCTCGGTCTTGCCAGTCGCGTTCTGATCGTAGGTGGCGGCCAGCCAATCGCCGATCAGGGCAGCGGGCGTGCTCCCGCCGGTGACGAAGCCCCAGTAGCGCGGGCCAGCACTGCCGGTCAGGCCAGTGGCGAAACGCTCCTGGAATTCCCGCAGCGCAGCCCCGGTGCCGACACCTGAGCTATCGATCCCGTGTGGATCGTCGGGCGCCGTGACGCGACCCGCCGGTTGCTGCTCCAGACCGTTCAGATGGCTTGCCGCGGCGTCGCGAGCGAGGGCAAGCAGGTCATCTATCGTCGAGAGGTCGTTCGCCAGTTGCGGATGCATCGACTGTTTCATCCTTGGGCAGCGTTGGGCCCGGTCGGATCGGCCGCGCTGCGGTGGATCAACCGCGAAAGGTCGCGGGTTGTGCCTCAGCCTACACCGTCGAACGCGGTCGCCAGGAACTCCAGGATGCTGACAACCATGGCGACGATCGCAAGCGTCAGACCCGACCCTTGCAGAAGGATCGACCACCTCTGCGTTTTCGAGCGGGTCGACCAACGCCATAGCGCCCACGCCGCTCCGACCACAGCCATCAGGCCTCCGACCGCCATGGCCGCCGACGTCAAGGTGGGCACGTCCAGCCCGACATGGATCCCGAGCGTGTCCACGCTGATGCGCGGCACATGGACGGCCGGCACCGACGCGAAGAGGTCATAGATGCCCTCGCACATCAGCCAGCCCGCGATCACCAGGACGATAACGTAAGCCAGCAGAGGCAGCCAGCGCCGCGCCACATTTAAGATAGGCACTCTCGCTCCG
>CAYZRP010000034.1:0-12212 GCA_964480865.1 uncultured Anaerolineales bacterium | reverse complement strand
TCGCCCGTGAACTCGTTGGTCTTTCGTATGGAGCCCCGCGGCCTCGAACACGCTATAATCGATCTCTGCCTCCGTGGCGCGACCGCTGCACTTGCTTTTCAAGCCGACTGACTAGAATCATTTGGTGTCCGCCGAAGCCATGGCGAGCTTCGGACCACGACGCCTGGGCCAGGTATGTCTTTCGTTCATCTTCACTGTCACTCGGAGTACTCGCTCCTCGACGGCTTCTCGAACATCAAGAAGCTTGTTAAACGCGCCAAGGAGATGGAGATGCCGGCGGTCGCGTTGACCGACCACGGCACCATGCATGGCACGATCGAGTTCTTCAGCGCCGCCACCGAGGCCGGCGTCAAGCCGATCATCGGCCTCGAGGCTTACCTCGCGCCGCGCCGCATGCAGGACCGCGACTCGAAGATCGACCTCAAGCCCTTCCACCTGCTGCTGCTGGCTGAGAACCAGACCGGTTACAAGAACCTGCTGAAGATCGCCAGCGCCGCCCAGCTCGAGGGCTTCTACGGCAAGCCGCGCGTAGACCGCGATTACCTTGCCGCGCACAACGAAGGCATCATCGCCACAAGCGGCTGTCTGGCTGCCGATGTGCCGCGCGCGCTTGTCGAAGGCAACGTCGACGAGGCCCGCCGCCGCCTCGACTACTACTACGAGGTCTTCGGTCACGATCGGTTCTTCATCGAGCTGCAGGCCCACGACATCCCCGAGCTGACGACGCTCAACCGCCAGTTGCTCGACCTGGCTCCGCGCTACCAGGCGCGCTACGTCGCCACCAACGACGTCCATTACGTCGACGCCAAGGACGCGCGCCTGCAGGACGTGCTCCTGGCGGTGCAGACCGGCTGCACATTGGCCGATCCGAAGCGCATGCGCATGTCGGATGCGTCGTACTATCTGCGCTCGCCCGACGAGATGCGCCGACTCTTCGGCGATATCCCCGGCGCGATCGATAACACGCTCCTGATCGCCGAACGCACCGCGCTCGACCTGAAGACCAAGGGCTACCACCTGCCGAAGTTCCCGGTGCCCGACGGCCACACCGCCGAGAGCTACCTGCGCGAGTTGTGCGAGGCCGGCCTGCGCATGCGCTATGGCTCGCGCGCCGACACCGCCGAAGTGCGCACGCGCCTGAACTACGAACTCGACGTGATCGAGACGATGGGCTTCTCGGCCTACTTCTTGATCGTGTGGGATTTGTGCCGCTATGCCGCCAAACAGGGCATCTGGTACAACGCCCGCGGCTCGGCCGCCGGGTCGATGGTGGCCTATGTGCTCGAGATCACGCTGGTCGAGCCGCTCAGCCATGGCCTGATCTTCGAGCGCTTCCTCAACCCGGGCCGCATCTCGATGCCCGATATCGACCTGGACTTCCAGGACGATTTGCGCAGCCGCATGCTCGACTACTGTGTGCGCAAGTACGGCGACGACAAGGTCGCCCAGATCATCACCTACGGCACGCTCGGCGCCCGCGCGGCCATCCGCGACGTCGGCCGCGTGATGGACATCCCGCTGCCCGAGGTCGACAGGGTCGCCAAGACCATCCCGAACATCCCGGGTAAGCCCGTGACGCTTGCGCAGGCACTTGAGGAGATCACGGAGTTCAAGCAGATCTACCAGGAGGCCCGCGGCGAGCAGGTCTACCTGCGCGAGTTGATCGACACCGCCAAGGAGATGGAAGGCGTCGTCCGCAACGTCGGCACTCACGCCGCCGGCGTCGTCATCGGCGACAAGGCCTTGATCGAATATCTGCCGCTGCACAGGCCGACCGGCAACGCCGAAGAGACGCCGATTAAGTCGGTGACGCAGTTCGAGATGGGCGTGCTCGAGAAACTCGGCATGCTCAAGGTCGACTTCCTCGGCCTGGCGACGCTGACGATCATGCAGCGCGCCTGCGCCCTGATCGCCGAGCGGCACGGCAAGGAGTACTCGCTCGACAATATCCCGACCGATCACCCCGCCACCTACGAGTTGATGGGCAAGGGCCAGACGGCGGGCGTGTTCCAGGTGGAAGGCACCGGCATGAAGCGCTACCTCATGCAGATGAAGCCCCAGAACCTGGACAACATCATCGCCATGATCTCGCTGTACCGGCCGGGGCCGCTCGAATTCATCCCCAGCTACATCAAGCGCATGCATGGCGAAGAGCAGGTCGAGTACCAGCACCCGTCGCTCGAGCCGATCTTCAAAGAGACCTACGGCATCCCGGTCTATCAAGAGCAGATCATGCGCGCGGCCGTCGATCTGGCCGGGTACTCGATGTCCGAGTCCGACGATCTGCGCAAAGCGATCGCCAAGAAGAACAAGGAACAACTGCAGAAGCACTCGCAGAAGTTCATCGCCGGCGCCGTCGAGCGCGGCATGCCCAAGGATGCGGCCGAGAAGATCTTCGCCGACTGGGAGGAGTTCGCGCGCTACGGCTTCAACAAGAGCCATGCCGCCGACTATGGCGTGATCGCGGCCCAGACCGCCTACCTCAAAGCCGTCTACCCGGCCGAGTACATGACGGCCCTGCTCTCGGTGTCAAAGGGCGAAACCGACAAGGTCGCCCAGTACATCGACGACTGCAAGTCGCTCGGCATTCGCGTCCTCCCGCCGGATCTGAACAAGAGCGGGCTGGATTTCACGATTGAAGATGGTGAGGATCGTGGAGCGGAGAGCGGTGAGCGCGGAGCGAAGAAGACGAACGGCAATGGCCGCTCCACGCACCACGCATCACGCTCCACGAACTCCGCGATCCGCTTCGGCCTGGCCGCGATCAAGAACGTCGGCGAGGGCGCCGTCGAGATCCTGGTCAAGGCGCGCAAGGCCGGCGGGCCGTTCGCGACGCTCGACGATCTGTGCCAGCGCGTCGACCTGCGCCAGGTGGGCAAGCGCGCGCTCGAGTGCCTGATCAAGGTCGGCGCGCTCGACAGCTTCGGCGACCGCGGCCAGCTGGTCGAGGGCCTCGATCAGATCGTCAACGCCAGCGCCGCTCACTTCAAGGCCGCCGAGTCTGGCCAGCTCATGCTCTTCGGCGGCGCGGCCTCGGCCGAGACCGCTGCGTTCGCGCACGTGCAGCTCCCCAAGGCCAAGGTCACGGTGACCAAGCGCGAGACCCTGACCTGGGAGAAAGAGCTGATCGGCCTTTATGTCAGCGATCACCCGCTGCAGACCGTCATCGAAGAGGTCGGCCAGATCATCACGCACAGCAGCGCCCAACTCGGCGAAGAGGAACATGGCAGGCCCGTCGTCATGGTCGGCGTGATCTCGACCCTGCGCGCTCACACCACCAAGAAGGGCGACCCGATGGGGTTCGTCTCCGCCGAAGATCTGACCGGCCAGATCGAGCTCGTGATCTTCCCCAAGGTCTGGAAAGAAGTCAGCAAGTGGCTGGCGCTCGAGCAGATCGTGGTCATCTACGGCAAGGCTGATACGCAGGGCGGCGGCAACCCCAAGATCCTGGTCGATAACCTCCGGCAGGATTTCAAGATCGCGGCGGGCAGCAAACCGGCGGGCACTGGCAACGGCCCCAGTCCGGCCCAGGGCATCATGTGGGAGCCTGGCGCGTTCGCCCGGCCAACCCGTGATGAGGAGCCACCCGAGGATTGGGCGCCGCCTACGCCCGACGACGACTGGATGACCGGCGCCGAGGAACCTGTGGCGTCCGTCGTGGCTGTCGAACCCGCGCCTGTCGAGCGCCCGGCTCCCTCTGCGCCGTCGCGGCCTGTCGCGAGCAGTGGCAACGGCCAGCGCAGTGGAAACGGACACGGGAATGGGAACGGAAATGGCGCGGCGGCACCGAGTGCCCGTGCAGCAGCGCCTGCTGCTTCCTCGAAGCCGATCGTTGAGCCCGTGATCGAGCGGCCCGAACCCGCGCCACGCCCGTCAGTCGTCTCGATCCCGGCGCCCGAAGTCGGTGGCCGTCGCGTTGTGATCACGCTCACTAACTCGGGTGACAAGGATCGCGACCTGCGCCTGCTCAAACGCGTACACGGTCTGTTGACATCGTCGCCGGGGCCGGATCGCTTCGAATTCCAGATCCGCGAGGGCGCGCGCCATTACCAGTTGCGCTTCCCGAACCACACCACCGGCCTCAGCTCTGAATTGGCTGGCCAGCTGACGAACTTGCTCGGGCCGGATAGCGTTGCCATTCAGCGCTGATCCTTGAACCCGTCTCGCTGATCGTTTGACGTCAGGGCTGCGACGGTGCGAAGCCGGACGAGGCTAGCCCCCGTGGAAGTCACGAACGCGGAGCGCCATTTTGCCCAGGTGATGGGCTTCCATCGCTCGGTGCGCCTCCGCCGCGTCCTTCAGGGGGAAGATCCGGGAGACGTGAACCTGAATAGGCGCTTCATTCATGCGCGCGTTGAGCCGCGCGATGATCTCGGTGTCAGGGTCGCCGTTGTAACTTTCAAGCGCAATGTCGGTCCGTCCGTCGGGGTGGAGTTCGACGCCGTTGGGATAGGCGACCCGGCCACCCGGCCGCAAGCCCTGCAGGGCACGCTCGGCGGGCGGCCCGCCCGCGGTCAGCAACGCCGCATCGAGGCCATCCGGCGCGAAGGCACGCATGGCCTCGTACACATCGTCTTCGCGCCCGTCGACCACGGCTTCGATCCCCAATCGCCGGACCAGGGCGACACCGTCGCTGCCTGACGCTACAGCCAGAACTCGGGCCCCGCGATGAAGGGCGAGTTGAGCCGCCAGGTGACCCACGCCGCCGCTGGCGCCGAGGATCAGCACCGATTCGTCGTTCTGCAGCGACAGAACATCCTCAAGGCCGCGCAACGCCGTAACCCCGACGCCAGACATCACGCTGGCTTGCTCGGGCGTGAGCCCGGCCGGGATCGCCGCCACGAGCCCGGCGTTCACCACTGCGAACTCGGCATACAACCCGCCCTTCGCATTCAAGAACGCCGTGGCGAACACGCGATCTCCCCGCTGATGTCCGCTCACCTGGTCGCCCGTGGCCATGACAGTGCCTGAACACTCCGAGCCAAGGATGTAAGGAAAGCGCGGTTCCAGCCCGAGCATCCTGGCGTAGCCGCCCTCTCGCTCAAAGAGATCCCACTCGCCAACACCTGCGAAGTCCGTACGGATCAGTACGTCGTTGGCATCGAGTTGGGGAACCGGGATCGTCCTGACGGCGAGTTCGTCGGCGTCGCCGAACCGGTCGAGGACGACCGCGCGCATGGTGCGCGGAAGCGCGGACTGTGTCATGGCACCCTCTCCTATCAGTCGTTTGAGAACAAACGATCCACATAGATATATCGTTGGACGACCGCTCCGGTCGGGCTGTCATCCGTCCAGTGGGCTGCGCACGCCGCGCGGGCCGCGGTTGAGGACGTGCGTGTAGATCATGGTGGTCTTCACGTCTTTGTGGCCGAGCAACTCCTGCACCGTCCGGATGTCGTAGCCGTTCTCGAGCAGATGCGTGGCGAAAGAGTGCCGGAGCGTATGGCAGCCGACGCGCTTTTCGATCCCGGCCTTCTGCGCGGCGGACTTGACAGCTCGCTGTAGCATCGTCTCGTCGTAGTGGTGCCGCCGAAGCTTGCCCGTGCGCGGATCGGGCGCGATACGCCTGGCCGGGAAGAGGTACTGCCAGATCCACTCGCGGCCCGCGTTCGGGTGTTTCCGCTCCAGGGCGAAGGGCAGATAGACCTGGCCCAGCCCCAATGCCAGATCCTGCGCATGCACAACCTTGATGCCGTTGAGATGTTCGTGGAGCGGCTCGATCAGCCCCGTCGGCAGCATCGTCAGTCGATCCTTCATGCCCTTGCCGTCACGCACGACGATTTGACGCTGGGCGAAGTCGATGTCCTTCACACGCAGCCGCAGGCACTCGAGCAGGCGCAGCCCGCTGCCATAAAGGATTTGGGCCATCAGGTGCTGGACGCCGCTCAGTTGCTCCATCAACGCGCGCACCTCGACCCGGGTGAGCACCGTCGGCAGGCGCTCCGGCGCTTTGGCGCGGATCGGTTGGATCTCGCCCTCGAGATCCTGATAGAGGACGTGGCGATAGAGAAACACGAGCGCGTTGAGCGCCTGGTTCTGCGTGGAGGCTGCGACGTTCTCGCTCACGGCCAGGTGCGACAGAAAGGCGTTGATCTCAGGGACACCCAGATCGCTGGGATGACGCTTGCCGTGGAAAAGGATGAAACGCCTCGTCCAGTCGCAGTACGAGTCCTCGGTGCGGATCGAGTAGTGACGGGTCCGTGTTGCCGCGCGCACGCGATCGAGCAGGCGGATCGGCAGCGCGCCTTCGTTCAGGGGGCCGGGCTCCTCTCGAATCGCCTGCCAGGCCCGATCGGCCCCCGCCGCGGGCCAAAAGAATCCCGCACCGAGTTCTTCCATACTGTCCTCCCATCATCAAAATAGAACATATATGTGTATCGGGGGAATAGTTATTGTAGCACATACGTTCTCTTTTGGGCGAATGACCTTTGAGTGAACATGGGCGAGTTGACGGTCAGTGTTGGTGTCTGAACTTGGCAGACCGGCCTGACCCTCGGGATGGGCTCCGGCCGGATAAGGGCGGTGCAGGCGAAACTGTCGGTCATCGGCAAAACCCAGGGCAAGAACCCCTGACAGGTCGTGCTCGCACACTTTTACGCCATCCTGGGTTGTCAGCGAGCCTCGACGGCTCAACCCCGGCGCTATTCGGCCGATCACAGAATGCGGGGCTATCACGAATGAAAGGCCGGCCAGTCGGGTGCGATGGAGAGCCATTTGAGCTACGATGTCCTGGCGGAACTGACTCTCGACGATGATTCGAACGACCGAGCGAGGTCTGTCGACCAGGGCCGTGGCGTGGCGACACAGACGTCTATGGATCTCGAAACCGTTTTGAGCGACATCACCGAGCCCCGTGCGAGGGTGGATCGCCTGAATCAACTCGCCTGGGATGGCCGTCTGGATGACTCCGAGCGCTCGGCGCGGTTCGCCGCGCTTGCCCATGAGGCGTCGACGTCAGGCGAGTTCGCGCGAGCGCCCTATCTCCTTGGCATCGCAGCCAGCTTGCGCACCCAGGCCTTCTTGCACAACGACGTCGGCAACTACACGGAAGCGCTGACCACCTCGCTGCGGAGTCTCGAACTCCTCGGCGGTGAGGCGAGCGGCGACCCTGAGAGTGGGCCGATCGTGATCGACGTATTGGGCAACATCAGTTGGACCCACCGGTGCTACGGCGACTATGCCGCAGCAGGCGAGTACGGAATGCGAGCGCTGGGGATGGCGGAAGAGCGCGGCGATCGGTTGCGCCAGGCCAGGCTGCTGAACATCCTTGGCAACATCTACGCAGACTCCAATGACCTCGAGGCCGCCTTGCAGATGGGCGAGCGCTCTCTTCGGCACTACCGTGATCTGGGCCTGCGAGACGGCGAGAGCGTCGTCCTGAACAATCTGGCGCTGACGTATCTCGAATTGGGCAACGGCGCCAAAGCCCTTGAGGCCTGTCGCGAGAGCCTTCGCATTGCGGACGAGGGCGATCTCGCCTCTGTGCATCTGACCGCCTTGAGCACCCTGGGCGAGATCTATCTGGGCATCAAGGACTTCGTGCAGGCGGAGGCCTTCTTGAATCAGGCCCTGGCCTTGTCACGCGAACGCGGCGCGCGCTACGATGAATTCCTGAATCTGCAGAATGTCGGCAAGGTCGCCCTCGGCCAGCACGACGCCGCGCGAGCCCGCGCGTACTTCGAAGAGGCGCTGACGCTCGCTGAGGTCCTGAACCATCGTGTCGGACAGTTCCAGTGTCATAAGCTTCTGGCCGATCTGCATGAGCAGGCCGGCGAACTCGCCGACGCCTTGCGGCAATTCAAGACATTCCACGACCAAAAGGAAACCGTCTTCAACGAAAACGCGAACAAACGCCTCGCCGGTTTGCGTGTCATGCATCAGGTGGAAACGGCCAGGCGGGACAGCGAGATCCACTACCTGAGGACAATCGAACTGAAGAAGGAGATCGAGGAGCGCAAAGCTGCGCAGGCCGCCCTGGAAGAGCTGGTCAGCCTCGATCCGTTAACAGGGCTGCTGAACCGGCGCGAGTTCCATCAGCTTGGTGAACGTGAGGTGCGACAGTCGCTGGCGCATCGGCAACCGCTGACCGTGATCCTGTTCGATATCGACTTCTTCAAGGGCATCAACGACACCTACGGCCACGCGACGGGCGACGCTGCGCTCGTGCACATCGGTCAGGTCGTTCGCCAGAGCCTGCGTGAAGGCGAGCTCATCGGCCGCTATGGCGGCGACGAGTTCGTGATCCTTCTGCCTGGCAGTAGTTGCGACCGCGCCCGGCAGATCGCGGAGCGTCTGCGCGCCAATCTCGCTCGACAGACCCTGGCGACTGCTAAAGGCAATGTGCCCCTGACGCTGAGTATGGGCATCGCCGAGCTTGTCGAGATCGCTACCCTCAGCTTCGACGACCTGCTCGTGCACGCCGATCAGGCTCTGTATGCCGCCAAAAATTCGGGGCGCGACCGCGTCGTGGCCTATTCGGATCTCCCGGGGCGCTCGTGACGTCCCTCGCGGGCCTCGGGCTCGGTGAGGCAGAACGGCCTGTCGGAGAGACCTGCAAAGGATCTCGCGATTGGCGCGGACGGGTCTCCTCGGATCCGGGCGTTTGCGGGAGCGCCCCTGGTACCCGAGGGTCTGCCTGTTTCGCGGCTTCTGCTGCAAAGAGGGCCTGCTGACCACTCACTCCTGTGCACTGGATTCGACGGGCTTGTTCCGTTCCTCGCCGATCTGTTAACATTGGGTCAAGGCCATGACGCCTTTCCTCAAGTATCCTCCACCAACCTGATCGTCTGGCGGCTACTGAACCGGGTCAGCGTGGTTGATTCCATGCGTGGAACCGAATCGCGCCGCTCTAGCGATGGGAGTGCGAGTCAGGGTCCCAGAGAGGATGCTTGCTGCGGCGGCAGTGCCCGGTACAGAACGCTCAAGAGATGCGCCCGGCACAGCCGGATCCGCATTGTTCGGGCCAGATCCGAGAAGATCAGGGAGCCCATGCCTGAGTCTGCGTTCTCCTTGCTGGATTACCTCGATACGGCTGTGCCCGATCAGGTCTGCAACTGGCGCGGCTGGCGCATCGCGCCGGTGGCCGGAGGCGCCAACAACCGCGTCTACAGAGTCACGCGCGGGGCAAGCGATTACGCAGTCAAGTATTCGATCCACGACGAACGCAACCGCTCAGGCCGTGAATTCGCGGCTCTGACCGCGCTTCAGGAAGCCAGTCTGCACATCGCGCCGCAGCCGATCTGGCTCGACCGCGAGAACCATCGACTACCGGTCGTCGTGCAGACCTGGATGGATGGCGAGCCGCTGGCCGCTCCGCCTGCCACCGACGCCGATTGGGAGGCGCTGCTCGACCACTACCGCGCCATTCATAGCGTCACGCCCGAGGCGGTGCTCGCATCGGTGCCCGACGCTGTGCTGAATGCTTCGTGCGGGGATACCGGCAAGGCCATCGTCCATCAACATCTGGCGCGTCTGCCCGAGGATGTGCGTCCCGAGTCGCTTCGTTCCTTGCTGGCCCGCTTCGACGCCTGGCAGCCACCGACCTGGGATCCACCGGCCCGGACGTTGTGTCGCGTAGATCCGAACTGGCGCAACTTCATCCGCCGCCCGGGCGCGTGGGGCTCCGTCGATTGGGAGAACAGCGGGTGGGGCGACCCGGCGTTCGAGATCGCCGACCTGATGACACATCCCGCTTACGATAGTGTGCCTGTCGCGCGCTGGCGCGAGGTGATCGAAGCCTACGACAGGCGCCGGGTTGACCCGACGTTCGGCCTGCGCGTGCAGACCTATGTCACCATCCTGCGGGTATGGTGGGTCGTGCGCAGCGCCCGCTACCTGTACGAGGTGCCACGTGGCCTCGACCCGCGCCTCGTGACGCGCTCTTATCAGTGGCGCCCGGAGACCGAACGCCACTACGCCCGGCATGTGGCCCTGGCCGAGACGCATCTGGCGGCGTTATAGCCAGACGAGATTCAGCTACGTTCGGCGTGGCCGAGCGCGGGGGTGGCCGGCGCGCAGTGGCCAAGACGGTGGTTGATGCGATCCGACACCGGGACGTGTATGCGGCGGGTCGTGAGAAATGTCCGCTGTGGCGAACGGACCTGCTCAGCACGCTGCCGTTGCTGGTCGTGCTGGCACGATCGCTGACGGCCCAGGCTCGCGCCATCGAGAGCTATGCGCTGAGCGCAACAGCCGTGGGACGCATCCACACTCCGCTTTTTCTGCCCGGGCAACTCGGCGCGAACGCCAAAACGTCGTTGGGCTAAAATCCAGCAACCAATTCGTGACCCCTTGGGGGGAGGCTCAAGATGGCGCACAATTCGACGGGCACGCGAAGACTCAAAGGTATGGCGCGCGGCATTTTGGTGGGCGGGATCGCGTTGCTCGCGATGCTGGCCTGGCTGGCGCCGACGCCGATCGTCAGCGATACGTTGGCCCAGATCTTCGGCACGCCCCAGTATCTGCCGGTCATCATGCTCGAGGCCACGCACACCCCGACCGTGACGCCGACCCCTACGGCAACCGCCACTGCAACGCGCACACCGACTATCACGCCGACGCCTTTCCCCGGCGGCATGGCGCGCAACGGCGGCTTCGAGATCGCCGACAACGGCACCGGGTCGGGCGTCGCGTTCTGGCAGCCGTGGTGGGCCGAGATACCGAAGTCCGGCAACAACTTCAACTACGCCTACAAGCCGAACAGCTTCAATCGTGAGTGTCTGTCGAGCGGTGCAGCCAGCGCGTTCATCTATACCGGCGATTGCTCGCTTCGCATCCTCAACAACTGGGATCCGTGGTGGGCCGGCGTGAAGGATCAGATCAATGTGACGGCCGGCCAGCGCTACCGCCTGACGGCTTATGGCAGGGCCTGGATCTCCAACGACTTCTTCCCGGCTCCATCAGACCCCCTCTGGCCGGTGACCATGAGGATCGGCATCGATCCGGGCGGCAACTGCGATCAATACGCAAGCAGCGTCATCTGGTCGGGGGGCATGGCACCGCACAATACCTGGCAACAGGCAAGCGTCGAGGCCGTCGCCGGATCGAGCGGCAAGGTATGTCTGTTCCTGAGCACCGACTATCGCGGGAGCAGCCGCCAGTTCATGGCGAGCTTCTGGGATTCGGTGGTCATGTCAGCCGTGCCGTAGTAGGCAGAGCCTTATCCCGACAGTCGATTTGTGAGGAAAGGAAACGATGAGCGACCTTCCAACGGCCCCGAACAGCACCCTCTTGCGTTCAACACTGTGTCGACAGGATCAGTTGATCAGCGAGGCCTTCCAGGGTTGGTGCGTGCGCATGCACGAAGAGACCGGTCGCTTCCATCGCAAAATCTGGGAGTACTGCTACATCCTGCAGGCCCTTTCGGAACGCGGGCTTCTGGCGCCGGGCAAGCGCGGGCTTGGGTTCGCCGTCGGCCAGGAGCCGATGGCGTCGATCTTCGCCGCGGCAGGCGTCGAGGTGCTTGCTACGGACCTCGACACCGAGGAAGCTAAGAAGGACAACTGGGTCAAGAGCGACCAGCACGCCGACTCGATTGAGAAGCTGAACCTGCGCGGTTTGTGCGACCCGGATCAACTCAAGCGCCTCGTCACGTTCAGGCCGGTCGACATGCGCTACCTGCCCGACGACCTCGGGACTTTCGATTTTGTCTGGTCGAGTTGTTCGTTCGAGCATCTCGGTTCGATCGAGCTCGGCGAGAAGTTCGTCCACGAGTCGATGAAGTACCTCAAGCCCGGCGGCTGGGCCGTTCACACGACCGAGTACAACGTCAGCTCGAACACAACGACGATCAACACCGGCAGCGTGGTGCTGTTCCGAAAGCGCGACATCGAGCGGATCGCAGAGCAGTTGCGCGCCGACGGCCATTTCATCGACCTGGATCTGTCGGACGGCACGATGCCCGCTGACCAGATGGTGGACGTGCCACCCTACAAAGAGATCGTCCACATGAAACTGTTGCTCGGCGAGTACGTGGCCACTTCGGTCGGGCTGATCATCCAAAAAGCTCATTGACCGACGTCGTGCCCGGGTGGCTCTCACCAGGTGTTCGATTGGCGACCGAGCACGGGTCAGATGATCGCCTGAACCACGGGCAGCCCGCTCAGGGTAGACTACCCGCTACAGGCCGATCGCAACGTCGACGACGATCGGCCGCTGCCCAGGGCCAGCCTGGCCCACTTTCTGGTGGCCGAGGTCGAAACGCCGCGGTTCGC
>CAYZRP010000033.1:48460-51477 GCA_964480865.1 uncultured Anaerolineales bacterium | reverse complement strand
ACGCTCCACGCTCCACGCTCCACGCTCCACGCTCCACGCTCCACGCTCCACGATCGTCCACTTTTGTCTCAGGCCTGTGCCCAAAAGATGCCCGAACTAACCAGATCGGGCCAAGGCATTTGGCCCTATCATGGCCACATCGCCACCAGAAATGAGCAGACCGAGGCGGACAAGGCGCCTCCATTAAAATGTTGGGGACCCTGACCCGTGCGCCGTCAAACGGCTCGATCATGAGCGCCCTGACTACCCGTCAACGAGACCTGGCCCGATTGCTCCTGGCCGCGCAAACGCCTGAGGCGGTTGCCGACCTTGGAGGCCGGGTCGGGCTGACCCGACGACAGGCCGACTACGCGCTCAAACCGTTGCAGGCCTGGTTCCATGTGCGCGGCATCGACCTGGTCGCCGTGCCGGGTCAGGGCATCGCCCTGGTGTGCGAACCCGAACAACGCGGGGCGCTCCTGGCTGAACTCGATGGGCAGGCCGGCTTTCAGCTGGTGCTCTCGAGCGAGCAACGCCAGCAACTCTTTGCGCTGGCTCTGCTGGCGGCTCAGCGACCGCTGGTGCTCGGCGAGCTTCAGCACAGCGCGCAGGTTTCGCGCACGACGGTGCTCAAGGATCTGACGCCGCTGGAGCCGTGGTTCGCGCGTTTCGAGTTGAAGGTCACACGCAAGCCGAACTTCGGTTTCGCGCTCGAGGGCAGCGAGCTCGCGCGGCGCAACGGCCTGGCCGCGCTGCTGTGGGGTGCATCGCCGTTCGGGGCGCCGCTCTTCCAGACGACGTACGACCGGGGACTGACGTTCACACTGACCGGCGATCAGACGCTCGGCATCGTGCGCCAGGCCAATCAACTCGTCGCCGCCTGGGACGTGATCGACGCGCTCGAGCATGTGGCCATGGCTGAGGGGCAATTGCACGGCCGCTTCGCCGACGACTCAGCCCTGCAGGTCGCGCTGGCGCTGGCGATCCAGTCGCAGCGGATGCGTGCGGGGCAGTGGGTGAGCGCCGAACCGGCTCTGCGCGCCTGGCTCGAGCGGCGGCCGATCTGGGCCATCAGCGAGCATCTCGTGGCGCGCATGAACGGCGGCGATGTCCGGCCCGAATGGGGCGACGAGATCGCGGCGACGGCCATGCGCCTGCTGGCCGGGACGCGCAGCCGGATGTGGCCTAGCGATCTCGAACTCGACCCGGTGCTTTCCGAAGCCCTTTCGTTCGTCATCGCGGAGGCAGCGCGCGCGCTGCATCTGCCGTCGCTGGCGAATGATGATGCCTTGCGCGACGGCCTGGCGGCCAGCCTGATACCGGCTGCTCTGCGGGCGCGCTTCGGTCTGTGGGTGCCGGAAGCAGTGGGCACTGTGCCGGCAGGCGAGTACGAGGTCGAACACGGCATCGCTCAACAGCTGGCGCTCGAGGTCGAGACCGAGCACGGCCTGCGGTTGGACGGCGACATTATCGAGACGCTGGCGCTTCTGCTGCACGCCGCAAACCTGCGCGCCCGCCCGATCCACGAGCACCGCGTGTTCGTGGTGTGCCCGAGCGGAATGGCCACGGCTCAACTGCTGCTGGCGCGATTGCGCACACGATTTCCGCATCTGCACGTCATCGACGTGTTGTCTTTCCGTGATCTATCGCCGGAGCGCATCAACGCTCAGATCGTCATTACCACGGCGCCGCTGCCTGTGACCCTTCCCGGGAGTCGTGTCATTCAGGTCAGCCCGCTGCTTTCGCCGCAAGACGTCGAAGCGATCACACAAGGTTTGAACTGAAGAGGCCACACAGGCTGGGGAGGTGAACCAACCTTATCGATGCACGCCTTGACTCACGACATTGCCTTCATCCTTATCGATTGCGAATCGTTGCAAAGGAAAGACTGTCATGAAAGAACGAATTCAACGCTTCGGCGGTTTCCTGTCTGGCATGGTGATCCCGAACATTGGGGCCATCATCGCCTGGGGCCTGATCACCACGCTCTTCATTCCGACCGGCTGGTGGCCGAACGAAACTCTGAGCAAGCTGGTCGGCCCGATGCTGACCTACATGATCCCGCTGCTGATCGGCTACACCGGCGGCAAGCTCGTGCATGATGTGCGCGGCGGCGTTGTCGGCGCTGTCGCGACCTTTGGCGTCATCATGGGCGCGTCGATCCCGATGATGCTCGGCGCCATGATCATGGGCCCGCTCGGCGGCTGGTTGATGAAGAAGTTCGACGAGGCCGTCGATGGCAAGGTGCCGACCGGCTTTGAGATGCTCGTCAACAACTTCTCGGCCGGCATCCTCGGCATGATCCTGGCGCTGCTGGCCTACCTGGTCATCGGCCCGGTGGTCGAGGCGGCCAGCAACACGCTCGGCGCGGGCGTCCAGGGCCTGATCGACATGGGTATCCTGCCGCTGGCGGCGCTGATCATCGAACCGGCCAAGATCCTGTTCCTGAACAACGCGATCAACCACGGCATCCTCACCCCGCTGGGCGTGGCGGAAGTGGCCAAGACCGGCCAGGCCGTGCACTTCCTGCTCGAGACCAACCCCGGCCCAGGTCTGGGCCTGCTGATCGCCTTCTGGTTGCTCGGCAAGGGCTCGGCGAAGCAGTCGGCTCCCGGCGCGATCATCATCCACTTCCTGGGCGGCATCCACGAGATCTACTTCCCGTACATCCTGATGCACCCGATCATGATCCTGGCCGTGATCGCCGGCGGTATGTCGGCTGACCTGTGGTTCGTGATCACGGGCGCGGGCCTGTCGGCCACGCCTTCGCCGGGCTCGATCCTGGCGCTGATGGCCATGACACCCCCCGGCGCGTACTTCGGCGTCCTCGGTGGCGTGCTCGTCGCGACGGTCGTCACGGCCGTGGTGGGTGTGGCGCTCCTGCGCATCTTCCCGCTGCCCGTGTCGGATGACGACACAGCGACGGAGCCCGAGGCTGAGACGGCCCCGGCCGGCGTCCCGGCTGCGGCGATCAGCACCAAGTAAGCGACACACTTTCGACCTCGAGCGGGCCGGCGCAGGTGATTCGGCGGCCCGCC
>CAYZRP010000033.1:20977-48450 GCA_964480865.1 uncultured Anaerolineales bacterium | reverse complement strand
TGCCTCGGCCCCGGCCGGCGTGCCGGCTGCGGCGATCAGCACGAAGTAACGGTATTCTTTCGACCTCAGACGGGCCGGCGCATGGCCTGCGCCGGCCCGCCAGGGAGACATCATGGCAACATCCGTCCCGGCTGCACAGGTCAAGAAGATCGCATTCGCGTGCGAAGCGGGCATGGGCTCGAGCCTGATCGGCGCGAATCAGTTGAAGAAGAAGATCAAGGACGCGGGCCTGCAGGTGCAGGTCATGCACTGCCCGGTCCATCAGATCCCCAAGGACGCGCAGGTGGTCGTGTCGCACGCCGGCCTGGCCAAGCGCGCGCGCACGACGGCGCCCTGGGCCGTAGTGATCGCGTTCCAGTCGTTCGTCGGCAATCCTGTGTACGACCAGCTGGCCAAAGCCCTGGCCGCCGGCCAGGACATCGTCGAAGCGGGGTGATGCAATGACGGTATTGATACTCGACGCGATCCGGCTTGGCGCTTCGGCTGTCGACAAGCACGACGCGATCGCTCAGGCCGGGACGCTGCTCGTGAGCGCCGGCTACGTGACGCCCGACTACGTGAAGGGCATGGCCGCACGCGAAACCATCATGTCGACGTACATCGGCAACGGCGTCGCCATCCCGCACGGGCAGGGCGACGATCGCCAATACGTGACGCGCACTGGGATCTCGGTGCTACAGGTGCCCGGCGGCGTGACCTGGAACGAAGGCGAGACCGCATACCTGATCATCGGCATCGCGGCCCTGGCCGACGAACACATTGAGGTGATCGGCCGTCTGGCCGAATTGCTCGAAGACGAAGCGCTCGTGATGGAGCTGGCCCGCACGACGGACCCGACAGCCATCACGGCGGCGCTCAGCCCGCAACAATCGGCCTGACACAAAGGTAGTCGTTCATGAAGCACGCGTCGGCCACCATCGCCAGCGTTACCGGGCTACACGCCCGCCCGGCGGCCGTGTTCGTCAACGCCGCGAAGACATTCGCGGCCGACGTGCGCGTCAGCAACGGCGTCAAGCGCGTCAACGGCAAGAGCCTGATCTCACTGCTGACGCTCAAAGCCACCTACGGCACCGAGGTCGAGATCAGCGCCGACGGGCCAGATGAAGAGGCCGCTCTGAACACGCTCGTCGACCTCGTGGCGTCCGGGCTTGGCGATGAGGGCGGCTCGGCATCGGGTGCGCCGGCCTCCACACTTCCCGCAAACGGCACACACGAGCCGAAACCGACGCCATTTGAACCGATGGGTTGCACCCAATCCTGGTCGGGGCAGGCCGCCTCGGCCGGTGTCGCTGTCGGGCCTATCATCTGCCTGCACCCGATTGCAGAGGCGGCCGAAGCGACGACGCCGGCCGCGACCGTCGAGGCCGAGCACACGCGCTTCGATAAGGCGTTGCGGGCCTCGCGCGCCGAACTGGAGGCGCTGCGCCAATCGGTCAAGAAGCGCCTGGGCGAGGCCGAGGCCGCGATCTTCGGCGCGCATCTTGAAGTGCTCGACGACCCGGAACTGACGGCCGCCGCCCGCACCGGCATCGCCATCGGGCAGGGCGCCGTCGCGGCGTGGCGCGGGGCATTCGAAGCTCAGGCAGCTGAGATGAGCGCGGGCGGCGACCATCCGCTGGCGACCCGCGCCGCCGACATCCGCGACGTGGGTACGCGTGTGCTCGGGCACCTCAACGGCGGGGGCGGCGTGTCGCGGCTCGCGGGCCTGATCGCTTCGCAACGTGAGCCCGTGATCGTGGTCGCGCAGGATCTATCGCCCTCGGAGACGGCCGGGCTCGATCCCGAGCGCGTCCTCGCGATCTGCACGGTCGGGGGCGGGCCGAACGCACACACCGCGATCCTGGCGCGCGCCCTGGGCCTGCCGGCCATCGTCGGCGCGCAGGCGGGCGTGCTGTCGATCGCCGACGGCTCGCTGGCGATCCTCGACGGCGGGCAGGGCACGCTGGCCGTCGGGCCTGATGAGACGCGCCTGACTGCGGCGCGTCAGGCCGTGGCCGAGCAGCGCGCAAAACGCGAGGCAGAGCGGCAGGCGGCGTTTGCGTCGGCCGTGACCCGCGATGGCACGCGCATCCACGTCGTCGCCAACATCGGAAGCCTGAAGGACGCGCAACGCGCCGCGGAGGCCGGGGCCGAGGGCGTCGGGCTGCTGCGCACCGAGTTCTTGTTCCTGGACCGTACCGAAGCGCCGACCGAGGACGAGCAGTTCGCGCTCTACCGCGACATCGCTCGCGCGCTGGGCGGCGCCCCGGTGATCATCCGCACGCTCGACGTCGGTGGCGACAAGCCGCTGCCGTATCTGCCGCTGCGGCACGAGGACAATCCGTTCCTCGGCGTGCGCGGCCTGCGCCTGTCGCTCGCGCGGCCCGATCTCTTCCGCGCGCAGCTGCGCGCCGTCTATCGCGCGGCCGAGTACGGGCCGCTGCACCTGATGTTTCCGATGGTGCTGGGCGTTGAGGACTGGCGCGCCGCGCGTGACATGGCCGAGGCCGTGCGCGCCGAGCTGAACGCGCCGGCGATTCCGCTCGGCATCATGGTCGAGATCCCGTCGGCCGCGCTCGTGGCCGAGCAACTCGCGCGTGAAGTCGACTTCTTCTCGATCGGCACGAACGATCTGACTCAATACACGCTCGCGATCGAGCGCACGCACCCGACGCTCGCAGCTCAGGCCGACGGCCTGCACCCGGCGGTGCTCGCCCTGATCGGCCGCACGGCCCGGGCGGCTCGAGCCGCGGGCAAGTGGGCCGGCGTCTGCGGCGAACTCGCTGCCGACGCCCAGGCCGTGGCCTTGCTCGTCGGCCTTGGCATCACCGAGCTCAGCGTCAGCGTCGCCGCGATCCCGGCCACCAAAGCCCGCGTCCGCTCGCTCTCGCACGCCGACTCCGCGACGCTCGCCGCTCAGGCACTGGCGTGCGCGACGGCGGTTGAGGTGCGCGCGCTGGAATGGCATGGGGAGCGTGGGGCGTAGAGCGTGGAGCGTGGAGCGTAGAGCGTGGGGCGTAGAGCGTGGGGCGTAGAGCGTAGAGCGATCACGCTACCGCGATCTGGCGCGATAGCGTGATCGCTCCACGCTCTACGCTCCACGCTCCACGCCCCTGACGACTCATGTGAAAGGCACAAGCAATGACTTCCCAATTCGATCGCTATCGCTCCACAGAGGCGCCGCTGCCGCGCAAGACGTGGGCGTGGAACATGTACGGCCCGGGGCTCGAGCACATCGGGCGCGAGGGCAGGCCCGAGTTGTTCGACGTGCAGGAGCCCGGCGACGATCAGTTGCTCGTGCGCGTGGATGCCGTCGGCATGTGCTTCTCGGACGTCAAACTGATCCAGCAGGGCGGTAAGCATCCGAAGCTCTACAACCGCGACCTCGCGGTGCAGCCGACGCGGCTCGGCCATGAGGCGGCGCTGACGATTATGCGCGTCGGCAAGGAGCTCGCAAGCCAGTTCAAGGTCGGCGAGCGTTATGCGATCCAGCCTGACATCTACCAGAACGGCATGAGCACGGCCTACGGCTACACGATCCCGGGTGGCCTGACGCAGTATCACCTGATCGGGCCTGAAGTGCTGCACGCCGACGCCGGCTCGTATCTGCTGCCGCTCGAGGGCGAGCTCGGCTATGCCGAGACCGCGTTGACTGAGCCGTGGGCGTGCGTCGAGGCGTCGTACACGCAGCGGCGTCGGCTCGCGCCGAAAGCCGGCGGGACGATGTGGATCGTGGGCCGACCCGGCGACACGACGACTTACGTGTGTTCGGCCGGGCTCGAAGCGCCGAGCCTGTTCGTGGCCACCGATGTGCCAGCGAGCCTGTTCGCGCTGTTGCAGACCGAGGCCGCGAAGCGCAGCGCGAAGCTTGTCGTGCGCGATGCGCTGACACCTGACGAATATGCGATGCTCAAGGCCGACCTCACCGGCGGCGCGGGCTTCGACGACATCGTGGTGCTCGATCCACGTTCGGCGGCGATGGTCGGCGAGGCCGCAAAACTGATCGCGCGGCGCGGCACGTTCGCGCTCGTCGGCACGACGCCGCTCGACGGCCCGGTGCAGGTCGATGTTGGCCGCATCCACTACGACTACACGGCCTACGTCGGCTGCACGGGGCCGGATGTCGCCGGCGCATATGGTGAAGCGCGCAATCGCTGCGAGTTGCGCAGCGGCGGCGTCGCGGTCTTCGTGGGCGCGGGCGGGCCGATGGGCCAGATGCACGTGCAGCGCGCGCTCGAATTGCCCGACGGCCCCGCGGTCGTCATCGCCACAGACACCAACACCGCCAGGCTCGAGGCGCTGACGACGCGGCTCGGCCGGCTGGCGAACAAGCACGGCCGCAGGCTGCTGGCCTTCAATCCCACAGCCTCGACTCAGACGCTCGCCAACTACGTCGCGGGCGAGACGACAGGGAAGGGCGCAGACGACGTTGTCGTCAGTGTGCCGGTGGCGGCGGTGATGGCGGATGCGGCGCGCGCGCTGGCGCCGGACGGCATGCTCGTGTTCTTCGCCGGCGTCCCGAACGGCACGCTGGCGCCCCTCGACCTCAGCCAGGTCTATCTTCACAACGCGCAGTTCACGGGGACGTCGGGCTCGCGGCTCGAGGATCAGGCGCTGACATTGCGCAAGGCGCTCGACGGCCGGCTGTCGCCGAACCAGTCGGTGGCCGCGGTCGGCGGGATGGAGGCCGCGCACGATGGCCTGCGCGACATGATGTCGGGGCGCTTTCCGGGCAAGATCGTGATCTTCCCGCAGATCACGGGCCTGCCGCTCACGGGCCTCGACGAAATCAAGTCGGTCGTGCCCGAACTGGCCGATTGCCTCGGACCCGGCGACACCTGGACGCCAAAGGCCGAAGCGATCCTGATCGAACGCTTCTGGAAGCCATGATCTACACCCTCACCCTCAACCCGGCGCTCGACCGCGAGTTGACGGTCGCGGCCCTCGAGCCCAACGCCGTCCTGCGCGCGACCTCGGCGCGCGTCGACTACGGCGGCAAGGGCTTCAACGTTTCGCGCGCGTTGGCTGCGCTCGGCACGCCCAGTGTCGCGCTCGGCCTGCTCGGCGGGCCGACCGGCGCGGCGATGAAGGCCGGGCTGTCGCGCCAGGGCATCGCCGTCGACGTCGTCTCGATCGGCGGCGAGACTCGCACCAACGTCAGCATCGTGGCGACCGACACCGGCGACCACGTCAAGGTCAACGAGGCCGGACCGACCGTCACCGGCGAGGAGCGCGAGAGCCTGGTCGATCGAGTCAGTGCGCTGGCGCGGCCCGGGGACTTGTGGGTGCTGGCCGGCAGCCTTCCGCCGGGCCTCCCGCCGGATCTGTATGCCTCGTTGGTCGAACTGCTGCGCGGCTATGGCGCGCGCGTGATCCTCGATGCCAGCGGCGACGCGTTCGCGCTCGGCTGCCAGGCGCGCCCGTTCCTGATCAAGCCCAATGCCGTCGAAGCCGAGGCCGCCACTGGCCTGGCGACCCGCACGGCCGAAGAGGCGCTGGCCGCGGCCGAGCGGCTGCGCTCCTTCGGGCCCGAGAACGTCGTCATCAGCCGCGGCGCCGACGGAGCCGTGCTCGCCACGGCCGATGGGCGCTGGATCGGCACAGCGCCGCATATCGACGAGAGCAACCCGATCGGCGCCGGCGATGCTCTTGTCGCGGGACTTGTCCACGCCATCAATTTGAATGCCCCCTGGCCGGATGTGTTGCGCACCGGCCTCGCCAGCGGCGCCGCCGCGGCCAGCCTGCCCGGCACCGATTTCGGCGACCTCGACCATGTCGCGCGATTGGCCGGGCAGGCGGAGGTGCGGGCGGCTTAAGGAAGAGGGAGGTGGGAGGAGAGCCTCTCCTCCCACCTCCCTCTTCGTTCTTCCCGTCTCTGCGATAATCGTCGGATGCCCTCCAACCGTGGTATCTGGTTTGCCCTTGCGGCTTATGTGGCCTGGGGTCTGTTGCCCATCTATTGGAAATCGTTACATCATGTGCCGGCGCTCGAGCTCATCGGCCATCGGGTCGCGTGGTCGTTCATCGTGCTGGCGGTGTGGATCACGGCCAGGCGCGGGTGGGGTGACCTGAGGAACTCGCTCAATCGACGCGTGCTCGCGATCTATGCGGCGGCCGGTCTCTTGATCGGTGTGAACTGGTTGATGTACGTCTGGGCCGTCAACGAGGGCTACATCATCGAGACCAGCCTGGGCTATTTCATCAACCCGTTGCTCAGCGTCCTCATGGGCGTCTTCATCCTGCGTGAGCGTCTGCGTCCGCTGCAGTGGGCGCCCCTGGCGCTGGCCGGCATCGGTGTGATCTATCTGACCATCCTCTACGGCTCGCCGCCGTGGATCGCACTGCTCCTCGCGCTCACTTTCGCGACTTACGGTCTCGTCAAGAAGCTGGCCCCGCTCTCGGCCCTGCACGGTCTGACCATGGAGACCGGCGTGTTGTTCATCCCGGCGCTCCTCGTGGTCTTCGGCGCGGGCGTGGTGGGGCAGAGCGCGTTCACTCAGGAACTTCCGACCCAGCCGCTGCTCTTGATCGGCACGGGGATTGTCACGACCGTGCCGCTGCTCCTCTTCGCGGCCGCCGCGCGCCAGATCCCGCTCAGCCTGGTCGGCATCCTTCAGTACATCGCACCAACCCTTCAGTTCCTGATCGGCGTTTTCATCTATCATGAGCCCTTCACGGGCGCCCAACTGATCGGCTTCGGCATGGTCTGGGCGGCCCTGATCCTGTTCTCGGTCGAGAGCGCCTGGTTCATGCGATCGAGGAACCTGCAAGTCGCGAGCGGAAAAAACTGAGGAGGGAAGCGGGAGGTGAGAAGAGCGCGGAAGCGATCCCACCTCTCACCTCTCTTTTGCCTCCTCCTATCTCCGGAGTGCTCATGGCCTACAACCCATCCCCTCAACGTTACGACACGATCGCTTACCGCCGAACCGGGCGCAGCGGCCTGAAGTTGCCGGCCATCTCGCTCGGGCTGTGGCACAACTTCGGCGGCGTGGACACGATCGAGAACATGCGCGCAATGCTCAGGCGCGCGTTCGATCTCGGCGTCACCCACTTCGACCTGGCCAACAACTACGGCCCGCCGCCCGGCTCGGCCGAGTCGAACTTCGGCCGTATCCTGAAGGCCGACTTTCTGGACTATCGCGACGAGTTGATCATCTCGTCGAAAGCCGGCTACGGGATGTGGGCAGGACCTTACGGCGATTGGGGCAGCCGCAAGTACCTGATCTCGAGCCTCGATCAGAGCCTTAAACGCATGGGCCTTGAGTACGTCGACATCTTCTATCACCACAGGCCGGATCCCGAGACGCCGCTCGAGGAGACGATGGGCGCGCTCGACTACGCTGTGCGCAGCGGTCGCGCGCTCTACGTCGGTGTCTCGAACTACCCGGCCGACCTGACCGCTCAGGCCGCTCAGATCCTGCGCAGTCTCGGCACGCCGCTCCTGATCCATCAACCCAAGTACAGCATGTTCGAGCGCTGGGTCGAGGAGAAGCTCATCGACGTCCTGCGCGCCGAAGGGGTGGGTGGCATCGCCTTCTCGCCGCTGGCTCAGGGCCTGCTGACCAACCGCTATCTCGGCGGCGTGCCCGACGACTCGCGCGCCGGCAAGACCGGCACCTTCCTGCGCCGCGAGCAGGTGACCGACCAGGTGCTGGCCCGCGTGACCGCGCTCAATGACATCGCCAGGCAGCGCGGCCAGACGCTTGCCCAGATGGCTCTGGCCTGGGTGCTGCGCCATCCGGAGATCACGTCGGCCTTGATCGGGGCCAGCAAGGTCGGCCAGATCGAAGACGCCGTCCACGCGCTCGACAGCGGGTCATTCTCCGATGACGAACTCCGCGCGATCGAGGCCGCCCTCGCGCGCTGAGACTCTTCTCCTTATTAAGCGCCAACGGCGCCGGCTGCTTACGCGGGCAGCCGGCGCCGTTATGTTTCTCCACAACTGCCTAAGTCACGTAAACCTTCCGTGAAATCCGGCCGGGTCCTCCCGATTCGGCTGTTTCGCATACCGAATTTCCGATTGGTTTTACCGCGTCGCCGCGACGTCTTGGTTTTAATGATCCAGGCGCCGATAACGCCGATGGCCTTTGGCTAGACGTTGCTTTTGACCGGGGGATGCTGATGCTGGGAGACACGCCCGAGCCGCTCGACCCCAATCGAAAACGATCGCTGCCGCTTCCGACTCGCCTGTGGGCCGAGTTCTCGTTGCGCGGCAAGATCGTGCTGCCGTTCCTGGCGGTCACGGTGCTGACGGCGCTCATCGGCACCTTTGTGGTGACGCGTCTCATGGCGGGCTCGGCGCGCGAGCGCTTCGACAACCAGCTCTACGAGTCGAGCCGGTTGGCCGCCGCGGCGGTCGTCGATCAGGAGGCGAACCATCTCTCGGTGCTGCGACTGATGGTCTTCACTGAAGGATTGCCCGGTGCTCTGGAGACCCGCGACCTGGCCGGCATCGACGGCCTGCTTCGGCCGTTGGCTGGAAATGCCGGCATAGAACTCTGGGCCGTGCTTGATCGTGACGGCAGCGCGGTGTTGACGAACGTCGCCGTCCCGGCCTCGGCGGCCGGCGCCTACGACATCGTCGTCGCCGAATGGCGCGACGACCCCGCGATCCAGCGTGTCCTGGCTGGCACACACGATGACCTCGGCGACAAGATGGTCGGCATCAAAACCGTCGCCGGCGAGCCGTACTTCTTCACAGCCGCGCCGGTCGTCGAGGGCGATGAGCGCACCTTGGGCGTCGTCGTCGTTGGCACGCGACTGTCGACGCTGCTCGATCTCCTGCGAGGGCGCTCGAATGCCCAACAGGTCATGCTCACCAGCGAAGGCGCCTTCCGCGCGAGCACGTTGACAGTCGATCCCTGGCTATTGGTGCTTACACCCGACCAGGCGGTCTCGGTCGACAAGAGCCCGTCGCGACCGATCGAGATCGCGGGCGTCGGCTACGAGGCGCTCTACACGCCGCTCATCATCCGCCAGCAGCCGGTGGGCGTGCTGGTGACTCTCCTGCCCACCGACTTCGTCGTTTCAGCCGAGGCGATCAGCCGCAACGCCATCGCCGGCGTCTTCCTCGTGCTTGTCGCGGCGACGACGGCGCTTGGCATCGGGCTCGCCTACATGATTAGCGCGCCGATCCGCCGCCTGCAGGCCGTCACGCAGAAGGTCGCCGATGGCGATCTCGATCAGGCCACGGGCATCGACTCGGTCGATGAGATCGGCAAACTGGCGCGCGCCTTCGATCGCATGACCGAGATGCTGCGCCGCCGCACCGCTCAATCCGAGTCGTTACAGATCGCCACCCGTGAGCTCTACGAGCAGGCCCTGCAGCGCGGCGAACAACTCGCGGCTGCCAACCAACAACTGGCCGCCGCACAGGCTCACATGATCCAGCGCGAGAAGATCGCGTTGATGGGCCGCGTCGCCAGCCACATCGCTCAAGACGTCCGCGCGCCGCTGACGGCCGCGCTGACCCTCATCGACCTGCTCGATATCGACCAGGAGATCGGCTCAGAAGGCCGCGAGCAACTCGACCAGATCCGCTCACACACCGAGCGCGCCGGCCGGATGCTCAGCGAGTTGGATCGCTTTGCGCATCCGACCGAGAGCGAGCGCATGCTCGTCGATCTGCGACTGACAGCGCGAGCCGTCGTCGAAGGCCAGACCGCCTCGCTGACAGCCGCCTCGGTCACGGGCTCAGTCGATCTGCCGGCCGAAGCCGTGTACGCCACGATTGATCCGGGGCGCGTTCAACAGGCGCTCGCGGCTTTGCTCGCGCATCGGCTGTTCAGTATTCCGGCCGGCGGCACACTGACACTGCGGCTTGCGCCGGATGCACAACCGAGCTTTGCCTGCCTGATCGTCTCTGACGACGGCCCGACGATCTCGGCCGCCGAGGCCGCGCGCTTGTTCGACCCGGACTTCGACGTCAACCCTGAGGCGCTGACCCGTCAGTTGAGCCTGGCCGTCAGCTACGGTTTGATCGCCGAACACAGCGGCCGGATCGACGTCCACAGCGACCCCGCGACGCGCGATCGGTTCTCGGTCTGGCTGCCCCTCGACACCGATCCGAACGTCACGATCGATGTGACGACCACCGTTCGCATCCAGACCCCGGCCATCCTCGAGCGCGAGAGCGATCGCTCATGACCGACCAGCCGGAGCGCCCAGCCAGCGATCGGCGCCGGCGCGCGCTCATGCTCGCGCTGTCTGGCGGTGTGCTGCTTCTGGCGCTCCTGGGTTGTGGCGAATTGGCGCTCTGGCAACTGTCGATCGATTCGCCCTGGATCCGTTCGCCCTACAACGCCGATTACGCCCCCTGGGACCCGCTGGCGATCGCGCCGGTGCGCGCCGCCATCCTCACCGACGTCGAGTCGGATCGGGCCATCGCGCTCATCACGCCGTCCGTCACACCACCACCACCTGGCCAGTTCATGCTGACCCTGGCGGTGCCAACCCGGACTGCCTCACCCTCGTCGACGACCCCAGCCACCACCGAATCGCTCGGCGCCACCGAGACGGTCGCCGTGCCCGCTTCGGAGACCCCCTCGACAATATCGACAGCCACGACGACAACGATCACGGCAACGCCGACTTCGGCAACGCCGACTTCGGCAACGCCGACTTCGGCAACGCCGACAGGCACCGCGACGGCAACCCGCACGCCTGTGCCCCTCACGTCGACGCCGACCCTGGATCTCACGGCGACGGAGACGGCCACCGCGACCGGTTCGTCGACGCCGCCCGTCATCCTCAGCGACACGCCGACTTCTACGGCCACGCCGGTCACCACCGCGACGACCACGTGGACCCCGTCTGTGACGCCCACGTTGACCGAGACGTCGACGCCGAGCCAGACGACAACCGCATCCGCTACGGCCACGTCGACCCGGACCCTCACGCGCACGATGACGTCGACGGCCACGTCGACAGCCACCTCCACCGCGACGGCGGCGGCCACAACGTCGCCGATCCTGATCGTGAACAGCACCGGTGACAACAGCGACGCTGACGCGGGCGATGGCCGCTGCGAGACGACGACCGGCGGCGAGTGCACGCTGCGGGCGGCGCTGGAGGTGGCGAACGCGGGCGGGGTGAGCGAGATCCGGTTCGGGATCCCGGTTGGCGACCCGGGCCACAGCGGCGGCGTGTGGGTGATCCGGCCGACGAGCGCGCTGCCGGGCGTGAACGTGAACGTGAATGGCCAGACCCAACCGGGGTGGAGCGGCGCAGCCGTGATCGAGGTGAATGGCGCGCTGGCGGGCGGCGCCGACGGGCTGACGCTGAACACGGCCGGGGTCGCGGTGCGCGGCCTGGCGGTGGCGGGCTTCGGCGGGGATGGCGTGCAGGTGAACGCGGACGGGGTGGTGCTGGAGGGCAACCTGATCGGCGTGCGCGCGAACGGCAGCGCGGCCGGGAACGGCGGAGCGGGCGTGTACGTGGCCGGCGCGCAGCACGTCCAGATCGGCGGCGGCGTGTTGGGCAACCCGGCGCTTCAGAACGTGATCGCCGGTAACACGGGGCCGGGCGTCTGGCTGGCGGATGGCGCGTCGTCCAACTCGATCCTGTCGAACCTGATCGGCACAGATCCGTCGGGCAGCGCGGCGTTGGCGAATGCGTCGGGCGTGGTCGTGACGGGGCCGAGCAACGTGCTCAACGGCAACGTGATCTCGGGCAACACGGGGCCGGGCGTGAGCGTCAGCGGCTTCGGCGCGAACGGCAACATCCTGACCGGCAATATCATGGGCCTCGCGGCCGATGGAGCGAGCGCTCTGGGCAACGGCGGCGCCGGGATCGCGCTGAGCGAAGGCCCGAACTTCGTCTTCGGTGGCAATGTCATCGCCCGCAACGGAGGAGATGGCATCTGGGTCTCTGCGAGCTCAAACGTCATCCGTGAGAACTACATCGGCACGAACATCAGCGGCGGCGCTGGCCTGGGCAACGTCGGCAACGGCATCGCCATTGCGAGTGGCGACGGGAACATCATCGGCGGCACGTCGGCGGGCATCGGCAACGTCGTGCTGAACAACGGTGGGGCAGGGGTGCGTGTGGCCGATGGAGCCAGCGGGAACTCGATCCTGGGCAACAGCCTCGAAGGCAACGCCGGCCTCGGCATCGACCTGGGCGCGAGCGGCGTCAGCGGCAACGACGGTGCGCTGAGCGTCGGCGCCGCGAACCGCGGGATGGACTATCCGGTGTTGACCAACGCTGTGTGGGATGGATCCACGCTGACGGTGAGCGGCTATGTGGGAACTGCGCCGGGTGATTTTGACTTTGGCAGTGCCGTGGTCGAGCTATACGTCACGGCCGGCGATGGCTCGGGCTTTGGCGAGGGTCAGCGTCTGCTCGGTACGCTCAACACAGGCGCTGCCGGCGACTTCTCCGGCGCGCTGCCCGTGCTCGGCCTCAACGTCGGCGATCGGCTCAGCGGCACCGCCACGAACCTCAGCAACAACACGTCTGAGTTCGGCCCCGTGATGGCGCTCGGTCTGGCGCCGACCGCCACGCCGACAGTGACGCTCACGCCCACGCCGACCGACACGGCCACATCGACGGCGACGCCGACGATCACGCGCACATCGACAGCGACTTCGACGCCGACCGAAACCGCGAGCCCGACCGCGACGGCTACGCTCACGCCGACACCGCCCGACACGGCCACCGCCACGTCGACATCGACGGTGACTCCCACTTCCACCATCACCCACACGCCGACGGAGACCCTGACGCCAACCGTGACACCCACGCCGACCGACACCGCCACATCGACGGCGACGGCCACGATCACGCAGACGCCGACCGAAACCGCGACAGCGACGGAGACGGCGACCGCCACTGCCACTGCGACGGACACGCCGACACCGACGATCACGGCGACGCCCACGCCGACAGCCACCGCCACTGAAACACCGACGGCCACCGCCACACACACCGCGACGGCGACTGCAACCGTAACGTCGACTCCGACCGACACGGCCACGCCGACCGAGACAGCGACGGTGACGACCACACCAACCGAGACAGCGACGCCGACGATCACGCCAACGTCGACAGCCACAACGACGCCGACGATCACGCTGACCGCCACCGAGACCCCCACGCCGACAGCCACCGCGACGGCGACGGAAACGGCCACGGCAACTCTGACACCGACGTCGACGTCGACGCCGACCGTCACGATGACGCCGAGCGAAACGTCAACACCGACCGACACGGCCACGCCCACCATCACGCCGACGTCGACCCTGACGCCGACTCAGACAGCGACGCCGACCGAAACATCCACGTCAACGGTCACACCAACCGAGACTCAGACGCCGACGCGCACGGCCACGCCGACGGCCACCGCGAGCGTCACAGCCACGGCAAGCTCCACGCCCACCGCGACGGCCACGGCGACGACGTCACCGATCCTGATCGTGAACAGCACCGGTGACAACAGCGATGCTGACGCGGGCGATGGCCGCTGCGAGACGACGACCGGCGGCGAGTGCACGCTGCGGGCGGCGCTGGAGGTGGCGAACGCGGGCGGGGTGAGCGAGATCCGGTTCGGGATCCCGGTTGGCGACCCGGGCCACAGCGGCGGCGTGTGGGTGATCCGGCCGACGAGCGCGCTGCCGGGCGTGAACGTGAACGTGAATGGCCAGACCCAACCGGGGTGGAGCGGCGCAGCCGTGATCGAGGTGAATGGCGCGCTGGCGGGCGGCGCCGACGGGCTGACGCTGAACACGGCCGGGGTCGCGGTGCGCGGCCTGGCGGTGGCGGGCTTCGGCGGGGATGGCGTGCAGGTGAACGCGGACGGGGTGGTGCTGGAGGGCAACCTGATCGGCGTGCGCGCGAACGGCAGCGCGGCCGGGAACGGCGGAGCGGGCGTGTACGTGGCCGGCGCGCAGCACGTCCAGATCGGCGGCGGCGTGTTGGGCAACCCGGCGCTTCAGAACGTGATCGCCGGTAACACGGGGCCGGGCGTCTGGCTGGCGGATGGCGCGTCGTCCAACTCGATCCTGTCGAACCTGATCGGCACAGATCCGTCGGGCAGCGCGGCGTTGGCGAATGCGTCGGGCGTGGTCGTGACGGGGCCGAGCAACGTGCTCAACGGCAACGTGATCTCGGGCAACACCGGCCCGGGTGTGAGCATCAGCGGCTTCGGCGCGAATGGCAACATCCTCTCGAGCAACGTCATCGGCCTGAGTCTGGGCGCGAGTGCGGTGGTGGGCAACGGCGGAGCGGGCGTTGCGCTGAGTGAAGGCCCGAACTTCGTCTTCCTCGGGAACGTGATCGCCGGGAACGGTGGTGACGGCGTCTGGGTGGCGGCCGGCTCCAACGTCATCCGCGAGAACTACATCGGCACGAATGCGAGTGGGACGGGCGGCCTGGGCAACGTCGGCAACGGCATCGCCGTGTCGAGCGGCAATGGCAACATCATCGGCGGGACGTCGGCGGGCATCGGCAACATCGTGCACAACAACGGTGGGGCAGGGGTGCATGTGGCCGATGGAGCCAGCGGGAACTCGATCCTGGGCAACAGCCTCGAAGGCAACGCCGGCCTCGGCATCGACCTGGGCGCGAGCGGCGTCAGCGGCAACGACGGTGCGCTGAGCGTCGGCGCCGCGAACCGCGGGATGGACTATCCGGTGCTGACCAATGCTGTGTGGGATGGATCCACATTGACGGTGAACGGCTACGTGGGAACTGCGCCGGGCGACTCAGACTTCGGCGGTGTGATCGTTGAACTGTACGTCACGGCTGGTGATGGCTCGGGCTTCGGTGAGGGTCAGCGCTTCATCTACGCGTTCACGACCGGCCCAACCGGCGACTTCTCGATCAGCGCGCAGGTGCTCGGCCTGAACATCGGCGACCACCTGAGCGGGACGGCCACCAACGGCTCGGACAACACCAGCGAGTTCGGTCCGATCGTCACCCTCGGTGCGGCGCCCACTGCCACGCCGCTGCCGACGGCCACCAACACCCCGTCGGCCACGTGGACGCCGACATCGACCGTGACCCTGACGCCGAGCGCAACTGCAACCTGGACGCCGACCGCGACGGCCACGCTGACACCGAGTGCGACAGGGACTCCGAGCGAGACGCCGACTTCAACATCTACGGCGACCGACACGCCGGTATCCGCGACGGCCACGTCGACGCCGGCCGCGACGAACACGCCGCTCCCGACGGAAACCGCGACGCCGCTGATGACCGCAACAGCCACGGCGACGCTCGATGCGACGGCCACACCGAGCGAGACCTCGACCGCGACCGGGGTGCCGACGAGCACGCCCACGAGCACGCCGACGGTCACGCTACCCTCAGCTTCACCGACTGGGACGGCCACGGCGATGCCGTCTGATACCCCCACGCCCACGAGCACAGCGTCGCCGACACCGACCGAGACACCTACAGGATCGGCGGTTCTCGTGATCGAACAACTCAGCGGCCTGACGACGCCCGAGTATGTGATCATCCAAAACACCGGTTCAATCGCACAGGACCTGACAGGCTGGTCGCTCGTCAGTGTCGTGGGCAGCCAGTCCTATAGCTTCCCGGTCGGCTACGTCCTCGACCCCGGCGCCAGCGTCCAGATCCAGTCGTTCACGGGCGCCGTCGACTCGCCCCCGAGCATCTTGCTCTGGAGCGGTGCGGCCATCTGGAACAACAGCGGCGACAAGGCCGAACTTCTCCGTCCGGATTCGAGCGTCGTCTCGTCCGTTTGCTATCTGGCCGGCTGCCCGTAGCCACGCTATGTCGACATCGACCCGTGGGGCGACTCGTTACGTCGCCTCAAGATCGCAACGCTCCTCCGTTTTGGTACGAATACATCATTGACCACTGTTTTTGGCGTGAGCTAACCTTGGGCATCGGTCAGCGGTCATGCGTCATCCTGGGGGGGTGCTCCTCAGACTGACGGCTATGCCCGCGGCACAACGTGGCAGGCGTCGGCGGTCAGTTTCGGGCAAGTTTTTGTGCTCTCACATGAATCGCCCCGGATGGCTCTGGATAGAATGAACTATTGTCAAACGAATTGACGCCGTTTATTCTGACGAGATACGCCCGGATTACAGATGTTGGGCGTCTGCGTAAAGCGTTGTGCCTGTTTTTGGTGGTGTGTTTTTCGATGGTGTTGAACCGATGGCTTTGCCGGCCCTGAGGGGGGCCTCACCGAGCGCGCGCAAAGCACGAGGACCTTTCGAGGACGAGCAGGCTCCGCGCCTGCCGTAGAGTAAACCCGTTCACCGTCCGCGAACGACTGGCTCGGACGGCGTCCATAACTTCATAGAGGCAGAGGCTATGCGTCGGAACCTGCTGGTGTTGGTCGTGGGGCTGCTGTTAATGGTTGGCTCCTTCATAGCGGTTTTCATGTTAGGCCAGGTGTTCAATCCGCCCGCGGTGCTGGTGGTGATCGCGAGTCGCGATTTCAGCCCGGGCGAGGTCGTGCAGTTGCAGGACCTGGCGACCATCTCCGTTCACGTCGACGAAACGGAAAGCGGCTTTTACCAGACGGTCTTCCTCCAATCGGATCTGCAACTCCTCAATAACAAGATCGTGACCCAACCGATCGCGGCCGGACAGCCGATCCCGCGCAACGCCGTTGTGGCAGCGGGCAACCTTAACAGTGGGCTCGCGGGCCAGTTGGAGGATCCGTCGTTGATCGCGCTCGTCGTCCCCGTCAGCGACGACACGGCGCCGCCCGGGATCCAGGCCGGCGACTACGTCGATCTGGTCTACGGCGTCGTCGGCGTCTCTTACGCGCCGGTGGTGCCGCCCACCGAAGCGGCCTTTCAATCGTTCAACCCGAGCGCCGGCCTCGAGCCGGCCACGCCCGATCCCTTCGTGGCAATCGAACCGACGTCGACGCCGGGTGTGATGCTCTATGCGCCGCTGGCCAAGACGATCGTGACCAATGCGCTCGTGCTGGATCTGGTGCGAGAGGTGAAGCAGGCCAGCCAGGTGACGTCGAGCGGTCAGACGGTGGCGCGCGAGGTGCAGGGGGCGGTGACGGCGCTCGTCCTGGCGGTGCCGCGTGACGCTCAGGAAGTCGTGCAGTTCGCGCTCGACACCGGGATCGTGCGTGTGTCGTTGCTCTCTGCCAACGCGCGCGCCGATGGCACGCAGATCGGCGATCGCCGCCCGACCCTGGGCATGACCTGGAACGACCTGGTGGCCCTGCTCGAGATGGAGCGCCAGCAGCGGCTCGACGCCGGGTTGCCTGCGTCGATCACGGGCGCGGGTCAGGATCTCTATCTCCAGCAGGAGCAGGCTGTGCAGATGGCCGAGGCCGCCGACCAGGCCACGCCGATCCCGACGCAAGTGCTGGCGCCGACCATGGCGTCCAGCCCGACCCCGACTCCGACGACGAGGCCGTAAACAATGCTGAAGCTCTCCAAGATTTTCGAGAACGGCAAAGCCCCTGAGACCGCGCCCGATGAGCCGCTGGGCGTGCTCGTGGCGGCGCCGCCGGAACTGGCGCGGCCGTTCATGGAACTGGGGCCGAACCATCCCTCGGGCGTGCACGTCCTGGCGACGACCCGCGACGCGATGGATCTGCCGGACGACATCCGCAACTTCAAGCCGCAGATCGTGGTGATCTCGCCCGAGATCCGCGGCTACGCGCCGGATCTGATCGCGCGGTTGAGCAAGTGGCCGGACTTCCCGATCGCCGTGATCGGCCTGGCCTCGCCGAACGGGGCCTGGGGCTCCGAGATGACATCGCTGGGCGCGATCGCGTTCTACAGTGTGCCGGTGACGCCGGGCGTCGTGAGCCAGTTCGTGAGCGAGGCGCGCGCGCATCTGGCGCAGGCCCGCTTACGCTGGACCCGGCCGCTGGTTGATGGCGAAGTCGGCTGGCGCCCGGCGGCGCCCGCTCCGGGCGGCTATCGCACGGACGCGCTGGCCTGCTGGAGCACCAAAGGCGGCGACGGCAAGACCACGCTGGCCGTCAACATGGCCTGCCTGCTCTCGGTTGTGGCGGGGCGGACGGTGCTGCTGATCGATGCCGACATGAACTGCGGGCGCGTGGCCCTGCACCTCGACATCCCGCCGGCGCAGAACACGATCCTGCATCTGGCCAGCGACTACCAGGCCAACGGCAACAAGCTCGAGATCGAGATGGTGCGCAAGCGCACGCTGACGGCCGACGCCGCGCTCGACTCGCGCACGAAGCAGGTCGAGGGGCGGCTGTTTGTGCTCTTCGGCATCGTCCAGATCCAGCAGGGATCGTCGGGGCCGCTGTTTGGTAAGCAGGGCCAGCAGTTCATGACGGATCTGATCCGGCTGGCGCGCGAGCACTACGACTTCGTCATCATCGACCTGGGCTCGAACACGCAGATGGGCCCGCACTTCGGCGCGCTGCAGGCGTCGGACCAGGTGCTCTTCATCAACACCTCGGATCGTTCGTCGCTGTATCACAACCGACAGACCTATCAGGCCCTGGTCGAGAAGGCCGACCTGCGCGCCGACAAGTTCAAGCTCGTGATGAACCGCTACGACCCGGACGATCGGATCGACCTGAAGGACGTGGCCGAATTCATGGGCCTGCCGGTCTTCGCCGTCGTGCCGGAGGATCGCAGCCGCAACGTGATCGCGTCGGTCAACCAGGGCCGGCCGTTCGCGCTTCAGTACTTGCAGAAGCACCCACCGGGCGCCGAAGGGACGTTGCGTGGCATGTTGAGCGTGGCCGAAGGCGTGTACCCGCCGATCGGAAAAGTGCTTGGCGATGCGCGGGCTGCCAGGGGCAAGGGCGGCGTGTTCGGCCTGTTCGGCGGAAAGCGGTGAATGCGTTTGATCGACCCGGTCGAGACAGGGCAAAGAGCCTATGGATCGCGATAACGGCGACAACCTGAACTGGGATTTCGCGCCGCCGGATTTCTCGGGCGAGGCGTTCGATCCGTTTGCCGACAGTGCGACGGGCACAGGCGATCTGGGGCAGGCGCCTGTCAGCCACGATGCGAAGTCGACTCGCGCGGGCACCGGGCCGTTGCGGGTCAGCCTGTTGCCGCGCTACGACGTCGTCGACCCATTTGCCAATGTCCTCGAGGCCTTGCGAGAGGCGGCCACTGGAGCAGGTGGGCGCTTCACGCCGGCCGAGATCGACTCGGGCGGCGACGAGGTGCTGGCCTGGTGCCGCGAGCGCGCGACGCAACTCGTGGGCGAACTCAATGACCGCAGCTGGGAGGCGCGCAGCCGGCCGGCCTTTGAGGAGCCAGTCGACGACATCGTCAGTCGTCTGCTCGACCACCTGCTGGGGCTTGGCCCGCTCGAAGCCATCCTGCGCCAGGCCGACGTCGAGGACATCGCGATCAACGGCCCCGACGACGTCTGGTACAAGGCGCGCGGGAACTGGGTGCGCGTCGACCACGGCTTCAAGAGTTCGCAGCAGGCCCTGATTGTGCTCAACCGCACGATCGTGCACACCGGTCGGCAGGCCGGGCCGCTGACCCCGATCGTCGACGGCACGATGCGGCAGGGGCATCGCATCAACATCATCTCGCAGCCCCTGACGGATCCGTGGCCGGTGGCCTCGATCCGCATCCATCGAGATCACTCGTTGCAGATGACTGATCTCGTCAGGGTGGGTGGCGAGGATCATGGCGAGCCGACCCCGCCGCAATTGCCCGACTACTTCCGCCAAGACCGCGGCAGCGGCACCTTCACGGCGCTCAGCGCGAGCTTTTTGCACATGGCCGTGATCGCGGGCTTCAACATCCTGGTGGTCGGCCCGACCGGCGTTGGCAAGACCACGGTGCTCGGCGCGTTGGGGCGCATGATCCCGGCCGACCGGCGCATCGTGACGATCGAAGATACACGCGAGCTGCGCATGCGCGGTCTGAAGAACGGCGACAACTGCGTGTACCTGATCACGCGACCGGCCACCCTGGAGGGGTTGCCGGCGATCACCCAGCGGGACCTGGTCATCGCGGCGCTGCGCCAGCGGCCGGACGCCCTGACGGTCGGCGAGGCGCGCGGCGCCGAGGTCTTCGACATGCTCAAGGCGCTGTGGACGGGGCACCGCAATGGCCTGACGTCGATCCACGCCGACACCATCGCTGACGTGAGCAGCCGGATCCGCATGATGTTGCAGGAGGCCAGCTTCCAGACCGAGACGAGCGAGAACACCGTCGCGCTCTGGATCGCGCGGGCCTTCCATCTTGGGATCACGCTGCGGCGGGCCGAGACCGGGCGGCGCTATGTCGAGGAGATCGTGGAGTTCACGGGCGGCATCGAGGGCTCGATCCCGGTGACGACGCCGCTCTTCCGCTACGACTCGTCGCGGCGGCGTCTGATGTGCACGGGTCAGCGCCTGGATCTCGGACACGAAGCCATGCTTCGCGAGGCAGGCTACAGCTACGATCTTGTGCTTCAGGCTGCGCGTGAGCGGGCGGAGATGCGTGGGGCGTAGAGCGAATAAGCCCCTTCCCCAAAACGCGCCAGACATTGCGGGCCGAAGACACTTTGAGCGCGTTCTGGGGAAGGGGTTGGGGATAGAGATAGGAATAGGCAAGTGAGCGGGCTCTTTTCTCAAAACACCTTATTCGCGCTGCTGTTCGCCATCGGCGTCTTTGTGCTGGTGATCGGCACGCAGTGGACGCGCCCGGTGCGGCTGTCGAACGTCGAGCAGCTGTACGGCGAGGGGCGGCCGCGTGAAGACTTCCTGCGCGGGCTGCAGGCCAAACTGGATGCCGCCCGCTTCAACCTGAGCGTGGAGGATTTCCTCAAGGTGGTGGCGGTGCTGGTCGTTGGCGTCTTCTTCGCGGCCTATCTGCTGATCGGCTCTATGCTGCCGGCCTTGCTGGCGGCAGGCATGTCGGTTTTCGGCTACTGGACGTATCTCATCGGAAAGGCCTCCAAGGCCATCGAGGACTATGAGGAGCAGTTGCCGCAGGTGGTATCACGGTTGGTCGTTGGGGCGCGGATGGGCAGCAGCTTCCGTGGGGCGGCCGAGCACGCGGCGCAGTTCGGGCCGCCGCTCTGTCGCGACGATTGGGCTTACATCTGCCGTCAACTCGACGCCGGTGCGGATCTCGAGATGATCCTGCGGGTCGTGAGCGCCAGGCGTCAGAGCCAGCTGTTGAACTCGATCTTCGAGCTGATCCTGGTCCAGCACCAGCGTGGCACGCCGATCACGGACGTCATGCCGCTCATCCAGGAGTCGCTGACCCAACGCACGCGCACAATCCGACTGGCGCGCACGAAGCTGCGTGGGCCGTTGCGGGAGCTATACATCATCTGTGCAGCGCCGGTGGCAGCGGTGGTGTTGATGCGGCTCTCCTCGGAACAGTTCGCGGCGATGTACCAAAAGCCTATAAGCCAGCTGATCATTACCGGCGTGTTTGTCGCGGACGTGATCATGTTCTTCTGGTTGCGTCGCTCATTCAGCGACGATCTGCGGCGCGAAACGAACTTCTATGGCGAGCTCAAGGCACAACCGCGGACGCCGCTTGATGAAACCCGTCAACAGGCCGACCGGTCGACTCGTAAGGCCATCGCTTCTTCGGCAGGTGGCGCCCCTGCGGCCCTTTCGCGTTTCGTGCGGCCGCGGGCGATGCCAGCACCGCCAGAGGAGCGTCGTCCATGAACGCGACGGCGATCCTGCAGAACCTGGGCTTTGCGCTGTCGGGAGCCTGTGGGGCCTGGCTCCTGGTGTTGGGACTGGTCGGGCTATTCAGTCGTCCAAAGGCTGCCCTGGGCCTTGGCGCTTCGGCCAGCACTCGCTATCCCGTCAGCGATCTGCCGCAGTTCGCACAACGTGTGTTCGGTGGTCTGTTGCATCGACTGG
Organism: uncultured Anaerolineales bacterium; assembly: GCA_964480865.1. Lineage (GTDB taxonomy): Bacteria > Chloroflexota > Anaerolineae > Anaerolineales > UBA6663 > UBA6663. The sequence goes on along the minus strand of CAYZRP010000033.1, from coordinate 26,702 downwards.
GAAGCCTCGTTCTGCGCGGTCAGGACCCGGCTCAGGTCGAGGATAGACTGCGACGGTCCGGGTGGCGCTACAGCTCGGTTGGCGACTTCTACGCAAGCAAAATCGCGAACGCGTTGGCCTACGCCCTGATCGGCGCCGTCGCCGGGACCGTTCTGCTGGGGGGCGGGTTCGCGTTGGTTGCCGGAGCGCTGGGGCTGGCCGTGTTGGGATATCTCAGGCCCGATGAGAAGGTTACGGAGATGATCAAGCAGCGCCGCGAAAGCCTGAAACGCGAGATGGCCTGGACGGTGGATCGGCTGGCGGCCGTCATGCAAACCGGCGAAGCGTTGGGCCCCTCGTTGCATCGATTGACCGACCAGACGTACGACTGGGTGGCCGGAGGAAGCGGTGGGTTGTTCATTGCTGTGCTGCGCGACATCTCAGCGGGGCTGTCCAGCAACCGGTCGGACATCGGGGCGCTGATGGACGAGATCCGCGCCACGTTGCCTGCCGATATGCCCGAGCTTGACGAGTTTCTGCAACTCACGCGGGCCAACCTGGAGAAGCGGCAACCGGTGGTCGAGCAGTTGAGGGCGATGAGTGCGCTCATGCGCGACGAGCTGAACAACAAGATCGAGGAGTTGTCTCAAAAGGCCGAATTGAGGATCGTGTTGGTGACATCCGGCGTGTTGGTGCCGATGCTGCTGGTGCTTGTGGGTGGCGTAATGTTGCTGAACATGAACGGCATTTTGGGGCGGTAGACGCGAGGACTCTTTGAGGACTCGCCGTGGCGTACATCCGATATCTTGTTTGAAGGAGGGGCTATTGACGAGCACCGATCACTTGAAGATCAGGGCGGGGCGTTTTCGTTCTCGTCCACTCGAGCAAAGACCATTATTCATGAGGAGAATGCGCAATGAATACCTTAACGGGCCTGAAAAACACCTTGACCCGCTTCGTGCGTGATGAGGATGGCATCTCAGCCACCGAATATGCCGTGCTGTTTATCGCCATTCTGGCAGCGGTGGTGGCCGGGGTGGGATTGCTCGGTAGTCAAATCGAAACCATCTTCGGCGACGCTGCAGACGATAGCTATCATGTCCCCTAGACGTTTCGGTGTTTCGCTGGCGGCTGTTCGAAGAACGGCCGCCAGCGTTCTGCGGCAGGCAGGTTAGCGCCTGATGGCGTCTACCGAGATGAGTCACACAAGATGGGCAGCGAGGCGATGGCAAATCACAAGAGGTTCCAGAATCCATCACGTCAAAGGCCGATGCAAACCGATCGAGCTTGGAGATCCGGCGTTGCAGCGACGGAGTTTGCGTTCGCCATGCCGTTGACCCTGGCTTTGATTCTCCTCACACTTGGCATTGCCATTCGCGCGACCGATGATCTATTTGCAGCAGCGCTGGCGCCGCAGGATGCCCGCGATCGTGCGGTGGCTGCTGGGCTGCCGGGCAACCATCTCAGCGTTACCCTGGGCATCAACACGCCTGGCTCAAGCCCATCGGCGACTTGCTCGGCGCGAGTCGAGACGATGACCCTGAGCAGCTCGCTCGTTCGAGCGTGGCCAGCGATCGGGTGGATCGGAGACCAGTTGTTGATGGGGCCATTGACTTCGCAACTCCGGGCAACAGCGACGGTGTACGTCTGGGAATTCCATCCGGGTTTCGAGGGGAACTGCCAATGAAAGCGATAACGGGCCGGGCGCGACGGCTTAGGGTGTGGCAGCGTGGCGTCGCTGCTGTGGAACTTGTGGTGGTCCTGCCGATCTTTTTCGTGCTGATCGGCTTTGCCGTCGGTTTCTTCCTGACGTACTTCCGCCTGATCGGTCTGACGACGGTTGCCAACGACTGCGCTCAGGTGGCGTCGATGAACTGGCGGCAGGATTGGCGAGATGCCCAGGCCCAGGCGGTGGTGGATCAAGGGCGCAGTGCGTATGGCCTCAGTGAGGCCGTGTACTCCGGGCCAAGCGAAATCGCTGAAGGCGCGGAGGGCACGGGGAGCGTCGAGACCTTTTGCCAGTTGGTCATTGTTGCGCCCAACGGCGCCTTGCCTTACGCGCCCGAGGAGCCTGACCCGTACAACCGAGACAACCTGATTCGGAACATCTCATGGCCTTTGCAGGTGCACCGATCGTGCTATGAGCCCGGCGTGCCCGCCATCACATTGGGCGACATCAATGCTCCCGCTCAAGACGACCTGGAGAATCGCTGGTGTGACAACCTCGACGCACCCTGATGGAGGTGGAATGAACGCACGTCCTGTCAGACGCCTCCGATGTCGGAGCATCTGGGAGCAGGGGGCTAACGGCGTCATGGTCGCTGTCGCCACGCCCGTGCTGATCGCGGCCGTCGCCCTTGTTCACGACGTGGGCGCCATCCTGTCAGCTCGCCGTTGGGCGCAATCGGTCGTGGATGCTTCGGTGACCAATGCCGCGTTGCAGTTGGATGAGGATGTGTTCTACGACTTTGGCAATCGGGTCCAACTCGCAGATTCGGCTGCAAATGCTGCAGAGGCCTGGGTCACTGCTCACAACCAGGGAGGCGGCGGGCCAGCTGCGCCTGACGAACCCCGCGTCTATCAGATGGCCTGCAACGCTGCGGATGTGGACACAGCCTCATTGACGGTCGCCATGACCTGCCGGGTCGTCGTGCCTGTGCTGTTGCCTCCGCTCTATCCGCTCATTGGATTGGAAGAGGGCCCCGGGTCAGTTCTGGTTCAGGTCGAGGCGGAAGCTCAGTTTCAATACGGCATTACCGAGCGGGTCATTCCATAGGTTTCTCGGACGGCGCTTCTGTGAGTCAGGGCAGGAGGGTGGGTAAATGGATCGCAATGAGGATCACGTGTTCAATGGAGGTACCTTCAAGACGCTGACGGCTTTGCTTGTGGCAGCGTGTCTTGTGTTCGCTTCGACGATGCCAGGGACAGCGCCGACCACTCTGGCTCAGTTTTCTACCGACACCCCGACCCCCGAGCCGACGGAGTCTCCGGAGCACCAATGTGTAGCCAGTAATGGTGTATGGAGCCATGACTCCTGTCATCATTTGCAGGTCATTCATCTCGATCCTCAGATCGTCACGAACTGCGGTGTCTCCGCTGATCACACTGGCCGCGTCACGTGTTCGGTCGGGCTGAGCGGCGATTTGCCGCCCATTGCTCCGGTCGTCAATAACGCGTTGTCGATTGCACCGGGGTGCCTTTCGATCAATCGTTCGCCATACCCGCGACTCATGGTGGGCCTGGGATCTCCGACGATCTCCATCGGCCCGGCTCCTTTTAGAAGTGGCAGTGTGCAGGTTTCATCGCACAACTCTTCCTTCATCGCCCCCGGCTATCCCGTGTCTGGCAATCGACAGGGCTGGTACAACACGTGGATCGACGGAGCAACGATTTCTGGCGTCAGTGGCATCACCATGACTGTGGCGGGCAATTGGTATGGCATTTCGTACCAGTATGCAACCGAAAGCCTCGGCGTGGCCAGGAACGATTGGTACGTGGAGGGTAGCTCTTGCCCAAGCATCCGAAACCTTGCGGTTCGCCTCTTGTACGTGATGCAGGATACCGTCGATGTGGGCATGGGGCTGAGCGGTTCTGGCGGCGGGGGCGGGCCTGAAGTGCCGATGGCCGGTAGTGCAGTATCCAGCACGCCACTCAAGCTTGGAAGTGGGTTGTTGTTGACGGTGTCACGTTCAAGTAATCCGGCCCCGGGTTCCTACTCATTTGCCGAGAACATCGTCAATCGAGGGGGGCCGGATCTAAATGGCACAAACACGCTGCCGGCATATATGCTCCAGGTGCGGAGCCGATGGCGGCTTTTCGTGGAGTACCAGTACGATGAGTACGAAGTAGTCGGTGGAACTTATAGGATGTCTCGGTCATACCCCCCACGATATGTTGTCGTGGATCCATTTTTGCATGAGAGCTTGCGAGTGTGGGACAGGCGTCAGGGGAATCTCGCAGGCTTGGTTGGACAGCCTGCATGTAATGCGGCGGATGGTTATATTCCGATTCCAGTCATGGAAGGTCACACTGTACTGATCCGGTGATGGCCATCGAAGGGGTCGAAAAACATGTCGCTTCGACAAGTCATTTTCTCGTGGATGATAGCTGCATCATTGATCGGTCCATCAGCATGTGGTGTGACCAGCACACAAGGGCCGAACGAGTTTACTACGAGATCCACTTCATCTACAGAGACGCTTAACGCAAGCTCTACTTTGGCAACAAACACGCTCCCTGGCGCCACTCGCCGCTCTACAGAGCTTGTTGTGTCGCCTGATGCCTCGGCTACCGCATTTGAACAAAGGATCGACCTGACTAGCTTTTCGATGGTCTCAACCGATCGGGCGCAGAACGGATTAACCCCGTATCCACCCTATCCAACCTGGCGGGCCCAGCAAATCGGCTTCGCCACTGAGCTTGCCGCGACCCTGACAGCTGTCGCAGCCTCTCCGACCCCGATTCCGCCGTTACCATTCGATGCAAAGTGGTTGATCGAAGGCGTGGTTGCAGAACTTCCGGGCGAATACGTTGAGCGCGAGATCTTCAGCCTGTACCGAAAGACATGGGCGCTGTTGAGCTTCCAGGCAAGCGCACCCACCGAGGACTTTGCTCAGCAGTTGGGCGAGTATATGTGGCAGGGAACAGAGGCACAGGAGGAGACTGTCAATGCAATCGTGGCCGGGGATGATTTGGCGGGTTGCACGTTTGCAGCGATCGCTCAAGGCGTTGAGGACCGCCGTCGAGCCGGTTCATTCCTCAGGTTATCTAAGGTGGACTTCGACCGGGTCGCGTGGGTGACATCAACAAGTTACGACTGGTATTCCGGAATTCCGGGTGCATCGCTGCCGACCGTCGCACTGAAGGATAGAGCTTACGTAGAGAGCTTCAGGGGCCTGTTCCTCGTGGGACTGTATCCCGAGACTGACCATGAAACCACCATTCTTGCCGACTTCGAGGATGTGCGCACTGCATCTGGCGAAGTCACCAACCGAGAAAGTCAGAAAGCCATCGAAATGGGACGCGGCTTTCGATCCAAACTGTACGCCATCTGGGTCCCCGAACTCTCAGGCTGGCGGCTGGCTCGACTGGCCAGCCCGTATTGTGAGTAAACGACGCGCCGTGACATGGAAATCGTCCTGACTCTCGTCGCAGCTGTCCTCCTCCTGGCCCTGATCCTGCGCTTCATCCCCTGGCGCGGAAGGCCACTGTACGCGCACCTGTATCACTGGTGGGTCATCCGGCGGGGCACACGCCGCATGCTGCGCCGGGCCGAACGCGTGCATGCTCCATCGCAGCGCGAGGAACCGAGCGTTGAAACGTCTTCTCGCCCTGTGCCGCTTTCGAGCCTTGAAGCTCACGGGCAGCCGCCCAGGCAACCCGAGACCGTCGTCCTTCCGCCACGCGGCGCAACTCCAGACGACGCTCCGCCGACAACGCCACCAGCCGAATGGGTCAAGCTCGACCCGAAGCGCGCTCGCGCCGAGGCCGAAGCTGTGGGCCTGCGCGTGATCAACGCCGACGATGGCTCCGACGCGCTGGCCGCCTGGCTGCTCAACGCTGTCGGGCTGTCAGTGCTGATCATCCTCGCCGTGTGGTTGGGCAGTGGCGGCTACGCCGTGATCGAGCGCTGGTTGCCCTGAACGGCGCTGACAACGGATATTGAAGCGGAGTGGTGTTCGATAACCAGGACCGCTGCCGCCACCCGATCGTCTGAGGCGTTCGATCCACCTTCCTGAACGCATCC
>CAYZRP010000033.1:13860-20877 GCA_964480865.1 uncultured Anaerolineales bacterium | reverse complement strand
GTATAGTCGCTCCATGACCTCCGCAACGCGTCCCTCCTTCGGCGTCATCTTCCTTCCGACGTTTCCGCCCGAGACCCTGGCCGACTACGCGCGCCGGGCTGAGGCCGCCGGCTTCGACGAACTGTGGCTATGGGACGACTGTTTTCTGCCCGGCGCGCTGACCTCAGCGGCCATCGCGCTCTCGGCCACGCAGCGCCTCAAGGTTGGCATCGGCCTGATCCCGGCCACCACGATCAATCCGCTCTTCGCGTCCATGGAGTTCACGACCCTGGCCCGCGCCTTCCCGGGCCGCTTCATGCCCGGCTACGGCCACGGCGTCAGCGTCTGGATGACCCAGATCGGCGCCGCGCCGACCTCGTCGCTCAAGGCCCTCGAGGAAACCGTGACCGCCGTGCGCCGCCTGCTGACCGGTGAGGACGTCGTCATGCAGGGCACCGAGGTCCGCCTCGACCATGTGCAGATGACCGTGACGCCAAAGGAGGCGCCTCGGCTCTACGTCGGCGCGATGCGCGCGAAGTCGCTGCAACTCGCCGGCCGCGTCGGTGACGGCACGATCCTCACCGCCACGTCAGCGCCGGCCTACGTCAAGTGGGCTGTGGGGCACGTCAACGCCGGCAAGGCCGCAGCTGGCCGCGACGCTCATCGCGTCGTCACCTACGTCGAGACCAAGGTCAGCGAGGATGCAACCGCCGCCCGCGCGGCCGCGCGTCGCTCGCTCGCCACCTGGTGGCCCTGGGCCGACGTCCACATGGAAGCGCTCGGCATCACGGCCGCCGCCGAAGCCCTCGTCGCCAACCACGGCGAACGCTGGCCCGAGCACATCCCCGATGCCTGGCTCGACGAGCTGACTGCCGCCGGCACGCCCGATCAGGCTATGACCTTGATCGAGCGCATCGTCGAAGCCGGGTCCGACTCGGTCATCCTACAGCCGCTCCGCAACGACGCCAGCTGCCTCGACGAATACGCTCAGCTGCTCATGCCGCACATCAAGGCCCGCTGGCCCGGTTGAGGACTCCTCAAGGACTCACACTTCGTCCTTTTGTTCTATCCTGACTGCATCGCGGGGCCATCACCTCCCCCACGATGCAATCGAAGCCCAAGGCGAGAGGGGGCGCTGCGGGCACGATCGCCTGACCGGCCGTTCGCAAGAACGGCCGGTTTCCATTCCACGCCACGACCACCCCCTGGCCCCCTCCATAAACCGCGCTCGCATCGTCGGATGGCTCGTATCGTCCGGCACGCAACAGCGAGAGTGATCATGCGTTCCCGACTCGCTCCACGCTCCACGCTCCACGCCCTACGCTCCACGCTCCACGCCCTACGCTCCACGCCACAAAAGGACTCCTCAAGGATTCACGCCGCCGCATTCCTCATACACTGCCATCACACGACCGGACCACACAAGGGAAGGGGGCCCGCCAATGGCTTTACAGATGGACGCCGATGCCGTGGATCGGCTGGCCGACGAGATCGTGAGGGTGCGCGAGACACGCATCGCGACTCTGATCGGCAACTTCCGCAAGGTCGGCGCGGACGTTGACGCCGCCTGGGACGGATCCGCGCAGGTTGAGTTCACGGCGTATTTCAACGACTGGGTCGCCGCGTTCGAACGTTCCAGCAACGACCGGCACACCGTCGCGGGCTGGCTGCACGATCGCGCTCGCGAGTGGCGCGAGGAAGAAGCACGCCGACGCGCCGAGGAGGCCAGGCTCAAGGCTGAACTCGCCCTGGCCGGTTCGACCGGGGGCAGCCCGACGACGACCCAATAGCCGAAAGGACCGGACACACGCCTTCCGCACATTCCGTTCACTCTATCCGCAACAATCGTTGACCTTTTCTTCCAGGAGATACCAACATGGCCGCACCAACCACCATCCGCATCGAGTTGATCCCGGCTCGCGACGTCGCCTCGCAGCTCAGCACCATCCGCACCGACGACATCGAAACCGCCATCGTCACGCTGCGCCAGCTCAACGAAGAGCTCGACGCCGCCTGGGACGGCCCCGCCTCGATCGACTTCAAGGCGATGTTCGAGCAGTGGAACGCCTACCTCGGACACGTCGCCGACGACCTGCATCAGGTCGGCAACTACATCACCAGCGCCGCAGACTCGTACGAGACCACCGACAACGAGCAGAAGCACGACGTGACCCGCCTGCGCGCCGAGACCCACATGAAGTGATCGTCACCTTTTCGCGACATTCAACAGGAGACCCTGACCATGGCTGACAACACCACCATCCGCATCGTCGTCCCCGACGCTCAAGGCGTGGCCGAAAAACTCAAGAGCACGCGCACCGGCCAGATCGAGGCCGCGATCAAGAAGCTCGACGACGCCAACGTCCGGCTCGACGCCGCCTGGGACGGCCCCGCCAATGAGGCCTTCAACACCATGTTCGCGAGCTGGCGCCAGTCGCTGCGCCTCGTCGCCGACGATTTGCTCAAGGTGGCGAACTACGTCGATGTCTCGGCAAAGCGCTATGAAGAAATGGACCAACGCCAGCGTGAGCTGGTCCAGGATCTCGAGACCAAAACGACTATCGCCGCCAGGTAGCAGGCCCAGCGCCTGGTCGAGGGCGGCCACCCGCGCCGGCCGCCCTCGTCGCGCTGTTTCAACGCCGACGCCGCCCGCGCTCACCATCCGGGCGGCGTCGGCACATCCTCCCTATGCCCTCCTCGACCCGCTTCAACCGACCGCCCCGCGCCTGGATCACGCTGCCCGACGCGCTCGTGCGCGTTCCGAACCCGCCCAACTACCCGAGCGCTCCCGCCGGCCTCAACCCGCTGTGGATGATCCTGCCCTCGAGCATGATGTTGCTCTCAGCCTTCGCCGGCTTCTGGGCCTCGGCCGGGCGCGGCGCCGGCGGCGCGATGAGCGGCGTCTTCGTCCTCATGGCGCTGATGTATCCGATCGCCATGGTCATGCAGCAGCGCGCGGCGAAGAAGCAGCGCCAGCTCGACACCGAACGGCTCAAGCGCGAGTTCGCCGAAGACGTGCGCGCCATGGTCGATCGCCTCAGCAACCTCCGCGTCGAGCAGCAGCACGCCATGCGCGAACGTCATCCCTCGAGCGAGATCTTGCTCGCCCGCGCCCTCGAGCGCGACCTGCGGCTGTGGGAACGTCGCCCAGCCGATGCTGATTTTCTACACGTGCGTCTCGGCCTCGGCGACGTGCCACCGAGCTACAGGCTCGAGCCACAGCCCGTCGAGAACGCGCGCCAGGAGGACAGGATCTTCGCCAACGCCAAGGCCGCGCCCTTCGCCGTCGTGCCCGACTCGCCGCTCACGCTCGATCTCGTCGCGGCGCGCTCGATCGGCATCGCCGGGCCGCGCGCCGCCCGCAGCGCCCTGGCGCGCACGCTCATCGCCAACGTCGCCACGCACCACCAGCCCAACGAAGCGCGCGTCTTCTTCATCCGTGATCCACGCGTCCGCGACGAGACCTGGGGCTGGCTGCGCTGGCTGCCGCACGTCAGATCCGACTCGCGGGCACTGGCCGCCGCGCCATCTACCGTCCGCGCGATGTTGCAGGGCCTGCTCGACGAACTGCGCCGCCGCGAGACGGCCCTCCGCGGCGACGACCCCGAGACGAAGCGCGCCGCGCAGGGCTGGCCGTATCTGGTGTTCGTTGTCGAGCATCCGGACCTGGTCAACGGGCACGCCGCGTTCGAGACCATCCTGCGCGCGGGTTCCGCCATCCGCGCCGGCGCCGTCTTCCTCACCGACGACGTCCACGCCATCCCGGATGGCTGCGGCGCCCGGGTCGAGGTTGACGCCCGCCGCCTGACGATCACGCTCGATCGACCCGATGCGCGCCCGATCGTTGGCGCGCCCGAGATGCTCGACACCGCGGCCGCCGAGCGGCTGGCCCGCGTCCTCGCGCCGCTTCAGGTCGCGCAGGAGATGGATCTGCCCGCCAGCCTGCGCCTGAGCGCGCTCCTCGGCGCCGACGCGCGTTGCCAGGTCGACCTGCCGGCGTTGTGGCGCAGCTACGCGCATCCTTCCCGACAGCTGACGGCCCCGATCGGCATCGGCAGCGGCGGCGCGCCCGTGATGCTCGATCTTCACAACAACGTCCATGGCCCGCACGGCCTGATCGCGGGCACGACCGGCTCGGGCAAGACCGTGCTGCTCTCGACCTTGCTCGCCAGCCTCGCGGCCTGCAACAGCCCGCGGCTCGTCAACTTCGTCATCATCGACATGAAGGGCGACCCCAAGCTCGAGCTCCTGCGCGAGTTGCCCCACACCGTCGGCTTCGCGTCGGCGTTGCCCAACGGCGCATTGAAGACGAAAAACCACATCCGCAACTACATCGCGCGCGCGATCAAGGCGCTCGAACACGAGATCAACGTGCGCATGCAGAAGCTCAACGCCGCCAACATCCAGGGCGACACCTTCGACTACAACGCGCGCTTCCCCGACGACCCGATCCCGTCGCTGCTTGTCGTGGTCGACGAGTTCGCGGTGCTCAAGCGCGAGTTTCCCGAGTTGATGACGGCGTTGGTCGACGTCGCCGCCACAGGCCGACAGCCCGGCGTGCACCTGATCCTGGCCACGCAATCGCCCTCGGGCATCGTCGATGACAAGATCTGGGCCAACGCGCAGTTCCGGCTGTGTCTGCGCGTCGCCAACCGCGAGGAGAGCCACTCGATCCTGCGCCGCTCCGAGGCCGCGCGATTGCCGGGCCGTCCGCCGGGCCGCGCGCTCCTGCAGGTCGGCGGCGACCCCGACGCGCCGCTCGAACGCCTGCAGGTCGCGAGCGCGGGCTTCGCGGTTCGTGGCGCCGAAGAGGAAGGCGTCGAGGAGCGCTTCGAGATCCACGAAGTGCTCGGCGACGGTACGCGCGAGTTGCTCTTCCCACAGGCCGAGGATCGCGTGATCGAGCCCGAGGGCCAGACCGAGCTGCAACAGCTGGTCTATCTCTCCGATCGCGCCGCGCGCGCGTTGAACATCCCCTTGCCGCTGCCGGGCCCGTGGCTGCCGCCGCTGCCTGACGTGCTACCACTCGAGTCGCTCTGGGAAGCCGTCGCGCCCCGTCGCCGTTTTGGTTCTTTGGGGTGGACGGCTGCCGCCCCGGTCCAGCGCCTGTGTTTTCCGTTCGGCTGCACCGACCGGCCCACCACGCGTCGCCAGCCCGTGCTCGTCTTCGATCTCGGCCGCCAGCATCCCAACCTGTGGCTCGCCGGCCGGCCCGGCGCCGGCGTCGATCTGGCCGTGCGCACGCTCGTGATGGCCTTGGCCGAGCAGCACACGCCCGACGAGCTCGAGCTGTATGGCCTCGCCTTCAACGGCGGCGCGCTGTTGCCCTTCAAGGATCTGCCGCACACGGCCGGCTACTACACCCTGCGCGATGAGGACGGCCTGCGTGCATGGCTGGCCGCTCTGCAGGCCGAAGTCGATCGGCGTCGCTCGCTCTTCGCTGCAGCGGGCGTCGACAACGCCGAGCACTATCGTCAGAAAACCGGTGACACGCTGAGCAGCATCGTCGTCATCGTCGACGGCTTCGACGTCCTGTACCGCGAGGCCCAGCTTGGCGCGTACGACAGCGCCCTGGCTGAACTCAAGGATCGCATCGAGGGCCTGCTGCGCGCGGGCTGCGATCTGCACCTCGTGCTGACGACCGTCACCGCCACCCTCTTCCGCGACGGCATCGACAAGAACGTCACGGGCCGCATCGCACTGCAATTGCAGGAGCGCGCGGATTATCTCGGCGTGCTCGGCGCGCCGCCGCCGTTCCTGATCGACGAGGCTCGCGGCCGTGCACTCTGGCGTGAAGGCCCCGAGATGATCGAGTTGCAGCTGGCCGCGCCGACGCTCGCTGAGGATGTTGGTGCCGAGACCGAGCTGCTGCTGGCCCGGTCGGCCGCGATGCGCCGGGCCTGGGCGGCATGCGGGGGCCAACGCATCACGGCCGTCGATCGAGCAACGTCCGAGCCAGTGCCCGCGACTCCCGAACCACCTCCCGCCATCGAAGCGCCGCGTGGTCGACGCCCGGGTGCGCTCAGGCTCAACACGGCCGCTTACACACCCATGGCCGTGCCCGATTTGAGCGCGCTGCCCGCTGATGATCTCTCATGGTTGCCGGCCGGCGTCGAGCGGATCGCGTTCGAGCGAGACGACGATGAGGCCAGCGCAGTCACGGTGGCCGACCTGCGGCACACACCGGGATCGACGGAGGAGCCTTGACATGGCCGACACCGTTGTCCTGACGCTCTGGCATACCGAGGCGCCGGCGTCGCGCGACCTCGAGCTGCCCGACAACGTGCACTGGGAGATCCTGGCCCCGATCGTGCTCGACAAGCTCGGCTGGCCGATGCTCCATGATGAGCTGGCCGTCGTCGAGCACACGCTCGAGAACGACGACGTGGTCGTGCGCCCCGGTCTGACGCTCGCCGCAGCGGGCGCGTTGACCGGCATGAGTTTTCAACTGCGCTCGCGCGTCCTCCCGGAACGCCGTCGCCCGCCTGACACTCCGGCCGGTCCGCACTTGCGCAATGCTGTTGGCGAATGCTTCGCGCTGCAGCCCGGGCTCAACCTGATCGGCCGAAGCTCGGATAGCCCGACGATCGATCTGTCCCGCCTTGACCGCGACCAATCGGTGTCGCGCGAGCATGCACGCCTGGTCCTCGTCGCTGATCGCGCGACACTCGAGGACGCCGACAGCCTGCATGGCACGTGGATCAACGGTCGGCGCCTGCGGCCCGGCGTTGCCCAGACCCTGCGTTCGCGCGACCGCCTGCAGTTCGGCGATGTCAGCCTGCGGTTTGAAGAGCGACGAATGACGAATGACGGCTGACGAAAGACGCCGGACGAAGGTGGAGTAGCCATTCCACCTTCGTCCGGCGTCTTGGTTTTATGCGGTTGGCGTTTCGGGCGTCCAAAGTGAACGACTCCCGTGGTTCTTTCCGTCTTGCCTATGTCGTCCGTGCGCCGGTCGCCACACGTGGTGTGTCAGCCATAGTCTCTGTCGCCCCGCGCAGGTTGTGTGTCATCGAGCGCGTCTGGCCCCACACGTGG
>CAYZRP010000033.1:0-13760 GCA_964480865.1 uncultured Anaerolineales bacterium | reverse complement strand
CGAGCGCGTCTGGCCCCACACGTGGCGTGTCATCGAGCGCGTCTGGCCCCACACGGGTGTGTCATCGAGCACGTCTGGCCCCACACGTGGTGTGTCATCGAGCGCGTCTGGCCCCACACGGGTGTGTCATCGAGCGCGTCTGGCCCCACACGTGGCGTGTCATCGAGCGCGTCTGGCCCCACACGTGGTGTGTCATCCAGAGCGCCTGGCCACCATCGCCCGAAGACAACTGCAATGAGCGCGCGGGAGGATCCCGCAGGATCTCCTGTCGGACTACATTGCCGTGAAGGACACCCTCCTGAAGGCATACGAGTCTGCGGAGGAGATCCTGCGGGATCCTCCCGCGCGCTCATTCAGCGAGTCCGACTATGCAGATCAGGGGCGCCCGGGATGACACGCGACGCGCGACGACGGCGGCTCTGGATGACACGGACCGAAAGGGATCGCCGGGTGTCGGTTGTCACCGAACCACAGCCTCACACTGGCGCCACTGCGTAATCGGCACCTGTCGAATGGCCCGTGACCCCTCGCCGTTCGTCTGCCTTCTACGCCCCAGCCACCGTCGCGACGATGATCCGCGCCGCCTCTTTCGCTCCGTCTTCGAGCCCGATCTGTCGCGCGAGCTCCTGTGCCCGGCTCAACAACTCCGGCGACTGCAAGACGCTCAGGCCATCGGCCAGTCGGTCGGTCGTCAGGCGTTTGCGCGGTATCGGCCGCGGCCCGACTCCGAGTTCGAAGACGCGTCGCCCCCACGCGGGTTGATCGTTGCCGTGCGGGATCACGAGGCCCGGCACGCCGGCCCGCAGCCCGGCCGCCGTCGTTCCGGCGCCGCCGTGATGCACCACGGCCGCCATTCGCGGAAACAGCCAGGCGTGCGGCGCGCTGTCGATCCGGATCATCTCGGGCGGCAGCGCGATCTCGTTCGACATCCCGCTCCAGCCGGTGGCCAGCACGCCCCGCGCGCCGGCGCGCTGCAGCGCATCGATCACCAGTCGCGTGGTGGCTGCAGCCGCGGACGCCGTGCCGATGCTGCCAAAGCCGACATAGATCGGCGGCGGCCCGGCCTCCAGAAATGTTGTCAGGGCGGGCGGCGGAGTCCAGGCGGGCTCATCCAGGAACCAGTAGCCGGTCTGATGCACGTGATCGGGCCAGTCATCCGGTGGTGCGAAGACGTGTCGGCTGCAGGCCACAAGCACCGGCGTAGCCTGCGTCGGCTGGCGGCCGAACGGGTTGCCGAAGTCCTTGGGATCGCGGCCAAAGGTCTTGCGCCAATACGACCTGACGGATCCGCCGGCCGCCATCCACATGATCTGTTCGAAAGCCTGATGCGTCAGACGGTTGTAAAGCCGCCCCAGCCGCGGGCCGTCATAGAACACCATGGCGGGGTAGTTGCTCGTGCGCGTCATGGGGAAGGGCGTCGCCAGGATGCCGGGCACGCCGCGTTCAGCCGCCATGTACCGCCCGATGGCGGCACCCGGGTGGTAGACGATGGCCGTCGAGTCGGAGCAGGCTTCGGCGAAGCCGGCGTTCAGGCCGGTGGCCAGTTCACTCAAGCGGTTGAAGCTGAGCAGCACCTTCAGCGGGTTGTCGGCTTCGACGGCATGGCGCATCTCTTCACTCGCCGCAACTCCGGCGACATCGCCGAGGAGCAGATAGTGTTCGAGCCCCGCTCCTTCGACGAGCGACTTGAAGGCCGAGAACGTCGCGACACGCACGCGTTGGCCGGTACGCCGCAATGCCGTGCCGAGCGCCACATAGGGTTGAACGTCGCCGCGGGTCCCCGCGGCCAGGAGCACAATGGTCATGGTGGTTCAGGCCTTTGCCTGTTCAAAGCGGCGGATGATCTTGGTCATGATCGCCCGAAACTGGCGCGCCTCGTGTGGCGTGAGGGCAGACTCGAGCTCGGCGGCATACGCTTTGAGCGCCCGGTCTTTGGCGGATGTCAGCCGCAATCCTGACTTCGTCAGCTTGATCACAACCGAGCGCCCGTCAGCTTCTGCCGGGGTCTTGAGCACATAGCCGAGCACGACAAGACGGTTGATCGCGATCGAGACCGACGCCCGCGATACGTTGAGGCGCTCGGCCAGCGCCGATACCGTCGGCGTGCCAAGACCGCAAATGGCATCGATGTATTGCAGCTGACTGACGGTCAGACGTTCTACCCCGGCCCGATCTCGCGCGTCACGCTGATACCGCTTGAGCGAGAGATCAAGCGTGTCAATGAATGCGATCAGCAGTTCTTCCACGACATCTCCAATCTATTAGTTAATCTAACTAATTATACCTGCCTGGCGCTGGTCACCCTTGTGCGGATCGATCGCACTGCTCAGTCGGGGGCATCAGAGCACACGACGCGTGCTGCGACGACGACAGGCAGAGCCCGCGCGAAGCCTCGACCCTCGATGCGCGTTTTCTGCCTGTCGTTTCCGGCACCGCCAAACCCATCCGCATCCAGGACATTCAGGCACGAGCGTTCCCCATCCGCGAGCATTCGCTTCAGTTCGTGGTGTTCAGGTCAAGGCTGGCCATGGGGGCCATCGATGCGAAAGCCCAGCCCTGGCGCAGCGTGTGCGCGCGCACGTTGTAAGGCGCCTGAAGATCGGTGCCGGATCCTGTCCACGGATAGCGCGGATCGAAACGGATCACTCGGAACCCATCGACAATCGCTCCGCGTCATGCGGGCCGATCCGTGCGATCCGCGTACAAGGCTTACTGGCCTGAAACGGCCCGACAACTCGCCCAGCCCAGGCGCAGCCGCAGGCCTGCGGCGACGGTTTTGGTGGTATGGTTTCGGCGCGCTCTTGCGCCAGACGGCGTGTGCTCAGTGCTCGAGAAGGAGGACCCATGTCATCCGTGACGCTGCAGAAGTGGGGCGGGCTCGCCTCCTGGATGCTGGCCATGGCTTATGCGGTCCCCTCCGTGATATACCTCGTGGGCGACCTGCGCTCCGCACTCGGCCCGCTGACCTATGACCTGGCGGACTTTCTGTACGGGCCGGTCTGGGCCGTCTCGCTGATCAGTTCCTTCCTGGCGCTGCGGGCGCGCATCGGCTCTGGCGCGTCGGGACGCATGTCGCTGGCCTGGACCGCCGCCTGGGTCGCTGCGGCGGCCATGATCTGCGTTGCCTTCATCCGATCCGCCAACCGCCATTACCACCTGATGCACCCAGAGCTCCACCTTGAGTCGTCAGAGACGGTGCTGACCGTCTGGGCCACGCTCGTTGCGGGTGTGATCGGTGTCGGCTTTCATTTCCTCGGATGGTCGCTCCTGCTGCTCGGCTCGGCCGGCTGGTCATCGCGCCAGTTGCCGGGCGCGCTGGCCGCGCTGTACCTGACGGTCGGGGCAGCCGCATTGTTTGTCTACCTGCAGCCCGAACTTGAAGGGCTGGCCATCCTCCTGGGAGTCGTGGCGAGCGTCTGGCAGGGCTTCGTCCTCTGGCAATCGAAGCCCGTGCATGCCCCGGCCCCCGCGCCGCTCACCGGCTAGCCCGCCAGAGCCTGCGCGATCCGTCCTTCACGGCCCGACCCGGTCCTTGGTCGCTGCGGCCCGCGCAACCCGTTCGCCTTCACAGGAGGTTCCATGACGAACACCGACAACGCTTCGACCTTGACCCAGAGCGGATACGCGCCCGTCAACGGGCTCCAGATGTACTACGAGATCCACGGTGCGCCCCGGGAGGGCCGGCTCCCGTTGGTTCTGTTACACGGCGCGTTCTCGTCCATTCAGCCCGACTTCGCCTTGATGCTGCCGATCTTCGCCAGGACCCGCCAGGTCATCGCCATCGAGCAGCAGGCGCACGGACACACCGCCGACATCGATCGGCCGCTGCGCCCCGACTCCATGGCCGATGACACAGTGGCCCTGCTGCGGCATCTCGGCGTAGCGCAGGCGGACTTCTTCGGCTACAGCATGGGTTCGGACCTGGTCATGCGGGTCGCGGCCCGCCATCCAGACCTCACGCGCAAGCTTGTGCTCGCCGGCGGCACGAGCTACAGTCTCGATGGCCTGCATCCCGGCATGATGGAAGGCATGGACGAGATGACGGCGGACGCCCTGAACGGCACGCCATGGAAGGAGGCCTACGACAGAGTCGCGCCGAACCCCAGCGACTGGGCCACGCTCTTCGCGAAGAAGAACGAGATGGATCGCCACTACCAGTCGTGGACGCCTGATCAGGTCAGGGCCATCGCGGCACCGATGCTGATCATCGTCGGCGATTCGGACATCGTTCAGCCCGAGCACGTCGTCGACATGTTTCGGCTGAAGGGCGGTGGCGTCATCGGCGACCTCGTAGGCGTCCCGGCGTCGCAGCTCGCCATCCTGCCGGGCACCACGCATGTCACTGTTGTCTATCGCGCTGATTGGGTCACCTCGATGACCAACGAGTTTCTCGACGCGCCATCGCCGCCCGCTTCCGGTTGACCCGATCGACCGATATCGGGATTGGCCGGACGTGCCCGGATGTCGATAGCGGGAGTGTCCGCACACGTTCCGATTCCGCTACTTCGGGTGGATCTGGCCGCGATCAGGGTGTCGCTCCGGTGCGACAGCCTCTTCCGCGAAACCGGCGTCATCCGCGGCGGGCCCTGACCGATGGCGTGCTCGTGCGCGAAACTGACGCGACGCACGCCTGCCCAAACACCTCCGCTACAATTCGGGCATGTCCAACGCCTACATCGTCTCCGCTGTTCGAACACCCATCGGCCGCCATGGCGGCGTCCTCAAGTCCGTCCGGCCCGACGACCTGGCCGCGCTTGTGCTGCGCGAGGCCGTGAGCCGGGCGGGGATCGCGCCCGAGGCCATCGACGAGGTGTTGCTGGGCTGCGCCAACCAGGCCGGCGAGGACAATCGCAACGTGGCCCGTATGGCGGCGTTGCTGGCCGGCTTTCCGGTCGATGTTCCGGGCGCCACGATCAACCGGCTGTGCGCCTCGGGCCTTGCGGCGGTGACCACGGCCGCGCGCGCCATCAAGGCCGGCGAGGCCGCTGTGCTTGTGGCGGGCGGCGTCGAGTCGATGACGCGCGCGCCATACGTGTTGCCCAAGACCACGCCCGAATACGCCTTCGGCCACCAGACCGCCTACGACACGACGCTCGGCTGGCGCCTGATCAACCCACGCCTGCAGGCCCTGCACGGCACCGATGCCATGGGCGAGACCGCTGAGAACATCGCTGAGCGCGAGGCCGCCGCCGGCGCGCCGATCACGCGCGCCGAGCAGGATGCGTTCGCGCTCGAGAGCCATCGACGCGCGATCGCCGCGATTGAGAGCGGCAGGTTCGCCGAGGAGATCGTGCCGGTGCCGGCACCGCAGCCGAAAGGCGAGCCTGTCATCGTCTCGCGAGACGAGCACCCGCGGGCCGACACCTCGATCGAAGCGCTGGGCCGGCTCAAGCCCGCCTTTCGCCAGGGTGGCACTGTGACTGCCGGGAATGCTTCGGGCATCAACGACGGCGCGGCCGCGCTGGTGCTGGTGAGCGAACGCAAGTTGAATGAACTGGGGCTCACGCCACTGGCGCGCGTTGTCTGCTCGGCCTCGGCCGGCGTCGAGCCGCGCGTGATGGGCTACGGGCCGGTGCCCGCGACCCGCAAGGCGCTGGCGCTGGCCGGGCTAACCATCGACGACATCGGCTTGATCGAACTGAACGAGGCCTTCGCCGTGCAGGCCCTGGCCGTCATGCGGCAGGTCGGCTTCAGGCACGAGATCACGAACGTCAACGGTGGCGCGATCGCGCTGGGCCACCCGCTCGGCTGCAGCGGCGCGCGCCTGCTGACCACGCTCGTCCACGAGCTCGGTCGGCGCCCCGAAGTGCGCTACGGCCTGGCCACACTCTGCGTGGGCGTCGGGCAGGGCGAGACCCTGATCGTGGAGCGGGTGTAAGGGCGGCCCTTGTGACCGCCCCCCGTCCTATCGAGCGTCAGCCCGGCATCGACAATGCCCATGTCCCCATCGAGCCCGTGCGCCAGGCAGCACGGCCCCGCAACAACGAGCAGGCGTTCCGGACGATGAAAGGTGAGGGTGCTGGCGCGTTGAACGACCGCCTACGCCGGCCGCTCCGGGATGCGAACGACGAGATACACAAACAAACGACGACGGCTGGAAGACCCTCCAGCCGTCGTCGTTTGTCTATCGCTTTTGCTGCGATCAGCGCTGCTGGCGCTACTCAGCGAGACGCGAAGCGGTAGCCGACGCCGCGAGACGTGAGGATGTACTCGGGCTTGTCGGCATCCTTCTCGATCTTCTTGCGCAGATAGTGGATGTAGAGCTTGAGGCTTTCGTTCGAGTCCCCATATTCGGGGCCCCAGGCCTGGGCGATGAGCTCGCCGCGTGTGAGGACGCGCCCGGCGTTGCGCGCCAGCAGGGAGAGCAGGTTGAACTCCTTGGGCGTCAGATCGACCAGGCGCTCGCGAACGTGTACTTCACGCGAGAGGAAGTTGATCTTCAACTCGTTGTTGTTGAAAACGAGTTCGTCGGTCGGCTTCTTGTCGCTGATCTGGCGGCGGAGGTGCGCCTTGACGCGCGCTACAAGCTCGCGGTTGTCGAAGGGCTTGACGATGTAGTCGTCGCCGCCGATCTCGAGACCCTTGACGACGTCGCGGATGCCGGACTTGGCCGTGATGAACATCACGGGCACTTCCGAAAACTCCCGGATCCGTCGGCAGAGCTCCCAGCCATCGAGCTCAGGCATCATGACATCCAGCAACACCATGTCGGGCTGCTCGTCCTGGGCCAGCTTGAGCCCTTCCGCAGACGAGCCCGAGGTGACGGTCTCAAATCCGTTGTGCTGGAGCAGGGTGCTCACCAGCCAGAGGGTGTTCTCATCGTCGTCAATGACTAGGATTTTGTCGGCCATACGTTAACCATGTCCATGCGAGGGTTAGAGAATACTAACACAAATGGAACGTATTCTCAACCAGCTACTAACTGATGTTCTCGGTTTGTTGGAGCCAAACTTTGGGATTGGTCCGCTGTTTCACACAATTTTAGCCAGCCACCATAAAGTCCGCTATCCGTAAAAATAACGGGCTGGCCACTTTTCGTCACTCCCGGATCATCAACCAGGCGCCGAAGACCAGGAAGGCCACGCCGGCAAACCGGGCCAGAGTGAGCGGCCGGGCGCTGACTTCGAGCCAGCCGAAGTGATCGATCACGGCGCTCATCACGAGTTGGGCCACGACAATCAGGGTCGTGGTCGCTGCCGCCCCCAGTCGAGGGATCGTGACGTTGATCGCCGCCAGGATGATCAGTCCCAAGAAGCCGGCACACAATGCATACCAGGGAACCTGGCTCCAACCTCCCAGCTGGCCACCGCGTTGAAACGCCAGGATGATCGCGGCCAGGATCGCGCCGCCGATATGCACGATAAAGACGCTTTCCAGGGAGCCGAGCCGGCGCCCGATCATGTTTGAGAGCGGCGACTGCAGTGCGATGGACACTCCGCCAACGGCGGCCACGACCACGAGAAACGGGATGCTTGATTGATTCATGCTGTGGGGCTCCTGTCTTCATTATAGGTAACGAGCGAAGACGCCTGACGGGGCCGGGTTCGATACTCGATGACGTACTCTCATCCAGACCGGGCTATGCCAAAGAGTGACAATCATCCGCGAAATCAGCGCAATCCGCGGCAAAAGAACCCTGACTACCATGCCTCCACATCGGGCCAAGAGATGGCGGTCCGAACAAGCGTGCTATACTGGCGTGCCATGGCCCTGGAACTCAATCGAGTATTGCCCGACGTCGACCGGATGAGCGTAAACGCGGCCGAGCGCCTGGCCGAACTCGGGCGCCGGCTCCCCGGCGCGCGGGCCAGGCTGAGCGCCGTGGGCGTCGCGGACGCGGCGCTGCGCGAGCGGATCGCCCAGGCGATCCGCATGCGCTGGGCCGGCGCCATCCCGACCGAAGAGGCCGTGGACGCGAGCTTTGCCCCGCCGGCGCCTCCCGGGCGTTTCAACGTCCTGGCCGCTGACGGCTCGCAGATCTACCCGGATCGGCACGGCATCGCCCTGTACTACCTGATCAACATCGGCAGCATTTCGTTCAGGCACAACTCGCACGAGGCGCCGGGCTGCAGCTCCGATCCACGTTTGTTCTTCGAGGACGCCGAGCTCTACGAGGAAGATGGCGGCCAGATCCCGTCGTACAAGATCGACGCCGAGCGCGACCTGGCCGAGCTGGCCGAGCTCGCGCGCCTGGCGGCCGGCCTCGACGGCACGCCGACCGCGGCGCTGGTCGACAACGGCCTGCTCCTCTACATCACGCTGCAGACGCCCAACCAGCGCTACGCCGACGCGATCCTGGATGCTTATCTGGCGAACCTTGACAGGTTGAAGGCGTCGGGCGCCAACCCGGCCGGTGTGGTCGACCGCCCGCGGGCGTCGAGCGTGGTGCGGCTGCTGCGGCTGGCCGATCTGGCCGATGGCCCGCTCGACGAGGCCACGCTGCGCGACCTCGGTCCGTACCGCCACATGACTGATGGGCTGCTGTTCGCGGATCTGCCTCTTGGGCATCGCAGCGCGCTCTTTGAGAACGGCTCACCGGCCAACCTCGATCACTATGCGCCGAAGGGGCACAGCATCTTCTTCTTCTATCTGCGATCGGGCGAGACCCTGCTGCGTGTCGAGGTGCCGGCCTGGGTCGCGCGTGATCGTGAGCGCCTTGACTTCGTGCATGCCGCCATTCTGGAGCAGGGCGCCCTGACCGGCGGCTTTCCCTACGTCCTGGTGCGTGCTCACGAGATCGCGGTCGTCACGCACGCCGAGCGCAACCTGCTCGACGAGGCCTTGCACTCCGCTCTGATCCGTCGCGGCCTCGCGCCCAGCATTTCGCAGAAGCAGCAGGGCAAGACGCTGACGAATTCGCCGAAACAAAGGTATGGATGATTGGTTATTGGTTATTTGCTATTGGTTATTGAGGTTTCAATAGCCAATAGCAAACAACCAATAACCAATACCTGGAGATCTCCATGATCGGTCGATTGATGCGATCCGCCACCACAGGGTTCGTGTTCGGGAGCACGTTGCCCGAGCCTGACGTGCCGCGCTTCGGCGATTTTGTGTGCGTGCCGGCGCAGCACGGGCGCATCGACGTGATCGGCCTGGTCTACAACATCGTCGTGCAGGACGACGCCTTCGTGCGCCCGCTTGTGGCGGCGGGCGAACTCCCCGAGGAGTACATCCTCGATCAGCGGCGCAACCGGCAGGTGCCGGTGGAGGTCAGTGTGCTGGCGGTCGGTTATCGGCTCAACGAGCCGGACGGCGATCTGCGCGGATATCAACAGGGGCTGCCCCCTCAGCCCCCTGTGACGCTCGACGCGATCAACGCCTGCAAACGCGATGAGATCGAGGCCTTCACCGAACGCCTCGACTTCCTGCGCCTGGTGCTCGAGGCCATCGACGTGCCGGGTGAGGAACTGGCCGTGGTGGCGATCAAGCGGGCGGCGGCGGCGCGGCTTGTCAACGACCGCCCGCTCTTCCTGCGCGAGGCCGGCCGCCAGATCGCGCGCCTCCTCCCGCGCGACCTACCGCGCCTCGAACGCATCTTGCGTCGTCTGGCGTAAAGGGAGGTTTTCTGCCGCGAATTTCGCGAATGACGCGAATGAACATCGATATGTTCATAGGGGGTGAACATGTCAGAGGATCTACTGTATCGGGAACTTTGTTACTCCGTTGTGGGCGCTGCGATGGAGGTCCATCGTGGTTTGGGTCCCGGTTTTTACGAGTCTGTCTATCAGCACGCGCTGGCACATGAATTGGCGACCAGAGGCCTGGCGTTTGAGACCGAACGACGTGTGAGCGTCAAGTACAAGACCTGGATTGTCGGAGAGTTCGACATTGACCTGCTCGTCGAAGACAAAATCATCGTGGAACTGAAAGCAGTGGCACAGCTCAATCAAGCTCATCAGGCTCAAGCCATCAATTACCTTGCAGCGACTGGCCTTGAGTTGGCCCTGTTGATTAATTTCGGCGAACCTTCTCTTCGTTTCAAGAGGGTCATCCGTCAGCCATCCAACTCATTCGCGTAATTCGCGAAATTCGCGGCTAAACATGAACAAATCTGAGTTAGACGACTTCTTCGGGCGGAGTGAGCGACGCGGCCGGCGACGGCTGGGCGTCGTGGGCGGCGGGTCGCTGTCGACGGGCATCGACGTGAGGCTCGACGTCGGCGACGTGCCGGGCGGCGTGATCGAAGACCTGGCCGTCGGCAAGTACGTCGTGATCGAGGGCGCTACCGGGCGCACGTTCTTCTCGCTCATCACCGACATCGCCCTGGGCCACGCCAACCCCGAGCTGGCCCTCAACCCGCCCATGCCCGAGGACGCCTACAGCCGCGACATCTACGCCCGCGAGCTGGCCTTCGGCCGCGTCAACGTTGCGCCGATGCTGCTGCTCGAAGAGGGCGCCAAGACACCTAAGCCGGTCAAGACCATCCCCGCGCACTTCTCTGTTGTGTACGAGGCGTCGGCCGAAGACGTCGACGCCATCTTCGGCGAGGAAGATGCCACGCACTTCCACATCGGCTCGCCCCTCGACATGGATGACGTCAAGGTCAACCTCGACCTGAAGCGCTTCGTCGAGCGCTCGTCGGGCGTGTTCGGCAAGTCGGGCACCGGCAAGAGCTTCGTGACCCGCACGATTCTGGGCGGCGTGCTCAAGGCAGACGCTGCGTCGTGCCTGATCTTCGACATGCACAACGACTACGGCTGGCAGGTGCAGAACGAGCGCGGCCAGAACTATCCCGGCCTGCGCCAGATCTTCGACGCCAACAAAGTCAACGTCTTCACGCTCGACCCGGCCAGCTCGCGTCAGCGCAACAGCAAGGTCGACGGCACGCTGCGCATCGGCTACGAGCAGATCGATCCCGAGGATGTCGAGATGCTGGCCGGCGTGCTCGGGCTCTCCGAGGTGCAGGTCGGTGCGCTCTTCTATCTGCGCCGCAAGCTCGGCAAGGGCTGGATCGGCGAGTTGCTGCGCGAGGACGAGTCGGAGGAGCTCAACAAGATCGAAGAGGAGGACCGGATCCAGTCGGGGACGCTGCGCGCCATCCAGCGCAAGTTCGAGCTGTTCCGGCGCTTCGACTTCCTCACCGAACAGACGCCGACCGACGACGTGGTCGAAGACATCTTCCTGCGTCTCAACCGTGGCACGAGCGTCGTGCTCGAGTTCGGCAACTTCGGCAACACCCTGGCCGCGTACGTGCTGGTCGCCAACTATCTGACCCGCCGGATCCATGCCCGCTACGTTGAGCAGAAGAACCAGGCGGTCGGGCAGGGCGCCATCGACTCGCGCTCGCTGATGATCGTGATCGAGGAGGCTCACAAGTTCCTGGATCCCGAGATCGCCAACCACACGATCTTCGGCACGATTGCGCGCGAGCTGCGCAAGTACAACGTGACGCTGCTGATCATCGATCAGCGGCCGAGCGGCATCGACGACGAGGTGATGAGCCAGATCGGCACGCGCGTGACGTGTCTGCTCGACAACGAAGCCGACATCCGCGCCGTGTTCTCAGGCGTCAGCGGGGCCGCGCAGTTGCGCCAGGTGCTCGCTCGGCTCGATACGCAACAGCAGGCCCTGATCCTCGGGCACGCCGTGCCGATGCCCGTCGTCGTCCGCACCCGCGACTACGATACGGCGCTGGTCAATGCCCTGCGTGGCGGCACGCAGGCGCAGAAGGCCGAAAAGCGCGAACGCGATACCAAAGCCATGTGGGGGGAATAACTTAGCATGAAGATGTTCGATGTTTTTAGAGGGGGAGCCATCCTTGGGCTCGCCCTGACGGCCTGCGCGCCGTCGCCCGAGCAACTGGCCCAGGCCACGTCCGTGGCCGCCAGCGCCACCGCCGCGTTGTGGACTCCGAC
Organism: uncultured Anaerolineales bacterium; assembly: GCA_964480865.1. Lineage (GTDB taxonomy): Bacteria > Chloroflexota > Anaerolineae > Anaerolineales > UBA6663 > UBA6663. The sequence goes on along the minus strand of CAYZRP010000033.1, from coordinate 1,902 downwards.
GGCGAGCGCCACGCCGACCGATACCGCCACGGCGACTGCCAGCCCGACGGCCACGGAAACCCTGACACCGACAGCGACCGCGACGCACACGTCGACGCCCACACCGCGGATGACGTTGACGCCGACAGAGACGGCCACGGCCACCCAACCGCCGCCGACGCTGACCTTCACGCCGAGCGCGACGGTGCAAGCACCGTTCTTCCCCCAATCCACGATCATGACGTGGAACGCGAACGAGTTCGCTAAGGAGGTTCGCGAGGTTGATGCAAACTGGTCGCAGTTCCTGACCAGCTTCAAGATCATCGTCAGCAATGGCTCGACCGGTGATTGCAGCTATTTCCGGGGCTTGTGGATCGACACTGTCGTGGGGCAGGTGGCGTTCACCGAAGTGCCCTCGGACTGGTACGGCGTGTACTACGAATACCGCGTGATCGTCAACGACATCGTCCTGGCCGTGCAGCCTCTGCAGCAGATCTGCGACAGCGGCGGCGGAACCATCACGGCCGAACAGGATCAGGCCATCATCGCCGTGCTCGAGAACGCCACGGCGCGAGCGGCCGACCTCAATCGTCGCGTTCAGGCGATGCCACGCTAAGCCGATCGATATGGCAGCCCCGCTCAAGCTCTCGCTCGAACAGGCGCGTCAACTGGCGGTGCGCGCGCAGTTATTGACCGCTGAACGGCCGACGCCCGACCGTGACGGCATGCTGACGACGGCGCGGGCGTTGCGCTGCATTCAACTCGATCCGCTCAACGCCGTGGCGCGCAGCCATCGGCTTGTGATGTTCAGCCGGGTCGGTTCGCACGATCCTCAGGAGTTCGACAGGGTCGTCTACGGCGAACGGCACATGTTCGAGTACTGGGCGCACTGCGCGTCGCTGGTGCTGACCGAAGACCTGCCGATCCATTCGCAGCGGATGCGCGGTTATCTCAAGCGCACGACCGTTGTAGCCAACCGCCTGCGCGCCTGGGCCGCGCAAAACGGCAAACTGCACCGCACCATCTTGCGCCATATCCGCCGAAACGGCCCGACCCTCTCGCGTGACCTTGAAGAAGATGGCCTACATCCGGAGGCCTGGGTCAGCACTGGCTGGACGTCGGGGCGCAACATCAGCCGCATGCTCGACTATCTCTGGTTGAGCGGCGCCATCACGGTCACGGCCCGGCAGGGCGGGCAGAAGGTCTGGGACCTGACTGAGCGCGTCTTGCCCGACTGGGCGCCGCGCCAGCGCTTCGGTGAACGCACCACTACCTCGCTGGCGATCGAGCACGCCCTGCGCGCCCTCGGTCCCGCGACCGAACGCCAGATCCAGCTGCACTTCGTGCGCTATCGCTACCCGCACTTCGAGGCGGCTTTCAAGAGTCTGCGGCGGTCGGGCACCGTCGTGCCGGTGAGCGTCGATGGGCTGCCCGGCGAGTGGTGGCTGCACGCCGATCAGGCTGAGTGGATCGAGCGGCCCTTCGCGCCGCGCACCGTGCTGCTCTCGCCGTTCGACAACCTGATCGCGGATCGGGCGCGCACCCAGCGGCTGTTCAACTTCGACTTCCGGATCGAGATCTACACCCCGATCGTCAAGCGCAAGTACGGCTACTACGTCCTGCCCATCTTGCAGGGCGAACGCCTGATCGGCAGGATCGACCCGCAGATGGATCGCGCTACCGGGACGCTGCGCGTCAACGCCGTGTACAGCGAGCCCGACGCTCCGCGCTCGGCCGGGCCGGAGGTCGCTGCCGCCATCCGTGAGCTCGGCGACTTCCTCGGCGCGACGTCGATCACGATCGATCGCAAGAAGACGCCGGCGGCCTGGCGGACCGGGTTGAAAAGTTTATAAGACATCGGGAGTGCCCCGAAGTGGCGGAAGACCCGCGGCGGCGGGCGGAAGGGACAGAGGGGCCACCCGA
>CAYZRP010000032.1:31348-51936 GCA_964480865.1 uncultured Anaerolineales bacterium | reverse complement strand
AGCTGAGTGTGCGTATTCGTCGTCGGCGCTGAGGCCGCGTGCAGGGCGATCGCATTAAGGCGTGGCTTCAACGCCTCAGTTAGAAAAGTGCCGAGAAAACGAGGGGGTGGCATGGGCCGGGGCAAAGCCCCGGCCCATGCCACCCCCTCGTTTTCTCGGAAGAGTCAGATCAGGCATCTCTAATGCGATGGCCCTGGGATCGCGGTCTGCCGCCCGCAGTCCCTGTACAATGGTGGGCCAACATGCATGCCATTCGCTTCGACCACGTCACCAAACAATACCGGCGGCGGCGGAATCACTCGTTTCGTGAGTGGTTCGTGTCGCTCGTGCCGCGTCCCGACTACGAGTCGCAACTGGGCCAGAGCGCGAAGTTCAAGGCGCTCGACGACGTTTCGTTCGAGATCCAGCCGGGCGAGTCGGTTGGCCTGGTCGGCCACAACGGGGCCGGAAAGAGCACGGCGCTCAAGCTGATCGGCCGGTTGACAGGCCCCTCGAAGGGCAGGGTCTCGGTGAATGGGCGGGTGGCGGCGCTGCTCGAGCTAGGCGCCGGCTTCCACCCCGAGCTTTCGGGGCGCGACAACGTTTACCTGAGTGGCGCGTTGCTCGGCCTGAGCCGCCAGGACATGCGTGGCCGGTTCGACTCGATCGTCGACTTCGCCGAGATGGAGTCGTTCATCGACATGCCGGTCAAGCACTACTCGTCCGGCATGTTCGCGCGATTGGCCTTCTCGGTCAGCGCCCACATTGATCCCGAGATCCTGCTCGTCGATGAGGCCCTTGCGGTCGGCGACTTCAACTTCCAGCAGAAGTGCCTGGCCCGGCTCGACGAACTCAAGAACCGCGGCGTCACGACGGTGCTGGTCTCGCACGCGCACGATACGATTCGCGAGCACTGCCGCCGGGTGATGTGGTTCGATCATGGTCGTCTGATGTCAGACGGAACGGGCGAGGCCGAGATCTCGCGCTACGTCGATTGGATGGCGGGGCGCGATCTCGAGCAACGCGCGACGGAGACGGCCGGCCTGATGGAGAGCCGGCGCTGGGGCAGTGGTGCGGTACAGCTGACCGGCGTGCGTGTGACGCGCGACGACGGGCTCACCCCGGCCGCCTTCGAGACCGGCGACCTTGTGCTCATCCACATTGACTACAAGGTGAACACGCCGGTGCCGCCGCCGGTCTTCGGGCTCGCGATTCATCGACAGGACGGTGTGCACATCACAGGGCCGAACACCGGGTTCGATCGCTTCGAGGTGCCTGAGTTGCACGGCACAGGTACGATCACCTATCGCGTCGACAGGCTGCCCCTGCTCGATGGCGTCTATCAGATCTCGGTCGCCGCGCACCACCGCAACGACATCCCGATGTACGACTACCACGATCGGCTGTACAGCTTCCGCGTTCACAACCGCTCCGGTCGCGTCCTCGAGCGTTACGGGTTCATGAGCCTGATGGGGGAGTGGGCGCTGGGACAGGGGACGAAAGACCAATGACGTCGGACGAAGGATGAAGGTTGAATGGCCGTTCAACCCTCGCTGCCGGCAGCGGGCTCCAGTCGAGCGCGCCACCACAGCCTGTCAGAGCGCGGTAGCGTTCGCTCCTCGCTCCTCGCTCCCCGCACGTTCCTCAGGGTGCCAGCGCGAAGATCGTGACTCCGTCCGAATCGTAAACGACGGTGGCTCCGGCCTGGGTGCGCAGCCACTCAACATTCAGCCCGGGCTCGGCGAAGTTGCCGGCCTTGCCAACATAGATGTATGTGATCCCACGCGCGCGCAACGCCTCGAGGCCGATATCCTCACGTTCGACGGCTTTGACGGTTCGAGTGTCTTCGGCCACGGCCTCGCGAAACCCAGCATCGCCAAGCGAGAAGAGCATGGTGCCGGCGGTCGTCCGTCGACCCGTGAAGTACGGGATCCAGTAGCCGGCGTCTGTGCCGTACAGGCTTTCTGGGTGGAAGTACAGGCTGTTGATGGCGAAGGTCGCGTTGCTCGTCGTGTTTGCCGCGATCCAGTTCATGGCCGGGATGTCTTCGGCGCGCACGAATTGAAAGCGTCCCAGCACCTCGGTGGCGCGCGCCCGCGCGCTGTTGGCGCCGAGGAGCAGCACGGCCGCGAGGACGAGGCCCTGCGCCAGGTCGCGACGTGCCGCCGGCACCAGACCGATCGCTTCCTGTGCGGCGACACCCACCAGCACGCCGACGGGCAGATACAGGGCGATCAGGATCGCCGTCATGTTCGTGAACTGCAGCCATCCGATCCCGAGCAGATAAGCCGAACCCATCGCCCAGAGCACACCGACCCACAGGGTTGTGTCGAGAGTTGTGGCGTTTCGGCGCGCCAGGCCGATGAGCGTGCAGGCGGCTGTGAGTGCGATCAACCAGTAGCGCAACCCGGCCTCGTTGATCCACTCGAGCGTATAGGGGTAGTACGTCGACTGCAACATCTCGGCCACCTGCCGTCGCTCGGGCGCCTGCAGTCCGACGACGTAGTCGGCATAGGCTCTGACCGTGGGCCACAGCGCCGGGAGGATGAGGAGTAGGGCGACGGCGATCACGACCGCCAGGCCACGCGAGAGGCCGGCCAGATCATGCGCGCGCCAGGCGGGCCACCCGGCGCGAAGGATGACGATCAATAGCAGCGGCACGATGTACACGGCCACGCGGAAGTGCAGGAGGAACATGCCGGCGAGCAAGAGGCCGACGACGACGGCAAGCCAGGCGCCGTCACGATCGAGCCCTACGCGCCGCCAGCGATCGTGGCCTTCCTCGATCAGCCAAACCGCCACCAGCAAGATCGCCTGGCTGCCCAGAGGCGTGAAGCGGCCCCAACTTGTCAGGAGCGCCGGCTGAAACGACAACAGGCCCGTCGTGACAAGCCCCACGACGCCAGCGAGCCTGCCGACACGGCGCTCGAGCCAGACGTAGACCCCGATTCCGCACAGGGCGTTGAGCACCTGGCCTGTCCAGAGCAGGGCTGCGTGGGCGGGCACATCGGCCAGAGTCGCGGCCGCGCCGGCGAGCGCATGCAGGCCAAGGTGATAGAGATCGAGCGATACCGGGAAGTATGGGTCGAGCGTATAGGGAATCTGTCCGTGTTCGACGGTGAGCGCCGTGATCAGCGCGTGATGGAGCGAGTCGGGGGAGGCCGGGTAGGGCCAGTCAGCGATCACCCAGAAGCGCGTGCCCAGGGTCACGGCCAGCACGGCCAGGGCGAGCCATTCGAGGCCCTTGAAGTCCCCGATCGAGCGCACCTCGTGCCGCAAACGCCAGGCCGCCATCGCTGCGCCGAGGCCCAGCAGACCGAACAGGAGCGGGCGGTTGACCGCCAGGCCGGGGGTCAGGGCGCGCATGCCGTAGTAGAGCACCGGATAAAACGCAATACCGATTGCCAGAACAAGGAACCAGCGCGTCAGGGCCGACCAGGGTTTCCAGACGGTCGTCAGCGAGAGCGCCAACCAGCCGGGGACGATCAGCATGAACGCCAGCGTCAGGCCGAGGCGCGCGGCGCCGAAAACGTCGAGTTGAAAGGTCCAGGTGGTTTCCATGCTGATTGGGGCCCGAGGGCGCCGCCCAGTGTAACACCGAGACATCGCGAGTGCCCAGATGTCTCCCGATGTCTGAAGTATCATAAGCCCGTGACCACACTCTCGATCCTGATCGTGACCTTCAACAGCGGCGAGGCCATCCAGGGCTGTCTTGATGCCTTGTTCGAGATGCCGGACCCGACGCACGAGATCGTCATCGTCGACAATGCGTCGACTGACGACAGCGTGAAGCGGGTGCGTGTATACGGCGATCGAGTGCGTCTGGTCGAGAGCCCGGTGAACCGCGGGTTTGCCGGCGGCATGAACCTCGCGGCGCGCCAGGCGAGTGGCGAAGTGCTGGTGCTCCTCAACCCGGACGCGCGGCCCGAAGCCGGGTGGGGCGATGCCCTCCGCGCTGCGTTCGAGGATCCGTCGGTCGGGGTAGTCGGGAGCAAAGGCCTCTACCCGGACGGTCGCATCCAACACATGGGCGGACAGATCGATCCGGCCACAGCCTATGCCACTCACATCGGCGACGGCGAAGTCGATCGCGGCCAATACGACAACGTCAGCGACGTCGACTTCGTCTCGGGCTTTGCGCTCGCCACGCGTCGCTCGGTCTGGGAAAAGCTTGGCGGGCTATGTGAGGAATTCTTCCCGGCGTACTACGAGGAGATCGACTACTGTTATCGCGCGCGTCGTCTTGGCCAGCGGGTGGCCATGGCGCCGGCGGCGCGGGTGCTTCACGATCAGGCGCGGCACGGCGGCGCGATCACCTGGAACCGCGCCTACATCCAGCGTCAGCGCTGGTTTTTTGCCCTGCGCCACTTCGACACCGCTGGCCTCGCGCGCCTGCTCAATAACGAAAAGGCCACACTTCGACACTGGTTCGGCGACCGGGAGCATGGTCTTGCGGCTGTGCGCGCCTATGCTGACTTGCTCGGTCTCTGGCCGCGCGTGTGCGTGATGCGCGTTGACGACCCGGCGCTGGGAGGTCCTGTTGATGCCGGTGCGCAGAACGCCGTGCAGCTCGGGTTGTTGGCCCAGTTCCGCGAGTTGTTTTCGTTTTTCGACCAGAGCACGCTCGACTCGATGCGATCGATCATCGAACGGCTTGGAACGCTGCAGCAGCCTGGTCAATCACCGCTGCTGAACGGCGGGGGGCTTCATACGCGCCTGGCGCGCTGGTTGGTCGGGCCGTATGTGAACGCCTCCAACGCGTTCTGGTACGACTACATGCAGAAGCAGCACATCATCTTGCAAGACCTGAGCCGGCTCGTCATGGGCCTTTCGCCGAATACTGGCCCGCAGCAGGTCTGGGACGATCGATCCACCCAGCCCTTGGGTTTCGATGTGGACAACGGATGAATGACGAACGACGGAGGCTGAACGGCTGTCCAGCCTTCATCGGTGAATTCGCAACCGTCACATTGTCGACGCGTTGAGCGGAATGCCTGCGGCAATCAGGGCAGCCTGGAGTTGGCGGCGCATGGCCTCGGGCTCGAAATCTGCAAGGCGCTGGCGTTGTTTGGCGACGATAGCCTCGCGGAGGGGCTGGTTGGTCAACACCTCGTGGGCCACCTCGGCGACCAGCGGCGCATCCTTGCGGTGGAGCAGTACACCCGACCCGGCCAACGTGCTCGGCACGGCCGTCGAATCGAACGCCAGGATCGGCAGCCCGAAGCTCATCGCTTCGATGAGCGGCACACAGAAGCCTTCGTGCTCGCTCAGGCTGATGTAGAGATCCGCCAGTTCGTAGAACACGCCAAGCGACTCTGACGGGAAGAGACCCGGAAAGATCACGGCGTCTTCCACCCCCAGGCGTTGGATGAGATCCACCACTTCGCCGTTGTACTTGTCCTCGCGACGGCTGCCCACCAGCAGCAGACGGGAACGCGGCTCAATGTGCCGGTGATAGTAAGCGAAGGCGCCGACGATGTCCTCGATGCGTTTGTTTGGCGCGATTCGACCGACATAGAGCCAGGTCTTGAGGTCGTGCGCCTCAAAGCGCGCGCGTATGTCAGCGCTTGTGTCGGTCGCGAGCCCCGCGCGCAGGCCGGCGATCTTCATGATGTAAGGTGCCACTGCGCGTACGTCAAAACCCATCGAGCGTAACTCTTCCCGGTTGTAATCAGACGCTGCGATGGCCGAGCCTCGGCCGACAAGTTGCTTGAGCCCGGCCCGGGCCTGCGCACAGCACGTCGCCGTCAGAGGCTCATAACCGTAATAGAAGCGCGCCGGCGTGACGTTGTGGTAGTACGTCACGAGATGTCCTCGCGTGTCGCGCGCGACGTGATTGGCGTAGCCGCAAATGCAGTAGTGCAGGATCAGCCAGTGTTCTTTCCCGGCGACCTCCAGGTAGTCGGAAGTGGGACGCGTGACGGCGTTCAGGCGCGGATCCCAGTTGTCTGCAAAGATCTGGGTTTCGCATCCCTGCTCGATCAGCAGATCGCGCGTGGCGATGATCTGGTTCCCCACGGCATCGGCATATGAGAAATGGGGCACGATCTGAAATACGGTCGGTGGCATGTCAATTTCGTTTCTGAGAGAGACGGAGCACTTGTTCCTGGAGGCGAGCAATTTCGATTTCCAACGCCCCGACGCGTCGCTCCTGTTGCTCGGCTTCGATGTTGAGGCGCGTGACGAGTACGTCCAACGACTCAACAATCTGGTTGTTTATGACTGTCTGCTTGCCAGCCAACTCGTTGACGTAAAGGACCGTGAGAGCGTGGAATTGCGCCTTGACTCGATTCCAGGCGGCGTTGGCTATCGGTATGCGTTCATCCCGGACCGAAACCTGGACGGACAGACTCTCAAGCATGCCGCGCAGGTGGTCAACCGATTCCTCGAACGCCTGGATCGCATGCGTCGCGGCCGGATGAAGGATGAAACCATCGGGTGAGCGCTCGAGCATTCGGTTGATGATACGCCGTTCGATCTCAGCCGCGTCGAAACCGGTGACATCGATGGTAAACCATTGTCGATTAGGTTCCATTCAGCCAAACTCCCAATGCCGTTTCCATACGTTGCATGACGGCATCCCAGTTATAGCGAGCAGAAACGTACTGCTTTCCGCTGTGCCCTAATGTGGCACGCGCCTCCGGTTGGGTGACAAGGGTATCCAGTGCGCGAACGAACTGGCTATAGGACGAGAAGATGAGGCCGCCCTGACTCTGAAGGGCATGTTCGGCCGTCACGGGGCAGCCGGCGTTCACCATCACCGGGACGCCGAGCGCCCATGCCTCCATGATCACGATCGAGAAGCTCTCCTGGAGGGAGGGTTGGCAGAGCGCCAGGGCACCAGCGATAGCGTCATACATGTCCTGACCTTTGCGAAACCCCGTGTAGATGAAATCGGCATGGGTTTTCACCTGGCGCAGCGGCCCATCGCCCATGACAACCAATTTGAGGTCTCCGCCGTGCGCTTGTTTGTAGCGAGCGAAGTAATCGGCCAGTGTGTGGTAGTTTTTTGCCTCTTCAAGGCGGCCGGAATAGATCAAGTAGGGCGACGCCAGGTCAAATTCCGAACGGAAGCGCTGCGGATCGGCCCGCAAAGTTGGAACGCCGAAGCCAACGACGAATTCCCGGGGATTGGTGACGCCAAGCTTGTGTGCGAGGACTTGTTCGGCAGGCGAGTTGTAGTACGTGCCATGGGCCATGGCAAGCATCGACCGAGTCGGATGAAAGAAGGCGAAGAGTTCGTTGTGTAGACACGGCCAGATGATGGCCCTGTCGTTGACGAGGCTGGATCCGTAATAGGAAGTTGAATAGAGATATGGGATGAAGAAGACGAGGTCGTAATCCTGCCCGTGATCGATGAGGTGCTGGTAAAGCCCCGGCGCATGTGGAAGGTTATGCACCCAGGCGTATTGTTCGTCGATAGTCAGGTTCGGCAGGCGAGCCCATAGATCCAGTTTACTGGGCGTGCGCCAATCGCCTTCAACCAAGAAACGCTCGATTGTCACGTCGTTCCAACTGGAGCGTCCCGGCGGGTCAACGTTTGCCCACGTCGCATAGTCGCGCATGCAGGTGGTCAGGGCCGTGACTTGATGTCCACGCTGTGCCAGGCGTTCCGCCATCTCGCGCGCCATCGTCTCAGCCCCACCCAGAATATCTGGACCATAGCGTGGCACAACGAATGCAAGGCGGCTCATCAGCGAGACTCCTGGCCGGACTTCATTCTCTCTTCGAGGGTCGAGAGGCGGCGTTCAAGGTCGGCTATTCGCTCGTCCTGGCGGGGCGCCGTCTCAGCGACCAGTTCGTTCAGAACGCGGATGACGTTGTGGTTGATCTCGGATTGCCGAACTGCCAATCGGCGCACATAATTCAGCGCCAAATCATGGAACAGACGTTTCACGCTGTCAATCAGGCCATGGATCAAAGGGATCCGGCTAGAGGTCAATACCATTTCGTTAGCACCAATGGTGCCAAGCAGGATATTGGCCAGGGCAAGGCGGTGATAGAGGTCCGCCGTGAACTCGCCGCTGGCAGGGTAGTCAACGCCGGAAGCGTACGGTTCGTCGACAGGCAACGTCGCCTCGGACTTTTGGCGGCGCAACGCTGTCGCGCGCCGTGCGAATTCGATGGGATCGTCTGTTGACATGTGGTGGGAACGAATGCGCCGATTAGCCAGCTCGTCCGATATGCGTGGCGAGGATACCATACTCCTCTGGCCCCGAACCTCCACGGCGACGTAATCAGGCTATCGCGTCCAGTTTGCAACAGCGCAGATTTCTTCAAGAAGTCCGCGACCTGTCAGCCCGGTCGGTAAGAGATGGACAGGGGTGCTCAGGGTTCTGCTCCGATCATCGAAACATCCCATGTTGTCTCCCAGATCACTCGAGCTGAACTTTTGCCCTCATTTGTGGAATTCGCTGCAAATCCTGAGCGAGTCGATGGCGATGCGCTGGCTCCGTCACGGCCGGTTTGCACGCATGAGATGTCAGGCGCCTGAAGATCGGTGTCGGATCCTGTCCACGGATGGCGCGGATCGGAACGGATCATGCGGAATCCATCGACAATCGCTCCGCGTCATCCGTGCCGATCCGCACGATCTGCGTACAAGGCTCATTGTCCTGAAACGGCCTGACAACTCGCCCGCGCACACCACGGCCGCCCTGGCCGCAACCGGCGAGTCCCCCGTGGTACACTCCTCCGGCATCGCTCTGGGCCGCCACACTTCCGTCGACGGCACTCACGATGGCTCCGTCCCATGCGTATCCTACACCTGCATCATCGCTACTGGCCGGGCGTGGGCGGCGGCGAGATCTATTTTCACGAATTCTCCGCTCGCCTGGTCGCTGACGGGCACGACGTCACGGTTGCGACAAGCGACGCCCTGGCGCCGACCGCGTATTGGGATCCCAAAGCAGCCCGTCTGAGCGAACTGACCGCCGAGCACGATGGCGTACACATCCGGCGCTTTCCGCTGCGCCATTTGCCGGGCTCACCGCTCGCTTACAGCCTCTGGCGCTACCACGTCTTCCTGCGTCTGACTCGCATCCTGCCAGTCGAACGCTCGTTGCGCCTCAGCCGATACACGCCCTGGGTGCCGTCGCTCTGGCAATGGGTGGCCGAGACGCCCGAGCGCTTCGACCTGATCGCGGCAATGTCGGTGTTGTACGAGCCCTTCGTCGCCGCCGGTCAGGCACTGGCGCATCGCCTCAACGTGCCCTTCGTCGTCTATCCGCTGACCCACCTTGGCGCCGCAGCACGCCCCGGCTCCGATCAGGTCGGTCGCTACTACACGATGAAGCATCAACACGAACTCGTGCGCCGCGCGGAAAGAGTCATCACGATCACGGGCGGCGAGCGCGATTATTACGTCAGCCGTGGGCTGCAACGCGAACGCTTCGCGGTCGCCAGCCCAGGTGTGGATCCTGCAGCACTGCCCGTCGGTGACGGCGATCGCTTTCGCCAGAAACACAAGATCGCGGGGCCGCTGGTGGCCTTCGTGGCGTCGCTCACGCCTGACAAAGGCTGCAACGCGCTGGTAGAGGCCGTCGCCCGATTGTGGACACGCGGCGTCAACGTCGAACTCGCGCTGGCGGGTACGCGCCTCGCGGCCTTCGACAACTTCATGGCGGCTCAACCCGAGGCCGTGCGCAACCGGGTGCGGGTGCTCGGCGTCGTCGACGACGCCGAGAAGCAGGATCTGCTCGCCGCGGCCAGCCTCTTCGCCATGCCGTCGCGCACCGACTCCTTCGGCATCGCGTACCTCGAGGCCTGGCTGGCCGGCCTCCCGGTGATCGGCGCGCGGGCCTGGACGATGGATGATGTGATCGCGGATGGCGTCGATGGCCTGCTCGTCCCCTACAACGACGCCGTTGCCCTGTCCGACGCCATCGCCGCGCTCCTGGCGGATCCGGCGCGCCGAGCGGCGATGGGGGCGGCCGGTCGCGCAAAAACCGTGTCGCGCTATACCTGGGACAATGCCTATCAAAGCGTTCTGAGCACCTACCGCGAGCTGGTGCCTGGCGCCTGATCACCCATGCGCGTCTTACTTGTCAATCAGCGCTTCTGGCCGGCGGCCACGGGCAGTGAGCGTTGGCTCCTGGCCATGGGCCGTCGCATGGTCGCGGAGGGACACACCGTTGCGGCCGCTACGTCAGACGGCTTCCGCGACGACTTCGCGCTCAATCCGCGCACGCCCCGGGTCGAGGCCCCCGATTCGATCGACGGCATCGCCATTCGACGCTTCCCGATCCGACCCCTGCCGGGCAGCCCGGCGACCCACCTCGCGCTGCGCTACGGCCTCGCGCCGATCCTTGCCGCGCTGCCGGTGCCGACGGCCTGGCTCTTCGCCCTTTCGCGTCTGGCGCCGCCGGTGCCCGACCTGTATCGTTGGCTTAGAAGTGACCCGGGACCGTACGACCTTGTGTTGTGCGCGAACATCGTCGCGGATGGCACCGTCGCTGCGGCCGCCGTGGCTGCCCGCCGCTGGGGCGCGCGCATCGCGCTCGTTCCGTTCACGCACCTGGGCGCCGGCCGCGTGCCCGGCGCCGATCGGGTGGGGCGGCAGTACACGCAGCGCCACCAACGCCAACTTGGCGCGAGCGTCGACCATCTCCTGGTCATGACCGAGACCGAGCGCGACTTCTACCTCGACGCGGGCGCCCGGCCCGGCAACGTCCACGTAGTCGGCGGTGGCGTTGACGAAGAAGCCTTCCAGCCCGGCGACGTGGCCCGCTGTCGTCAGGTGTTGGGCACGAACGAGCCGATCGTGGCCTATATCGCGCCGTCGCATCCCTACAAGGGCGTGCTCCAGCTGGCCGATGCTGTCGAGCGCCTCTGGGCGCAGGGCGAGGCGCTGACGCTTGTGACGGCCGGGACAGCGTACCCCGACGGGCAGCGCCGGCTCGATCAACTCGCGACGCTGCGACCAGAATCCGTGCGCATCCTCCCGCACGTCAACCAGACCGAGAAGCGCGATCTGCTGGCCGCTTCAGTGGCGTTGGCCATGCCGTCGCGAACCGACTCGTTCGGTATCGTGTTCCCCGAGGCCTGGGCGCAACGCAGGCCCGTGATCGGCTCGACGGCCTGGGGCATGCGCGACGTGATCGCCGACGGCGAGGACGGCTTTCTGGTGCCCTTTGGGGATGGGCCCGCTCTGGCCGAGGCCCTCGGTCGACTGCTCAAAGACGAAGCGTTGCGAGCTCGCCTCGGCGAGAATGGACTCCGCAAGGCTCGTGCTCGCTACATGTGGGATCACGTCTACGAGAAGGTGAAGGCGGCTGTGACTACGGCCGAAGGACGAATGACGAAGGACGAATGACGAAGGTTGTCTCACACAACCTTCGTCATTCGTCTTCTCCTCACCGATCGCCTGATTCAACGAACGGGATAAAGCTGACGTAGAGCGCCTGATAGGTGGCGTGCCCGGTCTCGGGCTGCGCCTCCCGTTGGCCGCCCAGGAGGTGGACCACCGGTCCGATGGCGGCGACGCCCACGCGTACGGCCTCGGAGTCGGCTGGCGCCGCTTCGAGTTCGGCCCAGACGTCTTCGGCCGCGCTGTAACCGAGTCGGATCGAAGTCTTGTCCTGCTCGTCGCCACCGAAGACAAAGATGGTGTCGGCGACCACCGCTGCGTTGACATACGCGCCAGGCGTTGGCATCGGTGCCGCGGCCGACCACCCGCCGTTTTCCTCGGCCTCGGCCTCGGGCGTGTACGCCTCGTTGGCATCCAGTGGCCCCCGCCCATCCGTGCCGCCGATCACGAACACACGCCCGGCGACGACGGCCGCCGCCGCGAAACCGCGCGCGGTCGGCATATCGTTGAGCGCTTGCCACCTGTCTTCTTCCGGCGTGTACTCAAAAACGCTGGCGCTGAAGGCGGAGCCGTCCCACCCGCCGAAGAGCAGGAGCCGACCGTCGAGCGCCACGAGGGCGTGGCCAGAGCGCGGCGCTGGCAGTTCGGCGCCCGTCTCCCACGCATCGGTTCGGGGGTTGTAGATCTCAAGCACGTCAACGGGCCGGCCGTCGACATCCCGGCCGCCAGGCACGTAGATGCGGCCGCCGATCAGGACGGCCTGCGCGTCGGTGACGGCGGTCGGCTTCGTGGTGCCAGGTGCCCAGCTTCGGTCGGCAGTGTCGAACATCCAGACGTTGGCGCTCGGGCCGTCGCTGCCCTGGCCGCCGATCACGACGATCTGGTTCTCGTAGACAGCCACTGACGGCGCGGACAGCGGCTCAGGCAGGCCGGCAAGTGAACTCCAGCGTGTGGGTGAGGTCGGGGTCGCAGCCGAGGCGATGAACGGGCCCGGAGCGACGAGCAGCCGCCAGACGGCGATGCCAAACACGACCAGGGCTCCGATCAACAGGGCCGGCATCAGCCACGCTCGCGGGGCCGACGTCGTGATCGGCACAGGCGCGTCGGTCAGCGGGGCCGGCACAACCGGCTCCGGCACTTCGTCGGCGGCCTCCTCGGGAATGACAGGTTGCGTCACGCCGGGCACCTCGACATAGCCGTGCTGGATGGCATACAGCGCCGCCTCGGTGCGCGACTGCACACCGATCTTGCCAAAGATGTTGCGGACGTGGACCTTGACCGTGTTCGGGCTGATCGTCAGGCGGGCCGCGATCTCTTTGTTGCTGGCGCCGGAGGCGACAAGGCGCAGAATCTCGACCTCGCGCTCACTCAGCGGAGCCGATCCGGATTCGGCACGCGGTTCAATATTCGCGGGCATCCTTCAATTGTAGCGATTAACGGTTTCCGATCGAGGGCAGATAGGCGAGTTGACACGTCGCGACCTCGCCATCCGGATCCCAGTCGAGGGCGTCGCGCGCCTGCACCAGGCCGTAGCCGTACAGGTCGGAACTCTCGTCGGGTGCGACGACCAGGGCGGTGTTGACCAGCGCATCGCGGATCAGGTTTGCCGTGCTGTATTGCGGCATGCGCGCCAACAGGGCGGCCACAGCCGCGATGTGTGGCGCGGCCATCGAGGTGCCGCTGCGAAACGAGTAGCTGCCGCCAGGGACCGTCGAGTAGATCGCGACGCCGGGCGCCATGAGATCGAGTTCGGGTCCGTACGAGGAAAAGTACGCGCGCTCGTTGTCGGGTGTCACAGCGCCGACAGCCAGCGCTGTGTCGTACCGCGCCGGATAATAGACGCCGTAGATGCCCGAGTTCCCGGCGGCAGCGACGACAAGCACATCCTGGGTTGCCGCGTACTCCAGCGCCCTTTCGATCGCAGGGGTGGGGAGCGGATCGCCCAGACTCAGATTGATGACCCTGGCTCCGTTGTCGACCGCATACTTGATCGCCTCAGCGGCCTGGCTGTCGGTGCCGATGCCGGACCCGTCGAGCACCTTGAGGGCCATGATCTGGACACCCCAGGTTGCGCCGGCGACCCCGGCAATGCCGATGCCATTGTTAGCGGCGGCGTTGGCGATGCCGGCGACATGCGTGCCATGGCCGTAATCATCGCCGGGCTGATTGTCTTTGCTCACGAAGTCCCAGCCGCGCCAATCGTCGACGTAGCCGTTCGCATCATCGTCAATGCCATTGGTCTCGCGGCCCACGCCCGATTCACCCGGATTGATCCACAACCGCCCGGCCATGTCCGGGTGCGAGAAGTCCAGCCCGCTGTCGATGACGGCCAAGATAGACACGGCGCAGCCAGCCGTGACCTGCCAGGCCTGCGGCGCCTGGATCTGTTCAGGTGCGTATTGCAGCGGCCAGCCGGCGTCGTTGGGGGTCAGTGCAGTGTCAAGGGACTCGACGGTTTGTTCGGGCGCGCTCGAGATCACCCGGGGATCGGCGGCCAGGCTCCGCTCGACGGCCTCGCCAGACAGCGGGATGACACGATGGACGCCCAACGCCAACAAGGCTGGCGACGAAACGTCCCGCCAGCCGGGCCCTGGTGTCCAGGCGGCATCGGCCCGCACGATCCAGGCCTGGATGTCCGTCTGCGCCATTGCCGATGTAGGAGTCATGAATGGCCCAACAGCTTGGATCATCAGGGCCAGACAGAGTGGAAGTGAAAACCGTTTCACGCCGCAACGCTATGCAATAGCCGGGCCAACGAATTTGACGAAACGTTAGCGTCAGGCTGGACCCAACCAGATTTACCAATGATTTGTGACAATCGTTAGAACATTATACTTGCGGCCCCGTTTGGGGCAATGGGCCTAATGTCAGCGCCGCGCATCAGCAATTCTTGATAGGCCCGGTCTCCATTTAGGAGGAGGAGGGCGTACGCCTAAGGCGATAAATGAAGCGGAAGGACGTATTCGTCGTTTTGTAACCGCTCACCGCTCGACGTGACGGCCAGCAAGCGGCCAGCATCAGTGTATAGGCCGACGTAGAAGGCCAGGTCAGATGCGCGGGCGATGTCAACTGCAAACGCACGCCGGTCGACGATGACCTCACCCGGCCGCCAGTAGATCGTCGGGTAGCGATCCTCGCGCGGGCGCGAGTCGTCTTGCGCGACAAGCTCCGTTGGCGAGGAGCGCAGGTGGGCGAAGACCTCGATGTCTGCCGAGATCGGCGCCAGGCAGCGCCAGGTCAGGACGACCTCGAGCCCCTGGCCGTCGGCGTGGGGTTGTAGAGCAATCGTGTCGAGCACAATCGAGTCGCCGAACTGCAGATTGACTGGCTGACCGGGGGGCGTCGTTTCGGCCAGTGACTGGCCGTGCACAACCGCCGGCACTCGAGGGCTTGTCGGCAGCGCGACCCCGTCCAACGTGGCGGCCGGGATCTCGGTATGGTCGTCCGGGCTGACCAAAAAGCTGACCTCCACCGCTCCGAGGGCCGGTGCCGGATAGTCCCCACGCACGACGATTCGGTAAGTCTCGCAGAAGGGATCCGCGGGCTTCCACAGCGACGTCGGGTAGTTGCCGCGTCCAGGGTACAGGATCGTGTGGCCGTAGCCTTGTCCATCAGGTCCGATCAGAGTCAGGCGCAGCGGGTAGTTGCGGTCGATCGTGTGATCCGCCTGCCAGCACAGACGAACAGCGAGAGGCTGTTCGGGTTGATCGGCCTCGGCCAACTCGGCCCCGAGGAGCCGCATGCCCGGCGAGAAGACGGCGCTGACGGTGGTATTGACATCGCTCAACTCGTCGGGCGTGGCGGTTGACGGCAGGGCATAGGCCGGATCCAACACGCCCAGCGGCGCTGCCGCGCTGAACCCAATGACGATCACGGCCAGCCCGGCCAGGACTCCGGCGCGGGCCCGATCGGGAAGGAGCGTCATCCAACCGGTACAGACCATCAACGCCAGACCTGGCAGGGCGGGCAGGAAGTAGCGGCCGACCATCAACTGTGGATCGTCCTGCGCGATGGACAGGCCGAGGCCCAGGGCGACAAGCGCGATCGGCAGACTCAGGAGGACCCCAAAACTTGCGCGGCTGCCCGATGGCGCCTCAGTCGGGCGGCGCCACAGGAAAACGATCAG
Organism: uncultured Anaerolineales bacterium; assembly: GCA_964480865.1. Taxonomy (GTDB): domain Bacteria; phylum Chloroflexota; class Anaerolineae; order Anaerolineales; family UBA6663; genus UBA6663. The sequence goes on along the minus strand of CAYZRP010000032.1, from coordinate 36,523 downwards.
CCCGATCAAGCCAACGACGGCGATGAGCTCGAGCACCGGGTAGACGAAGCTCCAGGTTTCGAACTTGCCCCAGCCGTACGACGCGATGAACGTCCGCCGGCTGTAATTCAGCATCTCTAGCAGCCGATCGGCCGCGACCCGCGGTCCACTCAGGTTCACCCACAACTGCTCGAGCGTCTCGAGCTTGAACACCTGGCCCGTGACGAACTCCATGCCGGAGAGCGCGACCACTGCCAGGGCCACGAGGAGGATGACGGCCACCAGGGCCAACCAGGTGGCACGTCCCGGCCGCGAACGCACCACACCGACGATGACCGTCAGGGCCATCGGGATCGCCAGCGCCAGTCCGTTGAGCTTGGTCAGGATGGCGGCAGCGACGACCGTGGCCATCACGACGGTGTTGGCCACGGTCAATCCATCTTGCAGGGCGCGGACGATGACGTAGACGAGGACGGCGCTCAGGGCGATGACCAACAGGTCGTTGGTCATCACACTGCCCAGGAACACGAACTGCGGCCAGAAGCCATAGACGCTGGCCGCTGCAAGCGACAGCGATGGCCTGGACGGCCACAAACGCCGCCCGGCGAGGTAGACGAAAATCAGGCTGAGCGTGCTGATCAACACGCCGACCAGCCGCCCGCTGCGCAGCGCCATGATCGCCGAGTCCATCGCCGGGTTCGGCGGCGACCCGACGACGTAGTTCACGCTCGTGCTCCCGTCGTAAAGGAACGGATTCAGATCCGGTTCGACGGGCTGCTTCCCGAGATCAAAAGGTGTCAGCGCCGGCGCGACAAGGGCATAGTAGAGCGGCGGCTGGAAACGCGAGTAGATGCGGATGGCCTCAGGGTCGTTCGGGTCGAGCAGGTGACCGGTCAACGCGATGTAGCGCGCGTATTGGAAGTGCCCGGGCTCGTCATATGACTCCCAGGCGGGGATGGCGAATACATAGTAGACGCCCAGTGCCAGACGCAGAGCCAGCATACCGATGAGCGCTGGCGAGATCCAGGCCAGCTTAGAGCTCATCGACGAAGGCATCGCTTGTCTTTCGAAAGAGGATCCAGCCGATCAGGAGCAGCGCTGCCGCCTCGAGAAGGGGCACGCCGAGCGACAGCGCATCTGGCGCCCGGCCACTGTAGATGGCCGCGCGATAGGCCGTGACGAGCCCGGCCATCGGATTCCCGATGGTCACCGCCGTGCGGATCCACTCGCTCTGAATCACACTCAGGTCGTAGAACACGGGCGTGGCAAAGAACAACGGCAGGATCAAGATGTCGACCATCTGCTGCACGTCACGGAACAGGGTGTTGAGGGCCGAGAGGACGAGCCCGAGCCCGACGCTCAGCGCCACCTGGGTCGCCAGGATCGGCAGGATCCACAGCAGCGCTGGCGTGAACGCCACACCGTAGAACGCCATCAGGATGCCCAACGGGATCAGGGAGACCAGGAAGTTGATGCCCGTCGCGAGCACCGTGCTGATTGGCAGGATCTCGCGCGGGAAGAAAACGCGCTTGACGAGGTTGCCGTTGCCGGTGACGGATTGCGTCGAAGCGGTCAGCGCCAGGCTGAAGAAGTTCCAGGGGAGCAGCCCGGCGAGGAAGAAGACCGGATACGCGGGTTGCGGGTTCGGCATGATCACGCCGTAGATGAGCGTGAACACCACGGTCATCACAAGCGGCGCAATCAGGCTCCATACGACGCCAAGCGCCGAGTTGCTGTAACGCACGCGCAGTTCGCGCAACGTCAGCAGCCGCACCGCCTCGCGGTAATTCCAGATGGGGATTTGGGTCAACATGCTCAGTTCGTCGATCGGAGCGCCGAGAGCCGTCGGTATTCGCGCATGCCTTCCAGGGCCGACACCAGAAAACCGGCATCGCGCAGATCTTTGTCGGAGAGCCGCCGCGTGCTCTGGATGCGACGACGCGCGCGCCACCAGACCGGCAGGCGGCCCGCCGCTTCGAAGGTGCCTGTTGCCAGCGCACGCAATCCCTCCCAACGCCCACGCGCGACGTATTCTAGCATCCGGTATCCGTCGTACCCGAGCGACGTCACAAGGCCCGTGATCAGTGTCAAGGACCCTAACAGCTTTACCATGTTGGCATAGCGGTTGCGCTGCATCAGGCGGACGCGCAAAGGCGACACCCGCCCGCCGGCCGTCGCGCCATAGGTGTGCCAGCACACGGCCGACGGAACCAGCCAGACCTCGCCGCCAGCCAGCCACGCTCGCCAGCACAGATCGACGTCCTCGAGGTACGCAAAGTAGCCGGGATCGAAGCCGCCCAGGTCCCAGAACGTCCGGCGACGGATCAGGAGCGCGGCGCCCGGGATCGCGGCCGTGCGTTGCGGCGTCAGCCACTGGGTCGGGACCTCGGCGCGCGGCATGCCCCAGCCGAGTTCGAAGGCGCTGCCCGCATCTGTGAAACGACAGCCCAGGCTCTGGACGATGTCGGTCGGGGCGCCGTCGCGCCAGAAGAGCAGGGCGCCGCCGAGGATGACTGCGCCCGGATGCTCGCTCGCGAAGCCCAGCAGGCGCTCGCACCAATCCGGCGCGAGCACGGCGTCGGCGTTGACGAGCGCCAGCCACTCGGCGTTGATGGCGGCGAGGGCGCGGTTGTAGCCGCCGGCGAAGCCCAGGTTGGTTCCGAACTCCAGCAGTTCCACCGATGGCCACGCCTCTCGCACGTGAGCCACTGTGCCGTCACTCGAGCCGTTGTCGGCGACGATGACCCGCGCCAGTCGGGTCTGAGCCAACGCGGCGTTCAGGCAGGCGTCGATGTGGGTTCGCGCGTTGTAGGTGAGCACCACGATAGCGACGTCGCTGGTCATGACCGGCTCGGTTCGGTGGGGATCGAGTCCCAGTGGCGGCGATGCAGCGACAGGGTGCGTCGCAGGCCGAGGGGCAGGCGATGCCCGAGGCGCCCGCTGGCGAAGCCTGCGCTCTTGGTGATCTCATACAGCACGGCGTATGGGATCAGGCTGGCGTGGCCGTTCTTCCACAGATACGCCATCTCGGCACGGATGTAGCCGAGGCCGAGGGCCACGACATTGCGCCAGCTGTCGCCGCTGATCTCGCGTAGCGAATAACCGCTGTCGAAGTTGCGCCGAAAGAGCTGGCCTAGCGTGTAGCGATGGCCGTGCTGCACGGCTGCCGCAGGCTCATAGCGGACGGTGAAACCAGCTTCGAGCGCCGCACGACCGAAGGCCTGATCCTCGCTCATGATCACGTTATCGGGAAACGGGTGAGCCAGGAGCACCGAGCGGTTGATCGCGGCGTTGACGTTCGAGAAGAAGATCCGACCGATGCCGCCCTTGACGGTGCGCAACTTCGATTGTTCGAACGCGTGCGGCGGGTAGGTGAAGTTGAGGAAGAAGGTCTCGATCGGGCCAACGTCGGGCGGTGGCACCTGACGGCCGAAGGCGGCGGCCACGGTCGGCTCGCGCAAGGGATTCGTCAGCGTGGCAAGCCAATGCGGCCCCGCGGGCACCGCGTCTTGTGAGAGATAGACGAGCCAGTCGCCCTGGGCCAGGCGCGCCGCAAGGTTGCGCGTGCGCCCATGACCGAACTCGGCCGGCGGGATCGAGACCACCCGATCGGCGAAGGCTTTCAACGTCGCCGGGGTCTGATCGGTCGAGCCCGAATCGATCGCCAGGATCTCGAACGGCTCAGGACACTGCTGCGAGCGGATGGCGACAAGGCATTCGCGCAGCCGTTCGCCGCCGTTGAGGGTGAGCAACAGGATCGAGATCATTCGCCGCTGCCGCTGTGCTGGCGCGCGATCTCGAGCAGACTGAGGAAGAACGCCGACGACGCGATCTGCATGCCGATCAGCAGGAGCGTGGCGCCCGCCAGCGATTGATGCAGATAGACCAGCTGGTTGAACAACTGTCGGTCGCCGTTGATGTATTGGAAGAGGATGTTGACGAAGATGACGGCGCCGACCAGCACGAGCGCGCCACCCACGAACAGGCCGCGTTCGAGCGTGAAGACTTTTAGCAAGGCGTCGATCCAGCCGTCTTTCTCGACGAGTTCTTCGGAGAACGCATAAGCCTTGGCCGAGACACCGAAGGTCAGTAGCATCAGGCCAAGGACGCTCAAAGCGCTGCCGAGCACCATGTAGTGCACGCCGACATAGAGCGTGCCGAGCGTCAGCGGCCCGCTGAACAGCGCGGCTACCAGCAACAGACCGAGCCCCAGAGAGATCAGGCCGGGCAGGACGAACAACGGCCCGGGGCTGAAGAGCAACATGAAGCGGACGTGCCGCCAGGCGTCGCCGATGCGGTTGAGCTTCGAGTCGCCGACGCGCGGATGGTACGTGATCGGGATCTCGGCGATGTGCAGCTTGCGCATCGAGGCCTTGATCAACATCTCCGAGGCGAACTCCATGCCCGTCGTGCGCAGATCCATGGCCGCCCAGGCCTCGCGTGTGAAAGCGCGCAGGCCGGAGTGGGCGTCGGAGATGCGCAGGCCGAACAACAGGTTCAGCATGCCGGTGAGGATCGGGTTACCGATGTAGCGGTTGGGCCAGGGCATTGCGCCGGGCAGGATCTGGCCCATGAAGCGCGAGCCGAGGACGACGTCGTCGCCTTTGCGCAGGCGTTCGAGCAGGAGCGGCGCGTCGCCGAAATCGTAAGTGTCGTCCGAGTCCCCGATGATGATATAGCGGCCGCGCGCGCTGCGGATGCCCTTGAGATAAGCGGCGCCGTAGCCGCGTTCGGGCTGTTTGACCACGATGGCGCCCTCGCCGCGGGCGATTTCGATGGACCCATCGGTCGAGCCGTTGTCAGAAACCACGACCTCGCCGTTCAGACCATGTTCGATCAGGGCGTTCCGGGCTTTGCGCACGCATTCGCCGATGGTGTCCCGTTCGTTCAGGCAGGGCATCACGATCGACACTTCGATCGATTCGTCTTGAGCGGCAAAGGCAGGCGACGGCATAGGTTCCGTTGTCGTGTGCACCAACGCAGATGTGGTCGTCATAGCGGCAAAAAGTGATTATAGCTGATGCTCTTCAGCCCTCGGGGAACGCCCCTCTCCGGGCAGGGCAATCGCATGAGGACGTGGCTTCATCGCCTCAGTTGAAAAGTGCCGAGAAAACGGGGTGGCAATGGGCGGGGGGGTGGGCCCGCCCCGGCCACCCCGCGTTATATGGAGCAAAAGGTAATGGGGTTGATGGGGGG
>CAYZRP010000032.1:8023-31338 GCA_964480865.1 uncultured Anaerolineales bacterium | reverse complement strand
GGCCGGCCACTCGCTTGTGGAGGTGGCTTCAGCGCCTCAGTTTAAATGGGCCGATAACTGGGGGTGGCCTGGGCGGGGGTTGTGCCCCGGCCCATGCCACCCCGTTTTCTCGGAAGAATCAGATCAGGCGTTCCTGGTGCGATCGCCCTGCCCAGGCAGGGGCTGCCTCCGGCCCGCTGGCTCGACCGTATACAATGCCTACGGTCATGAAAAGCCGTCGTCTGTCTGATCCGCTGGCCGTCGTCGTCGGCCTCTATGTGGTGTTGGCCGTCGGGTACAACCTGGCCAATCCGATCTTTGAGTCACCCGACGAGCGCCTGCACTTCGACTTCGTGCGCTACATCCAGCGCACGGGCACATTGCCTGTCGAGACCCTCAACGGGGACCTGACCGAATTCCATCAGCCTCCCGTGTACTACGTCCTCGCGGCCGCGCTGACCGCCTGGCTGCCTGACGATGGCTACGAAGCGCAGATCCAGTCGAATCCGTTCTGGGCCTACGACATCGGTCGGGTTGGGCGCGACAACAAGAATCAGTACCTGCACCCGCCCGAGGGCCATCCGTGGACGTCACCCACCGTCGTCGCCGTGCACGTCATCCGCCTGTTGTCGACCCTGGCCGGCGTGGCCGTCATCGTCGGCACACAGCGTCTGGTGCGCGAGCTGGCCCCCGGCCGCGAGGATCTGGCCATTGCGGCCGCGGCCCTGACGGCTTTCATTCCCAACTTCCTTCTGACAACGACTTCGATCACCAACGACTCGTTTGTGGCCGCCGCCCCGGTCTGGCTGGCCGTCTGGAGCCTGCGTGCCCTGCGCCGCTCCGCGCCGCCGGGTTGGCGCGAGGCAGCCCTGTTCGGGGCGGCCTTCGGAGTCAGTGCGCTGGCCAAGGTCAGCAGTTATCCGACCGGGATCGTCATCGGGTTGATGGTGGCGATCTGGGCCTGGCGCACGCGGTCGTGGGCTTACCTTTTGAGAACGGGCCTGATCATGGCGGCGGTCTTTCTGGCCGTCAGCGGGTGGTGGTTTGCGCGCAACCTGGCGCTCTACGGCGATCTCACCGGGCTGGGCCAGATGTGGTTGGCCTGGGGCGTGCGCGAGCCGTTGACCCTGGCCCAGATCCCGGTCGAGCTCTACAACATCCGCACGACGTTCTGGCTCAACTTCGGCTATGGCAACGTGCCAGCGCCCGAGGGCCTCTACTTCGTCCTCGACGGGTTGACTCTTGTCGCCGTGATCGGCCTGGGCCGGATCGCGTGGCGGCGGAGGAGCGAGTGGCGGTCGCCAGCCGTTCATGCGCCGTGGCTGTTGGTCGGCATCTGGTTGATCGTCACCGTCGTGGCCCTCTTCTGGTATCTACAGCGCACCCAGCAGGTGACGGGTCGCCAGGTCTATGCCGCGTTGCCGGCCATCAGCGCTCTGCTGGTGGTCGGTTGGGATGCCTGGCGCCGCGGCTGGCGAACGGTCACCCAGGCCGGTGTCGTCGTGGCAGGCGCCGCGGCGCTGGCACTCTACGGTCTGTTCGGCGTGCTGATCCCTTCCTATGCCCCGCCGCCGCTTCTCTCGAACACGGCTGCCGATCTGCGCATCGCGCAGCGGCTGGATTGGACCTTCGGCGATGTGGCACGGCTGCGCGGCCTCACGGTCGATCGCGACGAGGTGCGCTCCGGCGATCGCCTGGCGGTGACGCTCTACTGGGAGCCCCTGCGGGTCACGGCCGACTCGCTCGCCGTGTTCGTGCAGGTGATCGGCGCCGATGATCGCAAGGTCGGTCAGCGCGACACCCTGCCGGGCCTTGGCAACGAGCCTACGCCGTTCTGGCGGGTGGGGGGGATTCTGGAGGATCGGATGGAGATCCCGATCGATGGCGGCGATGCCGTGTCGAGCCGGGTCGATCTGCTGGTCGGGCTGACCTATCACGACACCGGCGAACGCCTGCCGGCCGTTGATGCTGCCGGGCAATCGTTGAGCCGCCCGGTAGCGGGCAGCCTCATCTACCGTGGCGCTGCAGCGGCGACGCCGGTCGTGCCGCTCAACGTGGCCTTTGAACAGGGCCTGGCGCTGCGCGGGTATACGCTGTCGAATGGCCCGGACGGTCGTCCGGAAATGCTGACTCTCTTCTGGGCCCCGTCAGGGCCGCTGGACGCCGACTACACGGTCTTCCTTCAACTGTTTGGTTCCTCGGCAGAACCCGTCGCGCAGTTCGACGGCCCACCGCGCGGCGGCTGGTACCCGACCTCGATCTGGGCCAAGGGCGAGGCAGTGGCCGACGAGCACGCTCTGGCCCTGCCAGCCGACCTGCCCGCGGGCGCCTATACGTTGAAGCTTGGCCTCTACCGCGATGGTGATGGGGCCCGGCTCCAGCGCCTCGACGGGCTCGATCACGTCGATCTTACGTTGGTTGTGCCCTGACGGCCGTCAACCCTGACGGCCGACAATCGAATCGTGTGTGCAACAAAAAAGGCGGTGCATGGCACCGCCTTTTCCATCACTGCGGGTCACTCACCAGCGTTTCGAGCCCACGCCGGCCGTCACGCGCGCTTTCGCGGCAACGTGATGGACGACCTCGTGCGCCGCCGGGGCAGTCGCGTCGGTCGGGATCTTGAAGCGGGTCATCGCGGCGCGCAGCCGCTGGGCCATGTCGGACAGGGACTGGGCCAAGGCCGCGACCTCTTCCGTCTGGGCGCTGATCTCTTCAGAACTGGCCGAGACTTCCTCAACGGCGGCGCTGTTCTCCTCGCTGACGCTCGCGATCGTCTGCACGGCGTCGGACATCTCGGAGGCGCTGGCGGCCATCTGCTCGGTGGCTGCCGTGTTCTCCTCGACGACGGCGCTGACGTTCTCGATGCGCTCGACGACGCTGGCGTTGAGCTTCGCCATCGACTCGCTGCTCGCACGGTTGTGCTCGGCGATCGTCGTCACTTCCTTGACGACCTGCTCGAGTTGCACGGACGCGCGCTGCATGGCGTCAAGCGCGTTGCGGATGTCGCTGACCCGGTCGACCGCCGACTGCGCGCCCGAGTCAATATCCTGGAAGGCCGTGCCGGCCTTGTCGGTCAGGCGCACGGCTGTGGCGACGTCATCGCCGGCCTGACGCATCGCGTCAACGGCCTCTGTCGCGCCGGTCTGTACGGTGCGGACCATCTCGGCGATTTCCTTGGTCGCCGTGGCCGACTTCTCAGCCAGCTTGCGCACTTCGTCAGCGACGACAGCGAAGCCCTTGCCATGCTCGCCGGCGCGGGCCGCTTCGATCGCGGCGTTGAGCGCCAGCAGGTTGGTCTGCGCGGCGATGTCGCCGATGGTTTCGACGATGCTGCCGATCTGGGCGGAGTGCCGGCCGAGATCGCGGACGCGTTCCGAAAGCTGCTCGGTCGCGGAGCGCACGCGCTCCATGCCGGCCACGGTCTCGGCCACGATCGCGCCGCCGCCGTGAGCGGCCTGAGCCGCCGAACCCGTATCGCGGGCGACGGCCGCCGCTGCATGATCCATCTGGCCGAGCGCGCTCACCAGGGCGGTGTGCACGTCGCCGGCGCGGCGCATGCCCGCAGCCTGTTCACGCGCGCCATGGCTGATCTCGGTCGCGGTACGCGACAGCTGCGCCATGGCCGTGGAGGTTTCTGAGATCGAGCTTGCCTGAACCTGCGAGCCCTGGGCGACGCCCTCAATCGCGCGGCGGACTTCATCGACGACGCTGGCCGTGCGGGCCACGCTGTCGGCCTGCTGGGTGGCGCCGCGCGCGAGTTGCTGCATCGTCGCCGCGATCTGGTTGGTGGCGTGGCCGCTCTCGGATGCGGCGCCCGCCATGGCCTGGGAGGCGCTGGTGATCGATTCGGCCTCAACGTTCACCTCAGAGATCAGGGCGCGCAGGTTCTGTGTCATCTCAACGAACGCCAGGCCGAGGGTGTCGCGCGGCGACGCCGGCTCGAAGTTTTCGGTCAGGTCGCCGCCGGCGATCTGCGTGGCGTGTTGCGCCATGCCGCGCATGTACGCGATCGTCGTCCGGAAGGCATCGGCCAGCTGGCCGAACTCGTCGCCGCTCCGATGGGTGATGACCTGCTCGGTGTCGCCCAGGGCCAGGCCCTTTGCGGCAATGACCATGGCCTGCACCGGTCGCGCGACAGAGTTGGCGATGATCAGCATGCCAAAGGCGGCGCCGATGGCCAGGACGAGCGAAATGCCACCCAGGATCAGGAACAACTGTTGCGTGGTGTCCGCCAGTTGTTTCTCGACCATCATGTACTCGTCCTCGTACGCGCCGACGCCGATGACCCAGTTGTAGGGCGCGTAGTAGGCCACGCGCGTGATCTTCCAGCGCGGTTCGGGGTCGCCCGGGTTCTGCCAGCGATAGCGCACGGTGCCCAACTCGCCGGGCTTGAGCGCAGTGGCGGTGTTGACGATCGACTGGATGACGGGTAGGCCGTCGGCGTCCTTGGTGTCCCAGAGGTTCTCGCCGTCGCGCTCGCCGTTCTTGGAGATGATATACGTGCCCTTCTCCGTCCCGGTGCTGCCGAGGACGTACACGTAGCCGGTGTCGCCGACGACCGTGTTGTACAGGGCGTTGCGGAGCGTCGAAGCGCCGTCGCGCGGCACGCCGACGAACAACATACCGATGATGTTGCCCTTCGCGTCGAACAGAGGCTCGTACGAACTGACGTACCAGGCATCCACGACGTAGGCGATGCCTGTGTATGACTCGCCAGTGAGTACCGTCGCCAGCACGGCGTTGGCCTTGCCGTCGGCCATGGTCGCGGGGATGAAGGTGCCGGTGGCCGGCGTGCCCTCGGCCGTCTTCACGGTCGTCGCGACCCGGATCATGTCACCGGCGTCGTTCATGCGCTGGAAGATCGTGACGGCCCCGCCGGTCGTCTCGCCGACCGACTGCACCCAGCTCATCAACGACTCGGTCGACGATCCAAAACGAGCTTCGGGCAGCGTGACCGCCTGTGTGGTCTTGTCGAACTGATTCGTCGCCGTCCACTCAGCGGTTCGCGTGCTGAGCGTGATGCCGCCCTCATTGTCGATGTTCTGGAGAGCCAGGTGACTGAGCGCCGTGACCTGCTGGCGCAGCGCCGTGTCTTCGGCTTCGATCAGACGCATGACGCCCTGCGCGATGTGGTCGAGGTCGTCGGAGGCCAGATGCTCGGCGCTGGCCGTAGCCATGGTCGACATCTGATTGATGCCCCATAGGCTGGCCGCTACCACCGCCAGCACGGCGATGATCACACCCGAGATCCCCATCATCATCCACTGGGTGCGGATCGGCAGGTCGTTGAACTTCTTCATAGGTACGGTGTTCCCCCAGGCACTGGTTGGTTTGCTGAAAACCAGGCCGCTTTGCTCCTTTTCTATCCTATGGAAGATTGGGGAAGTGTCCGTAAACCACACCGAAAAGGGTGCTCAAACGTAAGTAAATCTCAGCGCGACCAAATATGCGGACTCGTGCGCTCTCAAACCGCTGTCAGGAAGTGTTGGAGTTGTTGGCCGCTTTGCATCACGCTGAGCGTGAGGTTTCGGCAATGAGCACATCGAAGGGTGCCAGCCTGACCGACTTCAGGTCGATCGCTTCGCCCTCTGATCGGTCGAGCCGGAACAGTGTTTGTCCCTCTCCGGTGCCAATAGCCAGGGTCCGCTGTGCCGCCGCAAAATTCACCACCACAAGGCACGACTGGGCAGGATCGGTGCTGCGGCGCCAGAAGGCCAGGACGTCGTCGTCGGTATCGAAGACCTCGTAGTCGCCGCCAGAGAGGGCCGGGCTGGCTCGCCGGACGCTGAGCAGGTGCCGATAGAAGTTCAGGAGCGAGTCGGGATCCGCGTCCTGGTCCGCCACGTTGACGCCCTGAACATGGTTGGCATGCACGGGCAGCCAGGTGTCGACGCCGGCGGGGCTGAAGCCGGCGTTGGGCCCGGCGTCCCACTGAAGCGGGCTCCGGCAGCGGTCGCGGGTGGTCGCCAGCGCCGCAGCCAGCGCCTGCTCGGGCGGGATGCCCTGACGCTCGGTCTGCATCTGGAAGCGCCTGGACGCGGCCGTGTCGCGGATCTGATCGAGCGAGGTCAGTTCGAGATCGGCCATCCCGATCTCTTCGCCGTTGTACAGGAAGGGCGTGCCCTTCAAGGTCAACATCAGGGCCACGTGCAGGCGCGCGAGTTCGGCGTCGTGTACACCGTCGCCGAAGCGCGACCAGACGCGCGGCGAGTCGTGGTTACCCAGGGTGTTGCACGGCCAGGCGCCAGCGGGCAGGGCGCTCAATCGCTCGACCTGATTGGCGCGGATGTGCGTGGCCGTGAGGCGTTCCGTCCGCAGCAGCGGGAAATTGAACACGAGGTGAAGCTCGTCGTTGTCGCGGCCGTGATAGGTCACGTCGTCATCTTCGCCAATCAACACCCGTTCGCCCGGGTAGCTGTCGATCAATGCGCGTAGTTCACGCAACAACTCGTGCACGCCGGGCTGCCTGAGCTGATGCTCCATCAACGTCCAATAGCTCTCCTGGTCAAGCAGGTTCGCGTCGAGGATCTGGTCGGGAGACAAGGGACACGAATGGTCGGGCAGGTCAGGGCGCTCGAAAACTGTCGCGATGGCGTCGAGGCGGAATCCGTCCACGCCCAGATCGAGCCAGAAGCGCACGGCGTCCCACATGGCCTGTTTGACCTCGGGGTTGCGCCAGTTGAGATCGGGCTGCTCTTTGAGAAAGACGTTGTAGTAGTACTGGCCGGTTGTCGGATCCAACGTCCAGGCCGAGCCGCCGAAGATCGAGGCCCAGTTGTTCGGCGGGCCGCCGTCGCGACCGTCGCGCCAGATGTACCAATCGCGCCTGGGGTTGTCGCGGCTCGAGCGCGACTCGACGAACCAGGGATGCAGGTCTGACGTGTGGTTCAACACGAAATCGAGGATGACGCGGATGTCACGCGCATGAGCGGCGTCGAGGAAAGCCGCGAAATCGTCGATGGATCCATATTCGGGCGCGACGTTCGAGTAGTCGGTGATGTCGTAGCCGCAATCCTTGAACGGCGAGGGAAAGTGCGGCGACAGCCAGATCGCATCGACGCCGAGGCTCTTGAGATGATCGAGCCGGGCCGTCATGCCCGGGAAGTCGCCGATGCCGTCGCCGTTCCCGTCGGCGAAACTGCGCGGATAAATCTGATAGAAGACGGCCGTCTGCCACCACTTGAGCGTCATGTCTCATCCCCCGGCGATTAATGCCGACATCTTACAACACGCAGAAAAACATGCGTTTGGCCGCGGATTGCGCGGATTTCGCAGATGGATCAACGGATCTCCAAAGGGTCCTCCGTTCCATCCGCGAAATCCGCGCAATCCGCGGCCAAAAACCTGTCCCAACAAAAAAGCCCGCAGGCATATGCCTGCGGGCTTTCGACGTGCGAACGATCAAACCCGGGTCAGCGGATCGCGGCCTCGGTTTCGCGATTGAACAGGTGCATGTTGTCGAGGTTCATGGCTACCTGCAGCCGGTCGCCGACGCGGGCGCGGTTGCGCGGGTCGACGCGGGCGACGTAGCTCTTGTCGCCGGAGCGCAGATAGAGGATGACCTCGTTGCCCATGAGCTCGGTCACCTCGACTGTGGCGTCGACGGCGGCCTGGTGGATGCCGGGCGGCGCGTACGACGGGTCGTGGATGTCCTCAGGGCGGATGCCCAGGATGACGGTCTTGCCCACGAGTGACAAGTACGGCCCGGCCTTCTCTTGCGGGACGGTGACGGCGAACGCGCCGGTGTCGACCGTCACGGTCTTGTCGGCGGCCACGACCTTGGCGTCGAAGAAGTTCATCGACGGCGAGCCGATGAAGCCAGCCACAAAGACGTTGCTCGGCCGGTCGTACAGGGTCTGGGGCGAGTCGAGCTGCTGCAGGACGCCGTCCTTCATCACGGCGATGCGCGTCGCCATCGTCATGGCCTCGACCTGGTCGTGGGTGACGTAGATGAACGTGGTCTTCAAGCGCTGGTGCAGCTTCGAGATCTCGGCGCGGGTCTGAACGCGGAGCTTGGCGTCGAGGTTCGAGAGCGGTTCATCGAAGAGGAACACAGAAGGCTCGCGCACGATCGCGCGGCCGACGGCCACGCGCTGACGCTGGCCGCCGGAGAGTTGCTTGGGCTTGCGCTGGAGCAGGTGGGTGATGCCCAGGATCTCGGCGGCTTCCTTGACGCGGCGGTCGATCTCAGACTTGGGGGTCTTGCGCAGCTTCAGGCCGAAGGCCATGTTGTCGTACACGCTCATGTGCGGATACAGGGCGTACGACTGGAAGACCATGGCGATGTCACGATCCTTCGGCGCGATGTTCGTGACGTCGCGGTCGCCGATCAACACACGGCCCGACGAGATCTCCTCGAGGCCAGCCAGACAGCGTAATGCCGTCGACTTGCCGCAGCCCGAAGGCCCGACGAGCACCAGGAACTCTTTGTCGGTGATCGCGATGTTGAGATCCTTCAAAACGTGGTTGTCGCCGAACTTCTTGTCAACGTGGTCGTAAGTGACACTTGCCATGATTCTTCCCTTTCAGTTCTGGTATGGTGAGTCGATTATACAGCCGGGCTCCTGTCACAACATTGTCGATTTCCTGGGAGCGCGCCCAATTTCCCCGAAGAAAGACACCAAAAAGGGGCGCCCCTAACGGGCGCCCCTTATCACTTCGAACGGGTTTGGGTGGGTGGCTTAGTTGGACGGCAGAAGGACGTAGTTGAGGGTCAGCACCACGCCATCTGTGACCGAGATAAACGGATTGCTGGGCGGCTCGACCCCGAAGTCGGCCATCAGGATCTCGGTGGTGGCCGTGCCCTTTAAGGTTTCGCCGTCGAGCGTGGCCGTCACGTCCCAGGTGACGGGCAGGGTCGTCTCGCGCACCGTCATGTCCCCGACCAGCTTGAACGTCACGGTCTGGCCCTGCGAGGGCGTCCCGGCCAGCCCCTGGATCTCGGTCGCCGTGAAGGTGGCCAGCGGGTAGGTCGATGACTCGAGCCACTGGCGGCGGATGGCGTTGTCGCGCTGGTTGCTGTCGCTCTTCAGGAGGCTGATGTCGACCGTCACGGTGCCGAGCGGGCTCGAGGTCGGGTCGTCGAAGTTGATCTGCAGGTCACCCGAGATCTCGCTCGAGACGCCCACGGCAGTGCCCAGGCGATTGCTTTCTTGAAGGAAGTATTCGTCGACCGAGTAGCTGGCGCTCGACTGAGACGGGTCGAAGCTGTAGGCGCGCAGACCCGTCACCGCTCCGACGGGTTCGTCGGTCACCGGCACGCCGGCGTCAGTCGGGGTCGCAGCCGGCGGGGCCTCCGTTGCGGCCTCGGTCGGCGCCGTGGTCGCGACAACTTCGACTGTGGGAAGGGTGGTCGCCGGCGCCGTCGTGGGCGCGGCACCGGCGCAGGCCGCGAGCAGGGCGGCCGTGGTCAGCGCCGTGGTGGCCAATGTCAGGCGGGGGTGGATCATCTCTTCTCCTTAAGAATGGGACGGTAAATCGACTATAACGTAAACGATACGCTATCCCGGTTAGAAGGGGACGCGTATAATACTGAAGCCCCTGGCTTGGCTGCAGGTAAGAACAGGCTTTAGCCTCGACTAAGAGAGGTCACTGGATGAGTGTTCTAGACGGAATACGGGTCATCGAAATCGCCGAGGCGCTGGCCGGGCCGTACGCCGCCATGCTCCTGGGCGACCTCGGCGCCGACGTGCTCAAGATCGAACGACCGGGCACGGGCGACCAGGCCCGACAGTGGGGCGCGCGCCTCCCCGGCGAAGAAAGCGCCTACTTCGCGTCCGTCAATCGCAACAAGCGCAGCCTGACCCTCAATTTCTTGAAGGAAGAGGGCCGGGCCCTCCTTCAGTCTTTGTTGGTCAACGCGGATGTGCTCATCATCAATATCCCACGCGAAGAAAGCCTCGACCGCGCCGGGCTCTCGTGGGAGGCGCTGCATCGCCGCCACCCGCGCCTGATCGTGGCGTCGATCACGGGCTACGGCCGCAGCGGGCCGTACGCTGGCCGTTCCGGCTACGACCTCGTCGCCCAGGGCGAAGCCGGCCTGATGACGTTGACCGGCACGCCTGAGACGGTGCCGATGCGCTACCCCATCCCTCTGGCGGACCTGACTTCCGGCATGTACACGACCATTGGCGTCCTGGCCGCGCTCCGCGCGCGCGATGCCTCAGGCCAGGGCCAGCTTGTCGACATCAGCCTGCTCGAGTCTCAGGCCTCGTATCTCACCACACTGGCCGGCGACTTCTTCGCCACCGGTCAGGCGCCGAAGCCGCTCGGCAACGCTCACCCAGGCATCGCGCCCTACCAGGTCTATCGCGCGGCCGACAAAGACGTGATCATCGCCGTCGGCTCCGACAAGCAATGGGCGCAGTTCTGCGACGTGCTCGGACTGGGCGCCGCGGTGCGCGACGACGCCCGCTTCGCGACAAACCCGGCTCGCCTCACGCATCGCGACGAACTCAACGCCCTCATCGATCCCGCCGTCGGCGCCCTCACAACTGAAGATCTGCTGGCCCGTCTGCGCGAGGCCGAGATCCCCTGCGGCCCGATCAATGACCCGGCGGATCTGTTGGAGCACGAACAGTATGTGGCGCGCGAGAACATCATCACCCTCAAACATCCGGCGGCTGGCGATGTTCGTTCGCTGGCCAACCCGGTGCGGCTGAGCGACTCACCGGCAGACTATCGCCTGCCCGCGCCGCGCCTCGGCGAGCACACCGGTGAAGTGCTGCGCGACCTGGGCGTCGCCCCGCAAACCCTCCTTGAGCTGCGACATCGCGGCGTGGTGTAAAACCCTATGCTCACTCTCACACCGTTGCCCGGCATTCCGCTGGTGCAGACGGGCGATGACCTGACCGGTTTGATCCGGGCCGGGCTCGACCGCGCCGGCCTCTCGTTACAGGACGGCGATATCCTTGTCCTGGCCCAGAAGATCGTGTCGAAGGCGCAAGGCCGTATGATCCGCCTGGCCGAGGTCACGCCATCGCCACGAGCGATCGAACTCGCGGCGATTACGCTCAAGGACCCGCGCTTCGTCGAGGTCGTCCTTGGCGAATCCAGCGAAGTGTTGCGTGCTCGCGCCAACACCCTGATCGTCGAGCACCGCCTGGGTTTCGTCTGCGCCAACGCGGGCGTCGATCGTTCGAACGTCGAAGCAGCCGAGGGCGACGAGGTTCTGCTCTGCCTGCCTGCGGACCCTGACGGCACGTGCGCCGAGTTGCGTCGGACACTGGGCGAGGCTTACGCCGCCGACATCGGCGTGATCATCAACGACTCGCATGGCCGGGCCTGGCGCATGGGCACTATGGGCGTCGCCATCGGCGCAGCCGGCGTGCCGGCTCTGCTCGATCTGCGCGGCAAGCCGGATCTGTTCGATCACGCCCTGCAGATCACGCAGGTCGGGCTCGCCGACGAACTCGCCGCCGCGGCCTCGATCGTCATGGGCCAGGCTGATGAAGGCCGGCCGATCGTTCATGTTCGCGGCACGCCGTACGCCTTGCGCGACGGCAAGGCCCGCGAGTTGTTCCGGCCCAAAGAGCAGGATTTCTTTCGATAGCATCGAAGCGTGGAGCGGCTCCCGTGGGGCAAGCGCTCCACGATCCTTTTCAGGCTCCACGAAAGCCAAGGACATTCATGACGATCCCCGATCAATTCGCTGATCTGTTGACGCGCGAGAAGCGCGCGTTCGCGTACCTGGCGTTGACCCTCACCGACGGCACGCCCCAGGTGACGCCGATCTGGTTCGATTGGGACGGCGAGTGTGTGATCATCAACACCGCCCGCGGGCGCGTGAAGGACAACGTGTTGAAGCGCCACCCCGTCGTGGCCCTGGCGATCTCCGATCCGCAGAACCCCTACCGCTACATGCAGATCAAGGGCGAAGTCGTCGGCGAGGATGAGGCCAACGGCCGCGCCGGCATCGACGACCTGAGCCAGAAGTATCACGGCACCCCGTACGCGGGATACAAGGGCGAGACACGCGTCACGTATCGCATCAGGCCCGTCCGCGTTCAAAGCTAGGCCTCAATGCTTTCCGAGTTCGAGGCGGTCATCGCGGGGCGCCGGTCGATCCGGCGTTATCGGGCCGACCCTGTGCCCAATGATGTTCTCGAAGGCCTGATCGAGGCGGCCTGCTGGGCGCCATCGGCGCACAATCGACAGCCGTGGCGTTTCGCCGTGTTGGGTGCCGCCGCTCGCGAGCGCCTGGCCGACGCCATGGGCAACAAGCTGGCCGCCGATCGCGCGGCTGACGGCGATCCGGCCGAGGCCATCGCGGCCGATGTGGCCCGCTCACGCGCGCGCATCACGGGCGCGCCCGCCGCCATCCTGGCGTCGTACTCGCTCCGCGACATGGATCGTTACCCCGATGCGCGCCGCGCCGCGGCCGAGCGTGATCTGGCCTTACAGGGCACTGCAGCGGCCATTCAGAATCTGCTGCTGGCGGCCAGCGCGCGCGGCCTCGGCGCCAGCTGGATGTGCGCGCCGCTGTTTTGCGGCGAGGTGGTGCGCGCCGCGCTGGCGCTGCCCGACGACTGGGAGCCACAGGCCCTGATCACGCTTGGCTGGCCGGCCAACAACGGCCGTCCCGCGACGCGCGAGCCTGTTGCCACGCGAACGCTCTGGATACAAGGCGACGAAGGACGGACGGATGACGAATGACGAAGGACGAATGGCCATTCAACCTTCGTCATTCGTCTTTCGTCCTTCGTCGCCTGAAAGGTTACGATGTCCCATTCACTCTCCCACGTGGTTGCGCTTGCCGGCGGTGTCGGCGGAGCGAAGCTCGCTCATGGCCTGGCGCAGGTGTTGTCGCCAGACGACTTGACGATCGTCGTCAACACCGGCGATGACTTCGAGCATCTCGGCCTGTCGATCTCGCCGGACCTCGACACCGTGATGTACGCGCTGGCCGGCGTGGCCAACGCCACGACGGGGTGGGGGCGCGCCGACGAGGGCTGGCGTTTCATGGAAGCGTTGCGTGGCTATGGCGGACCGGGCTGGTTCAACCTGGGCGACCGCGACCTCGCGACACATGTGTGGCGCAGCGACAGACTGCGTCAGGGCGAGACACTCTCCGAGGCGACGGCGGCGCTTTGCCAGTCACTGGGCATCCTTCACCCGGTAGTTCCTATGACTGACGATCGCGTCCGGACCGTCGTCGACACTGACGAGGGCGAACTGGCTTTCCAGGAGTATTTCGTCGCGCGACGTTGCGAACCGCGCGCGAACGCCATTCGCTTCGTCGGGGCGCATACCGCCGCGCCATCGCCGGATGCTGCGCGCTCGCTGGCTGCCGCCGACCTGATCGTGATCTGCCCATCGAACCCCTTCCTGAGCATCGACCCAATTTTGGCCGTGCCCGGCGTGCGAGACCTTGTCGCCGGCCGCCCGACGATCGCGGTCAGCCCGATTGTCGGAGGGCAGGCCATCAAGGGCCCGGCCGCCAAGTTGCTTGGCGAGCTCGGCCACGATGTCTCGGCGCTGAGTGTGGCGCGCTATTTCGTCGGCCTGGCCGATGCCTTCGTCCTCGACACGATCGATGCCGATCTCGCCCCGGCCGTCAACGCCCTGGGTCTGAAGGCCGTGGTCGCCGACAGCGTCATGCGCTCAGACTCCGACCGTGCTGCCCTGGCGCGTGTGGTGTTGGAGCAGGGACTTCGTGTCGACGAATGACGAAGGACGAACGACGAAGGTGGAAGGGCCCTTCCACCTTCGTCGTTCGTCCTTCGTCGCTTTGCATCCCGCCAATGCGCCTTAGGCGTGATACACTGATTGCGAAATGACCTTGTGGGCGATTGTTCCAGTCAAGCCCTTCGGGCTGGCGAAAAGCCGACTGGCGCCGGTGCTGGAACCTGCACAACGTGTCGCGTTGAGCCGAGCGGTGCTCGGGCAGACGCTGGCCATCCTCAAACAGACACCTTCGATCTCGCGAACGCTCGTCGTGAGCCGTGACCCGGCCGTGTTGTCGTTGGCCCGTTTGTATCAGGCCAACACCGTCTCTGAGTCGGGTCAGCCTGAACTCAATGCCGCTTTGCGCCGTGCAATCGAAGTGGCTCAGTCGCTCGGGGCCAGCGGTGTGCTCGTGCTGCCCGCCGATCTCCCGACGTTGACTGTCGATGACGTGGCGGCCCTCATCCCTCCGGCGCGCGAAGACATTGCGGCGTCGATCGCGCCGGATCGGCATGGGCAGGGCACCAACGGCGTTTTCGTCCGCCCGCCGCATCTTCTCAGTGTGTCGTTCGGCGCAGGCAGCTTCCAGCGGCATCTGGCCCAACTTCGCCAGCGTGGCGTGACGCCGCATATCATCGAGCGGCCGGGCCTTCAGCTCGACCTCGACACCCCCGATGACTGGGCTATCTACCGCGAAGCCGAGTCGTCGGTGTTGCCCTGACCCTGGCTCCCCCTCGCTTCCAAAACGTCAATGCGAGTTTCGGCGACTGAGGCCCCGTGGTCGCGTCTGCCCATCGAAAAACCCTTCTAACCCCACGCGCCCATTCGGAAGCGCCCTGATCGCCGTCGGCATGCTGCTCATGCCCGGGCCCACGGTCGTTCCTGGCGAGATCGGCTGCAGCGGTTGGCGGCCAGCCTGGGTGCGGCCTTGCTGGGCGCCGGCGTATACGCCGTTATTGGCGGGCTGGCAACGCCGCCCAGTGCCGCCTGATCTCGGGTATAGCCCGAGGTTGCCGCGCTCCGGCTGTACCGGGCGGTGATCTGGGGGGCAGCGCTCCGCGGGGTCCACCAACGGCCTACACTCGCTCGTGCCACCTGTCCAGATTCGTGGAGTGAACCCGTGACAGCGGGTGTACGATGAACCCGTGAGCCGCCGCGGCCGCCCCGTGTATCGAGATCGGGTCGACGCCGGGCAAATCCTGGCGCGTCTTATCGCGCGCCCCATTGATCCTGCCTCAGTTGTGCTGGGCCTCCCGCGAGGCGGTGTCGCCGTCGCGGCCCCGATCGCGAAGGCCCTGGCTCTGCCCCTCGACGTGCTCGTGGCACGCAAGATCGCTCACCCCCTGCAGCCTGAACTGGCCATCGGCGCCGTCGGTCCGGATCGCGTGGTCGTCGTCGATCATGACGCCATCCGCCACTTCAACGTGAGCCGGCCACAACTCGACGTGCTCATCGAGCGCGCGGCGGCCGAGGTCGACGCGCGGATCGCCTTTTATCACTCGGCCATGAACGATGTGCCTGATTTACGCGGCCGACCCCTCATCGTCGTCGACGACGGCATCGCCACGGGCGCGACGGTTCACGCCGGGCTGCTCTCGCTGAAAGCCATCGAGCCCACCCACGTGACACTGGCCACCCCGGTCTGCGCCGCCGACGTTGCGCGCGCCATGCGCAAGCTCGTCAACGACTTCGTCTGTCCGCTACTGCCGATCGACTTTCACGCCGTTGGCGATTGGTACGTGGAATTTGGCATGGTGGTTGTTGTTGTGGTGGTGGCGCTGTTTCGTGGAGCGTCGGGCGGGTTGCGTGGTGCGAACTCAAACGCGATCTGGCGCGGCAGCGTTCGCTCCCCGCTCCACGCTCTACGCTCCACGAATACTCGTCAGTACCTCCGCCAGCGTCGGGTGCCCGATCTCCTGGAGGTCGTAGCGGACGCGTTGAGTGGGGCGGTCGAGCTTGAGGACGCGGCGCAGGTCGATGGGTGTGCCGACCAGGACCACGTCCGCCGGGGTCGCGCGGATGGTGGCTTCGAGCTCCTGCACCTGGGCTGGCCCATAACCCATCGCCGGCAGGACGGCGCCGGTGGTCGGATACTTGCGATAGGTATCCGCGATCGTGCCCACCGCGTACGGGCGCGGGTCGACGATCTCGGCAGCGCCGAAGCGGCGCGCCGCCATCCAGCCCGCGCCGTAAGCCATTTCGCCGTGAGTCAGGGTCGGGCCATCCTCGATCACGAGGACGCGCTTGCCGCGGATGGCGGCCGGGTCATCGACCGTGATCGGCGACGCGGCTTCGATGACGACGGCGTTCGGGTTCAGTTTCTCGAGCGAGCGCCGCACCGCAAAGACGCCTTCGCGATCGGCGGTGTCGACCTTGTTGATCACGATCACGTCGGCCATGCGCACGTTGGCCTCGCCGGGATGGTAGAGCGCCTCGTGCCCGGGGCGATGCGGATCGACGACCACGATGTGCAGGTCGCTCTTGAAGAAGGATAGGTCATTGTTGCCGCCGTCCCACAGGACGACGTCGGCCTCGGCCTCGGCCAGCGCGAGCACGCGCGCGTAATCGACACCGGCGAAGACAACGATGCCGCGATCGATGTGCGGCTCGTACTCCTCGCGCTCTTCGATCGTGCAATCGTATTCGTCGAGGTCGTCGTAGTCGCCGAAGCGCTGAGCGGTCTGCGCGACGAGATTGCCGTACGGCATCGGATGTCGGACCGCGGCCACGCGCAGGCCCTGCGCCTGGAGGGCGGCGGCCACGGCGCGCGTGGTCTGCGACTTGCCGGCGCCCGTTCTCACAGCCCCGATCGACACCACAGGCTTGCTCGACTTGAGTTGAGTCGCCGCCGGACCGATCAACCGAAAGTCAGCGCCAGCTGCGAGCACTCGCGACGCCTGGTGCATCACGAAGACGTGCTGCACGTCGCTGTAGGAGAAGACCACCTCGTCGATGCGCTCCTCGCGGATCAGGCGCTCGAGTTCGGTCTCGGCGAAGATCGGGATGCCGCTCGGGTACTGCGGCCCGGCGAGCTCGGGCGGGTAGACCCGGCCTTCGATGTTCGGGATCTGGGTCGCCGTGAACGCCACCACGCGCTGCGAGGGATCGCCGCGGAAGACGGTGTTGAAGTTATGGAAGTCGCGCCCGGCGGCGCCCATGATCAACACGCGCTTGAGGGAATCGGACATACCGTGGACCTCCTGAAGGATCGCCGGCTCGGGAGAGTAGGGCCGACCGGCGCGAGATGGCTCCATCATGGCCCATTTTGGTGATCGCGCCAGTGACGATTCACAGGTGGCAAGCGGAGGGCCGGCATACCGTGGTTGTCATAAGTGGACATCCCGGCTCGGCCGCGATCAGGACCATTCAGCCAGTTCGGGGTTTTCGTCGATGCGGCCGAGAGGCGATGCCCATATCATGACGGGCGAAAAGGGGCTCAACCCAGCAGGGCCGCTTCGGAGGAGCCGTGTCGAAGATCCCGCAGAGCAGCTTGTTGGCGGTCGCCCTCAGCCTGGTTGTCGCGATAGCGCAGCCGGCGGCGTTCAGTGCCGGGCAGGGCGGGTCGCGAACGTATCTGCCCCTGTTGGCGCGTACCAGCGCGGCGCTTTCCGCGATCGCGCATGGCCGCGATCTGACGCGCGCCCAGGTCGGCCCCGAAGCCATCGGCATCACCTCCTACGCGACAACGCACACCGGCGGAGACATTCGCGACAATCAGACCTACCCGTTCGTCAGGCTGATCAACGGGCCGGCGACGTATGACGGCTACACCATGCCGGTGGCGCACCTGTTGATCGATGGGCAGGCGATCGATGGCGGCCTGGACTTCTACACCACACGAGCCGTCGTCATCCGGGGCAGTCGGATCCGCTCGAACGAAGGCGGTTACTGGGCCGTCCACTTTCGCGGGCAGCAGGCCCTCGTCCTTTACAGCTCGATCGGGGCGGCGACGACTGCCGGCGCGCCGGACGATCCGACCCACCAGATCAACGACGTCTTCAGCGGTGAGACGCACGACGCCGTCTTCTACCGCAACTACCTGTCGATGGCGTGCAACGCCTTCGAGCTCGGCGGCTCGAACGTGCAGATCGTCGAGAACCTGATGGACGACTTCGTCTACTACACCGACGCGCATCTCGACGGCATCCAGGTCGGCGGCGGAGACAGCGGCTATCGCATCCTGCGCAACAAGATCCTGCTCGAAGCGGACCAGACCGGCGCGATCTCGTTGTTTCAGGATTGGGGCGTGAACACGGACTTCGTGATCGATTCGAACTACCTGGCCGGTGGCGGCTACACCTTTTACGGCGGCGCAGGTTCGTTCGGGCATTCGACGGACATCACCTTCACCAACAACGTCTTTGGCCGGGACTTCTGGCCCGAGTCGGGTTACTGGGGGCCAGTCGCCTATTGGGACGGCGGAGTTGGCAATGTCTGGTCGAACAATCGCTTCGACAATGGTGAGTTGATCCCCGAGCCGTAGCGCCGGCCCGCAAAGGGGCCGGTCTCAATCGACGGAAAAGGGGATCGCTCCATGCGCCTTCCGCATGCTGGCATGAAGACGCATGGAGCGACCGGTTCGATGACCTGCCGACGTTCAGAGGCATTCGCCGTGATCGCAGCGTAGGTTGCCGTTCGAGTCGGCGTACTTTCGGCAGCGGCCCGGGTAACTGCAGCCGTGCTGGCAGCGCACCGTGCAGGTGGTCGATCCGGAGGTTGAAGTTGATGCGGCCTCGGCCGTCGCCACCACGGCTGTTGCCGCTGCCTCGACATTCGCTGGCGACGTGGCGAACGTCGTTGTCGAAGAACTCGCCTGGATCGCCCCGGAGGTCGTCGTCGAGTCGGCCGATGCCGGTTCGGCGCCGTAGTAATCGCGAAGCACAGACGTGCCGGCCGCCACGGCGGCCACGCTCAACGTTCCCATCAACGCCAGGAAGTCGCGGCGCGTCGGCCCTGTCGCGCGAACCGGCGCCGTGACCGTCACGGGAGCGACTGGCCGCTGGCGGAACGCCTGCACGAACCAGCGCCAATGAGTGGCCACCTTCACGACCACCAGAACCAGGGTTGTGACAGAGCCGACCACATGGAGATTGATCCACGCGGTCAACGACTCAGAGGGCAACCCCACCCACGTGGAGATCAGCCAGCCGGTGCCGATGATGATCGCGAAGGCGCCCGCCAGAGCGGCATCCAGGAACCAGAGCCACTGTCCTTTGCTTGGCGGCGTCTTCCACAGGCGCCTTGTCAGCGAGCCGATCCAGATTCGATGTACCCAGGCGTGATAGATCGCAACGACCCCTAACGCTGTGCCCAGGATCTGATGCCCGTCCAGGCCGGTCCAGTCGGGCACAAACGCCACAAGGAACCCGGCCAGCAGCGCCAGGGCGGTCAGGGATCGAAGAAGTCGAGTCGGAGAGTCAATCATGGTCGTTCATCCTTTGGCGACAATATAGGCAGGTTGGGCTCAGAACCTGTGTAGGAATTCTTCGAACTTCATTCAGGATGAACCGGGCGCACAAGAGCGATATTCCTGGCAGAAGACTGCAGCGGATACCAACGTTGGGTCGGGGCGCTGTGGGGGTACTATGCGGCCGTCCATGACAGGTACCGGCCTGGGAGACTTCGCGACAGCGTCGGTCGATGAGTCGCGGGGCGTGTACGTCTACCGACGCAGCCACGGCGGCCGATCGCTCGTGGTGGTTTTGTGCAACACCGACCACATACGGCGCGTCGATGTTTAGCTGGATGATGGCGCCCGATCGAACCTAATGAGCCGGGCGACGACTCCCTGGCCGTCTCCGGTGCAGCCGGGATCGAAGTCGCGCCGTTTTCCGGCGTCTTTCTGGCGCGAGTCTGAGTGCGCTAATCGGCTGGCTTGCGGCGGATCAGAAAGCGATCGCGAAGACTCTGGCTGGCATGCGAATCGACCAGGAAGATGGACCCACATCGAGTGCAGGTCAGATCTCCGCTACCAATGACCGACAGGCGCTCACCGCAGTCCGGGCATTCGAAGAACGCTTTTCCCGCAGGGCCAGATATCTCAGCGCTAAGCAGGTCGTCGGTGGCGCGACGGCCGCGAATATGGGCATGGCGCTTGGGGCTCAACTAACACCTCCGTGCAACGCTCAAAACAAATATGGAAAACTATCGTCGAGCTGCTGTCAGATCTCTATTACCTGCGGCAGTTCAACGTCGATCAATACATGCGCACGATTGTACTTCACGCAGATAAGCCAGGTTGATCAGAATCGAGGAGATGCAACCGATGGCTGGATGATTTGGCGGTTTGCTCAGGCCTGGTCAAACGAGATTCCACCAATCAACCTCACTGGCGTTGAAGTCGACTGAAACGCCGCCATTATGAGCGGCTCTTGTCGGCCCGAACGGCTCCTCAGGCGGTTCTATTTCCAGAGCGCAGGCTACGCCTCGTGTCGGCAGCCGTCGACGCGCCCTTCTGACCCGGCTTTGTCTGGGTCGTGCATGTTGATGGCCACCTGCCGTCTCCTCAGTGAGCCAAAAAATCAGATTTGGTATGTCTTGTTTTGGGCGATACACTCCTTGTGATTTAGGCGAGGCTAAATTCTCATTTAGGAAGCCAGAAATGCTTTCCAGAGCCGAAGAGGACTATCTGAAGGCCATCCTCGAGTTGGGCGAGGAGCATGGGATCGTGAGCACATCGATGCTGGCGGAACGCATACAGGTCAGACCGGCCTCTGTTACGGGCATGGTTCAGAAACTCGCGCGGCAACGCCCCGTCTGCGTGAAGTACGAGAGCCACCGAGGCGTGAGCCTCACCCCGACCGGCCGCCGGATCGCACTCGAGGTCATCCGGCATCATCGCCTGATCGAGTTGTACCTTGCCGAGGCGCTTGGCTTCGCCTGGGATCAGGTGGATGCCGAAGCCGAGGCGCTCGAGCACGTCATTTCGGAAGCCTTCGAGGACCGAATCGCCGCACTCCTCGGCGACCCCGACACCGACCCACACGGCGACCCGATCCCGCGCAAGGACGGTTCGCTGGTCGCGACAAGTCGTCTGGCCTTGACGGCTGTGTCGCCCGGAGACGCCGTGCGTGTCACGCGAGTGCGCGACGATGACCCGGCTTTGCTTCGTTACCTGAGTGAGAGCGGCATCCGACTCAGGTCAAAGCTTACGGTTCTTGACAAGGCGCCGTTTGATGGCCCGTTGACCTGCCTCGTCGCCGGCCCGGCCGGGCAGCCAGGTGAACC
Source organism: uncultured Anaerolineales bacterium (assembly GCA_964480865.1). GTDB lineage: Bacteria > Chloroflexota > Anaerolineae > Anaerolineales > UBA6663 > UBA6663. The sequence goes on along the minus strand of CAYZRP010000032.1, from coordinate 10,467 downwards.
GCGCCGGTGCGCGCTCGGCCGCGGCGCCACCGACCGAATCTTCGTCGAACTCGACGAGCAGACAGGGCACTGAACCATGAAGACACCACCACTCAATCGACGTCGTTTTCTGAAGGCCGGCGCACTCGGCACGCTTGGCCTGGCCGCTGGGGCAGCGACCCTGGCGCAGCGCGCAAGCACGCACGCCCAATCCGACGATCCGCCGACCGACTACGTCCCGATCCGTCACGACGGCCACACCGGCCTCGACATGCCTGGCTTTGTCGGCGAAGTCAACCACGCCGGCAACGGTTTCAACCCCACCGATGTGCTCACTGACTTCAATTGGGGAGATCGTGTCAGCCAGATGGCCGACGGCCGCACCCTGCGCGAGTGGGATATGTTCGCGTCAGACAAGGACGTCGAGATTGCGCCCGGGATCGTGTTCCCGGCCTGGACGTACAACGGCCGCATCCCGGGCCCAACCCTGCGCGCGATCGAAGGCGATCAACTTCGGATCAACTTTGTCAACGCCAGCGCGCATCCGCACACGATCCACTTCCATGGCATCCATCCCGGGAATATGGATGGCGTGTACGAAGTCGTGGCGCCGGGCGGGCGCTTCACTTACGAGTTCGACGCCGAGCCGTTCGGCGTCCACCTGTACCACTGTCATGTGATGCCGCTGGCCAAGCACATCGCCAAAGGCCTGTACGGGGCTTTTATCATCGACCCGGCGCAGGGCTGGCCGCCGGCCGATCGTGAGTTCGTGATGGTGATGTCGGGCAACGACATCGACTTCGATGGCGTCAACGATTTCTACAACGTCAACTTCATCCCGTTCCACTACGACAAACACCCGATCAAGCTCAAAACGAACGAACGGGTGCGCGTCTTCCTCGTGAACGTGCTCGAGTATGACCTGATCAACTCCTTCCACCTGCACGCGAATTTCTTCGACTGGTATCCGACGGGCACCAGCCTGACGGCGAGCGAGTTGACCGACACGATCATCCTCGGGCAGGCCCAGCGCGGCATGCTGGAGTTCCGCTACAGGCATCCTGGCAGGTACATGTTCCACGCGCATGTCACCGAGTTCGCCGAACTCGGCTGGACCGGCGTGTTCGACGTGGAGGCCTGACATGTCGTCGGCGACAAAACCCACCACGCCCAACAACCCTGCCCGAACGCTCAGCCTCTTCTTGGTGCCGGTGCTGCTGCTGGTCGGCGTCATCGCGCTCTTCCTGTATACCAACGGCGCCGGGCTTGTGGTCGAGCCGGCCGCGCCGATCGAGGCACTCTCGTTCGAGCGCACCGTGCTTCGACCCGGTCAGATCGAGCTCGAGGTGCGCAACACCGGGCCGGAGCCCATCACCCTCGCGCAACTGATCATCAACGATGCCGTCTGGCCCTTCACCATCGAGCCGGGACAGACCCTGGCGCGACTCGGCTCTGCGACTGTCACCATCAACTATCCGTGGGTGCAGGCGGAGCCCTATACGCTTGTGCTGTTCACGTCCAACTCCATCCCGTTCACGACGGTGGTGGAAGCCGCGGCTGAGACAGCCACGCCGGATCGTGGCACGCTGTTGAGTTTCACTCTGATCGGCCTCTATGTTGGAGTCATCCCGGTCTTCCTCGGCATGTTCTGGCTGCCCGCGCTCCGGCAACTGGGTCCGCGCTGGATGACGTTTCTGATGGCCGTGACCGCCGGCCTCCTGGTTTTCCTCGGCCTTGACGCCACGAATGAAGCGCTCGAGCAGGCGCAGGCGATCGGCGGTCCGTTTCAAGGCATCGGGCTCGTGGGGCTCGGTATTGTGATCACTTTCCTGCTGCTCGATGCGATCTCGCGGCGGCAGACCGGGGTGGGGCGCAACGAGGCCGAGCAACGCCTGACCGTGGCCTTCATGATCGCCATCGGCATCGGTCTGCACAACCTGGGCGAAGGCCTGGCCATCGGCGCGGCGTACAGCGTCGGCGCCGCGTCGCTCGGCACCTTTCTGGTTGTGGGCTTCATTATCCAGAACATCACGGAGGGGCTTGGCATCATCGCCCCGGTGCTCAAGGATCGGCCGACCTGGCGTTCGCTGGCGCTGATGGGCGTGATCGGCGGCGCGCCCGCCATCGTCGGCGCCTGGGTTGGTGGGCTGAGCTACTCGGCCGTGCTCTCGGTGCTGTTCCTCGCGATCGGCGCCGGCGCCGTCTTCGAGGTTGTCTACGAAATCGGCAAGCTGATCCAGCGCGACATCGCTCGACGACCCATGCCGCTCACCGTGTTCTCGGGCGTCACGCTCGGGATGTTGATGTTGTATGTCACCGGGTTGTTGATCAAGTGACGGCGGCCCGCAGACCGCGGACCGCAGCGGGCGTGTGAGGCTTGATAGGTGAAGAATGACGGTTGACAGTGGACGACGAAGGACGAATGACGGGCGACGAAGGGCGGGCGACGAATGACGAATGACGAA
>CAYZRP010000032.1:0-7923 GCA_964480865.1 uncultured Anaerolineales bacterium | reverse complement strand
GCGCTCATTCAGTATTCCTTTGGACAAAGGTGGCTAGGCGCTCTGGATGACACGCCACGCGTAGGGGTCAGGCGTGGTGTGTCCTGGCGCATTGCGTGTCATCCAGAGCGCCCCTGATCCCCGCCAGAAGGAGCGCCGAATGAGCGCGAAGGATCTCCGCCGCAGGCACACCTGCCTTCAGAAGAGTCTCATCTACGGCATGCGAGTCTGCGGCGGAGATCCTTCGCGCTCATTCAGTATTCCTTTGGACAAAGGTGGCTAGGCGCTCTGGATGACACGCAACGCGTAGCGGGTCAGGCGCCAGGATCCTGGGACACGCCACGCGTAGGGGGCAGGCGCCAGGGTCGTAGGACACGCAACGCGCGGGGTTGGACTCTCTTGAGGAAAGGGCAGCAGACAAGCCTGGCACGATGACCGACACACCATGAATGGCTCCCCAACCTGTGTCGCCTGTCGCTCCGCCTCCATCGCCCCAGCGAGGGCGCGCGAGACTTGGTAGAGTTACAGGCGGTCCCGATCTTGATCTGTCGAATACGTTGAGTTGGCGGAGGTACTGATGATGTCGCTGATGCGCTTCTGGTTGAGCGTGGCTCTGGTGGGCAGTCTTTTCGGTGGCGGTGTTCGGGTGGCGCTGGCGGCCGACCCGGCCTGCGCAGATCCGTACACGGCGATCGCGAGCATTCAAGGCACAGGCGCGACGACACCGATCTCCGGGACGGTCGTGACGACGCAGGGCGTCGTCGTTGGCGATTTTGAAGGCCCTTCACCGGCACTCAGCGGCTTCTACATCCAATCCGAAACCCCTGATGGCAACCCCATCACCTCGGAAGGTCTCTTCATATACAACGGGAGCGCGATGTCGGTGACGGTCGGCCAACGTGTGAGAGTGACCGGCACGGCTACCGAGTTTCAGGGCCTGACCGAACTCAACGCGGTTTCGGCTGTGCTGGACTGTGACACAGCCACGCTGGCGCCCACGGATCTGACGTTGCCGGTCGCGTCGTCGACCTATCTGGAACGATATGAGGGCATGCTGGTTCGGTTTCAACAGCCTCTCTATGTGACGGAGTCATACCAGTTGGGCCGCTTCGGCCAGGTGATCCTGGCGCCGACCCGTTTGCGAACGCCGACGGACGTGGCCTCGCCCGGCAGCGCGGCCGTGGCGGTGGCAGCGGCCAATGAACTGAACCAGATTGTGCTCGACGATCCCGAGAACCGCCAGAACCCCGATCCGATCCTGTTCGCCCGCGGCGGCGTTGCACTGAGCGCGACGAACACATTGCGCGGCGGCGATCGCGTCGAGGGTGTGATCGGCGTGTTGACGTACGGCTGGGCGGGCATCCAGAGCACGCCGCAGACCTGGCGGCTGCGACCCGTCGGCGCGCTGGGCGGTGGCGTGCCGGTGTTCAACGCCGACAACGCCCGGCCTGCGGCGCCAGCGTGGACGCCGGGCGCCAACCTGCGAGTCGTCGGCGCCAACGTCCTCAACTACTTCAACCAGTTTTCGGGCTGCACCAACGGCGTGGGCGGCGCGGGCACGGCCTGTCGTGGCGCGAGCAACCAGGCCGAGTTCGACAGGCAGGCCGACAAGATCGTCGCCGGGTTGCTCGGCCTGGAGGCAGACGTCATCGGCATCTCGGAGATGCAGAACAACGGCTACGGGCCGACCAGCGCGATCCGGAACCTCGTCGATCGGCTCAACGCCGTGGCGGGCGCCGGCACCTATGCCTTCATCGATGTCGATGCAGCGACCGGTCAGACTGACGCGCTTGGCACTGATGCGATCAAGGTCGGCTTCCTGTACCGGCCCGGGCGGGTCACGGTGGTCGGCCAACCGGCGGCGCTCAACACGGGCGCACTCGGACTGTTTCAGACCGGCTCGGGCTCGATCCAGCGCAACCGTCCGGCGCTCGCCGCCACCTTCGAAGTGGTTGGAAACGGCGCACGGTTGACGGTCGCCATCAACCATCTCAAGAGCAAGGGCAGCGACTGCGACAACAATATCTCGCCGGTGGGGCCGGATCCTGACATCAACGACGGCCAGGGCAACTGCAACCTCACGCGCACAGCCGCGGCGCAACAACTCGCGACCTGGCTGGCTACAGCGCCTACTGGCATCGCTGACGCCGACGTGCTCATCATCGGCGATATGAACAGCTATCGGTACGAGGATCCGATCACGTCGCTCACAGCCGCGGGCTATCAGGACCTGATCGACGCGTGGATCGGCGCCGACGCCTACAGCTATGTCTTCGACGGCGCCTGGGGGTATCTCGATCACGCCCTGGCGAGTGGCAGCCTGGCGCAGCAGGTCGTCGGCGTGGGCGAGTGGCACATCAACGCCGACGAACCGTCGGTCCTCGACTACAACCTCGAGTTCAAGAGCGTCGCGCAACAAAGCGGCCTGTACGCGGCCGACATGTATCGGGCTTCGGACCACGATCCTGTCTACGTCGATCTGGCGCTCGAACCTGAGCCGATGGCGTGGTCCGGCAGCCTGTTCCTGACGTCCATCAGCCGTGGCGAGCCGGTCGTGCCGCCGGCTCCGACGTCGACGCCGACCAGCCCGCCGGCCCCAACCGCTCCGGCTGCGACGCCGACCGCCACGAGCGCGCCGGGCGGATCGAGCCTGGTCATCGATCAGCTCAGCGGCACGACCACACCCGAGTTCGTCATTGTGCGCAACGTCGGCAGCTCGTCCCAGGACATGTCGGGCTGGTCGCTCTTCAGCGTCGTGGGCTCGCAGAACTACGCGTTTCCGGGCTTCACGCTGGCAGCCGGCGCGAGCGTGCGCGTCGAGTCGGCCTCGAGCTCCGGGTCGAGTCTGCCGACGCTGCTCGTGTGGACGTCGGCGAACATCTGGAACAACACCGGCGACAAGGCCGAGCTCAGACAGCCGGGTGGAGCGGTGGTCGATTCGGAGTGCTACGGCAACGCCTGTCCGTGAGGAGAGCGGTGTCTCAATCCAGATAGTCAGTTGGGAACCGACCGGCATCGACGTCATCGAGCAGGCGGTTGAGGTGCTGGCGGATCTCGTTGGCCTGATCAGGAAGGATCAGGCCGACGCAGACCGCGTCGTCGAGTTCGTCAAGGTCGAGCGCTTCATAGCGACCGTCCGGCCGGATCCAGGCGTCGGCGATTAGATCCGTCATGTGATAGTCGGCGGCGCGTCGAACCACGGGCGTGACGACGTCGCAGTAGTAGCCGAGTGGCTGCCTGCCTTCATCCATGAACACCACCACGTTGTAAGGCCGGGCGTAGTAGGCGATCTTGCGGACGACCCTCACCATGCACTCGTCGCTGAGCCAGCCGCGCTCGCGCAGCGCAGCCGTGGTCCTGGCGCAGATGTCGTCGGTCGGCGCGGTTTCGGTGATGAGCCGCAGGCCATCGTCCGACAGGAAGCCCTCCTGGAACGTGCGCGCCGGTTTCCCAACTCGCGAGAGCGTGATCGTGATCGTAGGATGCATGAAGGCGTTGCGCTCAGACGCACGGGCCTTTGATCAACAAAATGAACAGCCCGGAGCATTGGCCCTGGGCTGTTCATTTTAGACCGACTCACCACGAGGGACGATCACACGTGGCGCGGCCCATGCTGTCGGGTGGCGGGCCGATGCGTGAGCATCCGCGCGCCGACCAGGGCGGCCGCAGCCAGCAGGCCGACCCCCATGACGAGATAGATCGACGGGTCCGCGCGCGGAGCCGCGGTCGTTGGAGGAGCGACGACTGCAGCATCCGCCTCGGACGATTGGACCACGGCCGCCTGCATAGCGCCGGTGGCGTCGTACACCCGTGGGATGGCGGGCTCAACGCTGAGGTCTTCGTGGGCCCGGACATAGCCCGCGATGCCAAGCGTTGCGGCGTCCGGCGCGGCGGTCACGACGACGTCGTCCTGCGCTGTCGGTGAGTTGGAAACCGCGTGCTCACTGTAAGCGCGTTCGATGGGATCGAGCCGGCCGTTGTCGTTGAGCCGGGTCTGGCTCTCGACGGCTGCCATGTTCCCTTCGAGCGGCCCGGGCTCGAGCGCGATCAACATCGCGCCTGTCGCGTCGTAGACCGGCGGAATCGCGTCCTGGCCAGTAACATCGCGGTTCGCCTCCAGTCGTTCAGACAGACTCGCTGCGGTCAGCGTGTCCTGGGTGGCGGGCAGATCGACGTGCCCGTAGGTCCGATTGATCTCCGCCAGCGTCGCTGCGTCAGCCTGGGCTTCGAGGCGGGCTGCCCAACTGGCCGCCACAAGGTCGGCCGGCAAGACCGGCGCGACGCCGAGCCTCTCGGGTTGCGGCGCCACCGAAGCTTGCATGGCGCCGGTGGCATCGTAGACCCACGGGTAAGCTCGCGGGTTGGCGGTCGGCTGAGGGGCGATGGCCGTCAGCATGGCACCAGTGGCGTCGTAGACCGGGGGAATGGAGCTCTGGCCCAAAGCCAGGGCAACCGGCAGCGCCGCAACGGCGATCGACACAAGAATAGAAGTGGTCAGGCGTTTCATCGGATCCTCCATAGCGTTCATAAGGCCTCGATGACCGGTTCAGCGAGGGTCAGTGACGTCGAAGCTCGCATGCGGCCTCCTTTCCCTTGATGTGTCGCAACCACGATGGCGGCGATCCAGACGACTGAGCGGCCAAGCGTTCTCAACATCTCTGCACGGATTTGCACACAGGTTAGGTGGGGGGAATATCCTCAGCGGTTGTGGGGTGTGACCTGATCGGGTCCTGATGACGGCGACCTCACGTCCGCGGAACTCCGCGACACGCTCAGGAGATGCTGAACGTGTATTCAACGTGTAGCAAACGGCTCTTGAGGTCGGGAGAGGTCGGACCTATGCTGTGGCAGACCCTTTATCGTTCAACTGACCCGCGCCCCATGAGTCGGAGGATTTTGATGTTGAAGATCCAATTGCTCGGGAGGTTTGCGGTGTCTGTGGATGGGCGACCGGTCGACCTCCACCTGCGCGCCGCGCAATCGCTCCTGGCCTATCTGGCGCTCTCAACCGGCAAGGCCTGCCGTCGCGAGCAACTGGCCGGCCTGCTCTGGCCGAATGCTGACGAGGCCAGCGCCAAAGGCAATCTCCGCCACACCCTCTGGCGTCTGCGCAAGGCGCTGGATGACCACGACTGCTTTGTCGCCGACGACCTCACGATCACGTTCGACCCCACGGCCGAGCCGTGGCTGGATGCCAAGATCCTGTCCGCGAAGCCCGACGCCGGAGCCACGCCTGAAGCCTTGATGCAGGTCGTCAGCCTGTATGAGGGCGAGTTGCTCCCCGGGTTCTATGACGAATGGGTCGTGCTCGAACGCGATCGCCTGCGCGCCGCATTCGAGTCGTGGATGACGCTGTTGCTCGACAAGCTCGTGGCCGCCTGCCGTTGGGACGATGCCATCGAATGGAGCGAGCGCTGGATTTCGTTAGGGCATACGCCCGAGGCCGCGTACCGGGCGCTGATCATGGCGCACGGCAGCCGCGGCGATTCGTCGAACGTCGCGGCGGCGTATCGCCGCTGTGTGAGCGCGCTCCGCGACGATCTCGGCGTTGATCCGTCGCCACAGACCCGGGCGGCTTATGAACGCTGGCTGAAGGGAGATCTGGGCCAGCTTGCCAACGATCTCCCGGCCCGGCCGCTGCGTGGCTACCAACTTGAGGAGCGCATTGGTTCAGGCGCGTTCGGTGTGGTCTACCGGGCCTTCCAACCGGGCGTTGGGCGCCGCGTCGCGATCAAGGTCATCGCCCCTGAACACGCGAACCATCCCGACTTCATCCGCATGTTCGAGGCTGAAGCACGGCTTGTGGCGCAGCTCGAACACCCGCACATCGTGCCGTTGTTCGACTACTGGCGTGAGCCTGGCGGGGCTTATCTGGTCATGCGTTGGCTGCCGCGCAATCTGCGCTCGTTGATGGTCGGTACGCCGCTGTCTCTCGCCGATGCGCTGTCCATCATCGATCAGATCGGTGGAGCCCTGATCGTCGCGCATCGCCATGGCATCGCGCATCTCGATCTCAAGCCCGACAACGTCTTGCTCGATGAGGACGGCAATGCGTATCTGGCCGACTTCGGCATTGCGCGGACGATCGACCGAACCTCAGCGCCCGGCTCTGCACCATCGCCGATGCGCGATTACAGCTCACCGGAGCAGATCCAGGGGGAGCCCGCGACCATGCGCTCCGACCTGTACAGCCTGGGCCTTGTGATCTTCGAGATGCTGGCGGGTCGTCATCCTTTCCACGGGGCGACACCCGTCGAAAGGATCGACAGGCAGATCGGCTCGCCGCTGCCCAGCCTGTCAGCGCTGAGCCCGAGTGTGCCGGTCGCGATCGATCGAGTCATCCAACGCGCGACCGCCAGGGATCCAGGTGACCGTTACCCGGATGTGGCGGCCCTGCTCGACGATCTGCATCAGGCCGCGCTCGGCGGCAAGCCGGGCCCCGAGTTCGACGGCGCGCCGGCCACTCCGTACAAGGGTCTGCGCGCATTTGAAGAGGCTGACTCGGCCGACTTCTTCGGCCGGGATGCATTGGTCAACCGACTCGTGTCGCGTCTGACGGAGCCGGGGGCGCTGACGAGGCTGCTCACGGTCGTCGGCCCGAGCGGCTGCGGCAAGTCGTCGGTGGTGCGCGCGGGCCTGATCCCGGCCCTGCGTCTCGGCGCCGTTCCGTGTTCGGAGCGGTGGTTCATCGTCCTGTTCACGCCGGGGGAGCATGCGCTCAAGAGCCTCGAGGCGGCGCTGTTGAGCATCGCGGCGCGGCCGCCGGCCTTCCTGCTCGAGCAGTTGCAGACGAACACGCGTGGGCTGTTGTGGGCCGCTGACGCCGTGCTGGGCGAGGCCGAGGGCGACGTCTTGCTCGTGATCGATCAATTCGAAGAGTTGTTCACGCTGGCCACGAGCGAAGCTGAGCGTGCCCAGTTCCTGGAGTTGCTCTGTGCGGCGGTCACCGACCCGACGAGCCGCTTGCGCGTGATCCTGACCCTGCGTGCGGACTTCACCGATCGGCCGCTGCAATACACGACGTTCGGCGAGTTGATGCGCCAGCGGATGGAGCTCGTCCTGCCGCTCTCGCCCGAGGAGTTGGGGCGAGCCGTGATCGGGCCGGCGGCCCGGGTAGGCGTGAAGATCGAAGACTCGTTGCTTGCGGCCATTGTGGCCGACGTCAGCGAGGAGCCGGGCGCGCTGCCGATGCTGCAGTACGCGCTCACGGAAACCTTCGAGCGCCGCGACGGGCGAGTGATGACGCTGGATGCCTATCACGAAGCCGGCGGTGTCTCGGGCGCGCTCGCGCATCGGGCAGACGAGGTCTACGCGTCGTTGGATCCGGCCGGGCAGGCCGCGGCGCGGCAGATGTTCTTGCGGTTGGTGACGTTGGGCGAAGGTGTTGAAGATACGCGGCGCCGGGTGTTGAGATCCGAACTGGAGGCGCTGGATGATCGGTCCCAATTCCTCCCGAACGAGCGAGCCGCCGACGTCGCTCCGCCAGGCGCTTGACGCCTTTGGGCGCACGCGACTGCTGGCGTTCGACCGCGACGCCGCGACGCGTGGCCCGACGGTCGAGGTGTCGCACGAAGCGCTGCTGCGCGAATGGCCCTTGCTGCGCGACTGGCTGCGCGAGAGCCGCGGAGAGGTGCGCCTGCAACGCCAGCTCGCGCAGGCCGCGGCCGAGTGGGCGGCCGCGAACCGCGACTCGAGCTTCCTGCTCAGCGGCGCACGCCTGGCTCAGTTCGAGGCCTGGCGCGCCAGTGCGACGGTGGCGCTGACAGCCGATGAGCAGGCGTTGATCGAGGCCAGCCTGGCCGAGCGCGAGCGGCGAGCCTCAGCCGAGGCAGCGCGCGTCGCCCGTGAGGTTGCGTTGCAGCGACGGGCACGCCGGATCCTGCAGGCGCTGGTGATCGTGTTTCTCGGCGCGGCCGTCGTCGCCGGTGGGCTGGCCTGGTGGGC
>CAYZRP010000031.1:45275-53138 GCA_964480865.1 uncultured Anaerolineales bacterium | reverse complement strand
GCGCGGGGACGAGCGTGCTCGCTGGCGCGCCCGGAGGGCAGGCGCTCTGGATGACACGTAACGCGGGGCACAGGCGCTGCTGAGTAACAATACGCACCTGGCTGTCGATGGACGCGTGCGATGCCGTCTGTGTACAGCGAAGGCCTGTCGCCACCACCAGGGCGACCACCGCAGTTTTCGCCGGCCCTTTAGGCCCTGCCCATCCTCTCTCCGGATGACACGCAACACGGGGCACAGACGTTCGGATCGCCCTGCAACACGCGTGGAGGTCAGGCGCTCGGGATGGCACGGCGAGGGAGCCGGGTGCAATTGACCCTCCCCATACCGTAGAGCGCTTCATCGCTCTTTGACCACGGCAGCCTCGCAACCGCTGAGGGATTTGATGAGACTCCTTTCAACCTTCGTCATTCGTCATTCGTCGTTCGTCAACTTCGCTCGCGATCCTGTTCAACCATGCAAGGGGCCCGGCAAGGGCCGCGCGAGTTGGAACGTCGACCACGCCGGTCACGGGGAGGCGACGGCGCGCCTCGCCAACAAGATCGGGTCGGATGACGACCAGGCCGTCGCGATAGGCCCTGGTCTGCAGGGCTGCGAATGCGCCTACCCAGCCCTGAGCGAGCGCGAACTCGAGCGGCCCGAGTTCGTCGACCACAAAAAGATCACAGGCCGGTGTTCGTTCGAATTCCTCCGCGCTCCAGGCCATCACGTCGGCGTCGAAGAACCACCTTTTGCCGATGACGAGATCGCGCTCAGAGGTCCGCGTCAAACCGGCGAGCGGCCGGGTCTCACCCAGGCTCAATCGTTCGACGGCGATGCCGGTCTTGGTCCCCTCTGCGAAGATGGCCGGCGAGAGCAGGCCGCCCACGCTCGCACCCGCCGATCGCGCCGCGTCGACCAGGGCGCGGCAGAAGGTCGTCTTGCCGGCGCCGATTGGGGCGCTGAGTATCCACAGGCCGCGGTGTCTCAGGTCCATGACACCACGCGGCGCCCGTCGACGTCGAGGATACGGATCGGCAGTCGATAGATCCGGCTGAGGTGCGTCGACGTGAACATATCGGTCAGCGAACCGAAGAGCGGCGGCTGACCTCGCTCCATCACCACGACGTCGTCAGCGGCGGCGAGCACGACGTCGGGCTCGTGGTTGGTCATCAGCAACGTGACGCCCTGGTTGCGCAGTCGGCGCAGAATCTCGATCAACCGGTGCTTGTTGTGCAGATCAAGGTGGGCCGTTGGCTCATCGAGGATCAGCAGCCGGGGTTGCTGAGTGAGCGCCCGGGCCAGCAACATCAGCTGGCGTTCGCCGCCGCTGAGTTGCGGCACCGGGCGGTCGGCAAGATCGGCCAGGCCGACCGAGTCGAGCGACGCGAGCGCGATCTCATAGTCGTTGAGCGCCGGCACGCCGAGCTGCGGAAGGTGTGGGGCGCGCCCGAGGAGCACGTACTCAAGGACCGAGTAGTCGAACGGCGTGTGCTCACTCTGCGGCACCAGCGCGATCTGTCGACCGCGGTCGGCGCGCGTGCGGTGGTGCAGGGTCTGGCCGTCGAGCAGGATCTCGCCGCGCCAGGGCTTGAGCCAGCCGAGGATCACCGACAGCAGCGTCGTCTTGCCGGCGCCGTTAGGCCCGACGATGGCCGTGATGCGCCGCGGCTGCAGATCGAACGTGGCGCTCGCGATCACGGGCGGTTGCGCTGCATCGTAGCCGAAGGCGACATCCTGCAGCGAGAGCAGGGCCGCGCTCATGATCGCACCCGATCGCGGCGGATCAGCAGGGCCATGAACACCACGGCGCCGATGGCGGAGGTCAGGATGCCGAGCGGGATCTCACCGGCCAGCATCACACGCGCCAGGTCATCGCACAGCACTGTGAAGATGCCGCCAAGCAGCATCGCCGCCGGAAGGCTGTAGCGCGTCTCGGCCTCGAACAGCCGCCGGGCGATGTGCGGCACGATCAGGCCAACCCAGCCCACCATGCCCGAGATCGAGATCAACACGGCGGTCGGCAGCACGGCCGCGAAGATCAGGATCCAGCGCTCGCGTTGCGGCGCCGCGCCGAGCGAGAAGGCCGTCTCCTCGTTGAGCGCCAGCACGTTGAGTCGCCATCTGAAGATCACGATCACGACGAGGCCACCCAACACGGCCGGGAGGACGCTGAGGAGCTTGCCCCACGTGATGCTCGCGAGGCCGCCGAGGAGCCAGTAGGTCAGTTCGGGCAGCTGCGTCAGCGGATCCGCCAGATACTTGAGCAGGCCGAGGCCGGCTGAGTAGAGGGCCGAGATGGCGATGCCAGAGAGCACCAGGCGCAGCACCCAGCCGCCGTAGCGCAGGCGCCGCGCGAGGAGCGTCGAGACGAGCAACCCGGCAAGGGCAAAGAAGACGGCTGCCGATTGGGTGATCCAGGCAGCGCCGCCCAACATCACGATCGACAGCGCCGCGCCGAATGCCGCGCCCTGTGAGACGCCGAGAAAGCCGGGCTCGACAAGCGGATTGCTGAACAGCAGTTGGAAGACCACGCCAGACGCACCGAGCGACATGCCGAGCAGCAACGCCACGATCAGGCGCGGCAGGCGCAGGTTGAGCACCAGTCGCACTGCCAGGTCATCGTGGCTGAGGCGGTCCCACGTCAGCAGGCCGGGGTCGGGATAGCGGCCGAGCAGGACCGACAGGAGGAGGAAGGCCCCCAGGCCGATAGACAGGAACAGGAGCACGCGCTGGCGTCTCTGGTTCTTGGCCGTGACGGCCTGGAGGCCTGCCAGTGCCGTCATCAGGGAATATCGCCCCGCAGCGCTGGCTGAATGTTTTCGATGACGAAGGCATCATCCAGGCCGTAGAGCGTGCTGTAGAACGCCGAAAGCTCCATGTTCATGTCGAGATCGGCGAAGAGTTCGGGGTGGACCTTGCCGGCCATCCAGGTCAGACCCAGGATCCAGCGCGTGTCGGGCTGGTCCCAGCTGTACATGTCGCCAGGGAAGGCGTAGATCGTGCCATTCTTGACGGCCTGCAAACCCGCCCAGTTTGCGTCGGTCTTCAGACCGGCCACGACGTCGCTGGGATTGGCGAAGTAGGCGATGATGTAGATCTGCTCCGGGTCCCAGGCCGCGATCTGCTCGACGGTGACCTGCGCCCAGCCGCCGCCGGGGTTGGCATCGAGCCACACAGGCGCGCCGCCAGCCATCTCGGCCATCTGGGTCTGCATCCAGCCAGCTGGCGGGACGTTGAAGGCGATGTTGCCGTCCTTGTCGTTGTAGTAGAGCACCAGGACGCTGGGTTTCGACGCGGCCCTGGCCGTCGTTGTCTTGATCGACTCCATCTTGTCCTGAATATACCCGGTGACCTCACTGGCGCGGGCCTCATCCTGGAAGATCTGACCGAGGATGCCGAGGTCGCGGAAATACGTTTCAGGCGTTTCCAGGTCGACGTAGACCACCGGGATGTCGAGGGCCTCGATCGGCGCGCCGAGGCTCTCGGCCACGCTGCCCTTGAGCACGACAAGGTCAGGCTTCAGCGCCGCGATCTGCTCGGCGCCGGCGTCCTTGTCGAGCACCTGTTTGGCATCATAACCTGGATCGATCAGCGAAACGAAGTTGAAGCTCCCCTGGCCTGTGTTGCCGATGCCCACGATCTTGTCGGCAGCGCCCGGGAACATATAGGCCGCGTCGGCGATCATGAAGAGCGCCTTGCCCGCGAATACGATCCGCTCAGGCGCAGTGGCGAGCATAACCTCGCGGTCGAGCGCGTCTTTGATGACGATCGGCGCCGGCGTGTCGGTGGTTGGGATGGCGGTCGGCTCCGGCGCCACGGTCGGCTCGGCCGGCTTCGGCGTGGCCGTTGCCGGGACCGTCGTGGGCTCGACGACAGGAGCCTGTGTCGGAGTGGGCACAGCCGTGCAGGCCGCAAGCGCCAGGGTCATCAAGACGCTGGCGGCCGTCTTGAACAATGAAGAGTAGCGGTATCGCGATGGGGTCATTTGCGTTCTCCTTCGGCGTCAGGAAAGCGAAAGACGATTCGTGACGGTCAGTGCAGGGCGACGTTGGCTATTGGGTCGGAGGAATCTGCCGCCGCCGCCTGTCGAGTCGCACTGTCGCTTCGGAATCGTGAGTGAGAGAGTCATCATGTCGAGGAGCGCGGCGCATCGCAAGTGCGATATCTCCGTGTCCGCGTGGCCGAGTCTTACTCTCTAGTGAGAGTAGCGGTGACCGGCGCGATCAGTCACAGCCGTCGCGAGGCAACGAAAAGCGCTGAGGCCGTCGCCCGGCTGCCCAGGTGAGATCAAAGAGCCAGGATCGCGCTCAACCCGTAGGTGGTGATGATTTCGTTGAACAACCGTGTTTGCCGTTGAGGCGTGCTGTACCCGAAATGCCGTACCTGCGCTGCCAGCTCTTCTGCGCGAGCCGCGACCTGTGGAAAACGGGTTGATATCAGCTGGCGTAGCCGAGACAACTCGGCGGGTTCGCCGAAGGACTGTTCTGCATCCAGGGCGTGTCCTGCGGCAATGCGGGCAGTCGTCGCAGGCGGATGTAATGGGCGTCGCCGACGAAGTGGGTGACGCGAAAGTCGATGCCAACCGGAAGCGACGGGTCCTGCACCCAGACCAGGCGGGAACAGATCCTGGGTCGTTCGGCCTCGTAGAACGCCCGAAACTCGACCGAGCCGGCGATCACCCCAGCCAGTATGTCAGATTCAGACATCTCTGCGCGGTTTCGAAAATCGGTGGTCGTCATCCGGGCGTCGACCCTTGAGGGGTAGGGCTCGCCAACGAGGAATGGCGAACCGGCGCATCAGAAACGCCATGCTCAACGATCCCCTGGCAGGTCGCGATCCAGTTCAACATGGCCTGCACCTGGCCGATCCGGAACTTGAACACCAGCCATTCGAACGACTCAGTGGCCTGGAGCGCATCGGCCTGAGCGTTGAGCGACGTCAGCCATTCGTCGCAGAGATCGCGTTGCTCGTCGAGCAGCACCGCGGCTTCGGCAGCATTGAGTTCACGCAGGAAGACCAGCTTGGCCATGAACTCCATCCGCATATTGCGCGCGCCGGTCACGGGCGCGTGCAGCCACGCGAGGAAGGAGTCGCGGCCATGCTCAGTCAGATGCAGGATCTTGCGCGGCGGTCGGCCGACCTGTGGTTCCAGTTGACTCGTGATGAGGCCCTGACGTTCGAGTTTCGCCAGCAGCGCGTAAAGGCGGCCCTGGTTGAGATTCCAGACAAGACCGAGGCCGCCATGGCTGACGAGATGCTGATGCATCTCATAGGCATGCATCGGACGCTGGTAGAGATAGCCCAGCAGCGCGAATTCCACCTCACTCTGATTGCGGCGGTTTTCGATGGCCATGCGCTGTTACAAACCCACTTGTGAACGTCGGCGAAGCCGATCAGGCAGGTATCCAGGTGCGGGAAGCAACCCCGCCCAACCGGTTGGGGCGGGGCCATCGGGCTCGCGACGGTATGGGCTGGATGGCACTACTCGGCCGCGTTTCCTTTGCCCTCCTACTTCGCGGCCGGGATAAAGCCGTAGCTCTCCAGGATGGCCTGGCCATCAGCTGACAGAACGTAGTCGATGAATGCCTGCGCCACATCCGGCGCGGCGCTATCTTTGACCGCGCCGATCGGGTAGGTGGCGATGGTGTTCAGTTCATCGGGGATCTCGATGGCGACCACGTCGGCCGCCGCATCGCCACTGATGTCGCTTGTGTAGACGATGCCGGCATCGCCCTCGCCCAGGGCGACCTTGGTCAGCACTGAACGCACGTTGTCTTCATAGGAAACCACGTTGGCAAGGACGTCATCCTTGTAGCTCGTGTCAAAGGAGGCATCGGCGATGGCTTTGTCGAGGTAATCGAGAGCGTACTGTCCGACGGGCACGTCCTTGGCGGCCAGGATCAGCTTGAGGCCCACCTTCCCCAGGTCCTGCAGGGTCTCGATTCCGCCCGGGTTGTCCTTTGGCACGATCACGACGAGGCGGTTGCGCACGAAGACCTGCGTGGTGCCGGTGACGACACGACTGGCCTCGATGGCCACGTCCATTTGCTTCTTGTTGGCGCTGGCGAACACATCGGCCGGCGCGCCTTCGCCGAGTTGCTGGGCGAGGGCGTTTGAACCGCCGAAGTTGTAGGCCACCGTCACACCCGGGTTGGCGGCTTCGAACTCGGTCTTGATCTCGTTGAAGGCATCGGTCAACGAGGCGGCGGCGAAGACGGTCAGCGTGTAGGGCTCAGGCGTCGCGGTCGGCTCGAGTGTGGGCGTGGGCGCGGTGGTGGCCGCCGGGGCACAGGCCGCCAGGAGCAGCGCTGCAACCGTCAGGATCGAAGCAATATAGCGTTTCATAGTCCCCTTCAAAGTAGGATGAGGCCGGACAACGTTACCGGCTGGGCAGGTCATCAATCGGCAGCCGGGCCGGCTCGTCGATGAGGTCTAGCCAACTCAACATCGACTCGATCTGACCGATGCGGAACTGACAGACCTTCCACTCGAACGGACGCGCTTCGCGCGCCGCTTCAGCCTGTCGCTGCTGTTGGCGCAACCAATCCTGGCCGGCCTCCCGCTGTTGGCGGATGAGGCGCGCGGCTACTCTGGCCCCTTCGTGCTCTGCAAAGAAATACTTGGTCAGGAAATCGAGCCGGATGTCTCGGCCGCGGGCGACGGGCTCCTGCACCCAATCCATGAAGGTCGTTCTGCCGACCCTGGTCAGGCGGTATTGCCGGCGCTGCGGGCGGGTCTCCTGGGCCTTGATCGTCGACGTCAGATAGCCCTCTTCGGCCAGCCGCGACAACAGGGCGTACAGATGGCTCTGCTTGAGCCGCCAGACTTCGCCCAGGCCGGCCGGATCCGACAGGCGGCGATGGATCTCATAGCCGTGCAACGGGCCTTCGCGCAAAAAGCCGAGAAGGGCGAGCTCGACGGTCAGAGGCTGGCGGATCATGGGGCTCATACATAGGTCCTGTCTATGCTTATTCCATGTATACTCATTGATTGAGTAACGGCAGTCTACGCGTCTTTAGCCATTTCGTCAAAGCCCATTCGGCCATCGTCAGGGGAGATCATGAGCGACATTAGCTTTCAACCGATCGGAACCGTGCGGACCCCGTATACCGACATCTCGGACATGCCGATCCAGAGCGTCGCGGCGAGGGGCGTCGCCGGCCGGATCGAGCTGCTCCCCGACTATCTCGAGGGGCTCGCCGACGTCGAGGGCTTCTCTCACCTCTGGTTGATCTATCACCTGCACCTGGTTTCGCCGGGCGGGCTGACTGTGACGCCGTTTCTGGACAGCCGCCCACACGGCATCTTCGCGACGCGATCGCCGAGGCGCCCAAATGCCATCGGACTGTCGGTTGTGCGGCTGATCGGCGTTGACGGCAGCACCCTGCACATCGAAGACGTCGACATGCTGGATGGGACTCCACTGCTCGATATCAAGCCCTTCGTGCCCGCCTTCGATCATCGCGCTGCCGAGCGCATCGGTTGGTTCGAGGGCAACGTCGAACGTGTGTCGAGCGTTCGGGCCGATCGTCGTTTTGGGAGTCAACCACCGGCGCAAGCCGGTTCTCCCCAGGGAGGCACGCATGAAGATCAGCGCTCGTAACACGCTCAAGGGAACGGTCAGGGCGATCACGCCCGGCGCCGTGAATACTGAGGTGATCCTGGAGTGACCTGGAGGAGCGGAGGTCGTCTCGATCATCACCCGGCACTCGGCCGAGTCGCTCGGCCTCGAGGTCGGCAAGGAGGTCCATGCGGTCATCAAATCCTCAAACGTGATGATCGCCATCGACTGAAGAGCCCGCAGGAACTGGTGCCCCGTGGGGCGGGTCGTGGACCCATCGAACGCGAGCACCCACATCCCCCTGACTTTTCGGCTGGGCTGAG
>CAYZRP010000031.1:0-45175 GCA_964480865.1 uncultured Anaerolineales bacterium | reverse complement strand
AGGGTTCAACTACGGCGGCCCTGCTTTTCAGATTCGTCCGATAATGGGTGAGCGTTCATCACATGATCTCAGGGGGCACTGATGCGATTCACCGAGCGTTTCCAACAACCGACACGACCCGAGCCTTTCTTCTGGCTCAACGAGCCCACGCAGGCGAGCTTCGGCGCGGGGCTCGAGATCATTACCGACGCGCGCACCGACTTCTGGCAACGCACGCACTACGGCTTCCGCCGAGACGACGGCCATGCCTTGCTGGTGCGGCTCGACAGCGACTTCGCGCTCACCGCGCATGTGACCTATCAGTCAAAGGTCCAGTACGACCAGTGCGGGCTGATGGTCCGGATCGATGCCGAGAACTGGATCAAGACGTCGACGGAGTTCGAGAACGAGTCGCACAGTCGACTGGGCTCGGTCGTCACCAATCTCGGCTATTCGGATTGGTCCACGCAGGATGTGCTCTCGAGCCACACCCAGATGTGGTATCGCATCAGCCGCTGCGGCGCTGACTTCCTGGTCGAGGCTTCGTTCGACGGCGAGCGCTGGCTGCAATTGCGCGTCGCCCATTTGCACAAGGCTCAGGCCGTCGTCGCGGCTGGCGTCTATGCCTGCAGCCCGATTGGCAAGGCCTTCCGTTGCGTCTTCACCGAGGTGACGATCGGTGAGAGCACGTGGAGCGGAGGGGAGGGGGAATAGCGAAGAGCGTGGAGCGTGGAGCGAAGAGCGAGGAGTGAGGGGCGTAGAGTGTGGGGCGTAGAGTGTGGAGAGTGCGCAAGCGCGAGTGTTGGGGACACGCGAGCGGCTGAGTATGCCACGGCGGCATCTGCGCCCATGTCATGCTGAGGGCCAGCCAACAAGGCCCGAAGGTTCGCTGAATGAGCCCGAAAGACCTCCTTCGAAAGCACGCAGGCCTTCGGAGGAGATCTTTCGGGCTCATTCGGCACGCCTGATCGCGCGGTTGGTTGGCCCTCAAGATGACATGGGCGGGGAGGACTCGGCGCTCTTCGGCCCTCGCCCTTCGCCCCTCGGCCCTCGCCCTTCGCCCCTCGGCCCTCGCTCTTCGCCCTTCGCTCCTCGCCTTCCTACGACAGCTTGATCGCCCGCTTGGCCAGCGTCGGCGGCGAGATGGGCTCGGTCGAGAGGTGAAGGTCGAGGCTGAGGCGGGTGGCGGAGGTGAAGGGCGGCAGAGCGCGGAGCGCATTCAGTGCTTCGGCTCGAACGATGTCCGGGTTCGCCGTCGGCGTGATCTGGATCGCCACTGACACGCGTGGGCCTGCTTCGGCACGCGCGACTTCTGTAGCGAAGTTGAGGACCCCGTCAACCGCAAAGAGCGCTTCGTCGAGGTCGGGCTGGGTCAGCCACAAACCGCCGCCCAGATCGACCGGGCCGCTCAGGCGGGTGGTGATGTGTGACAGAGTCTTCAGGCTGGTGCCGCACGGACAGGGCGTTTCAAGCCAGTGGCCATAGTCCCCGGTGCGATAACGGATCAGGGGCATCCCCTCACGCGTCAGCGTCGTGAAGACGACTTCGCCCGGTTTGCCAGGTGCGGCCGGCAGGCCGGTGCCCGGATCGATCACTTCGTAGAGCAGGTCGGCCTCGCGCAGGTGATAGCCGCGCCGGGCCTTGCAGTCGACGCCGCCGCCCAGGCCCGTCTCCGTCATGCCGTAGTGGTTGTAGACCGTGCAGCCCCAGGCGCTCTCGATGGCGTGAACGATGGCCTGCGGCACATGATCGGTGCTGAGCAGCACACTGTGCACGGGCGGCAGCGCTTCGCCGGGCGCCATCGTGCGCACCAGGCGCAGCAGGTGCGTGGGCACGCCGACCATCACCGTCGCGGCCTCGCGCACCGCGACGGCGCGGGTGGCCGCCGGGTCGCGCACCGGGCCGTGTTTGATCGGCACCGCGCCAATGCGCTCGAGGCCCTTCGCCAATAGATCACCCACGCTGCCGGGCGTCTCGCCCGGAAGCAGGATCAGCACGCGATCGCCCGGCCCCGTGAACGTCGACATGCCGACGCCGAAGAAATCGACCGTCAGTTCCTGATCGGCCTTCGTGAAGTACAGGCGCTTCGGCGTCCCCGTTGTGCCCGAGCTGTCGAGCGTCACCACGCGCGCGATCTCGTCCTGCGACACGCACACAAACGCCAGCGGATCCGCGCGCACATCCTCGGCCGTCGTGAGCGGCAAACTCGCCAGATCATCGAGCGACTCGACCTCCGCCACACCGCTCAGTCGTTCGCGATAGAACCGACTCTTCGTGCGTGCCAGTTCGACGGTGGCTTTCAGGCGCGCGAGTTGGTAGTCGCTGACGGCGGACCGCAGACCGCGGACGGCAGAAGGCACCTGTTCTTCAGACGAATGACGAAGGACGAACGACGAAGGCCGTTCAACCTTCGTCGCTCGTCCTTCGTCATTCGTCAGCGCCGCGGTCTGCGGTCCGCGGTCCGCCGTCTTCCTCGCGATCCACGGCTCGAGGGGCGTCAGTCTCATGCGACGGCCACCGGTTGCTGACGATAGAGCGACCTGCCGTGTCGGTCGGTGAGGTTGTAGGCGCAGAAGGGGTAGCAGGCGCCGTCGTCCTCGGCGATATGGATGTGGCAGTCGCGCAGGCGGTCGAGGTCGAGCGTCCACGCGTCCTGGAAGGCCATGCCCGAGATGCAGAACTGATGCGTGCGCATGCGCTCGAGGAACACGTCCCACTCGCCGAAGCTCGGGCCGCTCGACGTTGTCGTCGATTCATGCGGCGCGGACCAGGCCTTGGCGACGAAGTCGCGGGCGCGGGCCATGGCCAGGCCGGCGGGCTCGAGGTCGAGCTCGACCGGAGCGCCCGTCGGTGTGCAGCAGGCCGAGGCGTTCTTGGGCTGCGAGAGCGGGCGCAGCGAGCCGTCGGGCATCGAGACGAAGTTGCCGTTGAACGAGCACAGCGCGTTCTCGGCGCCGGCCGGTTGGAAGTGCGCGATCTTGACCAGCCCGTCCGTCTGGGCCTCGAGCCCGGCGATGATCTCGGGCAGGGTGATGCGATCCGCGTCGGTCGGGTCCTGCGGGTAGCGGCCGAAGTAGCTGACGGGCTGGAAGTGCACGCCGCGCACAATCGGCTGGTGGGCCAGGCCGAAGCGAACGATCTCGCCCAGGTGGTCGGCGTTGACGCCCGGCACCACCACGGGCACGAGCACGACACCCAGGCCGGCTTCGCCGCAGTTCGCGATGGCGCGCTCCTTGTGGATCTGCAGGGCACGGCCGCGCATCCGCTCGTGGATGTCGTCGCGCGTGCCGTCGAACTGCAGGAACACGGTAGAGACGCCCGCGGCCTTGAGCCGGCGCGCGAAGTCGAGGTCACGACCGAGGCGCACGCCGTTCGAGTTGACCTGGATGAACGTGAAGCCGATGTCGCGGGCCAGCGCCGCGATCTCGGGCAGGTCGTCGCGCACGCAGGGTTCGCCGCCCGAGAGTTGCAGGTTGGCGCCACCTGTGCGATCCATCAGCGAGCGCAGTCGCGCCTCGATGGTGGCCATGTCGAGCTCGAACGCGACGCTGGCCGCGCCGCCGGCACTCGCGAAGCAGAACGAGCAACTCAGGTCGCAGCGCCGTGTGACTTCGAGGAGGACGCAGCACGACGGGATGCGATGGTCCGGGCACAGCCCGCAGTCGAACGGGCAGCCGCGCGAAACTTCTGTGGCAGGCCGCGTCGGCGGTGACGGCCGCTTCGCACGCACCCAGCTCGAGAACGCCGGCTTGCCGCGCCAGATGATCGTCTGGGTGATGCCGTGGGTCGGGCAGGCCTTCTTGAGGTAGACGTTTTCGCCGCGCGCGACGCGCACCGCCGGCACGCGCGCCAGACACTCCGGGCAGACGCTTTCGGTCTCGCTCAGGATCGTGTCGAGCTCAAGCATCATCATCGTCGCGCCCCGCCAGGTCGTAGCCGTTCTCGACCAGGAGTTCCTTGACCTTTTGCAGCGTGCCGGCCACCATCAACGGGCAGCGCGTTGCGGTGCCGTTCGGGACGCCGGTGAGGATATCGTCGCAGCGGATGCCGCCGAAGTCCTTGCCGTAGCCTTCCTTGAACCACTTGACGAGGTCCTCGACCATGAAGTTCAGGCGCGGATCGTCTTCGTCGCTCTCTTTGCCCTTGCCCGCATACATCCCAAGCACCACAGCGCCGCCGGTCAGGGCGCCGCAGGTTTCGCCGGTGAAGCCGAGGCCGCCGGCCAGCGCGTGAGTGGCGCGCACGAGCGGGGCGTTCTCTCGGCCCTGCAGGTCGAGCGCCATGAGCATCAGGATCTGGCTGCAGAAGAACCCCTGACGCTTCAACTCGATCATGCGATCCTGGTCAGACATGGGTCACCTCTTTCGCGCGACGAGCAGGAAGTAGCTGGGCCGCGCGGCCTTGAGCGTTGCCTGAGCCTCGGGCTGATCGGCGCCGACGCCCAGCAGCGGCGCCAGCGAGCCCTGGTTCCAGATCAGTTGAGCCGCGTACGTCTTCAGCGCGGCCACGTGATCCTCCCAGGCCATCGTTTCGAAGCCCGCGTCCTCGAGCGCGTCGCGCACATCGCGTTCGATCGGCAGTCCACCCCAACACGACGTCGCGCAATTCAGTGGCAAGGCATTTGAATTGCGGGCGTAGACGTCGGTCAATGCCAGCCAGCCGCCGGGCCGCAGGGCGCGATGCCACTCAGCCAACGCGCGGCCGCCCGCACAGATCGACCACACGCACTCGGCGAACACGGCATCAAGGCTGGCGCTGGCGCACGGCAGGGCCGCCGCCGACGCCTGAGCGAAGCGCGCCTCGCCGCTTCGCGTTCGCGCCTCCATCAACCTGGCCCGCGCCAGATCCACGCCGCCTGCTCGAAAGCCGCGTTGCGCCAGATGCGCCACTGTCTCGCCCGATCCGCAACCGACGTCCCACACACGCGCGCCTTCGGGCAACACGCAGTGCGCCAGCGCGCGGTCGGTGAGTTCGAGGCCGCCGGGACGTAAGGCGTGGAGCGTGGGGCGTGGAGCGTGGAGCGAAGGCCTTTCTGGCCCACGCTCTACACTCCTCGCCCCTCGCTCCTCGATCACTTATCCTCCAACTGCTTCTCGACGTCGATCATCTTGCCGAGCGCCAGATCTTCAGGGATGAAGACCTGGCCGCAGGTCGGGCACTTGAGCAACTCGACCGGGAAGGCGTTGCCGAGGTAGGCGACATTGACCTGGGCCGGTTCGAGCTCGCGATTGCACAGCGCGCACATCACGATCGGCTTGTCTGGCGTGCTCATTGGCTCTGTCCCTGTTTCGGCGGATCTTCGACGATCTCCATCCGATGGCTGTAGGCGTTGAAGATCTCGTACGCATCGCCGACCGGCGCGTACTCGACCCAGTAGGTGACGGCCACGGGTTTGTGAGTGGCCAGGAAGTGGCCGGTGTCGGGGTGGACCAGGCGTCGGCCGGTGCGCTCGGCGTGCGCGATCACGCGGCGCATGTCCTCGTCGAGGATCAGGCGCTTCTCGAGGCGCGCGCGGACCGCGTCTGAGATGATCAGCTGGATGGTGTCGATGGGATCGGGTCCGTCCATGTCTTCTCCCCAGACGTGCTTCAGGATCTGGCGCTTGAGCCGGGCGCGGTTCTCGTGACGCTCCGACCAGCCCAGGGCCGGCCGCTTCGCTTCGGCTTCATACTCGCCGCCGAAGATCAGGTCGAGCACGTGCACCGTCGGCTTGCCGCCGCGCGCCAGGAAGTCGCGGCACATGGCGCAGTAGGCGACGTAGTCCGCCGGCCCCTCTTCGACGCGCTTCGCCACGACCTTGTCGGCGACCTCGGGGTTGGCCAGCCACTGCACGCCGCCATAGCCGCAACACGTCGTGCGCGCCCGGCTGCGCGGCAGTTCGTCGACCGTGTAACCGAGCCAGTCGAGCAGGGTGCGAATGCTGTTCTGCAGCCCGGATTCGTGCCGTGTGGCGCAGGCGTCGTGCACGCTGATCGTGCGGCCGTTGGCCGTGCGGCCATTCCCTGGCTGCGTGCCCTCGGGCAGGCCACGCTCGACCATCAGGTCCCACAGCGAGAGCACCTGCGCCTCGGGCAGATGCGCCTTGAACGAGCGCATGCAGCTCGAGCAGGCCAGCACCACCTTCGGGTTGCCCATGCTCTGCAGTTGTTCGCGCAGGCCGCTCAGGTTCTCGGCGAACAGATCCTTGCGGGCGGCCCAATCCGCCGGGGCGCCGCAGCAGCCCAGCAGCAGCCCGAGCTTCGTGCCCTCGGGCAACGCGCCGCCGAGGTAAGCGTACACCTGCTCGACCTGTTCGGGCGAGGCCGAGCTGAGCTGACAGCCCGGGAAGAAGACCACGTCACTGGTGGTCGCGCCGGGCGCGTTGCGGGCCGCCGCGAACGCGTCGCTGCGGCTGAAGGCCATGTCGCGCAGCGCGAAGTCGTGGGCCGACGGCGGCATGCGCTTCTGTTCGACCATCAGCTCGCGGGCGCGCAGGTTGACGGTGCCGGTGTCGAGGTCCGTCGGGCAGACCTCGGCACACAGCCCGCACAGGCTGCATGAGTTGATCAGCTGGTTGCTGTAGCGCGTGCCTTTGACGATGGCGAGGTTGTTGTAGACCTCGCGCACGAGCTTGCGCGGATAGCGCTTGTAGTGCGCCAGGTATTCGCAGACCTTGACGCACTCCATGCACTCGCACTGCAGACAGCGTTGAGCCTCGCGCTGAGCGTTGGCTTTGGTGTAGCCGCGCACGTCGTCGAGTTGGATGATCGTCGCTGAAGCCCTGTCGTCGGTGCGCGTGTACAGGCAGGACTCGATCGAGCCCTCGCCGACGCGCGAGGCCGTCAGCGACACGCCTTGCAGATAGCGGTCGATGGAGATGGCGGCGCGCCGACCATCGGCGATCGAGTCGATGGCGCGGGCCGCATGCCCGCGCAGCAGGCTGCCACCCGCGAACACGCCGTCGCGGCTCGTCGCGAAGGTCACGGGGTCGACGGCGATCCGGCCGGCCGCGTCGCGGGTCAGCCCGAACGTCGCGCCGGCCTCGGCGCCGACGGCCAGATAGACCGCCTCGTTGTGGTCGCGCAGTTCGTCGAGGGTCAGCGCCTCGCCGACCGGCGTGTTGAGGTGGATCTCGATGCCGAGCGCTTCGAATGCGCCGACCTCGGTCGTGATCAGGCTGTGCGGCAGGCGCTCTTCGGGATAACTCCACAGCCTTCCGCCGAGAGGATCGAGGGCTTCGTAGATGGCGACGATGTAGCCCTTGCGCGCGAGGTCGTGCGCGGCGGTCAGGCCGCTCAGCCCGCCGCCGACCACGGCCACGTGCTTGTTGCGCTTCGGCACCGGCCGCGTCTTCTCGGCCTTGAGCACACCGTAGTCGACGCAGGCGCGCTCGAGCGCCGCGATCTCGATGGGGGCGTCTTTGCCGTCGCCGGCCGACGATGCGTCGGCGGGCACTTCGCCGCGCTTGCAGACAGGGCGGCAGGGTTGTTCGCAGATGCGGCCGATGATGCCTGGGAAGGGCAGGGCCTTGCGCAGAGTCTTCAGGGCGGCGTCGGCGTCGCCGTTGCCGAACTCGAGCAGCACGCCGCGCACGTCGACGTGGATCGGGCAGGCCGCCGTGCACGGCGGCGCGCAATCTTGAATGCACTGCTCTTCGAGGGCGCGCAGTTCGTTTTGTTCCATGC
The DNA here is from genome assembly GCA_964480865.1 of uncultured Anaerolineales bacterium. Lineage (GTDB taxonomy): Bacteria > Chloroflexota > Anaerolineae > Anaerolineales > UBA6663 > UBA6663. The sequence goes on along the minus strand of CAYZRP010000031.1, from coordinate 37,532 downwards.
TGCCTCCGCTTCCAAGAAGAGGCGGCCCACACGGGTGTCGCCACGCGTGCGAAGCCTTCTCTCAACCTGGGACAGGGTCGCGCACCAGTGTCACCCGGCGCAGGCCGGTGCGCTTATCGTGCAGGGCCGAGCCCTGCGCGACGGCGTGCCAGACAAAGTCGGGATCGTCGATGACGGATCCGGCCAGCACGCTCACGCCGTAGTCGAACAGCACAGGGCTGAGCGGCGTGCTCGGCCCGATCATGACGACTGTGGCGTTCGCCGGGAACAGCTTCGCGAGTTCGTCGAAGGTGTGATTGACCAGAGTCGATGAGGTCAGGCCGATGACATCGGCCGTGGGCAAGACGTCGGGCGCCGCGTCGGCCGGGAGGTCGCCGGGGCCGGGCTCGAGCTCGAGCACCGACAGTCGCCCGGCGGCGGTGCGCAGCTTCTCGGTGAAGTTGAAGTGCCCGACCAGCACGACATGCCTGCCGCGCCCGCGCTCCATCAGGACGTTGAGCGCGTTGACCTCCACGCCTGGGCCGGCCCGCAGGGCGCACAGGGCGTTGACGGCCGCCAGGCCGACGCCGGCCTCGAGCGGCCGCGGCGCGCGCAGTCGTTCGGCGAGCGCCCGGGTCGTCAGTTCGTGAAGCCCGCCCGCGCCGGCCAGTTCGATCGCCTGGCAGCAGGACGCGTCCTGGATGGTGCTGGCCAGCCCGATGGACGTTCCAACTTTCACGGCCGTCCAGTACAGGCCAACCTGCACGCCCGCGACCGGGAGGTCGCCGGCCGAGCCGCTCGCTGTGATCAGGTCGTCGATGGCGGACAAGGTTCTTCTCCGTGTCAGGCTTTGTACGCGGATGGCGCGGATCAGAACGGATCTCGCGGGATCCGTTCTGATCCGCGCCATCCGCGTACAGGTCAAGCCTATACCGACAAAGCCGGTCCTCTAAGCGATGAACGGCACTTCAAAGAAGTGCCGTTCATCGTCTCTAGCATCCGCGGTCCGCAACCGCAGGTTGCGCGCGGTCCGCGGTCTGCCGTCTCTTACGCGGGAACGGCCTGTCCGTTTCCGGCGAGCTTCTTGAGCCCGGCGAGCACCTTCTCCGGCCGGGCCGGCAGATGGGTGATGCGGACGCCTGTCGCGTTGTAGATCGCGTTCATGATCGACGCGTGCGGCGACGTCAGCGGTAGCTCGCCCACGGCGCCGGCGCCATGCGGGCCGTCGACGCGCGGGTTCTCGAAGTAGTAGATGTCGAACTTGTCCGGGATGTCCTTGGCCATCGGCAGACCGGCGCCGAGCATGGTCTGGTGCTTCTCGATGTCCTCGAAGTCCTCGGTCAGCGCCAGGCCGATGCCCTGAGCCACACCGCCGTAGATCTGGCCGTCGACGACCAGATGGTTGTTGATCTTGCCGACGTCGGCCATGACCGTCATGCCCTCGACCGTGGCCTTGCCCGTCTTGGTATTGACGGCGACCTCGGACATGAACATGCCGTACATGTAGACCGCGAACGGCTTGCCCTGGGCATTCTCGTCGCAGTTGGTGTTGTTCGACGCCGCCCACTTGCCGACGAAGTGCGTCGGCTCCTTGGCCGCGACCTGCTCGGCATACGTGCGGAACGTGCCGTCTTCCTTCTTCAGGCCGACGACGAGCGCTTCGCAGGCCGCCTTGATGGCGTTGCCGATGACGACCTGGCTGCGGCTGCCGCCCGACGGGCCGCCGTTCGGGGCCTTGCCGGTGTCGTTCAGGATCCAGCGGATCTTCTCGGGCGCGATCCCCATCGGGCGCAGCGCCTCGTGAGCCGTGCCGACGGCGCCCATCTCGGCGCCCTGGCCGTGATCCTGCCAGGTCGTCGCGACGGTCACCGTGCCGTCTTCGTTCAGGTCGGCCCAGGCCTCGGCGCCGTCGACGCCGTCAAGGCCGGCGCCATACACGCCGAGCGAGATGCCCACGCCCTTCTTGACCTCGGGCGTCGACTCGGCCTTGGCCTTCTCGAGCGCGGCCTTGTACAGCGGGCGCAGCTTCTCGATCATGTCCGGGAACGGATAGACCTCGGGTTCCTGGCCGGTTGGGGTCGTCGAGCCGGGGCGATAGACGTTCACCGCGCGGAACTCGAGCGGATCCATCCCGACCTTCTCAGCCAGCTCGTCCATCAGGCTCTCGGAGGCCAGGAAGGACTGCGGCGAGCCGTAGGCGCGGAACGCGGCGCCCCAGACGTGGTTGGTCGCCACGGTGCGGCCGCGGCCGCGGATCGACGGGATGTGGTAGCCGGCGCCGATGAACTGCGCGCCGCGCAGGGTCAGCAGGTCGCCGAACTCCGAGTACGGGCCGTGGTCGACGAGCCAGTCGCTCTCCATCGCCAGCAGCTTGCCGTCCTTGTCAGCCGCCATCTTCAGATCGATGAACCACGGCGAGCGCTTGCCCGTGTAGAACATGTACTGGCGATAGCTGTAATCCAGGAAGACCGGGTGGCCGGTGGCCAGGCAGGCCACGCCGAGCAGTGCTTCGGAGGTCGGGCTGAACTTGTAGCCGAACGTGCCGCCGGCGGGGTTGAGCACCAGGCGCAGCTTCTCAGGCTCGACGCCGATGCCGGGCGCGATCATGTACGTGTGCAGGTACAGGCCGATGCTCTTGGAATGGATCGTCAGGCGTCCCTGCTCGTCCATATAGGCGAAGCCATTGTCGCCCTCGATCGTCAGGTGCGGCTGGCGCTGCAGATAGAAGCTGTCTTCAGCCACGAACGGCGCCGACGCCATGATGTCCTTGGTGTCCGGGCCCTTGGCGATCTTCTGCTCGAAGTAGATGTTCGGCGTGCCGGGGTGGATTTCGATCGCGTCTTCGGCCACAGCCGCGAGCGCGCTCATGTAGGCCGGCAGCACTTCGAGCTCGACCTTGACCTTCTCGGCCGCGGCCTGAGCCTGCTCGGGCGTGTCGGCGCAGACGATGGCGATGGCGTCACCGTACTGGAAGACCTTGGTGTCGCACAGGATCGGGCGGTCCCAGCCGTCGCCCTTGTTGGTCGGGAACGTGATCAGGCCGGTGATGCGGTTCTTGCCCTTGACGTCCTTGTGCGTGACGACCTTGGCGACGCCCGGCATCTTCTCGGCTTCCGAGGTGTCGATGCTGAGGATGTTGGCGTGCGAGACCTTGGCCTGGACGAGCGCCAGGTGCAGGGTGTCCGGCGGGAGCTTCAGGCCGAGGTCCTGGCCGAAGTCCAGATTGCCCGTGACCTTGGCGACGGCCGTCGGGCGCGGATACTTGGTGCCCCAAATGCGGCCGTCGGCCGGCATCTGGAATTCCATCGACTCGGGCTTGACCTCACCGCGGAGCAGGGAGGCGGCGTCCATCGCGGCGTCGACGATCTGCTTGTAGCCCGTGCAGCGGCAGGCGTTGTGGTGCTGGGTGAACCAGGTGCGGACCTCTTCGCGGGTCGGCTGGGGGTTCTTGTCGAGCAGGGCCTTGATCGAGACCACGAAACCGGGGGTGCAGAAACCGCATTGAGTCGCGCCATTGGCGACCATGGCGAGCTGGATCGGGTGCAGGTGGCCGGGCTGGCCGACGCCTTCAACCGTGACGATCTCGGCGCCATCCGGCACGCGGGACATCTTGGTCACGCAGGCCAGGGTCAGTTTGCCATTCACCAAAACCGAGCAGGCGCCGCAATGGCCTTCGGCGCACGAAACCTTGGTGCCCGTGAGGGTCAACTGCCGGCGCAGCACGTCGGCCAGGGAGGCCTCGGGGCTGGCGATCACCGTGCGGTTGACGCCATTCACTAACAGGGCTTTCTTATCCATAGCGATCGTCTCCTTGTTGTCACAAGGCGAGACCGCCCCGTGACCCAAACCGATGGGGAAAACCACAATCACCGGATCGTGCAAGCCATGGCTCGCGGCGCCGGTGCATGTTCCACTGTCAGTCGGCCTGCTTTCTGGCCGGTGGTTTTTGTTGGAGAAGTCGCTATGTTTTGGTAACATAGCGGCACCCAAAAGTGTAGATCGGTCGCCTATTCGGGCCGTCTGCAATTCATCACTGGTATGGTCTGACAGGAATCTAATCAGCGGGTGCATAGTAGGACGGGAACCGTCAGCGTGTCGCCATCCGCGTCTCCAGCGAACATCCTCTCCCCCGAGCACCTGATCCTCGGGCTCTTGAAGCTCGCGCCCGCGCACGGCTACGAACTCCAGCAGCGCATCACGCGCGACCTCGGCCAGCTCTGGCATCTGCACTTCAATCAGATCTACGGCATCCTCCACCGCCTCGAGGCTGAGGGCAAGGTGGCGGGCGTGCTCGAGAAGGGCAACAACGCCCCGACGCGTCGCCGCTACCATGTGACGCCGATCGGTGAGAGGGACTTCGACGCGTGGCTGCATACTCCGACTGTGAGCAGCGTCCGCATCATCCGCATCGAGTTCATCACGCGCCTGTACTTCGCCCGGCAGGCCTGCCCCGAACTCGTCGACCAGATCCTGGCCGAGCAGGTCGCCGCCACGCGACAGAGCCTGACCCAACAGCAGGCTCTCCTCGCGGAGATGGATGATGACCAGGCCTTCAACCGGTTGGGCGTCGCCCTGCGCATTCGCACGCTGGCCGGCGTGATCGAGTGGCTCGGCGATTGCCGCGAGGCGCTCCCATGAGCACCCGCCTGCCGCTCCTGCCACGCGCCCGGATCACCCGGCGCGCGCCAACCTTCATTCTTCCGGACCTTTCGTAAGCGATTGTTGAGCAGCGAACATCACCATGAACATCCCCGCCGATGATTTATGGACTAATACGGTGAGCTTTATCCCTAAATGGGATCAGGCACCTGAGCGGTCGCTTACAGCCCCGGCCGCCACACGCCGGAGCCCCTCACGTGTTTCTCTCGAGCCTGTCCGCCCGAACCCGTCGGGCGCAGCTCGCATCACATCCCCACAGGAGGCCAGCGCATGACACAAAGCATCACAGTCACGGTTAACGGTATGTCACACAGGCGCGAAGTCGAACCGAGGCAACTGCTGGTCCATTTTCTACGCGAGACGCTGGGTCTGACGGGCACCAACATCGGGTGCGACACGAGCCAGTGCGGGGCCTGCACCGTGCTGCTCAACGGCGAGGCGATCAAGTCGTGCACGATGCTGGCCGTCCAGGCCGATGGCGCCGAGATCACGACGATCGAAGGCCTGGCCGTCAATGGCGAACTGCATCCGATCCAAAAAGCCTTCTGGGAGAAGCATGGCCTGCAGTGCGGGTACTGCACGCCCGGCATGATCCTAACCGCCGTCGATCTGCTCAAGCGCAACCCGCACCCCGACGAGCACGAGATCCGGCGCGGTATCGAGGGCAACCTGTGCCGCTGCACGGGCTACCAGAACATCGTCAAGGCCGTGCAGTACGCGGCCGAGAACCAGTGAGCGCCAGCCAGGAGAAACAACCATGACTTCATCCATCGGCCAACCGCTCAAGCGCAAAGAGGATCCGCGCCTGATCACGGGCGAAGCGCGCTTCCTCGACGATCTGACCCTGCCCGGGCTGCTGCACGCCGCCATCCTGCGCAGCCCATACGCCCATGCTCGCATCAAGCGCATCGACACCTCGAAGGCCAGGGCTCTGCCCGGCGTCGCCGCGGTGTTCACCGGCGAGGACTTCAAGGATCTGCCCGGGATGCCGATCGCGTGGCAGGTGACCGGCGCCAAGAACTACGTCAACGCCCCGCGCGTGCTCGAGATCGACCGCGTGACGCACGCCGGCATGGGCGTGGCCGTCGTCCTCGCCGAAGACCGCTATGTCGCCGAAGATGCGATGCGCCTGATCGAGGTGGACTGGGAGGTGCTGCCCGTCGTCGTCGACGCGAAGAAGGCGACCGAGGCCGGCGCTCCGCAGATCCACGAGAACGCGGCAAACAACATCTGCATGGACTGGAGTTGCGGCGACTCGGCCGGCACCGACGCCGCCCTCGCGGCCTCAGCGGTGCGCGTCAAACAGAGTCTCGTCAATCAACGCCTGATCCCGACTCCCATGGAGCCGCGCGGTTGCATGGCGCAGTACAACCCGGCCGCCGAGGAGTACACGGTCTGGATGACGAGCCAGGCCCCGCACGTGATGCGCCTGCTGATGACGGCCTTCGTCTTCGCCATCCCCGAGACCAAGATGCGCGTGATCTCGCCGCAGGTCGGCGGCGGCTTCGGGGCCAAGATCTTCCTCTATCCCGAGTACTGCCTGGTGACGGCTCTGTCGAAGAAGGTCAACCGGCCGGTGAAGTGGGTCGAGACCCGCAGCGAGAACTACGTGGCGACCACGCACGGCCGCGATCACATCACCGAGCTCGAGATCGGCGCGACGCGCGACGGCAAGATCACGGCGCTCAAGGTCGACACCTACGCCAACCTCGGCGGCGTCCTGTCGACGATCGCGCCCGGCATCCCGACCACGCTCTACGGCCGGCTGCTGTCAGGCGTGTACAAGATCCCGCACGTCCACTGCCACGTCCTCGGCGTGTACACCAACACGGCCATGGTCGACGCCTACCGCGGCGCGGGCCGGCCTGAGGCGACCTACGTCGTCGAGCGCGCGGTCGATCTGCTGGCCGATGAACTGAAGATGGATCCGGCCGAGATCCGGCGGATCAACTTCATCCAGCCGAACGAGTTCCCGTACGCGCCGGCCGACAACCTGCTGGCCGGGCTCAAGTACGACAGCGGCGAGTACGAGCGCGCGCTCAACCGCGCCCTCGAGATGGCTGGCTACGACCAGTTGCGCCGCGAGCAGGCCGAGGCCCGCAAGCAAGGTCGCTACCTCGGCATCGGCGTGGTCTCGTACCTCGAGATCTGCGGCGTCGCGCCGTCGGCCTGGATCGGCCTGCCCGGCCAGGGCTGGGGCGCCGGCCTGTGGGAGAGCGCCAACGTCCGCGTGCACCTGACCGGCAAGGTCGTGGTGACCTCGGGCTCGCAGAGCCATGGCCAGGGCCTCGAGACCACGTTCGCCCAGATCGTGGCCGACGAGCTCGGCGTGCCGTTCGACGACGTCATCGTTCAGCACAGCGACACGCAGGGCACGCCGTTCGGCTACGGCACATACGGCTCGCGCAGCCTGGCCGTCGGCGGCGTGGCGATCTACAACAGCCTGCAGCGGATCAAGCACAAGGCCGTCAAGCTCGCGGCGCACATGCTCGAAGCGGCCGAGGAGGACATGGTCTACGAAGGCGGCAAGCTCTTCGTGCGCGGCGCGGCCGACAAGGCCAAGACGATTCAGGAGGTGGCCGGCGCGGCCGCGCTGGCCTACAGCCTGCCCGCGGGCATGGAGCCCTTCCTCGACGACACCGCCTACTACGATCCGCCGAATTGCACGTATCCGTTTGGCACGCACATCGCCGTGGTCGAGATCGAGGCCGACACCGGCGCGGTGACGCTCAAGCGCTACATCGCCGTCGACGACGTCGGCAACCCGATCAACCCGTTGATCATCGACGGACAGCTGCACGGCGGCATCGTCCAGGGCGCGGCCCAGGCGCTGTGGGAGGGCGCGCACTACGACGAGCGCGGCAACCTGATCACGGGCTCGCTGATGGAGTACGCGCTGCCCAAGGCGGACTTCCTGCCCATGATCGAGACCGACCGCACCGTGACGCCGTCGCCGAGCAACCCGCTGGGCGTGAAGGGCGCGGGCGAGGCCGGCACGATCGGCGCGGCCCCGACGGTCGTCAACGCCGTCATCGACGCGCTGGAACCGTTCGGCATCCGGCACCTCGACATGCCGCTCACGCCCGAGAAGGTGTGGCGCGCGATGCAGACGAAGTGAGCAGGGAGACAAGCCATGTACACACCCACTTTCGACTACTTCCGACCGACGACGGTGCGCGAGGCCATCGACCTGCTCAAGTCGAATCCTGAAGCCAAGCTGCTGGCCGGTGGGCACAGCCTGCTCCCGGCCATGAAGCTGCGCGCGACGGCGCCGGCCGCGCTCGTCGACCTGAGCCGCGTGCCCGGGTTGAGCGGCATCGAACTGGCCGGCGATCGTCTCACGATCGGGGCGCTGACCACGCACGGGGCGGTTGTCGCGAACGCGACGGTCAGCGAGCACTGTCCGTTGTTGCACGAGACCGCGATGAACATCGGCGACCTGCAGGTGCGCAACCGTGGCACGATCGGCGGCTCGGTCGCGCACGCCGACCCGGCCGCCGACTACCCGACGGCGCTCCTCGCGCTCGGCGCCGAGATCACTGTGGAAGGGCCATCCGGGTCGCGCACGATCAAGGCCGCCGACTTCTTCCTGGATCTGTTCTCGACGGCGCTGGGCGAGGCCGAGATCGTGACGGCCGTGTCGGTGCCGACGTACGGCTCGGGGACGGGCGGCGCGTACATCAAGCATCGCCACCCGGCCTCGAGCTACGCCGTGGTCGGCGCGGCTGCGCTGGTGACGGTGAGCGCCGGCAAAGTGTCGTCGGCCGCGCTGGCGATCGGCGGCGCGCAATCGCATGCCGTGCGCGCGTCGGCGGCCGAGGCAGCGCTGGTCGGCCGGGCACCGAGCACCGAGAACCTCGCGGCCGCCGCGGCCCGTGTGGCGGACGCCGTCACCGCGCCGATGAGCGACCTGTACGCGTCGGGCGAGTACCGCGCGCATCTCGCCGTGGTGCTGGCCGAACGCGCGCTGGCGCAGGCCGTGTCGCGAGCAGGTTGAGCGCTCGGCGGCTCTGGGGCAACGATCGGGCCTGGCGAAAGCCGGGCCCGATTTGTTTAGCCGCGGATTACGCAGATTTCGCGGATCGAAGACACCGAACAGCAGGCGAGGTTACCAGTCCAACGCGTGGCGCAAAATCCGCGAAATCTGCGTAATCCGCGGCTAAAAATCCTGCCTGAAGGTCGCGCGCGAGGTCGCGCGCACCCTGAAGCCGGATATCATGGGCTGATGTCCATGACGTGGGCCTCGCAGTTGATCAACCGCCTGACGCGGGCGCACCCGGCCGAGTTGAGCCAGCCGACCTGGTTTCAAGAAGAAGCTCGCGCCGAGCGCTTCGTCGGGCTGACACGGGTCGTCATCCTCACGGTCTGGTTGATCGTGACGGGCGCCGTCAGCGGATCAGTGCCCGTCATCGCCAACCTGTCGAACGTGGGGCTGGGTACGCTGTGGTGGTTGTGGGCCGTCGCGTACAGTGCCTTCCTTCTGCGTCGACGCTACAACTCGTCGTACAAGTATCTGTCGACCACCGTCGATATGTTGATGATCACGCTCATCCTGTTTGTCTACCAATTCGGGATGGGTTACTCGACGACCCTCAAGGCCCCGGCCTTCATGGCCTATCTGGTGCTCGGGTTCATGTCGGCCTATCGCTACAACGTCGCCTTGCCGCTCTACTCGGCGGCGCTGGCGATGATCGGCTTCGGCAGCCTTGTGATCTACTTCATGGTCACGGGCAATATCGCATTCGGGCTGTCGCTGCAGTCGTATACGAGCCCGGTTGTGAGCCCGTCGGTGCTGATTTTCCAACTAGCTTTCATCGGCGGCGCAGGCATCATCGGCGCGTTCTACGCCCATAACACGCGCCAGTTTGTCGATCGGCAGGTGGCGTTCGAGATCGCCATCGAGCGTGAACGACAACTCGCGCGCACCGACAGCCTGACCGGCCTCTTCAACCGCCGGCACTTCCTCGATCTCGGCGAGCATGAACTCGCCTCGACGCGACGCTACCACCGGCCGCTCGGTTTGATCCTGTTCGACATCGATCTCTTCAAGCAGATGAATGACCGTTGGGGGCACGCCCTCGGCGACGACGTCCTCAAACTCGTCGCCGACGTCGCCCGCGCGCATCTGCGCGAGGCCGACGTGCTCTGTCGCTATGGCGGTGAGGAGTTCGCGGTGTTGCTTCCCGACACGGGCGCGCTCCAGGCGCGGGTGGTGGCCGAGCGGATCCGCACCACGCTCGAGGCCCACGACATCCAGACCGGCACTGACGTCATCCACGCGACGATCAGCCTGGGCATCTCGGAGATCGCGCCAGACGATGACCTGCTGGCCCTGATCCATCGCGCCGACCAGGCCATGTACGCGGCCAAGCGCGCCGGCCGCAATCAGACAGTTGTCGCCACGGGCAGCGAGGCGCGGGCCTGACCCGGGTTGCGCGGCAGGCTCCTGTCTTCACCTTACTCCGAACCAAAGAGGATCAGACCCTTGTGAGACCGGGCATCCTGCCCCTTGACTCCCTTTTGCTTTCGCCAATATACTTCAATCTAAATTGAAGTATATGACCAAACCGCCCAAACTCTTCACGCTCCTGGGGGAGCCCGTCCGCTGGCAGATCGTGCAGGTGCTCGCCGAGGGCGATCTGATGATCCAGGAGATCGCTCGCCGGCTCGATCAGCCGCTCAATCTGCTGTCGTACCATCTGCGTTCTCTGCGCGCCGCCGGGTTGATCGCGGAGCGTCGCAGCAGCCTCGACGGCCGAGCGACCTATTGCAGCCTGAACGTGTCACGGCTCACCGAGTTGACGGCGGCGGCCGGTCAGGCGTTGCTCCCCGTCGCCATCCTGCGGGACGGGAGCCGCGCCAAGGCCCTGCGCGTGCTCTTCCTCTGTACTCACAATGCGGCGCGCTCGCAGATGGCTGAAGGGCTTTTGCGCGACGCCGTCCAGGGTCGTTGGCTCGTGGCCAGTGCCGGCAGTCATCCGAGCGGCGTCCATCCGCTGGCCATCGACACGCTGGCCCGGCGCGGGATCGACATCCGCGGGCAGTCGAGCAAGGACCCATCGGCGCTCGAACACCGCGAATACGACATCGTCATCTCGCTCTGCGACAGGGTGCGGGCAGAGCGCATCACGTTTCCGAACCGGCCCCGGCGCATCCATTGGAGCCTGCCGGACCCGTTAGCCGCAGCGCCCCGCGCGCAGGGCCAGGCTTTTCGCCAGACCGCTGATCGCCTGGCGCAGCGCATCGAATGGTTTCTGGCGCGCGAACGGGCGTTGCCCTCCCCAACCCATTGAGGTTCACCATGAGCAAACCCCGAGTCCTGTTCTTGTGCACCGCCAACTCCGCCCGCAGTCAGATGGCCGAAGCGCTGCTGCGGCATCACGCCGGCGACCGGTTTGAGGCGCATAGCGCCGGTTTGGAGCCAAAGGAGATCCATCCCTATACCCGCCTGGTCCTGGAGGAGTGGGGCCTGGATCTGAGCCAGCAGTACGCCAAGGGTATTCGCACCTATCTCGGATTTACGATCTTCGCTTATCTCGTCACAGTATGCGCGAACGCCGAGGCGCAATGCCCCACGACCTTTCTCGGCGCTGCCAGGCGGGTTCATTGGGCGTTCGATGATCCGGCCGCGCTGGAAGGCACCCACGACGAAAAACTGGCGGAGTTCCGGCGCGTACGTGATCAGATCGACGCCCGCATCAAGCAGTGGGTGGGTGAACTGGAGGCAGTATGACGGCGCGCCGCGTCTTGATCCTGTGCACGGGCAACTCCTGTCGCTCGCAGCTGGCGGAGGCCATCGTCAACGGCGAGCTGTCACCGGAGTGGGAAGCCGTAAGCGCCGGGACACGCCCGGCCGGCTATGTGCATCCCAAAGCCATCCAGGTGCTGGGCGAACTCGGGATCGAGTGGCTGGGCCGCTCCAAATCCGTCGAGGAGTTCCGCGGCCAGGCGTTCGACTCCGTCATCACGGTGTGCGACTCGGCGGCCGAGGATTGCCCGGTTTGGCTGGGGCTGGGCCGAAAGGTCCACATCGGCTTTCCTGACCCGGCCGCTGCGACCGGTTCGGAAGATGAGATCCTGGCCGTGTTCCGTCAGGTGCGCGACGACATCCGCGCCCAGATCCCAGCCTATCTGCGCGCTCTGAGTCGATAACGGCGTTTCGGGCAAGGGTGGGGCGCGCACGACCGTGGGGTGCTTCGTGGGTCACGACGAGGCTGCACCCTCGAAGCACCCCGTGATGGGCCTGGTCCTCACGAACGCTGTACCGTTGCCAGGTGAGCCATCGGCGAATCGAGAGGCTATACAGGCGGGTGTTGAAGAGATAGCGGGTCAGGATGGTGATCTCGGTCAGGCTCAGGTCCACCACCGGCATCATGAAGGCCAACACCGTGCTCAGAAAGGCGCCGTGTCCAGGCATGCGGCCAAAATGGCCCCGTCTCGAACACGGTTTGTTTGACAGCTTCGGCGCTTGTCTCGCCAGGCGCACACCGAACTACCCACTGGCCACAGCACACGGCGACGAGGCTCTTGTTGATGGTGTAGGCCGTGTGACGACCCTCCGAGCGCACAACGACAACCCGGCGTCGCGCAGCACGGCGGGCGGGTGCGAGACGCTCGGCTGCGAGACGTCGATGACCTTGGCGAACTAGACGACATCGCTGCCGGTCATGGCTGGTTTGTCGTATAGATAATCATCTATAAGTCAAAGACACGTTCGAGGTTATCAACACCGCCATAAATGGTGAATGCGTTTCTCGACGTGCCTTGTTTTCTCGAGATTCGCGCGTGGACCTGACAGGTCCAGGGTTTGAAGATGGCGTTGAGCGTGTTCTTATTCGGCTCGGCTATACTGCCGGGACGCTGCTCGGGCCCGATGTCGGTCCGAGACCATTCGTACAGGTGCCATGACCGTCGAAACCGAAGCCCCCCCCGCCCTGACGACGTCGGAGCGACTGCGCAGCTGGCTGCTCCCGTTGGCCTGGCTGCAGTCGCTCGTCGCCACCGTCGGCAGCCTCTACTTCAGCGAAGTGATGGGCTACGTGCCCTGCAACATGTGCTGGTATCAGCGCATCATGATGTACCCGCTGGTCGCCATCTTCACGGTCTCGCTGCTCAAGCGCGACGGGATGGCGCGGCGCTACGGCCTGCCGCTTTCGATCTTCGGCCTGGCGATCGCGATCTTCCACAACCTTGTGTATTACGGCGTCATCTCGGAAGGCCAGGTCGGGATCTGCCTTGCCAGCGTGCCGTGCACGACGCGCTGGTTCGAGTGGTTCGGCTTCCTGAGCATTCCGCAGATGTCGTTGATCGCCTTCGCGGTGATCACGATCAGCCTGGCCTTCCTGCGCCCGGCTCCCGAAGTCGTCGAGATCGAGGACTAGAACTTCTCGCCGCGCTCGGTGCGTTTCTTCTGCGCCCAGGCGACCAGGTCGCTGATCGGCGCCGTCGCCAGCCAGGCGAAGTGCTTGTCGGGGTCCGGCTGCGGCTCGAGCAACACCTTCTTGACGCCGCGCAGGGCCGGATTGGTCTCCACGCGCTGGATCGCGCGCTCGCGAACGACTGAATTGGCCATCGTCTTCTCCTGTGGGCGTCGTCGGGCCTCTGCCGGCGGCGCTCAGTCATTGTAAGGCGGTTATCGCATGCTCGCGTACCTGATCCAGGGCCTGACCCTGGGCTTCTCGGCCTGCGTCTCGCCCGGGCCGTACCAGGCGTACCTGCTCGGCCTCTCCTCGCGCGTCGGCTGGCGGCGCGCGCTGCCAGCAGCTTTCGCGCCGCTGCTCAGCGATGGTCCGGTCATCACGCTCGTCCTCGTGGCGCTGACCCAGTTGCCTGAGTGGTGGCTGACCGTGCTGCGCTTCGCCGGCGGGGTCTTCTGCCTCTGGCTCGGCTACGGCGCCCTGAAGATCTGGCGCAGCGGTGCGACGGCTCAGGCCGGCCCGGCGGATGCCACGGTCTGGCAGGCGGTCGGCGTCAACCTGTTCAGCCCGGCGCCGTGGGTCTTCTGGTCGACCATCGGTGGCCCGATCCTGCTCGCGGGCTGGCGCGCTGAGCCGGCTCTGGGTCTTGGCTTTTTGGTCGGTTTCTATGTCGTGCTGTTGAGCGGCACCGCCGCCTTGATCGGCCTTTTCGCCACGGCCGCGCGCCTCGGCGCCCAGGTCACGCGGACCCTGAACGGGGTGGCCGGGCTGGCCCTGATGGCGTTCGGTTTGTGGCAAATCGGCCTGAGCGTCGTGCAATGGACGGGACTCAAATGGTAGAATGACCGACAGGGGCGCTCCGCTAGCAGATCAGCGGGCGCCCTGTGTTGGGCCTTGCCCTTGAACCGGTGAGGCCGGAGGATAACGCCATGACCACAATGGAAGTCAACGGTACCGATCAAAAACTTCAGGGCACCGTCGCGCTCAAGCGCGGCCTTGCGCAGATGCTCAAGGGCGGCGTCATCATGGACGTCGTCACACCCGATCAGGCCAAGATTGCTGAAGAAGCGGGCGCCTGCGCCGTTATGGCGCTCGAACGCGTCCCGGCCGACATCCGCGCCGATGGCGGCGTGGCCCGCATGAGCGACCCTGAGATGATCGTGGGCATCATGGAAGCCGTCACCATCCCCGTGATGGCCAAGTGCCGCATCGGCCACTTCGTCGAGGCGCAGGTGCTCGAAGCGCTCGGCATCGACTACATCGACGAGTCTGAAGTGCTGACGCCGGCCGACGAGGCCCACCACGTCAACAAGCACGACTTCAAGGTGCCGTTCGTGTGCGGCTGCCGCAACCTGGGCGAGGCGCTCCGCCGCATCGGCGAAGGCGCTGCCATGATCCGCACCAAGGGCGAGGCCGGCACCGGCGACGTCGTCGAGGCCGTGCGCCATGCCCGCCAGGTGCTCGGCGACATCCGCCGCCTGCAGACGCTCTCCGAAGACGAGATCTACACCTTCGCCAAGGAGATCGGCGCGCCGGTCGAGTTGGTGCGCGAGACCCGCGAGCTCGGGCGCATGCCGGTGGTCAACTTCGCGGCCGGCGGCATCGCGACGCCCGCCGACGCAGCCCTGATGATGCAGCTCGGCGCCGACGGCGTGTTCGTCGGCTCGGGCATCTTCAAGTCGGGCGACCCGCTCAAGCGCGCCAAGGCGATCGTCCAGGCCACCACGCACTTCCGCGATGCCAAGATCATCGCCGAGGTCAGCCGCAAGCTCGGCGAGCCCATGGTCGGCCGCACGGCGTCGTCGCTGGCCGAGGGCGAGAAGCTGGCCAAGCGCGGCTGGTAAGGCGTTTCGGCGTTTCGGTTCACGAACGGGGCGCCCCGCGGCGCCCCGTTGTGTTGTGTGGTGACTCTCATGCGTATCGGTGTCCTGGCTCTGCAAGGCGATTTCGCTGAACACGTGGTGATGCTGCGCCGCCTCGGCGTCGCGGGCGTCGAGGTCCGTCTGCCCGAGCATCTCGTCGACGTCGATGGCCTGATCATCCCGGGCGGCGAGTCAACCACGATCGGCAAGCTGGCGACGCGCTGGGGCCTGATGGACCCGCTGCGCGCCTTCGGCAAGGCGAAACCGATCTGGGGCACCTGCGCCGGCGCGATCTTCCTCTCGAAGGACGCGCACCGCGATCAGCCGCTGCTCGGTCTGATGGACATCACGGTCGAGCGCAATGCCTTCGGCCGTCAGGTCGACAGCTTTGAGGTCGGCCTCGACGTGCCGGCGCTCACGGCCGGCGAGGGCGCGCCGCTGTTCCATGCCGTCTTCATCCGCGCGCCGCTGATCGAGAAAGTCGGGGCCGGCGTCGACGTGCTCGCGCGGCTCGACGACGGCCGCATCGTCGCGGCGCGCCAGGGGCATCTGCTGGCGACGTCGTTCCATCCCGAACTGACCGGGGACGCGCGCTTCCATCGTTACTTCCTGAGCCTGGCTGGATAAAACCTGACGGCCTTTTGTACGCGGATCACGCGGATAAGAGCTGATGTCGCGGAACTGTCTCCTGAGTGGATCAGCGAAATCCGTTCCGATCCGCGTCATCGGCGTACAAAAGGAAGCGCTAGAATCTCTGAATTGCCGACGCCCGAGAAGCCTCTTTTGTCTGACATGAACTATGGCCGTCACTGAGTTTACCGTCCGCGATGTGATCCCAGGCGACAGGCGCTCGCCGTGGCTGTGGGCCTGGAGCCACGCCCGACGCAGCCCCTGGATCATGGGCATGTTCGTCGGCGGCGCCGCGCTCAATGCCGTGCTGGCGGCGACGCTGCCGCTGCTGATCGGCGTGGCCTATGCCTCCGTCGTGTCGTCGACGCCGAACGCCACCGGTTTGCTGTGGGCGTCGGCCGTCATCGTGGCCACGCAGTGGATCCGCTCGCTGTTCATGTTCGGCCGAAACTTCGGCGCCGAGTTGATCGGCCAGCGCATCGAGCGCGACGCGCGCAGCGAGCTGTACGCCAGCCTGCTGGGCAAGTCGATGACGTTCCACGGCCTGCGCCCGGTCGGCGAGGTGATGGCCCGCGCGACGAACGACGTGCGCGAACTCAACCTCATGTTCAACCCCGGCATCAACCTCGTGGTTGGCTCGACGGCCTTCCTGATGATGCCCGTGATCATGTCGCCGACTCTGCACCCGCAGCTCGTGATCGTGCCGGCCCTCTTCCTGATCGGCTATTTCATCTCGGTGACGCTCTACCTGCGCGAACTCAGCCCGATCACGGACCGGGTGCGCGAGACCTTCGGTCAGATGAACTCCAGACTTGAGGAAGGGCTCGAGGGCGTGGAGACGGTCAAGGGCTTCGCGCGCGAGGTCGAGGAGGGCCTGGTCTTCTCGGAGCGCGCCGGCGACTACCGCGACTCGTACGTGCATCAGGGCAGGGTGGAAGCGCGCTATATCCCCTTCCTGTTGTTCGGCCTGGCGCTGGCTTTCGGCTTCGGCCACTCGGTCTGGCTGCGCTCGACCGGCGCGATCGGCGCCGACGTGGTGGTGTCGTACAACTACCTGCTCCTGCTCTTTGGCTTCCCGGTGTTCATCTCGCTGATGTCGTTCTCGCAGATCGCTTCGGGCATGGCAGCCGGGCGACGCATCCTCGAACTGATCAACACCGAGACCGAGCTCGACCAGAACCCGGCCGGCTACGCGGGGCCGATGCAGGGCGGTGTGAGCTTCGAGGACGTGGCCTTCGACTACGGCTCGAAGGTGGGCCTGCTGCGCGGCGTGAGCTTCAGCGTCGAACCCGGCGAGACGGTGGCGGTCGTCGGCCAGACCGGCTCGGGCAAGTCGAGCCTGATCAAGCTGATCAACCGCACCTACGACGTGGACTCGGGGAGCGTCAGGGTCGACGGCCGCGACGTGCGCGACTGGAACCTCGAGTCGCTGCGCCAGCAGATCTCGATCATCGAACAGGACATCTTCCTGTTCTCGCGCACGATCGCCGAGAACATCGCGTTTGGCCGCCCCGGCGCCACGCAGGCCGAGATCGAGGAAGCCGCGCATCTGGCGCAGGCGCATGCTTTCATCAGCCAGTTCAAGGAAGGCTACGCGACGATGGTCGGCGAGCGCGGCATCACGCTCTCAGGCGGGCAACGTCAGCGATTGGCGCTCGCGCGAGCCTTCCTGACGAACCCGCGCATCCTCATCCTCGACGACTCGACCAGCGCCATCGACAGCGCCACCGAGGACGAGATCCAGAAGGCCATCTTCCGCGCGGCGGCCGGACGCACGACGTTCATCATCACCCATCGCCTCTCGCAGATCCGTTGGGCCGACAAGATCGTGGTGCTGCGCCAGGGCCGGGTGGCCGCAATGGGCAGGCACGAGCAGTTGATGCAGATGAGCGAGCCCTACCGGCGCATCTTCGCCCGGTATGCATGAGGGCCTTATCACGTCGATAAGGTTGAAATGCGCCCGCGAAATGCCCCGCCCTTAACGCTCGATTTACCCTGCTTTTCCCCGAAATTAAGTGGACAGCCTCAGGCGGTCGGCGTAGGCTGAAACAGCACTGCGCTCACAACACCGTTCGTTCTCCCGTTAACGCCAACCCTTCAGTCGAGCGCCGGTGCTTCTATGTGGAGCCGCCGGGCACGTCATCTTCCGCGTCGGCTCTGGAGTTGCGGATGTCTCGAACTGCTTCTTTTGGTGACCGCCTCGAAACTCGTCTGACCATCAGCTTTGTGGGCCTTGCCCTACTGACTTCCGCGTTGTTGACCGCCACGCTGTACTTCACGGCGCGCGGCCAGATCCGGTCGATGATCCGCGAGCGCCTGACCGACGCCGTCAGCCTCACGTCGCTGCAGGTCAGCGGCGACCTTCACGCTCAACTTCAGACTCCTGAAGACGAGAACAGCGACGCATACATCCAGATCCGCGACGTCTTGCGGGCGGCGCGCGACGCCGCTACCGACGTCCACTTCGCGTACACGATGCGGCGCGGCGACGATGGTCAGTACCGGTTCATCGTCGATGCCGAAGAAAACCCTGAGGACGTTTCCCACCTGGGCGACCTGTATGAAGAGCCAAGCCAGGAGCTTGTCGACCGCTATGACGGCATGACCGAGAGCTATGCCGAAACGGACTTCTACACCGATGAGTGGGGCACGTGGCTGAGCGGCTATGCCCCCATCTACACTTCGGACGGCAACTTCGAAGGCGTCGTCGCGATGGACATCAGCGTCGAAAAGGTCCAGGCAGCCGAGTGGCAGCTGCTGGGGTATGCCCTCGGAGCTTTCGCCCTGATCGCGCCCATCGCTATCGTCACCGCCCTCTACGTGGCGCGGCGCATTGCGCGCCCGATCGTGGCACTGGCCGGCGCGATCACGAGCGTCGCGACACGCGATCTCCCGACGATGGCCGAGGCGATGTCGGCCCTGGCTCAAGGCGACCTGACTCAATCGACCGAGATCCAGGCACGCGAACTTCCCCCGGTGGATGGCATGGCCGGTCACGAGATCCAGGATCTGGCCGGCGCGTTCAACCAGTTGATCGCGCGGTTGCGCGACATCGGACACGGCTTCAGCACGATGGCCACGCAACTGCGCCACTCAGTCGGCGAGGTGTCGACCAACGCCAACCAGCTCGAGGCGGCGGCGGACAGCCTGCGCGCGCTCTCTGACGAGAACCGTGACGGCGCCGAGCAGATCCACGACACGCTGCGGCGCATCGCCGCCGGCACGAGCGAGCAGGCCAACTCGGCCTCGACCACGGCGGCTTCGATGAACGAGATGCGCCGCGCGATCGACGGCGTGGCGCGCGGTGCTCAGGATCAGGCCATCGCTGTGGCGTCCACCACGCAGGGCCTGCACCGGCTGACCGACGCCGTCCACGGCATCCATCAGGGCGCTCGCACGCAAACCGACGAACTGGCTCGCGCGGCCGCCGCTCAGTCGCAGTTGCGGCGATCGCTCGAGGAAGTCGTGTCGGCGACGCGCGCCATCTTCGAAGCCGCGCAGGAGTCGTCGCGGTCGGCTGAAGCCGGGGCGCGGCTGGCGTCGCAGAGCATCGGCGACATGAGCCGTGTGCAGCAGGCCACCGAACAACTCGCCGGGCGCGTGCGCGACCTCGGCCGGCACTCGAGCCAGATCGGCGCGATCGTCGAGACCATCGACGACATCGCCTCGCAGACCAATCTGCTTGCGCCCAACGCGGCCATCGAGGCCGCGCGCGCCGGCGAACACGGCAAGGGCTTCGCCGTCGTCGCCGATGAAGTGCGCAAGCTGGCCGAGCGCTCGGCCCAGGCCACCAAGGAGATCGCGGACATGATCCGCCTGGTGCAGACCGGGTCCGCCGAGGCCGTCTCAGCCATGGAGCAGGCGGCCGGCGACGTCGGCTCGGCGACCAGCGTGGTCGAGCAGGCCGGTGGCGCGTTCAACGCCATCGCCAACGACACGCGCAAACTGCTCGGCCAGCTGTCGTCGATCGATGGCAGCGTGCGGACTCTTTCGGCGTCGGGCGATGACCTCGGCAAGGCGCTGGCCGGCGCCCACTCCGTCGCCGAAGCGAACCTGAAAGCCGCCGATGCGATCTCATCGGATGGCGGCCAGGTCGTCGAGACCCTCGACAACGTCAGCGCCGTCATCGAAGAGAACACGGCCATGACCGAGCAGATGGCGGCCGGCTCCAATGAAGTGTTGCACGCCGTTGAGCACATCGCTGCAGTCAGCCAGGAGAACAGCGCCTCCGTGTCGCAGGCGAGCCTCGAATCCGAGCGAGCCTCGACCCGGGCGGCCGAAACGGCGGACGCTGCCCAGGCCTTGCTCGAGTTGGCCGGCGCTCTGCGCACCGTCGTCGCGCACTTCAACACCGGCTTGACCTCCGCGCCCGAGGCGCACGTCTCTATCCGTGCCTCGACTGCCGAACGCCTCAAAATGCACTGAGCGTGTTTCGGCCGCGAATTGCGCGAATGACGCGAATTACCGGAGAAAATTCGCGCAATTCGCGGCCCCACTCTTCTGTCAGAGCGAAAAATCGACTGGGACGATCGCCAAACCTTCGATACAATCAACAGATGCCTCGGTGACGACCTGCGGTCATCGGCGCGGTCCATTCCTGATCCCCGGCAGACCTTTGCTTGTTGATCGACCTCGGCTCTGAACAGCCGGCCGATGTGCCCCGGATCGCGACGTTTATACGGTGCATCTTCATGGGTTTCTTTGGTGGCCTCTCGGCTGAGGCATACGATCGTCAATACACGGATGCGCAACTGCTCAGGCGCATGGCCGCTTACTTCGCGCCCCATCGCGGCGCGATCGCGCTCATGACTGCGACGTTGCTCGTCACGGCTGTGCTCGACACCATTCCGTCGCTTGTGATTGCCTACGGCATCAGTGCGCTCGAGGGTGGCGAGCCGATTGTGACGTTGCTGCTGATCGCCGGCGGGTTGCTGCTCAACAACGTGATCTATTGGCTGACGAACTACGTCCGCCGGCGAATCACGACGCGCCTGATCGGCGACGTCATCCGCGAGCTGCGCGAGACGGCGTTCCAGGCCGCGATCGGCCATGACCTCTCGTTCTACGACCGCATCTCGACCGGCCGCATCGTCAGCCGGATCACGTTCGACACTCAGGAGTTCGCCAACGTCACGGTGCTGGTGGCCGACACGCTCAGCCAGTTGCTGGCGGTGGGCATCCTCAGCGTGGCGCTCTTCCGCGCCGACGTCGGCCTGACGCTGATGCTTTGGGCCGCGACGATCCCCGTGTTCTTCGTGGCCGGCGCGTTCCGCCGGCTGGCGCGGCACGTGACACGGCAGGGCACGCGCGCGATGGCGAACGTCAATGCCTCGATCCAGGAGACGGTCTCGGGCATCAGCGTGGCCAAGAACTTCCGCCAGGAAGGCCTTGTCTACGACGAGTTCCGCGCCACAAACACCGACTCGTATCGCATCAACGTGCGCCGCGGCCTCGTGCTGGCCTCAGTGTTCCCGACGCTCCACATCCTCTCGGGCTTCTCGGCCGGATTGTTGACCTACTACGGCGGCCTGGCGGTGCTGGGCGGCGCGATCTCGGCGGGCTCATGGTACCTGTTCATTCAGAGCGTCGAGCGCTTCTTCTTCCCGTTCCTCAACATGGCCTCGTTCTGGCCGCAGGTGCAGGCCGGGCTCTCGGCCGCCGAGCGCGTCTTCGGCTTGATCGACACGGAGCCCGTCGTCAAGCAGACCGGGGATCTCGAGCCCGAGTCGCTCAAGGGCGCCGTGACCTTCGAGCACGTCACGTTTCAATACTCGGACAAAGAAGTGGTGCTGCCCGACTTCTCGCTCGCGATCAAGCCGGGCGAGACCCTGGCGTTCGTCGGGCACACGGGCGCTGGCAAGAGCTCGATCGGCCGGCTGATCGCACGCTTCTACGAGTTTCAGGGCGGGCGGATCCTGATCGACGACTTCGACATCCGTGACTTCAACCTGTCTGCTTATCGCCGCCACCTCGGGATTGTCTCGCAGATCCCGTTCCTGTTTGACGACACGGTGGCCAACAACATCCGCTACGGTCGCCCGGACATGAGCGATGCCGACGTGGAGGCGCTCTGCCGCCAGGTCGGCCATGGCGAGTGGCTTGAGGGATTGCCCGACGGCATCCAGACCGACGTCGGTCAACGCGGCGCGCGACTCTCGCTCGGGCAGCGCCAGCTCGTGGCCCTGATGCGCGTCCTGGCGCAGCGCCCGGCCATCTTCATCCTCGACGAAGCCACGGCCAGCATCGACCCGTTCACCGAGAGCCAGATCCAGGAAGCGCTCGACCTGATCCTCAAACACAGCACCGCGATCGTGATCGCGCACCGACTCTCGACGGTGCGGGCCGCGGATCGCATCATCGTGCTGCGCCAGGGCCAGATCATCGAGGAAGGCAACCACGACCAGCTGTTGAAACGCGGCGGTCACTACGCCGAGCTGTACAACACCTACTTCCGCCATCAATCGCTCGAGTTCATCGAGTCCGCCGCCGAGCTCAAAGGCCGCACCGAAGGCGCCGGGGCCGAATGATCAGACTTTTGCCACGAATGACACGAATTGGAACGAATGAGCACGAAGAATGCTGATAGTTCTGTGCCTGTCGCGCAGTGGTTCATCCTAGATTCTTATTGCAAGGTCTGGATCGAGATATGTGGTCCCTCTGTTCGTGCCAATTCGTCACCATTCGTGCAATTCGTGGCAGCGCGTTGTTGGTAACCCAGCAGTAACCCCGCCGTGTATCAGGCGTGAGTGACGACCCATAGGCTGTGCGTGTGCCCGGATGAAGGGCATGCAAACCGCTCAGGGGGATCGTCATGCGCCCGACTACAAGCAGCCTTCGCCTCGCTCATCTGCCAGCCCTCGACGGGATCCGCGCGATCTCGGTGCTTGCCGTCTTCCTCTATCACACGCGCTTTCCATGGGCGGCCGGCGGTTTTCTGGGCGTCGAGAGTTTCTTCGTCATCTCGGGCTTTCTGATCACGTCGCTGTTGCTGCGCGAGTGGCTGGGCGCGGGCCTGATCGATCTCAAGCGCTTCTGGCTGCGACGCGCCCGTCGGCTGCTTCCGGCGTTGTGGGCCTTGCTCCTGGCGGCGCCGGTGGCCGCGGCGGTGTGGCTGCCGGGCGCGTTGCCCAGGCTGTGGGAGGACACGCTCGCGGCGCTGGTCTACGCGACGAACTGGGCATACATCTTCCGCCAGATCCCGTACTTCGAACAGTTCGCGCAGCCGCCGCTGCTGCAGCACCTGTGGTCGTTGGCCGTCGAGGAACAGTTCTACATCATCTGGCCGCTGGTGGTTGTCGCCGCGGTGCGCGGCTTCAAGATCGCGACTCTGCGCGACGCCCGCCGGCTGGTGCCGGTGCTGGTTGTCGCGGCGCTGGCGTCGTCGGTCTGGATGGCGACCTCGTTCAATCCGCAGGGCGACGCCAGCCGCGTCTACTTCGGCACCGACACGCGCGCGGCGGGCTTCCTGGTGGGCGCGCTGCTGGCGGCCGTCTGGCAGCCGACGGGTGAACGCGCACAGTGCTGGGAGGGCGTGGCGGGTTGGGTCGCGCTCGGCGCGCTGCTCGTGGCGTTCGTCTGGGTCGACGAGTTCACGCCCTGGCTGTACCGCGGCGGCTTCCTGGCGGTGGCGACTCTGACTGCCGTCGTCATTCGGCTCGCACTCGTGAAGGGCACATCGGTCGAAGCGCTGCTGGCCAGCCGCCCGTTGGCGTGGGTGGGTGCACGCAGCTACGGCCTGTACCTGTGGCATTGGCCCGTGGTCGTGCTGACTGGCCCGGCGCTGGTGGCGCTGCCCTGGCAGATCGCCGTGGGCATTCAGGCGCTCGTGACTCTGTGTCTCTCGGAGGCGAGCTATCGCTGGGTCGAGAGCCCGATCCGGAGCAAAGGCTTTGCGGCCTGGGCCAGGGGGCTCGGTGCGACGTGGCTCAGGCTGCCGACCCAGGCCCGCGTCGGCGCCGCGGCTGCGCTCGTCGCGATCGTGACCTTCCCGGTGTTGACGGCTTTCGTGCGCACGACTGACGTCGAACCCGCGCAGGCGGATGCGATCGTCGCGGTCGCGCCGTCGAGCACGCCCACTGTCGTGCCGACGCTCGATCCCACGGCCACGCCGAGCGCGATGCCGACGCGCGTGAACGTCGTTGCAGCGCCGACGATGGCGCTGGCGCTCGAAGGCGAGGTCACAGCGACGAAGCCCGCTCTAAGCGCGCAGCCGACCGAGGTCATCGTGATCGTGCCGACCCACTCGATGGATGCGGTGCTGCCGACGGCTCAGCCGGCGGAGCCCACCGTGGTCCCGACCGAGCCGCCCGCGCAGCCAACCGAAGTTCAACCCGCAGCGCCAGCGCCGTCGGGCGTCGCCGTCACGCTCATCGGAGACTCGGTCATGCTGGGTTCGCAGAATGCTCTCAGCACGCGTCTTGGCACCGATGTCGTGATCGATGCGGTTGTCGGGCGGCGTATGGGCGATCTGTTCGCGGTGGTCGATGACCTGGCAACCCGCGGCAAGCTCGCTCCGACGGTCGTCGTGCATCTTGGCTCGAACCAGCCTTACGAAGGCGCCGTATTCGACGACGTGATGAACACCCTGCTTGCCCACGGCGTCCAGCGCGTAGTCTTCGTCAACGTCCGCCGGCCCGCTCGCTGGGTCGAGGGCATCAACTGGCGTATGGCCGAAGGCGTGGCGCGCTACCCGCAGGCTCAACTGGTCGATTGGTTCACGCTTTCCAACGCCAACGATGGCTGGTTCATCCCCGATGGCACGCACCTGACGGGCACGGGCATCGGCTGGTACGTCGACGCGATCGCCACGGCGCTCGGGCGATAGCGCACGGTAGGGTGAGAGGGTAAGCTGCTGATCACGGAGAATCGCGAGCAGGGGTAAGCCTTTGCTCGCGTTATCGCCAGCCCAGGAGGCCCATGTGCATCCCACACTCGCTCGCCACGCAGAGCAGATCCGATCCATCACGCCCGATGCCGAGCTCGAGTACGGGCAGGTGAACGACGAGGGCCTGGTCAACGACGTCATCATCATCGGAGATCGGGTCTTTCGGTTCGCCCGGACGGACGCCGGGGCGCGGGCGCTGCAGACCGAACTCGAGATCCTGGACCGCGTCCGTCCTCGACTGACCGTCGCTGTGCCGACGCCGTTCCATCGTTCGCCCAACGCCGTCGCGTATCGACGCCTGCCGGGTATCACGCTACGCAACGCCTGGTTGAAGTCGTTGCCCTTCCCGGCTCAACAACGCCTGGCCGATCAACTGGCTGACGCGCTCCAAGCGATCCACACCACCGCGAGCGACGGCCTTCCGCCGACCGACGCGCCGACCACGTTCGAGGCCCAGGCGGCGATCCGCCGCGACGTCGAAGCGCTGGTCTATCCGCTGTTGATGCGTCATCAACGCGAGTGGGCGGAGGCGTTGTTCGAGTCCATGCTGTCGGATCCGCGCAACTTCGACTACGAGCCAGCGCTGATCCACGGTGATATCGGGCCGTACCATCTTCTGATCGACGAGAGGTCGGCCACCCTGTCTGGCATCCTGGATTTTGGGGCGGGTGGCCTTGGCGATCCGGCCAACGATGTCGCGATGTTGATTCAGAACTATGGCGAAGCGTTCGTCAGGCGTCTTCGTTCGCATTACCGTGAGCTTGATCGACAACTCGAACGCGCGCGCTACTACGCGCAGGCCATCGAACTTCAATGGGCGATGCGCGGCCTGAAAAGCGGCCATTCCTTCTGGTTCACGGCCCATCTGGGTGCAGCCCGGGACCTGGGATGAAGTGGTCAAAACGGGTCTTATTGTGATATTTTTCACATATTGACCTGTCGATCGTTGACTTCGCGGAGGTCGGTCATGCCTGATTGGACTTACCGCACGCTGCTCCGGCCGGTACTTTTCCAAATGTCCGCCAACCGGGCGCGAGGCTGGATCCTGAGCGCGCTCCACGCCTTGGGCAGGCTGCCGGGCGGGCCGGGTCTGATTGCATTCATGGGACATGCCGCGCCCGCGCCCTCTCTCACACGCTCTGTGCTTGGGCTGACGCTCGAAGCCCCTCTGGCCTTCAGCGCCGATCTGGCGGGCAACGAGATCGGGCTGGCCGGGCTGCGACGCCTGGGAGTGGGATTGGTCGAGGTCGGACCGGTGGCTCTTCAAGGAGGCCTCCGTCAAAGACTCGATCGGCGCTCGACCTCTGAGGAGATCGTGGTCGATCATGAGGGCGCGGTCGGCGTCGATACCTTGCTTGAGCAATTGGCAGCGAGTCGCTCAGGTCCCGGGAAACTCGTGATCAGACTCGCGCATCAGCCTCATCAAGAGGCTGTAGCTGCAGCCGAAGAACGCATGGCGTTGATCAGGCGGCTGGCTCCTGTGGCTGATGGTTTTTCTCTCACCCCTCCGCCGCCCTGTTGGAACGCTTTCGAATGGGCGGCTCACATCGCCGCCGTTCAGGGTGCAGCCGAGGCGCATTGTCGTCCTTTGCTCGCGGGGGTGTCGGTCGACGATCTCGCGCTTGCAGAGTCGCGACTCGAAAGCGCCTATGCAGTAGGCGTGCGGGGCTTCCTGATCTGCGGTGGGATGGGCATCATGGGCACCCCCGAACACAGGCGACTGGGGCGCGCCGCGCTGGCGCCGACCGACGCCCTGATCTATCGGTTGCGCTCACGCTATGGACAACGCGGCGTAGCCATCGTGGCGTCGGCTGGAGTGTGCGAGCCGTGCGAGGCAGTCGCCCTGCTCGAGACCGGCGCTGATGTGATCGGCCTTGACGTCGGCCTGGTCTTCAGCGGCCCCGGTCTGCCGAAACGCATCCAGGAGGCCGTGCGCTGCAGGATGGACGAGCAGCGCCAGACCCCGGCAGCTTTCGGCGAGTGGTTCGCGCGAAGCCGCCTGGCTCGGGCGCTGCAGACGGAAAGCTGGTTGTGGCTGGCGTTGTTGGGGTTAGGCCTGATCGCTGCCGGGCTTGCGGCGTGGGTCGTCGCGCACACAAGCGTGATCCTCCCCTATGACGAATCGTTCGTCGGCCTGACGCTGGCGCAGATCAACGCCATCAACCCGCGTCTACCCGGCTTCATGACCCACGATCGCGTATCGCTCGCCGCGACCATGGTCTCGATCGGCATCCTCTACGTCATGCTGGCCTGGCATGCCGTGCGGTTGGGCGAACACTGGGCCTTCCAGACGCTCGTGGCATCGGCCATGGCCGGGTTCGCCAGTTTCTGGCTCTGGCTCGGCTACGGGTATCTGGATCCACTTCACGCGTTCGTTTCGGGTTGTTTGCTGGTGCCGTTTTTGCTGGCGTTGAGGTCCCCCGTCAGCCGACCGCCGCGGGTTCCGCAACCTGATTGGCGGAACGACACGGCCTGGAGTCATGCGGTCTGGGGGCAGCTTGGGATCGTCAGCGTCGGCGCGGGCCTGATCGTGGCCGGCCTGACGATTTCGTATGTGGGATTGACTTCCGTCTTCGTGCGAGAGGACCTGGTGTTCCTGTGCACGACCAGCGCAGCCCTGGCGACCGCGAACGAACGCCTTCACGCGTTGCTGGCGCACGATCGCGCGGGCTTCGGCGGGGCGTTGGTGTCGAACGGCCTGGCCGTGTTGCTGATCGGGTTGTGGGGCATTCGGCGCGGCGCCCGGTGGATCTGGTGGGCGCTGCTGGCGTCGGGGGCGGTTGGCTTCGTGGGCGCACTCGGCGTCCATGCACTGGTCGGTTATCTCGACCCGGTTCATCTCTTTCCGGGCGTGCTGGCGCTGACGCTTTGGGTCGCCAGCCTCGCGGCGCTGCGCCCGTACCTCATGGGCGAGACCATTGCCCAACGGCAGGCCTGGCGACGCCTGTGGGTGGAAGAGTGAGCGGCGCTCAAAAAGCCGCTCTCCTCGAGCGCCGCTCACTCTTCGACCCGACGCTTCACATCTCGGTCACGCTGCTCTTGGGCGGGGCGGTCGCCAGGAAGTCGTTGGCGAAGCGCTCGAGGTAGCTGTTGAGGAGCGTCTCGATCCGAGTCGCCTCAGGCGACGCCACGATCAGGCCGGCATGGTATTCCTTGTGGAGCCGGAAGACGATCTCGGGATCGGAGTACCCGCTCAGGTCGGGCCACTGCTGGCGCGCCAGACAGACCAGGACGCCGGCGGCGTGGTCGCGCGAGGCCGGCGTCGGGTAGGCCTTGCCCGCGATCCAGGCCTCTTCGATTCGCGCCCACTCGGCCCACAGGTTGACGCCGCTGGCGAACTCGACCATCTCGGCAATGTTGGCGCCGCCGACGCGGGCCGCGCACTCGAGGAAGTACAGCTCGCCGTCGGCGTGGCCGCGGATGAACTCGGCGTGGTTGGCGCCGCGGGTCATGCCGAGCGCCTTGAGCGTGCGGGCGTTGATCTCGAGCAGCGCCTGGCCGAGCGCCGACCCGCGGTCGAGCGTGCGCGACCCGAAGACGCCGCCTTCATGGTAGACGTTCATCGGCGGCCGGGCGTAAGCGCTGGGGTAGACGAAGACGGGCTCGCCGTCGTTGACGAGCGAGTCGACATGGAAGACATCGCCGGGCACGAACTGCTCGAGGACAAACGAAGACTGCGAGTCGCCGAGCACATCGAGCGCGCGCCAGAGTTGCTCCGACTCGTGCAGCTTGCGGATGCCCATAGCGCTGGCTTCCGAGCGCGGTTTGAGCACCCAGGGCGCCGGGACACGCGCCATGAAGTCGCGCAACTCGTCGTAGTTCACCACGCGCGTGTACTCGGGCACACGCACGCCGGCCTCTCGCGCGAGTTCTCGCATCGTCAACTTGTCGCGGAAGGCGCGGGCAGCCGTCTCGCCCATGCCGGGCAGGCGCAGGTGCGCGCGCAGCAGCCCGGCGGTCTCGACGTCGAAGTCGTCGAGCGCCACGAGCGTGTCGACCTTGCGCCCGCGCATCATCCAGGCGATGTGATACAGCACGTCGGGCATCTTCTGCAGCGATGGCAGGACGAACAACTCGTCGATGACGTCGCGCGGCCATGGATCATCTTTGTGTTTCTCGGGCACCAGCAACAGCACGTAGTGCCCCATGGCCTTCACGGCCTTCATGAAGTCCACGCCCTTGAAATAGCTCGCCATACACAAAAACGTGAGTTTCTCGCTCATAGCCTATCGACCTCCAGCCGGGTGTTTCCGAGAAAAAGGGTGTGCTCCGAGAGGCGGGGCTTCGCCCCACCTCTCGGAGCACACCCTTTTTCTCGGTATCTTTCTTTCTATGGGCCGTTTACAGCACGCCCTCTTCCGTTTCACGGATGAGTTGGTCGACGACAGCCTGCAGCGAACCAGTCTCGTGGAAGACCTTGAGCTGGCGCTCGGCGCTGGTGCCTCCCTCGAGGATCTTGTAGGCGTACTCGACTTCCTTGCGGGTGCCGAGCTCGTCGAGGACGTCGTCGAGGAACCAGCCGATCATCTCGTGGATCAGGTCGCGGGCCGGCATCTCCTCGCCCTTGCCGAAGTCGATCAGCTTGCCCTCGATGCCGTAGCGCACGGCCCGCCACTTATTCTCGTCGATCAGCGACGACGAGTACACGCGGAAGGTCATGTTCTGCTGGCGCAGCTTCCAGAGCTTGTAGATCAGGGCCTGGAAGATCGCGGCGATACAGATTGCTTCGTCGACGCGGGTGCAGACGTCGCAGACGCGGAACTCGAGGGTC
This sequence comes from uncultured Anaerolineales bacterium, assembly GCA_964480865.1. GTDB lineage: Bacteria > Chloroflexota > Anaerolineae > Anaerolineales > UBA6663 > UBA6663. Next base: position 8,330 of record CAYZRP010000031.1, on the reverse strand, counting down.
GGGTAGTTGAAGTTCGGGCGCGCGTCCCACCAGATCTTGGTGCCGTCGGGGATCGAGCGGGTGTGCACCAGTGTGTCGCGGTAGGCCTCGAACTCGGCCCACGACGACAGCCGCGGCGGCGTTCCCGTGCGCGGGAAGTTCCGGAAGACGATGCTGCGATAACTCTTCAGCCCGGTCTCCTGGCCGACCCAGAACGGCGAGCTTGTGCTGAGCGCGAGCACATGCGGCATGAAATAGCGCACGACATTGAGGGCATCGATCATGAACTCTTTGTTCTCGATGCCGATGTGCACGTGCGTGCCGAAGATCAGCAGTTGCTGGGCCAGCATCTTCATGTCGTTCTTGACGCCGGCGTAGCGCTCGAAGGGCGTGATCTCCTGCGTCTGCCAGTTCGAGAACGGGTGCGTGCCGGCGGCCGCGATCTTGAGCCCTTTCTGCGCGGCAAGCTCCATCACGCCGCGGCGCAGCCGGACCAGCTCGGCACGGGCCTCTGCCGGCGTGTTGCACACGCTCGTCCCAATTTCGACGATCGACTGATGCAGCTCGGCCTTGATTTGCTCGGCCAGCACCATCTTGCCGGCGGCGAGCATCTCGGTGATGTAGCTCCGCAGCTCGCGCGTCTCAGGGTCGATGATTTGATACTCTTCCTCGATGCCGATGTTGAAGGTGGGGACGGTGGTCATGGGATCCTCGGGCGCTTTGGGCGGGCGATGAATGACGAAGGACGAATGACGAATGACGAAGGTTGGTTGGCTATTTTGGGTTGTCGTCAGTAGATGATCCGTAGGGTTGGTCGGCTGTCTCACGTGCCCAACGTCGTAGCGGATCCAGTGATTGACGAAAGGTGTGCAGTTTGGCGGTCAGGATCTCGAGTTGTCTGTATAGCCCGGCAATTGGCCTGGGCTCGGATAAATACGCCCGGCGTTTGATGATATCAAGGCAGGCCACGACTTCCATTCCTGAACGCAGGGCAAGACCCACGAAGCGAGCTTGCTCTTGATCGGTCTGTCCGACCGAGCCTTCCGCGATGTTCAACGCGATCGACGTTGCCGCCCGCCGGATCTGTGACTTCAGGTTGAAGTCCTCACCTTTCGGCAATGCCTCGCTCAGCGCATAGACGTCATCAACAACCGCTAACGCCAACTGGTAAACCTCAAGCCCTTCGAATTTGAATGGCATGGTTGCTTTCACTCAACCTTCGTCATTCGTCATTCGTCCTTCGTCAGCGGGTTCACGCCCGTTTCTCCACCACGAACGTCGGCACCGTGCTTCCACCGCCGGCGGTGACGTTGAGGAGCGAGACCGTCGAGAGCCGGGTGAGGCAGCCGGCCACGTACTGGCCGTACCAGAGATAGGGGTTAGTGTCGAGCATGCGATCGTAAATGTGCACGTCGCCGTCCACCCAACTGGCATACGGGAATTTGGGCAGGTTGACCCGCTTCTGGACGATGCTGGGCTCGGCCAGCGCGCCGCGCAGGGCGTGTTCCCAGGTCGTCTGGTCGGTCTCCCAGCCGAGGACGATGCCCTTGCCGCCGTACTCGTCGTTGGGCTTGAGGACGTAGTCGCTGCGGTGCTTGACCAGGTGGTTCAGCAGATCGACCGTCTGGCCGTCGACCACTGTCTTGCGCTCGGCGACCAGGCGGGTCCAGGGGATGTGCGCGGCGATGGCCTTGCGCTCGCGCGCGCTGAAGAGATGGGCGTTGGCCTCGTCGCTGAGCACGGCCAGGCTGGCCTTCTTGTGCAGGATCTTGCAGCGGAACGGGTTGATCATGCATACGGCGCGGTCGCGCACGGCCTTGAAGACCGGATGGTTGCGCCCGCCGCGTGCCTCGAGCTCGCTGATCAACACACGCTTGTAGATGATGTGGATCGGGCGCCCGTCGGCGTAGAGCCGGCCGTTCTCATAGGTCACGTCGCGCGGGTCGGCGATCACACACTCGTAGCCGTGTGAAGCGAAGTAGTCGCGGAAGAGCACGAACTCGCTGTAGGTCGGCACCTCATGCCAGTCGAGGATCGCGATGCGCGGCTTCTCCTGGCCGCCCCAGGCCCTGTAGCAGTCGATCAGGGTGTGCAACATGCTGTGCCGCGCGGGCAGGGGGCGCATGTCGTAGCGCTTTTCGAATTCGCGGATGACGGGCAGCGCCAGGAAGACCTCGGTCAGGACGTCGTTGTACGCGATCGCCGCGGGCGTCTCAGCGTTGTACTCCGTCATCCACAGCTCTTCTTCTTCGTCGAAGAACGTGTCCATGCGCGCCGTCGGGCTGGAGGCCGGGAAGCCCGGGTCGAGATGGATCAGTTCCTCCTCCCACTCGTTGAGCCGGAACTGATAGCGGAAGTCCGCGTCGGCCAGCGCGGCCTCGTGCGCCTTCTCGAACGCCGGCATGATGGCCCGGATCGAGTTCTGGATCTTGCGATACTGGCGGGGATGGAGGAAACGTGGGCGCAGCACCGTGCACAACGCCCGGTCGCCGAAGAAGAGGCCGCGCCGTTGCTGCTGAGCCAGCAGCTGGTCGTGGCTCTCTCCGGCCGTGCGCGGATCGAGCAGCGAATGATAGAACTCGATGGCATCGCGCGTGTCGTTCATGCTGACCTCCGGTCAAGGTCCGAAAAGGCTAAATGCGTGTGAACGGGTGCGTGCGCACCCGTTCACACGCATTTAGCTAAAACAGAATATTCCAGCGGGTTTCCGTGATGGGCGGCTTGTCGCTGTTGGCCAGTTCAATGCATAGATCGGCCATCTTCTCGACACACCAGCGATGGTAGTCGTAGCCGGTTGAGTTGACATCCATGTCGGGCGCCGGGTTCATGAAGTCGATGGCGTAGGGCACGCCGCCGCGGACGGCCCACTCGATCGTGTTCATGTCGTAGCCCAGCGCGCGCACCAGCTTGAGGCTGTCGGCGACGATGCGGTCGATCAGCTCCTGGCCGAGCCCGTCCGTGGGCAGATACTGGCGCGTGTTCGGGTCGTAGCGCTTGACAAGGACGTCGCGCTGGCCCAGGCACATGCAGCGGATGTAATGGTCCCAGGTGATGAACTCCTGGAGCACCATTGTCAGCAGACCAGACTGGTTGTACGCGTTCCACAGGTCCTCGAGCGAACGGCAGACGTGCACCTGCTTCCAGCCGCCGCCATGTGCGTCTTTGAGGATGACCGGGAAGCCGCCGACGCTCTCGACCAGGCTCTGCCAGTTGAGCGGGTACTCGAGGTTGCGCAGGCTCTCGTCATGCACGATCCCGGGTACATATTCCTTGTTCGGCAGGACGACGGTGCGTGGGCTGGCGACCCCGATCCGGTCGGCCAGCGAGGCCCCGAAGAACTTGTCATCGGCCGTCCACATGAACGGGTTGTTGATAACGTGCGTGCCCTGCAGCATCGCGTTCTTCAGGTACGACCGGTAGTAGGGGACCTCATGCGAGATCCGGTCGACGATCACGGCGTAGGGACACGGCTCGTTCATAGCCGTGCCGCCGAGCTTCGCATACTCGGCCTCCACGCCGGCGCCACGCTTGTTGACTTCCTCAATGAATGCCGGCGGCCAACTCCACTCGCGCCCGACGATCACGGCGATTTTTCGAGTCATGAAACCCTCCCGTTTGAGAATTGGTTATTGGCTATTGGCTATTGACTCTGCAATAGCCAATAGCCAATAACCAATAACCAATCGCTAGTCGTGTCCTCCGACATACAGCCGGATCATGTCCGTCCAGTAGGGCCAGTCATGGGCCCAGCCGTCCCACAGACGCAGGGCATTGCCGATGCCGCGACCCCAGAGCACGCTCGACAGCCGCTCAGATTGCTCGCGCAGGCGGTCGTCGCGGCCGACGGCCAGGATGATGTCCATGCGCTGCAGGGCCGAGAGCCGGCCCGGATCAGATTCGTTGGCCATGTAGGCGACGGGGTTCTGGTAGTACACGTCGCCGCCCGAGTAGTCGCTGGCCCAGTAGCTGATGTCGTAGACGCCGCTCAGGCCGATCGCGCGACCGACGAGCTCGGGATGCCGCAGTGCAAAGTTGAGCGCATGATACGCGCCGAAGCTGGCCCCGAGCGTGATCATGGTCATGTCGGGGTTTTTGGATCGCGTCAGCGGCAGCACCTCGTCGCACAGGTAGCGGTCGTACTCGGTCTGGCGCCAGGCGCGCGAGCCCGGGTGCTTCCACCACGCATACCAGCTCTCCTCGTCGACGCTGTCGACGCAATAGACCTGCAGTTGGCCGGCGTTGATCGGGTCGGCCAGCACGTTCATCATCCCGCGGTCTTCCCACTCGTAGAAGCGTCCCTTCGACGTGGGAAAGATCAAGAGGCGCGCGCCGGCATGGCCGAAGACCAGGAGCTCCATGTCGCGCTGCAAGTGCGGGCTGAACCAGCGGTGAAATTCGCGATTCATCAAATCTCCAGCAGAGAAAAGAATCCGTCAGTGCCATCGGGCAGCCGGCTCGGATTTTCGGGGTCGGCTGTCCAGCGGGTGCGGTCGATCAGGAACTTGTAGGCGTGCCGGCCCGGCTCGAAAGCCGGCACCGTCAGACGCCAGGCGCCGGGCGCGTACGGGTCGAGCTCGTAGCCATACGGCAGCCAGTTGTTGAACGTGCCGACCACGGCCACCTGTTTGGCCTCGCGGTCGTAGTAGTGGAACGTGATCGAGCGCTGCGGCGAGCGCGGCGCGCTGTCGTGCAGGGCGGCCAGTCGCAGCGCCGCAGCAACGGCCCGGGCTCCGTTGACGATGCCGGCGCCCTGGCGCTCCAGCGGCACGTCGGCGAGCGGCGTCGCCGTGGCCGTGATCAGGGCCTTGAGCTGCGTCGGCGTCAACGCCGGGTTGGCTTCGAGCATCTGCGCCGCGATGCCCGAAACGATCGGGGCCGCCATCGACGTGCCGTCGACGTGCTGATAGTGCGGGTGGATGTACTTGTGCTCGACCATGCGTGACCGGATCAGGCGGCGCGCCTCGTCTGGCGCCAGATCGGCGACGCGTCTGCCGAGGCGCTTGAGCGCGTGCGCCGTCTGCAGCGCCTCGCACAGTTCAGCATCGCCGAGGCCGAGCAGCCTTGTCAGGTACAGGGCGTCGTGATGGGTCGTGGTCTTGGGCAGCATCGGCGCCGCGAGCCAGATCGCGGGCGCGATCACCTCGGGCTTGGCGACGCCGTGCGCGCCGTTGCCATAGCTCGACCAGTAGGGGCGCCAGTTACTCGAGGCGAGCGAGTTGCGGTCATCGAGCCCGCCGACAGTGAGGGCCGAGGGCGCGCTGGCCGGCGGCATCACGCCACGCTGGCCGCTGTTGCCGCCGGCCGCGACGACCAGGAGGCCAGCGGCCGTGGCCTCCTCGACGCGCTCGTCGAGCTCGGTCAGCCGGCCGGTGTTGACGTGGTCGCCGCCGAGCGAGATGTTGACGATCTTGATGTCGTAGTCGGCCTTGCGAGCGATCACCCACTTCAACGCGCGGCTGATGTCGCGCTCCGTGATCGAGCGGCTGCGACGGTTGCCGGTCTTCACCAGAACCCCGCGGGCGCGCGGCGCGATGCCGCGATAATGGCCCTCGGACATCCAGCCGTTGCCGATGCCGATCGCGCTGACCATCAGGCCGTGCCAGCTCGTCGCCTGGATCTTGCCGAACGTGGGGCGCTCGCTGGGCGTCGGCGCCGTCGCGTCGGCGTAGGCCGCGATGCGATTGGTCGGGCGGACGAGGTCGGGATGCGGGAAGAAGCCCGAGTCGAGGAACGCCACAGTGACGCCGCGGCCCGTGTACTGCGGGTTGATCGGCACGCGCTGCGGAGTTGGGATCAGGTTGGCCAGGTCGGGGTCATCGGCCGGGAAGGGCAGGCCGAGCAGGGCCTGCACGTCGGCGCCGTTGACCGAGGCGCGTTCGCGACTGGCGGCCCGATACACGCAATCGGGGCAGGCGCCCTGATCGGGTTGCCAGCCGAGATTCTCGGCGCGCAGCCGGCGCGAGACGAAGGCGTCGGGCGGGCCTTGCAGTTGTCGTATAGCGGGATCGATGGGACGGCCGCACAACGGGCACACGTCCGGGAGGGCCATGCGCGGATTGTAGCAGACCCGGATCGTAGTTGTAGCTTTTCCAGGCGCTGGCTCGCATATTTGGGGATGCGGAGTTATTGCCGCGAATTGCGCGGATTAGGGAGAAGCCTCATCGCGTAGGTCACACCATTCGCGACATTCGCGTCATTCGCGGCTGAATCGCCCGCCTACCACTCGCCAGCGTAGGCCGGGCTGTAGGGTTCGCCATCGCGCGCGATCAGGGCGTAGCGCAGTTCGGCCAGCTGGCGCAGGTGGAGGACGTCGTGAGCGGTCCAGGCGACGAGCAGGTCGCCGGCGGTCAACGTTCCGTAGCGATAACGCCGCCGCCAGGCCGGGCGCGGGGGCAGGGTGCGCAGCCACGTCAACGACTGCAGCCGCTCGGCCTGGAAGGTCGCGATCGATTGGCGCAGATCCCGCCGGTTGTAGCCGCGCTGCCTGGCCCAGGCCTGCGGCGCGATGGGCTTCCAGCGCTCGTCCGAGTTGGAGAGCACGATCCGCAACCGGGCCGGGAAGTCCTCGCGCTCTTCGTCGATCAGATGATTGAGCACCTCGAGCATCGACCACGCCGAGGGCTTCGGCTTCCACCGCGTCTGCGCCGGCGTCAATCCATTCACCATCTGCACGATGGCGGCGCCTTGGGCTTCCAGCTGAGCGATGCAAAAGAGCAGATTCATGTCTGAATTCTATCGGCGAATTGAGCCGCAGATGATTTGGATTGGGAAGATCCAATCCAAAATCCGCGGCCAAACGAACGGCCAGCGCATGTGCCCGACGCGACGCCAGACGCGGCTGCCTCGTTTCAACCCTCTGCAAGGCCAGGCCCGACGCAATTCAGGACGACAATGGGGCATACGCTTTTTCTGCTCGCGGTGATGCGTAACCTGCCGCCCTGACCCAAATCGAGGGCGGCAGTAACCCAATCGCCTCGAAAACGACGTTCTATCAAGAGCATGTGTCCGATAAACCCAACCAGTCCGCACAAGATATTGGTCATCGACGACGATCTGTTCGTCCACAAGATCGTGGCGCTGTGCCTTGAGCCGTTCCTTTCCGTCGACGTTCAGGCGGCCCCAGACGGTCGCACAGGTCTGGAGTACGCGGCTGCGAATGTGCCAGACCTGATCACCCTCGACTTCGACCTTCCGGATGTGGACGGCCTCGAGGTGCTGCACTTGCTTCGAAGTCGACCTGAGTTGAGCCGAGTGCCGGTGGTGGCGATGACGGGCGCCATCGACCTCGATCCGCGTTGCGCGCAGATGGCCGCTGCCTGCGAGGCCTTCCTGCCCAAGCCCGTGGACTTCCGGGCTCTGCGTCGCACGATTCGACAATGGATCGAGCGGCCCGAGGGCGCGAGCGCCGCGCTCCCCGATCCCTGAACCTCCGAACAAAAAAACGCCGGGCATCGCCCGGCGTTCTTGTTCCGTCATGAGTGCGCGGATCAGCTGAGGTAATCGCGCAGCTGGCGGGCGCGGCGCGGGTGGCGCAGGCGGCGCAGCGCCTTGCCCTCGATCTGGCGGATGCGCTCGCGGGTAAGCCCGAACTTCTGGCCGACTTCCTCGAGTGTGTAGGCGCGGCCGTTCTGCAGGCCGAAGCGCAGACGCAGGATGCGGGCCTCGCGCGGCGTGAGCGTGCCGAGCACCTCTTCCATCTTCTGCCCGAGCATGGCTTCGTGAGTCGTCTGCGCCGGCGACGGCGAGGTCTCGTCTTCGACGAACGAGCCGAACTCGGCGTCTTCATCCTCGCCGACGGGGCGCTCGAGCGAGAGCGGGCGCCAGCTAACCTTGAGCATCCACTGCACCTTGCGCGAGTCGGTGCGCAGTTCGTGAGCCAGCTCTTCGGGGCTGGGCTTGCGGCCGAGCTGCTGCTCGAGTTCGCGCGAGGCCTTGTACAGCCGGCGGATGCGGTCGCTCATGTGCACGGGCACGCGGATCGTGCGGCCCTGGTCCGCGATCGCGCGCGTGATCGTCTGGCGGATCCACCACGTCGCGTATGTGCTGAAGCGGAAGCCGCGCCGCCACTCGTACTTCTCGACGGCCTTCATCAGGCCGAGGTTGCCCTCCTGGATCAGATCCAGGAACGGGACGCCGCGGCCCATGTACTTCTTGGCGATCGAGACCACGAGGCGGGTGTTGGCCTTGATGATGTGCTCGCGGGCAGCGCGGCCGTCTTCGATCTGGCCCTGGAGCTGGGCGCGCTTCTTGAAGTCGACGTTGGGGCCCATCTTCTCGACCTGGGTCTCGGCCTTCCAGCCGCGCTCGATGCGCTTGGCCAGGTCGACTTCCTGCTCGGTCGAGAGCAGGGG
>CAYZRP010000030.1:0-53942 GCA_964480865.1 uncultured Anaerolineales bacterium | reverse complement strand
GGAGCGTAGAGCGTGGAGCGTGGAGCGTGGAGCGTAGAGCGTGGAGCGTAGAGCGATTCACGCTACCGCGCGGCAGCGTGAATCGCTCCACGCTCCACGCTCCACGCTCTACGCTCCTACGGGTGTGGAAAAGCCTGGTCGTAGTGCGTGGTCGGGATCGGCACAGCGCTGACGACTTTGCGCGACTTTGGCAGGTAGTAGAGCGTGTAGCGCAGGTTCTTGATCGACGCCTTGTGAGCGGCGGGCGTCACCGTGAACTTCTGGTTGTCGATGATGTAGTAGTAATACGTCCGGCGGCTCTTGCCGCTGCCGCGAACCTCGGTGCGCTCGTCGAGATAGCCCGTGACCGACTCGACCCTGCCAGCGAAGGCCTCACGCACGCCTGAAAGGATCGAGGCGAAGATCACGGCATCAATCACGACCATCACGCCGCCGAAAAAGAGGAAAGGCACGATATCTGAGCCGTCCAGCGAGAATCCGCCTTCGGTGAACCAGACCGCTCCGAAGATGCCGAGCGGCACCAGCACCAGAACGCCGAGCAGGATCGCCAGCCCGATCACGCCAAAGATCATGTTGTTGCGCTGTCGGCCCGAGAGTTGCATGGTCTTATTGGCCTCGAGGTCGTCCTGCGTGAAGTCCAGGGCATCGCGCATCGCGCGCGACAGTTCCTCCTGCTGGTCGACGGCCGTCAGGCTCAGGCTCAAGCGCTCGGCGCTGGCCACGAGGTTCGCCCCGGTGACATAGAAGAACCGGTACGCCCCCGGGGGTAGTTCTGATGAGCCGGGCAACGACAGATTGGCGCCGTCGATCTCGGCGCGGTAGTTGTTGCGCCGCCATACAAGACGACCTTCAGCTGTCGCCAGCGAACCTGGGGTCGAAACCCTGAACCACGTCCACAGGTTGCGAACCCCACCGATCAAGAAGCCGCCGCCCAGGAAGATGGGGAAGATCAAGAAGATCAGCGCGATCCACCACTCATCATCGCCGTCGCTGAGCATGCCGATGAGCATGCCACCGGTCATCAGCAGGAAGAAGCCGCCGAACAGGATCCCGAGCGCCAGGAAGCCGACGCCAGGCCAGAGATAAGCGGCTTTGAAAGCGTCCAGCTGCTGAGGCGTCAGCTGCCCGTAGCGGTTGGCAGAAACGAATTCGGGCTGGGTGAGGTCGTATACGGCACTGCGCATATCTGAGTTTTACGCCGACAGGGGCGCGAACGCAAATCGTTGTGCGCGCGGTGCCCGCAAGGACACCCGGTCAACGGTTTTCGCCGCAGATGACGTGGAACCGGATCGAGCTGCCTCCGTGTCATCCGTGAAGATTCGCGTGACCGCGTACAGGTCGGGACGCCCGAAATCGGCCAGCCGCCGAAGGCCGGCATTCCGTAGCTCATGCCCATCACCTGGCCAGGGCAATTGCATTCGGACGTGGCTTCATCACCTCAGTGGCAATAGTGCCGAGAAAATGAGGGGGTGGCATGGGCCGGGGCTGCGCGTCTGCCGGGCTCGAGTATGATCGTTGGCCTATGAATTACCTGAAGCGACTGCGCGGCGCCATCGGCCCGGCAAAGGTCATCCTCGTCTATACCACCGCCATCGTGCGCGATGACGCCGGCCGAGTGTTGCTGCAACGCCGAACGGACTTCGAAGCCGACGCCTGGAGCCTGCCCGGCGGCATGCTCGAACTCGGCGAGACGCTGGGCGATTGCGTCCGCCGCGAAGTACGCGAAGAGACGGGATATGACACGTGCGTCACGCGCCTGATCGGGCTGCAGTCCAGCCCGAAGTGGGATGTGTACTATCCAAACGGCGACGAATCCCAGCAATGGTCAGCGATCTTTGACTGCCAGGTGATCGGCGAGCCCGGCCCGGCCGACCCCAATGAAACCGCTGCGCTGGCCTGGTTCGAGCCCGACGCCCTCCCCGCTGTGTGTCGGCCATGGTATAGCGCCGCGCTGGCCGATAGCCGCCGCAACGGCCCGGCCACGTTCGACGCGCCCCGCCCCGGGCATACGCCGAGTGACGGCTCGTACATCATGGACCTGCGGCGCCGTTTCGGCGCTGGCTTTCTCATCACGCCGGGCTCGGCGGCGATCATCCTCAACGATGAGCGTCAGGTGCTGCTGATCCAACGCGCCGACAACGGCAACTGGGCGTATCCCGGTGGATACATGGATCTGGGCGAGTCGGCGGCGGAGACGGCCATCCGTGAAGCCCACGAGGAGTCAGGCGTCGTCTGCGAGCCCCTGCATCTGGTCGGCGTTCACACCGGCCCCGACCATCAGGTGATGTACGCCAACGGCGATCAGACCCAGTTCGCCGGCGCCGTCTTTCGATGCCGGTACGTCGGCGGCGAGCCGCGCGCCGACGGCGTCGAGACGCTGCAGGCGGGTTGGTTCCCCATCGACGCGCGCACCCTGCCCGAGCCGATGCACCCGCGTGTCAGGCAACGCCTGATGGAAGCCCTGAGTTTTCAGACCGAAGCCTATTTTCAGTAGCCTGCCCTCACCGGATCGTTCTCCCGTTTGCCAGGCGCATTCCCAACCGGGCCGGGGCTTGGACGCACAGGCCGCGGAAGGTGACAGATGAAGCGGGATCGTTTCGACGTCACTCCGTATCATCCGTGAGGATCCGCCTGATCCGGGCACGGGTCTGACCATCGGAAAACCACAGACAACGCCGAGAGCTGCCGCACACGGTGGCCCACGTTGTCCAAGGCTGCGGCCAGCTGAACCTCAACCGACGTACACTCGTGCCTACCGAGTCTCAGTTCACATGAAGGCGTACGCCCGAGGAGAACCGCCATGTCCGGGATCGCTCACCTGCACGCGGATCCGCTGCCCTGGCTGATCGAGGAACGCGATCCCGCTGTGCGCTTCCTGGCATTGCGCGATCTGGTCGGGCTCGACGACACTCAGCCCGTACTGCGCGACGCCCGACGGCAGGCGTACCGGCGAGGCCCCATCGCCACGATCCTCGACGCCATGGACGATGAAGGCTTTTGGGAGGCCCCGGGCCCTGGCTACAATCCCAAATACCGCGCGACAGTGTGGTCCGTCATCCTGCTTGCGCAGCTCGGAGCCCGGATCGAGGTCGACCGTCGCGTTGAAAGAGCATGTTCCTATCTGCTGAGTCACACGCTGACGGCGGGCGGACAGTTCACGGCGTCGGGCGCGCCGTCAGGCACCGCCGATTGCCTGCAGGGCAATCTCTGTTGGGCACTTCTGGAGCTCGGCTGTGAGCCGGCAAGCCTCGAACACGCCTTCGAGTGGATGGCGCGCACCGTCACGGGTGAGGAATTGGGCGAGGCCGGCGGGCATGAGCCGCGTCACTACTACGCCGGCAAGTGTGGGCCAGGCTTCGCCTGCGGTTCGAACAACCGTCTGCCCTGTGCCTGGGGTGGCGCCAAGGTCATGCTGGCGTTCGCGCGCCTGCCTCAGGCGTACCGAACGCCTTTGATCGAACGCGCCATCCAGCGGGGGGTTGCGTTCCTGTTGAGTGTCGATCCCGCCACGGCCGCCTACCCGGCCGGTTACGTCGACCATCCGAGTTCAAATTGGTGGAAGTTCGGCTTTCCGGTATTCTACGTCACCGACATCCTGCAGGTCGTGGAAGCCCTGGCCAACCTCGGCTACGGTCGCGATCCGCGTCTGGCCAACGCTCTGACGCTCATCCGCAGGAAACAAGACACGAACGGGCGCTGGGCGCTGGAGTATGACTACGCCGGGAAGACCTGGGGCGATTTCGGCGCCAAGAAAGCGCCCAACAAATGGGTCACGTTGCGAGCAATGCGCGTACTCAAGGCGACCGAAGGGCGTGGAGCGTAGAGCGTGGAGCGTGGAGCGATTCACGCTTCCGCGCGGTAGCGTGAATCGCTCTACGCTCTACGCTCTACGCTCTACGCCCCACGCTGCACGCTCTACGCTCTACGCCCCACGCTCCACGCTCCCTCAAGCCAGGCTGACCTCGTGCAAGTCGATCTCGGTCTCGTCGAGGGTACCGACGCCCTTCGACTGACAGCCCAATAAAGTCTTGCGGAAGTTGTTGTCGAGGTCGGCGTTCATGAAAGTCTGGCTGGTGCGGCACGGCAGCATGACATGCTTACACATCCAGTAGTCGAGCGTCACAGGATCCGCGCACAGGCCCACGGTCTTCGTCTGCGTAGCGGATGAGCCGGTGCGGCCTCCGTAACCCGTCCACTCCGCGCAGGTGAGATAGAACGTCGGCCGCACAACCTGAGTGATCAGGTGCCCGACCGCCTCGCCGACCGACTCGGGATGACCGTTGCCGTAGCCCACACTGTGAAGCGACGTCCCTTCGATGAAGCCGATGTGGGTCTTGACCGCGCTGGTCGGCCCGGCGTAGTCCTCGCCGTTAAGGCTGCCATGGTTGTTGAGCGTCGGCATGAACATCAGGCGCACCTGCGCCCCGGTGTAGGCGCCGTTTGCCCAGACGCCGTTCTTGAAATCGATCAGGTGCCCGCTGTAGCTCGAGCGCAGGATCGCGTAAGACGGCGTGTAGCTGTTGCCGCTTGCGGTGCGATAAGCCGGCAGCCGCACCCAGGCGTGCCTGGCGACCGGGACGGTCGCGGGCCCGGTGGCCGTGCCCCAATCCCCTGTCGAGCCCGAGTCGGTCATCGGCGCCGCCGTGACGTTGGCGATGCCACGGTTGTGGTAGTCGGCGATCAACTCGAGGTAATTCATATCCGGCCAGTTGCGCTGGCGATTCCCGACCGACATGTTCCAGCAATATGCGGTGCCGAGTGTCTCGCTCGGGCTGCGGTGGACGTGTTCGGTGAGGATCACCTCGCCGCCGAAGCCTCCCGGCCGCGCCAGGATGACATCGATCAGGGCCTTGATGCACTCGGTGTGGGTGTAGCCCTGGTTGGGCCACTGACCGTTCGGTTTGATCACGACCACGTCGTCGTGGTCTACGAATCGCTCGATGCCGCCGGCCTCGGCGATCACGCGCTGGACGTTCGTCACGGGCGTGCCGTTGCGCACCACGTAAAGCGGGCGAGCCTGCGCCGCGCCCCGCGCCAGGAGCGGCAGAAAGAGCTGCGAGCCGCTCTGGGCCGTGGCCGGCGCGACGCCGGCGCGCCGGAGCCAGGCCAACCCGGCCCCGCCCAGGGCCGTCAGTATTCCGACCAACGATTGTCGACGGGTCAGCCTTGGCATGTCTCCCCCTTGTGTTGTGCCTATTTTCGAATCAACGGCAGGCGGATATCCTGAGACGGCCACAGGGCATTGCCGGATGGATCGGTCCAGGCGCCCTGAGCGTTCTGGCTTCTGACGGCGAAATACAACGTCCCGCCGCCATAGGGCAATGTGGCCGAGACTGTGTTCTGAGTGCCGGAAAGGCCCGTCGCGAGATCCGTGGCGCTGTTCCAGTTCGCGGCCGTAATGGGCGTCGTCGAATAGCGCACGACCTGCGAGGCCGCGGCGGCAGACGGCGTCCAGGTCAACGCGATCGCCACGTTGCCGCCAGACGGCGTCGCCGACGTAACGCGAAGGTTGCGTGCCGGCGGATTGGCCGCCTCAACGTCGAGGTAGTTGAGCATCGTGTATTCGTCGAACAGGCCCATCGCCATCGTCAACTTGTTATCGGTCACCGTCAGCGTGTGGGTGCGCACGAGATACGGTGCCGCCGTCGTCGTCGCTTCATCGTTGACGAAGCTCACGCCCTCGATCTCGATCTTCTGATGCGCGTACCCGCGGCCCTGCCACCCGACCGACGCCGTGACGTTGTACTGCCCGTTGGGCAGATCGAACTCGAAGGTCGCCGGCCGACCCCAATCCGAATACAGAACGCTGCGCTGCAGGACGTTTGGCCCTGACGATAGGAACGTCGTCATCCAGTGCGCGTCGGGCGAGCTATACCAACCAAAGCCGGCCGAGGCGCTGTAGTCGCTCGACCCGATCTTGAGATACGTCTTGCCGTTGACGACGAGCGGGTTCGCCGTCGGCTCGCCGGCCGGATCCTGGAAGTTGAGGTAGTAGTTGCCCGGCTGGCCGACCGCGCGCGGGTGCGTCGGCGCCGGCTGGATGTCCGGGATCGTGGCGATCTCGCCGCCGAGCTTGAGCCCGATCAGGCGGCGCAGATCGTACATGAAGCCGCTCTGCCGGTTGTAGCTCGCGAGGCCCGTAACGATCTTGTCGGCCAGCGCATCGGCGCCGTTGGTCTGGCCCGGCATCGGCTGGCCGCCGGCAAGCAGGTACAGGTACTCGTAGTCCTCGAGGCTGTCGCGCATCAACTCCAAGCGGATCGAGGGGACGAAGCGGTGACCGTTGGAGCCGTAGGCGATCGGCGTGTTGCTTGGCGACGGCGGATAGAGCATGAAGGTGTCGCCGTTGTGGCCCGACGTCATCGGGCTGGTCCACGGGTTCTGGCTCCAGTCGTTGAGCGAGTAGTAGGCGATGCCGCGCGCCCGATACTTCCACAGAAACCAGCCGGTGAGCTTGCTCTCGATGCCGGGATGATCGAGCGTGATCGGGTTGAAGTACGGCGACCGCGTGCCGTAGAGGAAGTAGATCCAGCTTTCCTCGCCGTGGTTGAGCAGCCGATCGTGCGCGGCGACGGGGTCGTACTCGTTCAGCACCGGCAGCCAGATGTCGATATGCGCGTTCGGATAACTCGGATTGGCGTAGATCTCGGGCCGCGCGCCCTCCGAGACCATCAGTTTCACGCCCGGCGCGGCCTGGTGGGCGTAGCGCGAGTACCAGGCCACGGCGTTGTAGTCGGCCTGATCCTGCGGCTCGTTGGCGAAGTAGTTGATCGCCCTGTCAAGATAGCCGCGGCTGCTGAGGTAGTTCTGCTGTGCGGTCAGATACGCGAACCAGGCCTGGTTGTAGGCCGAGGTCGGGTTGGCGAGCCAGTCGCTGCCCGAGCGCGTCTGGCCGCAGAACGTCCCTGGGCGCTGATCCAGAGACGAGTCGTTGTTGGCGAACGACGAGGCCGTGAACGTCGAGAAGCCGACGCCGCCGTTGAACGGGCTCGCGAAGGTGCCGGAGAGCAGGCCGTTGCCATCCAGGTAGCGTGCCGCCAGCGCGTCGAAGCCCCAGATGCCGTACGGGTCGCTGAGCGTGTGTGTGCCGCAGTTGTAGTCAATGAACGGCGACGCGAAGGTGCCGCCGCCCGTCAGACCACCCGGCCACAACACACTGACCGGCGTGAGGCGATGGTCGATGAAGTACTGCTTGATCGCGTCGACGTAGCTCCAGTACGCGGCGCCGGTGCCGTTCACGCCATATTGACTCAGGATCGACTGATACGAGAAGTTCATCTGCGACGCGACATGAAGTTGCGCCGGGATCTCGAAGTTGAAAACGTGCAGGCGCACGGGCACCGACAGGCTGCCGATGTGCACGTTGGCGACATGATCACCGGCCGCGGCGCCCGATGCCACCGACACGCTGAACCAGAAGGCCGTGTTCTCGCCGGCCGTCAGCGCCACTGTGGCGCCGTTCGCGAGCGGCCAGAGCGGATCGGGATACGGCCCGAGCCTACCCAGGCTGTCGGAGACCTGCGTGATGTTGACGTACTGCACCTGATACAACTCGGCCGTGATGCCCGTGCCAAAGCTGTCCACGCTCACCACCACGTTCTGCGAGGCCGTCGGCTTGACGACCACCTGAAACGGCTCGAACTCGTTGCGCGCCGCGTACACGCGCACCTCCGCGTCGGTCGCTGTCGGGACTGCCGCGTCCTTGAAGACGCGCTCGCTGGGTGGCGTTGTCCACACCTGCAGGCCCGGTGTCGATTGGGTCAGCTTGTAAGTCGTGGGCTCGGTGTCAGCCGTCGTTGCGGCCGCCTGGCGCGGAGCCGACGCCGCGATGGGCCACGTCAGCGTGAGGGCCAGGAGACAGAGCAGGCGAAACAATAAAGTCGGTCGTTGGTACATAAGGCATTGCAGCACGTTTGTGGAACGGCTCCCCCGCCGGCGGTTCCATCGTACAACCATGGGCCCCCTCACGCTTCCCCCGTGCCACCAGGGACCTCGTCGGTAAAAAGTCTGGGCGGAGCAGACAGGGCCGCGAATTGCGCGAATTGCGCGAATGGAATGGAACGGCAACGCAAGCTCTCCCCATTCGCGAAATTCGCGCAATTCGCGGCCAGCAGCTTCGGCGCAATTCGTTGCCTTGATCTTGATAACGTACAATAGGCCCAAACGCAAAGTAGAGAGTCGAACATGCAAACACCTATCGCCACATCCAACGCCCCCGGCGCCGTCGGGCCCTATTCGCAGGCCATCAAGGCCAATGGCTTCGTCTTCTGCTCGGGCCAGGTCTCGCTGGACCCGGCCACGATGACGATCGTCGAAGGCGGCATCGAGGCCGAGACCCATCGGGTCCTGACCAACCTCAAGGCCGTCCTCGAAGCGGCCGGCAGCGGCCTCGACAAGGTCGTCAAGACCACGGTCTTCATGCTCGACCTGGGCGAGTTCGCGGCCATGAACGCGATCTACGCCACCTACTTCCCGGGCAACCCGCCGGCGCGCAGCACCTTCCAGGTTGGCGCGCTGCCGCGAGGCGCCCGCGTCGAGATCGAATGCATCGCGCTCTCTGAATGACGGCAGACGGCGGACCGCAGACTGACGAAGGTCGAATGGCCTTTCGCCGGTCGCCTTTCGCTATTCTCCGCCCCCAAGATCTACGGTCCGCCGTCTGCCGTCCGCGGTCTTTGTAGACTGACCGGTCGGTTTGCGATAGAGTCGAACCATGTCCACGACACCCAGAGATCCCGACGGCACCCGGGATCGGATCCTCGACGCCGCCCTCGACGTGTTCGCCAGCAAGGGCTACCACAGCACCAAGATGGACGAGATCGTCGAGCAATCGGGCACCTCGAAGGGCGCGATCTACTTCCACTTTCCGAACAAAGAGCGCCTGTTCCTGGCCCTCGTCGATCAGTTCGCGGATCTGCTCGAGCGGCGCGTCAAGGCCGCCATCGCGAACGAGCAACAGGGCATGGCCCGGGTCCGTATCGCGCTCGAGACCTGCCTCGACACCTTCGGCCGCTACCGCCGGCCAGCCAAGCTGCTGCTCGTCCAGGCCACGGGCCTCGGCAGCGTCTTCGAGCGCAAGCGCATCGAGGTCAACGAGCGCTTTGCGAATCTGATCCGCCAGTACCTCGACGAGGCCGTGGCGGTCGGCGAGATCTCGGCCGGGGACACTGACGTGATCGCCCACGCCTGGATGGGCGCGATCTACGGCATCGTCATCCGCTGGGTCTACACCGGCGAGCCCGAGCCCAGCCGGATCCTGGCGACTCTGCTGCCCCTCCTCCTGCGGAGCGTCGGCTATGAGCGTTGAGCCCGAGCTGCTGCCGCCGACTCTCGAGTCGACCGGCCACCTGGTCAGCGTGACGGTCCCGGCGCCCGGCCTGACCGCTCGGCGCTTTCTGTCAGCCCAGACCGGCGCGCGCTTCTACTGGAACCGCGACGACCTCGTCCTGGCCGCCGGCGGCGTTGCGGCTGAGCTTGTCGTGTGGGATCGCGATCGCTTCGCGGCCGTGCAGTCGCGCGCGGCAGCCTTGTTCGATGGCGCCGTGATCGAGACGCCCGCGAGCGGCGTCGGCCCGCGATTGTTTGGCGGCTTTGCGTTTCAAGACGACTTCGTGCCGGACAACACCTGGTCGATCTACGCACCTGCGTACTTCGTGTTGCCACACTTCCAGCTGACCCAGATCGGCGACATGAGTTGGCTGACCGTCAACGTCCAGCGGGCCGAAGACGAAGGCCTGTCGATCGAGACGTTGCGCGATGTGCTTGGCGAACGGCTGGCCAGCCTTCAACGCGACGCCGTCGACTTGCCACGGACGTTGACGCCCATCAGCGTCCGTTATCCGATGTCTGCAGCGGCCTGGGCCGGGATGGTCGAGGCCGCGACGGCCGAGATCCACACTAACGGCCTCGCCAAGGTTGTGCTTGCGCGGGCTTGCGAAATCGGCTTCCGCGAGCAGATCGACACGCGGTTGGCGCTCGACTATCTCGATGTTCACTACGCCGGTTGCTTCAGGTTCCTGTTCGAGCCGCAGCCGCACCGCGCCTGGTTCGGCGCGACACCTGAATTGCTCGCGCGCGTCGAGGGCGACCGGCTGACGACGATGGCGCTGGCCGGCTCGATCCGCCGCGGCGCGACTCCCGAAGCCGACGAGGAACTGGCGGCCCAGATCCTGTCCGATCCGAAAGAGCGGCAGGAGCACGAGTTCGTCGTGGCCGCGTTGCGCGAACGCCTGGCGGCGCTGTGCGCCAGTATCGTCATCCCAACTGCGCCGACCGTGCTCAGGCTGAGCAACATCCAGCACCTGCACACGCCGGCCACCGGTCAATTGCGTCAGGCCTCGGGCGTCCTGCCAGTCATCGCGAAGCTGCACCCCACCCCGGCCATGGGCGGTTCGCCGACGGCGATGGCCCTGGACTTCATTCGCACGCATGAGCCGATCCCGCGCGGCTGGTATGCGGCGCCGATCGGTTGGCTCGACGCCGGACTCGACGGCGAGTTCGCGGTCGGCATCCGCTCGGCCGTCGTCGAGGAGCGGCGCGTCTGGCTCTACGCCGGCGCCGGCATCGTCGGCGACTCGCAACCCGACAAGGAGTGGCGCGAGACGTCGCTCAAGTTCCTGCCGATGCTGCGCGCGCTCGGAGCGGAGGGGGTCGTGGAGCGTGGAGCGTAGAGCGTGGAGCGAGGTCGAGATGACGAAGGACGAATGACGAATGACGAAGGTTGGGTGGATGGGTGGGAATGCCGGTGGATGACTGGTCGGGAATTCGACGGCTGACGCCCGAACACATTGGGAGGGCGGCCACAAGGGCCGCCCCTGCAGACACCTTTCATGAACCGCAACACTTTCTGGTCCGATATCTTCGTCGATGAACTGATCCGCGCGGGGCTGCGCGACGTGTGCATCGCGCCCGGGTCGCGCTCGACGCCGTTGACGCTGGCGTTCGCGGCGAGGCCCGAGGTGAACGTCACGTCGCATCTCGATGAGCGCAGCGCTGCATTCTTCGCGCTCGGGCTCGGGCTTGCGACGCGGCGGCCAGCCGCGGTGGTGTGCACGTCAGGCACGGCGACAGCCAACTTCTATCCGGCCGTGATCGAGGCGCACGAGAGCGAGGTGCCGCTGCTGGTGCTCACGGCGGACCGCAGTCACGAGCTGCGCGACAGCGGCGCCAATCAGACCATCGATCAGGTGAAGCTGTACGGCGGACACGTGCTCTGGTCGGTCGACGTCGCGCCGCCGGAGCAGGATCCCGCGGCCGTGCTTGTGCGCAGTCTGCGGACGCTGGCCAATCGCGCCGTCGCCAAGGCCTCGGGCTCGCCGGCCGGCCCCGTGCACCTGAACTTCCCGTTCCGCAAGCCGCTCGAACCGACGCCGGTGCCTGCCGATCGCACGACGTTGAAGGATGATGAAGCTCCGCGCAGCGACGGCGCGCCGTTCACGCGCCTGGCGGCTGCGCCGCGCACGCCGACGCCCGAGCAGGTCGCCTGGCTGGCGGACGTCATCAACGAGCATCAACGCGGCCTGATCGTGTGTGGGCCCAGGCTGGCGGACCCCGCCCTGCCCAACGCCGTGCTGGCCCTGGCGCGCGCCAGCGGCTATCCGGTCGTGGCCGAGGCGCTCTCGGGTCTGCGCTATCGCCCCGCCGAAGGCGTGACGCGTCTGTCTCACTACGACACGCTCAAGTACGACCTGCGGCCCGACGTCGTCATGCGCTTCGGGGACGTGCCGACGTCGGCGGCGCTGTTGCTGGCGCTCGACTCGTGGCGGCCGCGCGTGATGCTACAGGTGCGCGAGAGCGGCCGCTGGGCCGACGACAGCCATCGCCTCACGGATCACCTGCAGGTTCATGAAGCCAGTCTGTGTCTGAACGTCGCGACCGCGTTGGGCGAATCACTGGCCCAGCGCGCCTCCGATCAGTGGCTATGCGCAGCCAGAGAGCAGGAGGCGAAGGTGGCTGAGGGCTTGCGCGTTCAGCTGGCGCGGGCCGAGCTCTTCGACGGCGCCGTCATCGCCGACGTGACAGCGACGATGCCCGACGGTGGCGCGCTCTTCCTCGGCAACAGCCTGACGGTGCGCCACTTCGACCAGTTCGGCCAGGGCGCCGGGCAGTGCCTCGACGTCTACGGCAACCGTGGCGTCGCCGGCATCGACGGCCTGGTCTCGACCGCGCTGGGCATCGCCGCCGCCACGCCCGACCGCCCGCTCGCGCTCGTCCTCGGGGATCTCGCGCTCTACCACGACCTCAACGGCCTGCTCGCCGTCAAGCGCAGCGGCGTGCCAATCACGATCGTGGTCGTCAACAACGACGGCGGCGCGATCTTCCGCCGCCTGCCGATCAAGGACTTCGAACCCGCGTTCACCGACCTGTTCCTGACGCCGCACGGCCTCTCGTTCGAAGCCGCCGCGCAGCTCTACGGCCTGACCTATCACGCGCCCGCTACACGCGACGACTTCCGCGAGACCTTCGCCGCGGCCGTCGCGTCGCGCCAACCGCATCTCATCGAGGTCCGGACCGACTCGGCCCGTGACCTCGACGTGGTCAAACAAATCCGCAAGAAAGCTATTGCTGATTGATGATTTCTGATTGCTGATTGGCCTTCAATCAGCAATCAGAAATCATCAATCAGCAATCACGGAGTCGTTATGCCCGAATGGATTGAAGCCAAAGCTTACGAAGACATCACCTATCACAAGGCCGATGGGATGGCGCGGATCGCGTTCAATCGGCCCGAGGTGCGCAACGCCTTCCGGCCGAAGACCATCGACGAGATGATCGACGCCTTCCGCAACGCCTGGGCCGACGAGCGCATCGGTGTGGTGTTGCTCACCGGCAATGGCCCGGCCAAAGATGGCAAGTACGCGTTCTGTTCGGGCGGCGACCAGAAGGTCCGCGGCCACGCCGGCTACGTCGGCGACGACGGCCGCGCCCGGCTCAACGTCCTCGAGCTGCAACGTATCATCCGCACCATGCCCAAGCCCGTCATCGCCCTGGTGGCCGGGTACGCCATCGGCGGCGGGCACGTCTTGCACGTGATCTGCGACCTGACCATCGCGGCCGACAACGCGATCTTCGGCCAGACCGGGCCCAAGGTCGGCAGCTTCGACGGCGGCTTCGGCAGCAGCTATCTGGCATCGATCGTCGGGCAGAAGAAGGCGCGCGAGATCTGGTACCTCTGTCGCCAGTACAACGCCGAGCAGGCGCTCGACATGGGCCTCGTCAACACGATCGTGCCCGTCGATCAACTTGAGGTCGAGGGCGTGCAGTGGGCCCAGGAGATCCTCGAGAAGAGCCCGATCGCCATCCGTTTCCTCAAGGCCGGCCTCAACGCCGATCTCGACGGCCAGACCGGCATCCAGGTGCTCGCCGGCGACGCCACCATGCTCTACTACATGTCCGAGGAAGGCAGCGAGGGCAAGAACGCCTTCGTTGAAAAGCGCAAGCCGGACTTCAAGAAGTATCCGTGGAGACCGTGAGATTGCTGATTGATGATTTCTGATTGCTGATTGTGAGCCCGCACCCCCTGACGCCTGACGCCCGACGCCTGACGCCTGACTGGCTTGCCGATCAGGCCCGTCAGCGTCCGACCGCGCCGGCCGTGATCACGCGTGTTGCGACCCTGACCTACGCCGAGCTAGATGCGCGTGCGACTGCGCTGGCCGAGACGCTGACGTCCGCCGGCGTCGCGCCCGGTGAGCCCATCGGCGCGCGCCTGCCGTTGACGCTCGACTCGGTCGTCGGCGTGCATGCCATGGCGCGCGTCGGCGCCGTGCTGGTGCCGCTCAATCTGCGCCTGACGCCGGAAGAGACGGCCTGGCAGATCGCGCACGTCGGCGCGCGCTTTGTGCTGGACGAGTCGATTCTGAATTTGGAAGAGAGAAGTGCGCGGGGCGACGCGAGTCCCTCCTCCCCCCTCCTTCCTCCCTCTTCCCCACAGGCCATCGTCTTCACCTCTGGCACGTCCGGTCGGCCGAAGGGCGCGCTGCTGACGCGCGAGAACTTCTTCTGGAGCGCGATGGCGTCGGCGTTGCGGATCGGGACGCTTCCGGATGATCGCTGGCTGTGCCCGTTGCCGCTGTTCCATGTCGGCGGGCTGTCGATCGTGTGGCGCAGCGTCCTGTATGGCACCGCCATGGTCCTGGCGACCTCTTCGCGGGTTGAGGACCTGGCGCGCGATCTGCGCGACACCGGCGCCACGCTTGTGTCGCTTGTGCCGACACAACTGCATCGGCTGCTCGAACACGACGCCGACTCGCTGCGTAGCGTGCGCCTCGTGTTGCTCGGCGGCGCGGCCGCCACGCCCGACCTGATGGCGCGTGCTCAAGCCGCCGGGGTTCGTGTCGCGCCGACCTACGGCCTGACGGAGACGACCTCACAGATCGCGACCCAGCGGCCCGAGGACGCTTTGCGTAAGCCAGGCAGCGTCGGCAAGGCGTTGCCGTGGTCGCGCATCCGCGTCGTCGACAACGATGGCTCCGACGCACCAGCCAACCAACCCGGCGAGATCGTGATCGAGGGCCCGACGGTCTTCGCCGGCTACTGGCGCGATCCCGAGGCCACAGCCGCCGTCCTACGCGCTGGCACTCTCCACACTGGCGACATCGGCTACCTCGACGCTGACGGCGATCTCTGGGTGCTACAGCGCCGAACAGACCTCATCATCAGCGGTGGCGAGAACGTTTATCCGGCCGAGGTCGAGGCCGTGCTGTCACAACACCCGGCGGTGTCGCAGGTCTGCGTCGTCGGCCTGCCGGATGCCGAGTGGGGCCAACGCGTGGCGGCCGCGATCGTGCCGCAGCCGAACGTAGCGCTCCTTGACTCAGATCTGCTCGCCTTTGCGCGCGCGCGGCTCGCGGGTTACAAAGTGCCGCGCCAGCTCAAACAAGTCGAGGCCATGCCGCTGACGCCAAGCGGCAAGGTCCTGCGCCGCCAGGTGGCCGAGCTCTTTCAAGAAGTGGGGCCCTCACCCGCGACGCCACGGGGTGAAGGATAGCCATTGTGTCTGGGCGTCGCGCCCTCTCCCTCCGGGAGAGGGCAGCGCCGCGAAACCCTGCGTTGTCTCGATCGACCAGCGCGGCGCGGGAGAGGGCCCAGCCCGCGCGGCCATCACTCGAGCACGCCCTGGCAGGCATCCATGCCCATTCGTTCTCTCAACGGCCTTCGCTACCACGTCGCTGAACACGGCACCGGCCTCGAGGCCATCTTGCTGTTGCACGGCTTCACGGGCAGCTCAGCCAGCTGGGCACCAGTCGTCGACAGGCTGGCCGAGCGCTATCGGGTGCTTGCGCCGGATCTGATCGGGCATGGCGCAACCGAAGCCCCTGAAGACGTTTCTCGCTATCGAATCGATCGCGCAGCCGATGACCTGATCGCCCTGCTCGATGAGCTTGGCCTGCCCACTGTTCATTGGGTCGGTTACTCGATGGGGGCCCGTCTGGCCTTGCACGCGGCGCTGCGCCATCCCTCGCGGGTGAACACACTGACTCTCGAGAGCGGCTCGCCGGGCCTGGCCTCACTGGCCGAGCGCGAGACGCGCGTCGCCGCCGATAGTGCGTTAGCTGACCGCATCGAGCGCGACGGCATCGAAGCGTTTGTCGCGCACTGGGAGGCGCTGCCGCTGTTCGCGTCGCAGGTGGTGTTGTCGGTCGAGACGCGCGCTGCGTTACACACAGCACGCCTGCGCAACGACCCGCGCGGCCTGGCCCATAGCCTGCGCGGCATGGGCACCGGCGCTCAGCCCTCGAACTGGGAGGCGCTGGCCGCGTTCCAGCGCCCCGCCCACCTCATCGTTGGCGCGCTCGACGCCAAGTTCGTGGCGATCGCCGAGCAGATGCAGGCTCGCTTACCCAACGCACGCCGCACCATCGTGCCGGACGCCGGCCACACGATCCACGTTGAGCAACCCGCCGCCTGGTGCGAAGCCGTCCTCGCGGGCCTGTCCAACGAATCCCTCTCCCCTCCTCCTACGCCCCGTCCCAGTCGCACAGCGACTCGACGAACGCGGCCGAGCCATCGCGCAGCCAGCCGTCGAGTTGGGCCACATCCTTGAGGTTCTGGCCGCGCCGTCGCGGCACAGCCACGTAACGTGTGTCGACCTCGGGCAGCGCCGTCATGTCGCCCCAGAGTTTCTCGAACTGTGCCACCGGGAAGACGTCTTCGTGGCCGTAACCCCAACGCTTCTTGACATCTTTGAGCGTGATGTAGGTCGGCATGCGCGCCGCCAGAGCCCGGATCGCGTCGGCGACGCGGTCCTCGTTGCCGAGGTCCACGCGGGTCAGGCCGAACACGGCCAGCATCCGGTCGAGGTCGATCCAGAACGTGTTCGAGTTGTAGTACGACAGCCTGAACTCGTCTTCCTCGCCCGGCAGCGCCAGACCTTCGACCAGACGCAGGCGGTCATCGATGCGGGCGAGGCCGCCGCCGCGGTCGTCGATCTGGCGCCCGATGACCTCAACGCTCATCGTCGCGCCTGACCGGTTGTGCCAGCCGAGCAGCGTCGGGTCCACGTCCACGCCGACCGCGTCGACGTTGTGAAGCAGCACCGTCTTCAGGCCCGGCCGCTCGCGCAGCAGATCGCGCAGGACGCCGTTGCGCAGCAGGTTCGGGATCTCGAACCAGTGCCCGACCGGATGCAGGCACTGCAGCGGCACGTTGTCGACGTAGTCGCTGCCTTCACCCGTCGCGCGCGCCCAGTTGATCAGCGCGGCGTGCGCGCTCTCGCGCACTTTTTGTTGACGTTCGTCGAGCAGTTGTTGCGGCTGCTCCTCCCACGCAAAGCGCAGGTCACGCGCCATCGGCACGAAACGCAGACCCACCGCACGACCCTGCGAGAGCGCCAGCGGTCCCGGATAGCCATACTGGCCATTCTGATCGAGGAAGTCGCGGATCGCGCCGTCGGTCAGATAGCTGGTCGTGATGAGATGCGGCAGCCAGACGCCGCATTGCTCGCCGATACGCCGGCTCTTCGCCAGATGGATCTCGATAAAGGTGCGATGTCGGCCGCCGAGCTTACAGAACGGGTTGATCGCCTTGACGACGCCCGCGCCCTCCGTCCAGCGACTGCCGACGCCGGCCGCCAGCGTCACTACGGCGACGCTTCCATCGCGCAGCGCTGATAGGCCCTCGGCGCGCAGTTGATCCGCGTCGGGCAGCGACTCGGCGTCGGCCACGTCACCGGGCTCAACATCGGCGATGGCGGTGTTGGCCGGCAGCCGGTTGTGCGCGAGCCCGATGCGGCCCTGGCGCAGGTCGGATCGGATCTGCTCATGCTGCGCGCGGTCGAAGCCCAGCTTGTGCAACAGCGCGACGAGATCCTGCCCCTCGCCATCGCCCTTGCCCGCACGCGGCATGACTCGATCGAAGAGAGTCTGGACCATGCCCGAGAGTGCTGGATCGGTTCGACAGGCGGCGGCGAAGCGATCCAGCTCAAAGCGACGGCCCTGCGAGAGTTGACCGGGGTCGCGCCGCAGCAACGCCGGCACCGTCAGCGTGTAGTAGCCGGCGGGCATCAAAGCGGCTGCACCGTCGAGCCGGTCGGCCCAGGTGCCGCGCGTGTTGATCGCAAAGTCGTAAACCACGGGCTCCATCGCGAAGGGCAGCGCCTGCTCGAGTTCACGCTTGGCCGTGTTCAGGATCTCGGGCAGTGCCTCCTTGGCCGCCTCGCGCCGCTTCGGATCGACGATCAGGCCCATGCCACCGCCCGAGGCGCCGCCGAGCATCCAGAAGCCCCAGAAGTCGTCGCCAAAGGCAGCCTGCGCGCGTTCGATCAGGCGCTCAGTGAAGAGCGTCGTCGCGCGCGGGATGATGGCCTGGATCGGGCCCATGAAGTTGCGCGTGGTCGCGGCCGCGATGCCGCGCACATCGCCTGCCGCCAGCAGAGCCTCGATCTCGCGCAACAGCGCGATCGCCTTCTGGCGCGCCTGCCACTCAGCCTCCGAGCGCAACAGATACTTTTCGGTCACCTGCTGCAGGATCGGGCCGACGTTCTGGGCCATGCCGCCGTGGAACAGGATCAGGCTGTCCTGCAGTTTGCGGCGGGTCTCTTCCGTGATCTCATCGCGCGTGAAGATGTGGTGCGTCGGCAACAGGCGGCCGCGGCTGATGCCGTGCTCGGGATCGTCTGGCCCGGCCGCCACGCCCGTGATCAGCTTCATGTCGGGCCAGACGCCGCCCGAGTCCTGCCAGCCGCCACCCGAGCCGGCCAGCCACTCGCCCAGGATCGCGCGCGCCGCGACGAGCCGACGCTCGGGCTCCGTCAGGGAGCCGATGAGCGACGCCGTCTGACCTGTGGCGCGCATGCAGCACGTGATCAGGCTGGCGAGGAGATTCGTCGATACCGCCAGGCGCGATCCCTTGGGGATGCCGTTGACGTTGCTGACCAGCTCCAGGCCGTAGCCCGGCCCAACCAGCCGCGCCAACAATCCGTTGGGGCCGTCGAGGCGCTCGCCCGAGCCTTCCATGCCAGGCGGGACGATGCCGGCCGCGATCACGGCGGCCTTGAGCAGGCCGAGGTAGTCGCGGGCATAGTCGAAGACCTCGGCCACTGTCGTGATCTCGGCCACGGTGTTGAGATCCACGCTGACGAGTCGCAGCACTGGCTCGTCGATGACGCGCAGATATGCCTCGACGGGCGGCCGCGGCTGCGGATCACGGCCATGCACGGCCAGGTCGATCGACACGTTCAGGACACGCGCGCCCTCCGGGAAGTCCATGCCCAGGAAGAAGATGTCGCTCCAGGCGCTGTGCGAGAGGTCCATGCGCACCGGCGTTGCCTCGCGCAGGATCGGGAACAGGCCCTCGGCTGACCGCTCGCGCAACTCAGGTCGCACCCTCAGCGGCTGGTCCATCGGATGGCCGATCCGGAACATCCACTGATTGCCGCGCACCGAACGAACGCTGCGCCGCACCTGATCGGCCAGGGTCTGGAAGCCAAGCTCGTGGTAGGCCTCAGCCAGCGCGCTCGACAGGCCGGCGCTGGGGCCCTCGCTGGCCTGTGCAGCGAGAAAGACCTGGATGGCCTCCTCGAAGCGCCGCTGCAGAAGGTGGGCGTGGCCGGCATACGGGATCAACGTCCCGGCCCGCGAACCGATCTTTTCAGGCAAATGGAAGCGATGAATGGCGAACAGGAAGAACAACGCCCTCACCTGCTCGTACAGGTTGGCGCTGCGCTTGCGGAAGGCCTCGAGCTCTGCGCACTCCGCCAGAAGCTCATTGACCGAGGCTGTCCGGCACCAGACGTCGAGCGATTGGTTGCGCGTCGCCTCGTCCTGAGCCGTGATGATGCGAACCAGCTTTCCGCTCATCCGGCCCTCCGGGTTGAAGCCATCTCGCGTTGGACCAGCAGTTCGAGGAGCCTCGCCATCACAAGTTCACGATCCTGTCCGCTGAGCGCGAGCGCCAGTTGCGCGGTGAGCAAGCCGTATGTGTCGCCAAGATCGTAGCGACGGGCGCGCTCCTCGAGGGCCAGATACTTCTCGCGGGTCGCCAGGATCGCCAGCGCGTGCGACAGGGCCGGCCTGCGTCCGGCAGCGTCGAACGGTAGCTCGGACAGGATCGACATCACTGTCGGTGTCAGGACATGCATGCCGTAGAAGCAGAGGTAGTGGCCGGCACGCAGCCCGGGCACAAGCAGTCGCACCTCGGCCTCGGTCGGCGTCGGCTTTTCGACGACGGTCTCGATGGTGTAAAGGTCCTCACGGCCCGGCACCGGCCGGCCAGCAACGGCGCCGAACGCATGCAACAGGCTCTCGCGGGTCGCCTGCACGGCCGACACCGAACAGCTCTCAGCGGCCGCCAGTTCGACCAGGGCCTGAGCGCAGCCGTGGTCGTTTGGGCTGACATACAGGTGGTCGCCGACCAGGTGCAGGAAGGCATCATCGCCAACGAACGATCGCGCGCACCAGACTGCGTGGGCGTAGCCAAGCGGCTCGGGCTGCGCGATGTAAGTCAACCGGGCCGCGTGTGCCCCGACCCCTTCGGCAAAGCGATCCTCATCGCCGGGCGCCACCACGACAGCGACCTCTTCGACGCCGGCCCTGACGGCCTCATCGATCAATATATCGAGCACGGCCTTGGCCTTGCCATCACGATCGATCACGGTTTGCAGCGGCAGCGTGCGTTGGTTTCGGCCGGCGGCCGTGATCACAGCTTTCGGGATTCGCATGGGAGCTCCTCGGCAATGGGATAGCGTGTCGATTATAGACCGCTGACCGCTGACCGCTGACCGCTGACCGCTGACCGCTGACCGCTGACCGCTGATGGTCGATCTCCATGGCAAGCCTGTCAACGCCAACATCCCGGCCCCGCGTTGGGGGTTGAGCTTGAACCCATAGAAGTCTCCGAGCAGATGCCCTCCCCCTTCGGGGGAGGGCGCGCCGCCCCGACACCCGGGCTCTTCCAACAACTCATGGCGGCGCGGGAGGGGGGGGAACGCGGCCGGCCCATCGCGCCTGCCTGGGCGGGTCGGCGCCTTTGGGCCGAGATTTTCGCGGGATGTGCAGGCTGTCCGTCTCGTTCGGAAACCGACAACCGCCGAATCCCTCGGCGGCTCACCCTTTCCGACTGGACGGAACTCATGGTATACTCAACAGTCTTGAAGTTCAGCTAGGAGAGTTAGTTCGTGGCCAATACGTCATCCGCCCAGAAGCGCATCCGCTCGAACGAGCGCAAGCGCGTCGTCAATCAGCGCACTCGCTCGAAGACCCGCACCGTCATTCGTGACGCCCGCGAGGCTCTGGAAGGCAAGACCGACGCCAAGGCTGCGGTCATGCTCGCCATCAGCGAACTCGACAAGGCCGCCGCGAAGGGCGTGATCCACAAGCGGAACGCCGCGCGTCGCAAAGGCCGGCTCATGAAGCAGCTGGCGGCAACGACCAAGTAAGGTCGTTTCCCAGGACGACAAGCCCTGCCAGCTGGCAGGGCTTTTTGTTTCTATCTGGAGGGGATGGCGATGGCGAAGACCGAACCGACACGATGCGGCTGGGCGTTGCGCAGCCCGCTCGAGATCGCCTACCACGACGACGAGTGGGGCGTCCCCGTCCACGACGACCGCGTCCTGTTCGAGTTCCTGATCCTCGAGGGCGCGCAGGCCGGTCTGAGCTGGACCACGGTGCTGGCCAAGCGTGAGAACTACAGGGCCGCGCTCGACGGCTTCGACCCCGAGAAGATCACGCGCTACACCGCCGCGCGCAAGGCGAAACTGTTGGCCAACCCCGGCATCGTCCGCAACCGCCTCAAGATCGAGTCAACGGTCTCGAACGCCCGCGCCTTCCTCGACGTGCAGGCGACGTTCGGGTCGTTCGACGCCTATCTCTGGCGCTTCGTCGACGGCAGGCCGATCCAGAACCAGTGGACGGCGCTCAGCCAGGTGCCGGCCAGCACACCCGTGTCCGACGCACTGAGCAAGGACCTGAAGGCGCGCGGCTTCCGGTTCGTCGGCACCACGATCATGTACGCGTACATGCAGGCCGTCGGCCTTGTCAACGACCATGTGCTGGATTGTCATCGCCACAAGCCTGTGGTGCGTCTGGGCCGCCTGCGTCGTTGAGGCTTCCAACGTACAATCGGCGGCTTCGCTCAAGTTTTCACACCGTTCAGCGGTGTCTTCGTCAGGGGTGACACGATGTTCGAACAGGACCTGGAACAGATCAGCGCTCAAGTGCAGGCCAGCCTGGCCGCGCTGGGCGTACCGGGCGGCGAGTCGATCGAGATGAAGTGGACGGCCACGCCCTTCGCCGGGCAGTGGGGATTGGGCACCAACGCCTGCTTCCAGGCCGCGGCCGCTGAAGCCCGCGGTGGCAAGAAGGTCAACGTCCCGCAGCGCGCTCAGGAGCTGGCCAGGCTGGTAGCCGAACGAATCGTGCTCCCGGCGGGTTTCGCCAGGGTCGTGGCCGACAAGGCCTACGTCAACGCCTACTACGACACGGGCGCCTATGCCGGCCGCGTGGTCTCGGCCGCGATCGAGGGCGGCGTCGACTTCGGCCGCGGCGCGGCCAAGGACGAGCGCGTCATGGTCGAGTACGCGCAGCCCAACACCCATCACTCGTTCCACATCGGCCACGCGCGCAACGCCATCCTGGGTGAGTCGCTGGCGCGGCTGTTCGAGTTCGCAGGCTACACCACCCTGCGCGCGGCGTACCCGGGCGACATCGGCCTGGGCGTGATCACGGTGCTGTGGGCCTACGACAGGTTCTACAAAGGCCAGGAGCCGCTTGGCCTGCACGAGCGCGGCCAGTGGCTGCTCAAGATCTACGCCGAGGCCACCGCCCTGCTCACCGAGCGCGACGGCGAGTCGGCCGAGGACAAGGCTCGCCGTGAAGCTTACGATGCTGAGCGGCGCGAGATGTACAAAAAGTGGGACGCCGGCGATCCCGAGGTGCGCGCGCTCTGGGAGCGGACGCGCGCCTGGAGCCTGGAAGAACTCCACGCCATCCTCAGCGACCTCGACATCCACATCGACGCCTGGTTCTACGAGAGCGAAGAGGATGAGCCGAGCAAGGCCGTCGTCAGGGAGTTGATCGACCGCGGCATCGCCGAGGACCTGCGGCCCGAAGGCGCCGTCATCGTCAAGATCGACGAGAAGCTCGGCCTGACCAAGAACAAGTACGGCGTGGCGGTTGTGCTGCGCAGCGATGGGACGACGCTGTATCTCACGAAGGACCTGTCGCTGGCGCAGAAGAAGTTCACGCAGTATGGCGTCGACCAGTCGATCTACGTCGTCGACTTCCGCCAGACCCTGCACTTTCAGCAGGCCTTCAAGATCCTGGAGATGATGGGCTACAAGCAGGCCGAGAAGTGCTTCCACCTCTCGTACGGCTTCGTCACCCTGCCCGAAGGCGCGATGTCGGCGCGGCGCGGCACCGTCGTGCTGTACAAAGACGTGGCCGACGAAGCCATCCGCCGCGTGCATGCCACGATCGATGAGAAGAACCCGGATCTGCCGCAGGAGGATCGCGACAGGGTCGCGCGCGAGATCGGCCTCGGCGCGCTGTGCTATGCGCTGTTGAGCGTCGACAACGTCAAGGGGATCACGTTCGAGTGGGACGCGGCGCTGAGCATGGATGGCAAGTCGGCGCCGTACATCCAGAACGCCCACGTCCGCGCCAACAGCATCCTGAAGAAAGCCGGGAATGTGCCCGCGTCGGCGGTGTTCGGCCAGGAGCTTCACCCGCTCGAGGTGGCGTTGATCGAACTGCTGGCCAACTTCCCGAAGACCGTGGAACAGGCCGCGATCGATCACAAGCCGCTGTTGATGGCCACGTACGCGTTCGACCTCGCCAAGGCCTTCCACAGCTTCTATCACGAGGTGCCGGTCACCCAGGCAGCGCCGGAGCTGCGCGACGCCCGCCTGCGTCTGACGGCCGCTGTGCGGCAGACGCTGGCGAATGCGTTGAGGTTGTTGGTCGTCAAAGCGCCCGACGTGATGTAAGTTCGGCGTAGATAAGAAACCGGGAGTGTCCCGATGTCCCCCGATGTGCTGCGCGTTGGCGGCGCACATCAGGGGACATTGGGACACTCCCGGTTTCTTATTCCGATTCCAACAGCCTGCGCGGCGTCTCGACGGTATTCGTGACGCGCACGAGCTGGCGCTCGCGCATCAACTGCACAAGCCGCGTCAGCGACTCGAACGTCAGGTGGCCGGCGGGCACTGGCGCCACCTGCCAGCCGAGGCTGAGGTGGGCGTCGTACTGCGTGTTCAGCGCGTTGACGGTCTGGCGAGTCACCGCGCCCGCCACACGGCCGGCCGCATCGCCCGCGAAACTTGGCTTGCAGTCGACCAGGGCCAGCAGCACCTGATTGTCCGCCGGTCGACAGGCGATGTCGTACGGCCGGATGTTCTGCATCAACGACGCACCGATGCGCTGCCAGGCGGCTTCGGCGGCAGCTTCACCGTGCGTGCGCTTGAGGCGTTCAAGGCCACGGACCGTGACCGACACACAGGCTACGTCGCGGGTCTTCCCACGCTCGAAGTAAAGCGCCAGCAACCAGTAAGCATAGGTAAACAGGCCCGTCGCCGTGTCGCGATGCTCGAGCCGGCGTGACATAGCGGTCAGGCGCACCCGCAGCATAGTCGGGAACCACACAAGCTGACGCCAGTAGCCCAGCAACTGGAACCTGAGCGCGCGCAGACCAGCGGGCTGCCAGAACGCCGGGCGCAGCGCTGGAGCGGCCGACGGCCGCGTTTCCTTCTGAACGATGTAGAAGTCCTTGGGCGGATTGACCAGGGCGTAGATCACGCCTACACCCTCGAGCGCTGCAAAGAACGGGATCAGCAACACCTGCAGCGCCAGCCGACCGGCAAATGCCCAGCCAGCACCGCGCCAGTCGAACGAGCGGACGTAGCCGACCAGGTAGAGCAAGACGTAGTAAGAGAAACTCAGGCCGCCCGTCAGAGCGAGCCAGAGCGGCGTCCCGGTCGGATAAACGATGTTGACGAACACCATGAGGATGCAGAACCAGCTGATCGACCAGAGCGCCATGAAGCTGGCCAGGGCCGCTCTCTGACGCCCGGGCACTCGCGGAGTCAGCGCGCACAACCACAGGCCGCCGAACCAGCGTCGGCGCTGCCTGACGAAATCGCCGAGCGTAAAGGGCGACCGCTCATACATGAAGGCATGGATGAAGCCGAAGCGCACGCCGGCTGCCTGCGCCATCAAAGCGAAATAGGCATCTTCTGTGATGCTGCCCTCAAAGCCGTGATCGAACCCAATCGTCTGTTCGATATCATTGCGGCAAACGATAAACGAGCCATGCATGCCGAACGGCGCGACACCGTGCTCGAATTGCAGGCGGAAGCGGCCGTAGTCATCGCCCACGCGAAGCGAGTCCGCCAGGGTCGTCAACCAGTTGACCAGCGGCCCCTGCCCATACAGGATGATCCCCTGCCCGATGCGCGGCTTCACACGGCCGACGGCGCGAGTCTGCTCGCGTGACACAAAAGCCGCGATCGATCGCACAGTGTCGAGATCGAACCGCGTCTCTTCATCCAGATGGATGATCCAATCCTCGGCGCGGGCCTCGGAGGCACCCAGGGCGTAGTGCAGCGCGCGCGCTTTATAGCGCGTTCCATGCGGCAGGGCATATTGCGCTGGCACGACGAGTTCGTGCAATTTTTCATCGCTCGGGATGCCCAGGGCTTTGTCGGTCACGACTTCGAGACGCCAGGACGATCGCGGGAAGGCGCCGTCAAGGAGGGCGCGCGCCTGCTTCAAGTTGTCTCGAACCAACGTGGGGTTCTCGCCACGGGTCACGAAGCGGAAATACAGCTTCACCCCCAACGGCGCTTCGATGCTCGCGGGAGCCGGCTCCGAGAACGCCGGATAGCGTAGAAGCGAGTAGTAGTTGAGGATCGCGTAAGGCAGCGCCACGAGCCATGAGCTCTTGAGCACCGTCATAAGCGTTTCAATCCAGGCCGCGCGATGGCCCGGAAAAAACACTTCGGAGAAGAAGAACCCGTACGCGATGCCCGCCAAGGATGTGACGATCAGGATGACATAGTAGATGATCAGTCGCCGATTCTTCATCCGCATGACCCCGGTATCGACCGACGTACCTGTAAATTGGTTAGAGGCTCGTTATGAGAAGCCAAGCAACGAGCCACGTTCGTCGACCCGGTTACTGCACGCACCGTGCCAACTCGATAAAATCACGACCGATCGAGTCGAGAAATATCGCGCCGGCGGAGCGGTGGCTGTTGGTGAGGGGCATTTCCCAACTCTGTAAAATTGTTTAATGGCGATAGCCGAATCGCACTTCGCAGAGGAAAATGAAGGCGATTCTGGGCCTAGTCACGTCCCGCAACTCAGCTTTCCGGGCGTCCTCATCCGGTTTTCAGCTCACTTGGCGTCGGGAATCGTTGTTTCTATCTCCTGTATCCAACAGAGACAGCCCCTCGGGCAGGTCAAGGAACCCAACCAGGGTTCGGCACGGTGACCCGGCACGCGCGCGAAACCAGCCGCGACCAAGGCGCCGTGCCCACTCTGCACTGTCCGAGGCTACCTTGCAGTGAACAGTGATCGCTCTGAGCGCACAAGAATCCAGGTGGAAAGCGCGAAGCAGGCAAAACCGATGCCCAATTGAACTAGCTTGATGGTGACCCAATCGCTTGTGCCGGCACTACGTGAACCCAGGTGAACAAACCACCAATATTCACTTGTTTCCAGCTGCAATCCCGCTAGCCGACTGAACATCCACAGCGAAAAAACCATCAGGTAGCCTGTCCGAACATCGGCTGTAAGGTGGGCGATCAACGTGCCCAAGGCACCCAGGAAGATCGCAGGACCGCCAATCGTGAGAACAAAAGCGAGTAGTCCGTTTTCACCACCCGGCCAACCGCTAGGCCAGTACTGGCTCCAGTTACTCACATTGTTCACGCCAAGACCAAGAGCAGAGTCTCCTCCGAACGACAGATAGAGAGGGAGTCAAGGGAGTACAAGGCAAAGCGCCATAAACGCCAAGTTGATTGAGAGTCGACGCAGGAATATGGATCGTAGTGACGATACGGTTGCTGCTACTAGCGCGAGTGTGCGCTTGTGCTGGTCCGAAAGAATGAGCGGCAAAAACGTTGCGGCTATCAGCAAGGGGAACATGGGCTCTGCGATGTCATACAACGCCATCCACGTTCCAGTCGGTCGATTGGCGGCATACAGGAACCCAAGAACGACGCACAGGCACAGGATCAAGAAGTGCAGCCAAGAGAGCAAGAGCTTGGTTTCGGTTTTGACAAGACCTGTCATCACGGCACTTGCTGGCTACGGATGTTTGCCAAGGTCTCAAATTCGGCGCTCACCTCAGCGCCATAGAGACGATTGACATTTTCTATCCAGTCGGAAAGACCAACCGTCTGGCCTTCATAATCTGTCACCCATTGACCAATACGAGTTCCCAGCTCTTGGCGTCCGACTGTCAGGTCGAGCGCACCCACAGCTGCGAACACTTGGTTGAATTCCCAGCTTGCTTATGTCGGTGGAAAAGCCACTCCCGCCATATCGACCAGGGGACTCGTCATCGGCAGCTGAGGATCATCCCGGTAACGGGTGGCTCGGTCGATGCGCGCTTGCATTACCTCGTCAAGGCGTTCTGTGTGCAACATGGCATCCACGATTCTTAGGGAAAGGTAGTGAGCCAATGCTTCCCGTATCCAGACCTCGCCGTAGAGTGGATTGTCTCGATCGCTGATCGTTGGAAACGGATTGCTGACATAGGCATCGTCCCGAAATAACAGATTCCCCTGCAACCAACCTCGTGCGAGACGAAATGCACGTGTCTGATAACTAGGGATCTCCCCTGAGAATTGGGTATCTCGCTCCAACTCGGTCATCACTGTTGGGCCTTGAAGACTCTCTACGAAGTATTTCTCGGGCAAGAGTACTGCATCCTGCACGACTATCGGCCAGCGCAAGACAGGCACCTCAATGTATCTAGCAATAGTGTGCTGTTTGCCGACAACCGAAAGCAACGCAGAAACGAATGGCATTTGCGCTGAGATGGTTTCTGATGCTACCGCGGCGTGAACTGGAGCAACGTATGCTTGGATTGCATCACCAATTTCAACTTCTTCAAATGTGCCAGCAACAAAAGAGGTTAGAACTCATTTCAAAACCCCGTAGAATGGCCGCATGGCCTGGCACGGGGTAACGGACACACAGTGGGAACGGATCCGCGAGCATCTGCCGGTACGACCCAAACGCCCCAAAGGCGGACGGCCGCCGGCGGATGATCGCAAATGCTTCGAGGGCATTCTGTGGATTGCCTGGACCGGATCACCCTGGGCGGCTCTGCCCAAGGAATATGGAAGCCCTACCACTTGCTGGCGGCGCCTGCAAGAGTGGGAAGCGGATGACGTCTTTCTCAACATGTACCACTTTTCCGTTCCAATATTCCGGTAAGGTGATTCTAGAGTCGGACACGTTGTTGCAGACCGCCAACATTTCCTGTGCGACGTGCGATTCGACATTAGCTGTCATACACTTTTGCACGTATCGCCAATGGACCCCATGAGGACAAGAGAAGGAGCCATGCCCACTCCGCTGCTCGCCACCAAGTTGTACCGACCGCCGCCCCGTCCGAAGGGCATGGTGCGGTCCCACCTGATCGCCCGGCTCAATGCCGGGCTGCACGGCAACCTAACCCTGGTGGCGGCCCCGGCGGGCTTTGGCAAGACAACGCTGCTCAGCCAGTGGCTGGAAGGTTGCGCGCGCCCGGTCGCCTGGCTGACGGTCGACGCGAGCGATCACGAGCCTGCGCGCTTTCTGGCCTACTGTGTCGCTGCGCTGCAAACCGTTGTGCCGGACTTTGGGGTGGACGTGTTGGCGGCGCTGCTGGCGCCACAAGCGCCAACGCCCGCCGCAGCGGTGACGGAGCTGATCAATGCACTCGCGACGCTCGCGCAGCCGGTCGTGCTCGTCCTCGACGACTATCATCTGGTCAATTCAGCGCCGGTGGATGCGGCCCTCGACCTGTTGCTGGATCACCTGCCCCCCCAGCTCCACCTGGTGATCGCCACCCGTGAGGATCCGCCGTTGCCCCTGGCCCGCCTGCGCGCTCGTGATCAGCTGACGGAGTTGCGCGCCGCCGAGCTGCGCTTCAGCCAGACCGAGGCGGGCGCGCTCCTCAGCCAGACGGAAGGTCTGAGTCTGTCGGCCGATGTGGTCGCTGTCCTCGCAAGCCGCACCGAAGGCTGGGCTGCCGGCCTGCACCTGGCGGCGCTTTCCCTGCGAGGCCATCCGGACGTCGCCGGCTTCGTGCAATCCTTCTCCGGCAGTCAGCGCTTTGTGCTCGATTACTTGCTCGAAGAAGTGCTCCACCAGCAGCCCACCCTGCTCCAGCAGTTCCTGCTGCGCACGTCCGTGCTTGGCCGGCTCTGTGGCCCGCTGTGCGACGCGGTCCTCGCCCTGCCCGTCGGCACCGGTCAGGCAACTCTTGAAGCCATCGAACGAGCCAATCTGTTCCTCGTTCCCCTGGACGACCAGCGGTGCTGGTATCGCTATCACCACCTGTTCGGCGAACTGCTGCAGCAGCGTCTTCCGCACGAGGCGGCCATGGACGCGGATGGGAT
The DNA here is from genome assembly GCA_964480865.1 of uncultured Anaerolineales bacterium. GTDB lineage: Bacteria > Chloroflexota > Anaerolineae > Anaerolineales > UBA6663 > UBA6663. The sequence goes on along the minus strand of CAYZRP010000030.1, from coordinate 24,892 downwards.
CGCCACGCTCCATCTCCGGGCGAGTGCCTGGTATGAGGCCCAGGGTCTGATGCCTGAGGCGCTGCACCACGCCGCTGCGGCCGCCGACCCCGCTCGGGTCGCCGCGCTGGCCGAGCGCGCCTGGGCGACGATGGACAGCAGCTTTCAGTTGTTCGCCTGGTGCCGCTGGGTGGGCCAGCTCGCAGAGGAGGTGCTGCGCGTCAGGCCGGTGCTGTGCACCCAGTACGCCTGGGCGCTGATGGATGTCGGCCAGACCGAGGCGAGCGAAACGTGGTTGCGCCACGCCGAGCACGGGTTGTCCGTGGCGGACGGCACGGGGTCTGCGTCGCCTGACGAAGCGGCGTCGATCGTGGTGGTCGCCCGCGAGCTGCTGCCCAGCTTGCCGGCGCGGATCGCCGCCGCCCGCGCCTACCTGGCCCAGAGCCGCGGCGATTTCGTCGCGGCCAAGCAGTATGCCGCCACCACGCGGGACCTTAGCGTGGAGACCGAGCCGCTTGTGCACGCCCAGGCGGCCGTGCTCGCGGGGGTGAGCCATTGGGCTACCGGCGCCCTTGAGGACGCCTACAGCGCGCTCGCCGCCTGGGTCAAGCAAACGCGCGACTCCGGCCATCTGGCTTTCGCCCTGGCCAGTGGTTTCTACCTGGCCGAGATTCGACTGGCCCAGGGTCAGCTGCGCGAGGCGGCCCGCCTCTACCGGCAGTTCCTTAACCTGGTGCCGGCCGATCACGAAGCCCTCAGGATGGCGGCCCCGCACCTGCACCTGGGTCTGGCCGTGATTGCCCACGAACAGGGCGATGCCCAGGCCGCCACGTTGCACCTGCGCACCAGCCAGGCGCAGGGCGAGCGGGCCGCCTTAATCGACTGGCCCTATCGCTGGCATCTGGCACAGGCCCGGATTGAAGAGTCGTCCGGCAACTGGGAGGCCGCCCTCGATTGGCTGGATGCGGCCGAGCGGCGCTATCTCCCCAACCCCGTCCCTGACCTGCGCCCTGTCGCGGCGCTCAAGGCGCGGGTGTCCATCCGCCAGGGCAATCTGCTCGCGGCAACGGCCTGGGTCGCGGCATCCGGCGTCACTGTCACGGACGCCTTGCGCTATCCACGTGAATGCGAGCATATGACCCTCGCGCGCCTGCTGATCGCCCGCACTCGCCGCGAGCACGCCGCCAGCGATCGGCACGACGTGCTCGATCTCCTCGCGCGCCTGCTTGCGGCGGCGGAGGCTGGCGGCCGGATCGGCAGCCAGATCGAGGCGCTGCTGCTCCAGAGTCTCGCTCACGAAGCCCTGGACGACCTGGGGCAAGCCCGCGTTCCGCTGCAACGTGCGCTGGCGCTGGCCGAGCCGGAGGGGTACGTCCGGCTCTTTGCAGACGAGGGCCCACCGCTGGCCCGGCTGCTGGAACGGGTTAGCGACGGGGGCGGAGCGCTGCAGCCGTACCGGCAGCGCTTGCTGGCCGCCTGCGCGACTCCGCCATTGGCGCAGGCCGCTTCGTTCGCCCTCGACCCTGCGGTGGAGCCGCTCACCGCACGAGAGCGCGAGGTGCTGCGCCTGATCGCCGAGGGGCTCAGCAACCAGGAACTGGCCGCGCGACTGCACCTTTCGCCCCAGACGGTCAAGGTGCATACGCGCAATATCTACAGCAAGCTTGGCGTTGCGAGCCGCACTCAGGCGGTTGCCAGAGGCCGGGATCTCGGCTTCCTGGAGCGATCGTAACGCGTCCGACCCCTCCCCCCGCTTGACCCGCGCGAACGAGCTGTGGCACCGCCCTACATCGCCTCGAAGATGTGCGCCGTTGCCGGTTGGAGTCAGCCGTCGGTCGTGCGCAAATACCCCCGCAATTACCACCGCCGGGGTACGCCCTGCGTGCGGTCGGATGCTATCGTGAAGACGTTCGAGCGCGTGGGCTGCCAGGGAGCGTTGAGCCTCATCGGACGCTGGACTGGCATCCCGCGCGAGACAGCCACGTCGGAGGGCGAGTATGGAGCAGCACCAACCTCCCGAGGCCACCCAGGGCGAGCCGGCGATCTACCAGATCGAAGTGAAGGGCCAGTTGAGCGCGGAGTGGCGCGCCTGGTTCGATGGGATGACCCTCACTCAGGACGTCGTCGGCACGACACTCATCACCGGTCCGGTGGCCGATCAAGCCGCTTTGCACGGGCTGCTGCGCAAAGTGCGCGATCTCGGTCTGACGCTGATCGCATTGAGCTCGTGTGAGCGGAAAGAAGGGTAATGTCACACCAACGCCATCCGTAGATATGCATCACGTCAACCCAGGGTCCATCCCATCTCAATCCGGGGCCAGCTGAACCCACCCTGAAGTAAGCGGTGTGCGAGGACTACCGCCAGGCTGGATGATCAGGGCGACGCGCGTCGATCCGGCCCGGTCGCCGATCCAGCCGCTCGGCCGGCAGGACCCTTCACCACCCGTTCCAACACGATTCAAGACAAGCGTGACGGCTCGGCCCGCGCGGGAAGGATCAGGCGAGACACGAGGTGCTCCGCCCTGCTCCCTGCCGGCTGAGTCGTGACAGACAAGGACACACATGCAAACCCAACAAACAGAACGCACCGCTCTGGTGGACGGGCAGATCCCGGTCCAGGCGAAGCTCGCCGCCGCATGGACCGGCGTCATGTTCCTGTACGCCTATGTGGACATCATCGGCTTCTACAAACCCGGCGTCATCGCGAACATCCTCGCCGGCAAGGTCTGGGAGTTCGATGTCAGCCAGGCGTTGTTGACCACCTTCGTCGCGCTCATGGCGATCCCGACCTTGATGATCGTGCTGTCGATGGCGCTGCCCGCCCCGGCGAACCGCATCACGAACCTCGTCGTGGCTTCGATCCAGATCCCCTACGCGGCCTTCAACCTGGCCGGCGGGTCCTGGATGGTCTTCTACGGGCTTGGCGTCGCCCTGGAAGTGATCCTGCTCGTCTTCATCCTGCGCGCCGCCTGGACCTGGCCTCGCGCGGCCTCAACGTCGATGCCAGACCTGGTCGAACCCCAGCGGTCGCGACTCCAGATGGGGCGGTAGGCACAGGGCCTCGATCCGAACGGAACGTTGAGGAAGACTCACATGCAAGCGATGACCTATCGAGCCTACGGGGCACCCGATGTGCTCCAGTCCACAACCGTGGCCATGCCCGTCCCTGAGGCCAGCGAGGTGCTGGTGCAAGTCCACGCCGCGTCACTCAATCAGGCAGATCTCTACCTGCTGCGCGGCGAGCCGCTGGTGGCACGTCTTTTTTCGGGGCTGCGTCGGCCGAAGCACCCGATCCTCGGCGCCGACATCGCCGGGCGCGTGGTCGCGATCGGCAGCGGCGTCAAGACCTTCCAGCCGGGCGACGCGGTGTATGGCGACCTGTCCGCCACCGGCCGCGGCGGGTTTGCCGAGTTTGTCTGTGCCCGCGAGGAGGCGCTCGCGCCAAAGCCGGCCAGCCTCAGCTACGGGCAGGCGGCGGCCGTGCCGATGGCGGCGGTCACCGCGCTGCAAGGGCTACGGGCTGCTGGGCCGGTCGCGGCCGGGGAGCGTGTGCTCGTTCACGGCGCGTCGGGCGGAGTCGGCACCTTCGCCGTGCAACTGGCCAGAGCCATGGGCGCCCAGGTGACGGCGGTGTGCAGCGCGCGCCACCTGGAGCAGGCCCGCACCTTCGGCGCCGAGCACGTCATCGATTACGCCCAGGAGGACTTCACGCGGGATGGCCGGCGCTACGACTTGATTCTGGTGGTGAACGGCCGGCGCTCGCTCGCGGAGTACCGACGCGCTCTCAGCCCCCGTGGGCGTCTCGTCGTGGCGGGCGGCGACGTGGGGACCATCCTGCAGGCGACGCTGCTCGGGCCGGTGCTGTCGCTGATCCACCGGGTCACCGTGCGCAGCCTGGCTGCGCGGCCGAGTCGGGACGACCTGCGGTTCGTGGGCCAGTTGCTCGATAGCGGCGTCGTGGTGCCGGCCATCGACCGCTGCTATCCGCTTCGTGAGCTTCCCGAGGCGATGCGCTACCTCGCCAACGGCCACGCCGCCGGCAAGATCATCATCACGATGAAACAGGCTGGTTGATGAAGGCACGGCGCGATGGAGGAGTGCGATCGCAACACGTGCGAATCTGCTGATCAGCGACCGCCGCAGCGCACGTCGCAGGGGAACGAAGGCATTTCTGCAGAGACGCACCGCGCTTCGTTTCGATTGAGCGCCTGGTTGCGACCACCCCAAAAGGCCTGTGTTTTTCTCTACGACGGGGAGGTGATGCCCACAGCAAAACGGAATCGCACGAGTCGTCAACCGACCCCTGAGGGCCAAAGTCCAGCTGACACGACGATCACTTTGGCCGCGCTCCATCCGGGAGCCAGTCAAGCGCCTCGGCGAGAGAGCGCGCCTGACCGCGCGCCCAGACGGCCGCGTACTCGCCCCCGCTCAGTGCCTCACGCGCCGCGGCGGTCAATCGATCGACAATCGTCTTCTGATCGGGCTCAAGCGTCACGTGCCCGAGCTCGAGCTGGGCGGCGAGCATGGCCAGGATCTCGACCACGCGGTCGGCCGGCCAGCGCGCCTCGGCCCACTCGATCTCGCCGAGACGCAACAGCGCGTAAAGCGGCATGAGGTTATCCTGCGCGGTGACCGCATGCCGAACACAGTCGATGTAGTCGATGCGCGCCTGATCGAGTCGACCAAGCGCGACACGGGCGTTCGCCAGGCCGAAACGCGCATCAGCGATGCGGTACTGGTCGCCGCTGGGATTGAGGATGCCCAACGCGTCGAGACACAGTCGCTCGGCCTCGGCCGGATCTCCCATTCGAACGCGCACGGTGGCCAGGTTCGTCATCGACGACGCGCACGATGAAACGTCCTCCAGCTCACGATAACGCCTGATGCTCTCGGTATAACAGGCTGCCGCCTCGGCGAAACGCGCCTGGTGACGAAGCGCTTCGCCAAGGTTGTTGGTCGTCGAGGCGGTCGCCCACGGCAGGCCGAGCTCCGCCAGGATCGCCAGGCTCTCGCGATAACAGCGCTCGGCCTCGACCGCTTCACCCTGCCCCAACAACACGTTCCCGAGGCTGCTGAGCGCGGATGAGATCCGGTCGCGATCGCCCAGGGCCTGAAACAACGTCAGGCTGTGCGCCAGACGCTCGCGGGCGAGACGGATGGCGTTCATGCGAAACGCCAGGACGCCGGCCGCGTACACACCGCGGGCGAGGTCGTCGGGCGCGACTGCGGCGGACGACGCCGCGGCCAGCAACGTGTCAAACCACTGACTGACCTCGCGCATGTGCCCGCGCGAATACCACAACCGGTTGGCCGCGCTGATCAGCCGCAGACCCAGGCCCACATCGTGGCGCCGACACCAATCGACCGCTACACGCAGATTGGCGAACTCGGCTTCGACCCGATCCATCCACAGACCGATCTGCGGCCCCAGAAAGTGCGGCGCGGCCATGATCGCAAAGTCCGCGAAAAAACGGGCGTGCCGACTCTGCGCAGCAGCCTGTTGCCCCGAAGCTTGCAGGGCCTCCAGCGCATACTCGCGCAGCGTCTCCAGCATCGTGTAGCGCGTGCCCCCGGCGACCGCGCCGGGCTGGATCAGGCTGTTGGCGGCCAGGCTCTCGAGAGACTGGCCGGTCGCAACGCCCGTTTCGCACACCGCCATCGCCGCCTCGGCCGTGAACCCGCCGCTGAAGACGCTGAGTTGCGCGAAGAACTGTTGCTCGTCGGGCGAGAGGCGATCGTGGCTCCAGCGAATCGCGTCGCGCAAGGTGCGCTGCCGGGCCGGCAGGTCGCGGGCGCCGCCGATCAGCATCGGCAGACGACGGTCGAGCTGGGCACGGAGATCCGCCAGCGTGAGCGCGCGTAACCGCACCGCGACGAGCTCGATGGCGAGCGGCAGATGGTCGACCCGGCCCACGACCTCGGCGACGAGATCCGGATCGACTCCATCGGCGGAGAAAGTTGACGACGCGGCCTGGGCGCGTTCGAGGAAGAGCTGCACGGCCGGCCCGGTTTCCAGCGGCGCCAGAGGCACCGACTGCTCGAAGCGGATATGCAGCGGCGCCCGGCTGGTGGCCAGGACCCTGACGTCGGGGCAGGCGGCCAACACCTCAGCGACCAGCGCTGCGGCGTCGAGGAGATGCTCGAAGTTGTCGAAGACCAGCAAGACCTGGCGCCGGCGCAGGTGATCGATCAGGGCGACCCGCGCCGACTGCTCCGGGCGTTCGCTGACGCCCAGCGTCTGCAAAGTTGCGGCTGCCACCCACCCCGACTCCGTCACCGCAGCCAGCTCAACGACGAAGACCCCGTCCTCGAAGTCACCGGTCAGCGCCTGGGCGACCGCGTAGGCGAGGCGGGTCTTGCCGATGCCCGGGGCGCCGGTCAGGGTCAGCGCCCGCACCTCATCCGAGCGCAGGTGCTGGACAAGACTCGCGAGCTGGGCCTCACGCCCGATCAAGGGCTGAGCGGGCCGCGGCCCGACATAGGCCGGGCCCGCAAGCGCGCGGTCGTCGATGTTCCGCGACCGGATGCGCGCCAGCAACGCTTCACTCTGTGGGTCGGGCGCCACGCCCAGCTCGGCGTCGAGCAATCGGCGCAGGCTCTCGCCCTGCGCTTCGGCCGCGGTGTGTTCGCCGTTGCGCGCCAAGGCGAACATGAGCAGCCGCTGCCCGGCCTCCTCCAGGGGATCGAGCTCCACTCGGCGACGCGCCAGGGCGACGGCGACGCTCAGGTCGCCGCGCCAGGTAGAGCGTTCGATCAGGCGCTCGAGCGCGCTGAGCAGCCTCTGGCGAAGGCGCTCGCGCCAGGCCAGCGCCCATTCCTCGAAGGCGGCGCTATCCGAGATGTAGAAATCGTGCAGGAAATCGCCGTGGTAAAGCGCAGCGGCGGCCTCGAGGCGTTCGGCGCACGCTGCACAGGTCTTCCACGCGCGGTGGTTGTGACGATCGCAGGCGTCAAGGCGTTCGAGGAACCGACGCACGTCGACGTCGATCGCCGTCGCCAGTGCCACGGTTTGCACCGTGGCTTTGATCGCGGAGGCGCCCAGCGCCTTGCGCAGTTGCGTCAATGCCTGGCTGAGGCTCTGGCGAGCGGCGGCTTCTGTCTGGTCGGGCCAGAGCAGCGCGCACAGGGCGGCCCGCGACTGCGGGCGCTCCGATTGGAGCGCCAGGTAGGTCAGCAGGGCCCGCACCTTGTTGTAGGTGAAACCCTCGACCGGTCGGCCGTCGCGCTCGATCACCAACGGGCCGAGCGCCTGAATTGAGAACGTCATCGCGATCTGGAGGCTTCATTATAGCGATCTCGCCAGACGCTCAACGCTCACCTGTGGGAAGAGACGGGCGACAACGGGGTGAGCAGTCACCGATAGTCGCAGAATTCGTGCTATTCACCGGGCCGTCGTCACCTTCATTTCAGGGCTGCTTCAGACCCGTGTCGTAACTTGAGCCCATGCGTCATCCACATCCATTCAGCCGTCCGATCCAGCGTTCGTTCAGCGTACGGATCTGGCGAACCATCACGGGGCGTTGGCGGGCCTCGTTGTACGACCCGCAAACCGGCCAACGCGTCATGTTCGCCGACCCGCAACAGCTTCAAGACTATCTGTCCGACCAGATGCACGACGGGGCGTCCGCCTCTGCTCCCCCGGTGGAGCTGTGCACCTCGTCCGACGCCCACTGACCGCAGCCTCCGTCCCCGACGGTGTTCCGCTGAGGTTCGATCAAGGAGAACCACCGATGTCCGAGTACGTCACCCGAGCCGGGCTCATACCCTTGAGCACCGTCGTCTCCGCGTTGGCTGCCGCAAGCCTGGCCTGCGGCCTGGGCGGATCCTCCGCGCCGCGACCCACGCCCTCCGGCTCACCCACGCCCATCATCGATTTTCCGGCCACGGCGGCCGCCGAGGTGTCGCCGACACCGTCCACGGCCCTCGACGGACGGGCCTGCTTCATCACCAGCGGCTCGGGCCAGTTGACCTGCATCGACGCGCAGGGCCTGCGTCTGTTCACCGAAACGGACTTCGAGCTGGGCGATGACTTCGCAACCGATATCACCGCCTGTGGCGATCGCTTCGCCATCGCGTACGACGAGGATGTGGTGCTCTTCGACGGCGTCGGCTTCGAGCGCATCCCCGTCGACCTGCCCGAGGAGTCCTACGGCGTCGACACCGTCACCTGCGACCCGGCCGGCCGGACAATGGCGGTCGCGGCCAGCGGCGGCTTTGTGCTACTGCGCGGCGATGACGGCTGGCTGACCTTCGATCTCAAGGAGCAGGATCGCGATGACGACCCTGAGTACACGGACGTCGTCGATGTGGCCCTCCCCGGCGACGGCTCATTGTGGGTCACGCTTGGCTCCAACCTCGCGCGCTGGGATGGGTCGACCTGGCAGGTCTTCGCTCAGGGTCAGGATTGGGGCGCCGCCGTGTACTTCTCACAACTGGCGGTCGGGCCCGAAGGTGTGGTCTACGCTGCCAGCGACTTCGGTCTGATGCGCTATGACGGCGAGCTGACGCCGATCGACAACGACGAAGCCGCCGGTGCGTTGGGGCTCGCTGTCACGTCGACCCACATCCTGGCCGGCCACGGCTTCGGGGCCTTTCTGCTCGATCGCGAAGGCCGGACCGTGGCCGCACATCCCGTCGGCGAGCGACCCGAGCTGCCGTTCGCGGCGTCGATCTACAGCGTGGCGCTCGACGGTCTGGGGCGCAGCTGGCTCGCCACGACCTACGGCCTCCTGCTCATCGACGAGACCGGCGCCTACCACCTCTTCCGGATGAGCAACACGGCGATGGCCGACAACGCGCTCGACAGCCTGGCCGTGATCGGCACGCCGCCGCTGCCGCCGCTCGTCGAACACGCCACAGGCTCGCTGACCGCCGCCATCGTGCGCGATGGCGCGCCGCTTGCCGACGCGGTCGTCGTGGCCTGCGCACTCGACTACTCGCTCGACGCGCCGTGCACGGGGGATCCCGAATTCGTGACCACGCACACAAACGCCGACGGCGTCTTCACGTTCGAAGGCCTGCCGCGCGCCACCTACGCCGTGCACGTCCAAATCGACGCCGACGAGTGGACCGCGCTCGCCGACGCCGACGGCTACTACCTGGGCCAGGTTTTGGTCGACTCCGGCGCCGTCGTCGACCTCGGCACGGTCGGCACCGACGAATAATCAGCCGGCGCGTCGTTCCGCTCATGCATTCTTGGAGGCTTCTGTGACTCACTCGCTTCTGCGCCGTGGCATCGCGCTGGCACTTCTGACACTCAGTTCGCTGCCGCCGACCGTCGCGCGCGCATCGGCCGGAGACCTCGCCTCACAATGGGGCGGCTTCGGTGACCGCGGCGTCGTGCTCACGCCCGCGGCCGGCGTTCTCAACCAGATCGTCGCCGCCAAGGTCGGCTACGGAGCCATCGGCACGAAGAACGGCGACTTTTTGATCCAGTTCTTCGAAGACACCGGAACGCCGTACGTCGGCGCCGGTGCCGGCCTCGACGGTGCGCTGACCATCGACCTCGGCGGCAACGACGTGGCCACAGCGACCAGCGACACCCTGACCTATCTGGCCGGTCGATCGGATTCCGATCTGGTCCTGGCCAAGATCAACGGCGTCGAGCTCGACACTGCCTTTGCGGTCAACGGTGTGCTCACCCTCGACCCCAGCCTCGTGGCCGACGATGCGCCGGCCTTCGTCCGGTTGGGCGCCAACCGCATCTGGGTCGGACGCACAGCGGTCTCCAGTTGCCCCACAGCGCCCTGCCCGCGCGAGTTCCGACTCTACGCCATCGCGCCCGACGGAAAGACGTGGTCGACCTGGTCGGCGGGGTTCGGCGGCGACGCCGTCCTCAACGGGCTGACCCTTCTGCCCAACGAAGACGTGGTGGCTGTCGGCCGACGCTGCGCCGTGGGCGGCGCGTCGTGCCAGGGCGTCGTGGCGCGCTTTCGCCCGACGACCGGCCTCGACCCGACCTTCGGCACGGGGGGCTACCGACTTGCGCCGGCGGTATCGGAACTCTCGGACGTGGTGTTGGCGCTCGCCGATCACGGCCAGCCGGCCGGGCTGTACGCCGCCGGCTCGAGCGGCGGCGACTTCAGCCTGATGCGGTTCGATCTGACCGGCGCGTTCGACACGACGTTCTTCGGCGACGGTCTCGCCACGATCGACTTCGGCGGTGTCGAAGGCGCCGGGCGCCTGAGCCAGATCAGCCCCACGTTGTGGCTGGTGGGCGGTCGCACCCCACAGGGGTACGGTGTCGCCGTGGTCGACGCCGCCGCGTCGAGCGCCGCGCGCTGGGGTCAGGTCGATCTCGCTGCACGCGGCGTGCAGGATGTGGCCATCCATCTCCTCAACACAAACTGGGGCACCGTCGACGTCGTCGGCGTCGCAGGTGTCCAGGGCCAGGGCCGCCTGATGATCGCGCGGCACCTGCTCACGGGTGATCTCAATGCCGGCGGCTGGTGGACAAGCCGCCACAGCGCCGACGGCGATGGCCTCAACTGGGAAGCGGTCGGCGCCGGTGGCGGACCCGGTCGTCCGACGACGTTGGCCGTCATCCGCTCAGCCGACACAGGTCTCCCCACCCTGTTTCGCGGCGAACTGAGCGACGGTTGGTCGGACGGCTTCAGCGAAGCGCCGGGCAACAACCCGCAGTTCGGCGACATCGCGGTCCAGCCTGACGGAAGCTCGATCACGGTCGGGTGGGTCAACGTGCCCGGCGGCACAGACTTCTACGTTACCCGCTGGCGGACCGACGTGGGCACCGATCCCGACTTTCAAGGCGGCATGGTCACGGTCGACAGCGAAGCGCGCGACCTGGCCTGGGCCGTCGCGATCCAGCCCGACGGCAAGATCGTCGTCGCCGGCGAAAGCCAGGGCGCGGGCAGCGTGCAGGCCTCGCTGGTGCGCCTCACCGCCAACGGCCTGGTCGACACCACGTTCGGCAGCCACGGTCGGATCCTCACCAACCTCGGCGGAGGCGCCCGGGTCTACGACGTCGCCATTGACCCGCAGGGCCGGATCGTCGTGGGCGGTCACTTCATCGACGGCAGCGGGCGCTACCAGCTGATGCTCGCCCGTTTCACAGCAGCCGGTCAGCCCGATTCGACCTTCGGCGTCGGCGGCGTTGTGCGCGATCTCGCCACGGCCTTCGACGCCTCTCGCCTCGTGCTGCAGCCCGACGGCAAGATCGTGGTCGCCGGCAACAGCGTGTACGACCCAGACGCCCAGGTGCTCGCCCGCTACACGGCCGCCGGCGCACCGGACACCACGTTCGGCAGCGGCGGCCAGATCCTCCTGCGCACGTCGAGCTATCAGCTGCGCGATCTGGCGTTTCAGGCCGATCGGATCTGGGTCCTGCTCAGCCAGGCCGATGGGGTTGGACCCGCGCGGCTGTTCCGCTACACCGGCGCCGGCTTGCCCGACGTCGCCTTCAGCGGCGACGGCGCGACCGAACTCGGCCTCACCGGCGGAGCGGATCTTCGCAGCCTGGTCGTGAACGGCGGTGAGTTGATCCTGACCGGCCGCGTGCTCACACCGCTGGGCGTCGGCGTCGCGGCCGCGGTTGTGGAGAGCGGCATCCACCGCGTCTATCTGCCCACGTTGCGGCGTTGAACCGTCGGCACCCGCGACGGAATCGCCCTCAGACACCTGCGCATCCGCGCTCAACGCACCGAGTTGACCCGTTTGACGGGAACGTCAAGCACGCTTGCCGGTCCATGATCAATCCTGGAAAGACCAAACCATGAATGTCGAATACCGCGTGCCCGCGGGCACACAACTCACCCACGCCGACATCCGCATCGGCGTCGGCAACATCTGGCGCGAACGCGCGCTCGCGGACGGTGAAGCGGATCGCGCGCCGTTGGGCGCCGGCCTGTGGATCTTCGTGCACGACCATCCCGAGCACGATCGCCGGCTGCGGGTTCGCGCAGGCGATCTGCTCCGGATCGGGAGACATGCCGTCACAGTTCTGGGTATCGATGGCGAGTCGGTGACGCTGGCCGTTGCGTCACCGATCCTCGAACCCGCGAACCGACCTGGGGTGACGCCATGACGCGCCATGCCCCGGGCCAGGTGCGCGCCATCGCCAGGTTGCGTGCGCCTGCCGTGACGCACGTCGGGCGTTTTGTGCTCGACCCCGATGACGTCCTGCGGTGTGTGGGGGATCCGCCGCCGACGCGTGGCCCGACCTCGCTCGAGCCGACGGCGCAACAGCACGGGCTCGCGGTCGGGTCGGATGACGCCATCGTGCTCCTCGACGGCGCCACCCTCGATATTCTGTCGCTGGATCTGACCGGCGCGCCCGCCGTCGACACCGAGCGCTTCATCGGCGCGCCCGACTCCTGCGTCGCGCTGGTGCCTGACGAGGGCGCCTGGGCGGTCGTGGTCGGCGACGTGCAGGATCTGCGGCGGCTCGACCCGGCGCCCGCGCACATCCTGCGGGGTACGACGACTCTATGGGTCGTGCTCAGCCAGGCGCTGGCGCGCTGGAACGGCGAGCGCTGGTTGATCCTCCCGCATGGCCTGAGCCACAGCGCGGCTGCCGACGGCCTCAGCGGCGGGGCGGGCGCGCGCACGACAGCGCCGGGGCTCGCGACGTCCTCGCCATTGAAGCGCTTCTCGCGCAATTAAGGGGTCGATTGACGAATCGTGCGATGTTGTTTACCAGCGGGCATCGTCACCCCTTCGCAGAGGAAACTGCAGGACTTTTTGGCGGTCATGACCAAGCGTTCCATTCAAACCGAGCTCGGTGCGACTCCGCCGAATCGCCTTCCGTTCTCTCTGCGACGTGCATGTCGACGATGTTCGTCGCGCTCGTGGTGCTCGTCAACAGCGCCTGTCAGTCTCGCCTATCCGCGGACACAGAGACACTTCAGTCCTCAGCCACCAACCGAGCCGCGGCCACCGAGCGCCCCACCCCAGCGCCGACGAAGACGCCTGTGCCCGATGGCCGGCTCTTCACTTCCGAGGATGGCGCGTACTCCTTCGTCCTTCCGGAGGGCTGGACGTTGCGCGACCTGGCAGGTTTCAACTACCAGGTCGTGATCGGGCCGACTCGTTCCGACTTCGCGCTGAACCTGACCGTCATCAGCGAGGCGTTTTCCGGATCCCTCGAAGACGACGTCGGCGCCAACGAGCAAGCCTGGCCTGCATCTTCCCGGATGCGACCCCCACCGGGCGCGATGAGTTGACGACCCACGCCGGCGAGCCGGTCGTCAAACTCAGCGTGGAGGATGTACAGATGGACCGGGAGCTCCTTCAGACCTTTTGCTTTTTCGATGGCGGCTCGACCATGTGGGTGATCACCTACTCGCGTTGGCGCGATGCGGACAGCGATCGGGATGAGGTCGTCGACGAGGTCATGCTGACCTTTGTTCCCGGCGACTAGCGAGCCGAGTCTGCAGAGCGGGATGGGGTTGGTGGTGCTGTTGGCATGGTGTAACCATCAACTCAAGGCGAGGGTGCTCGCGTTGCTGGGTCCGTTGGCCCAGCCAGTGACAAGAACACAACCGCCGAATCCCCTTGTCTCTCCGATCCGCGCCCTGGACGGATGACCACCAATTCGGAGTCGCTGTTTGGCTTCCAGGCGAACTCCACCGCTTCATTCCATACTCGATAGAGCGCTTTCGACTCAACCTCAATCGCCCAAACACCGGCTGCTCCTCGGACCTGGCCACGAAAAGCCAACCACCGACCCGAGTGTGACCACTGCAAGTTGAAAGGCAACTGAACCTGCGACAGCAGAACGACAGGTTGCGAGAAATCGGCTTGAGCGAGCACGATATCAGCATCTGACGGTGATATCTGGAAGGGATGAAACACGCCCGCATAAGCGATTTTCTTCCCGTCCGGAGACCATGCGGCGGAATTGATGCCTTCGTAGCCCAGATCAATGCCGTTGTCCAGAGAGTTCACAGTATGGTCGTCGGCGACCCAATGCACAGTTCCCCCAGTGGAAATGACGATCATGGGATAGATCGTCTGGGGTGTCAGCGCCATCGAGATCAAATGGTTGACAGGAACCCACTCCGTGAGATCGGTCACCAATCCTGTTTGGGTGTCAATCAGGCTGACAATGTCTATGCCGACAGACGGGTTGCTTGTCGGGCAACTGCGAATGACTGTGATGCGGCTCGCATCGACCCGTCGGGGGTAAGTCAAAGAGGTAAGGGGACACCATGTCGTCGGCGACGTCGTTAGGCGCTCGACGGTGTCCGGATGCGCGACGGGTATCCAGACCATTTCGTCCTGCCCACCGACAACGGGCGTCGCATTCGTGGGACGCCTCAACGCGAGGATCCGGTCCGAGTCCAACCAGACGGCGCCTGCATATTCATAGCCACTAGGCAGATCAATCTGCCTGATGACTGTTGCCTCCAAGGGTACCGGTGCCGCACAGCCAACAAGGGCTGTGGCGATGAGCAACGAAACCAGCAGGGGTTGATTTGTCATCTTTGCAAAAATGGATAACAGCGAATGGCCGAATCGCATTCCAGGGGAATATCAAGCCATTTCTGGCACATGCTGATACGCGAGCCTCAACTTCGCGCTCAGCTGCCGGCAGCACAGAGTGCCTGGTTTTCCTCTGCAGCCGCGGATGGACCCTTGCTGTCATCCATTTTGACACAGATGGGAAATCAACCCCTTGGTATACTGCCGAGATGCCACGCCATTACCTCCACATCTCTGACCACACACCCGAATCGTTTCAAGCCCTGCTCGACCTGGCCCTCAAGCTGAAAGCGGAGTGGCGTAACGGCGGCAACGCGCCCGTGCTCAAAGGCAAGATCCTGGGCATGGTGTTTCAGAAGCCATCACTGCGAACGCGTGTATCGTTCGACGTCGCGATGCGGCAATTGGGCGGCGATGCGCTCTATCTGTCCCCGGCCGAAATCGGCCTCGGCGGGCGTGAGGCAGTGTCTGACGTTGCGCGGGTGCTCTCGCGCTACGTCAACGGCATCATGGCGCGCGTGTTCGCGCACGACCACATCGTCGAACTGGCGACGTACGCGTCGGTGCCTGTCATCAACGGCCTGTCCGACTACAACCATCCGTGCCAGGGCCTGGCGGACCTGCTGACGGTGGCCGAGCACAAGGGCCGCGTCAAAGGGTTGCGGATCGCCTACGTCGGCGACGGCTTCAACGTCGCAACATCCTTGTGGGCCGGCAGCGCCCTGCTCGGCGCGCATTTTGTGATCGCGTCTCCGCAAGGTTACGAACTGAAACAGACCTCGATCGCACCCAGCCAGGCCGCTGCCGCGCAGACCGGCGCGACGATCACGCTGACTAACGACCCGCGCGCCGCTGTCGCAGAAGCCGACGTGATCTACACCGACACCTGGACGAGCATGGGTCAGGAAGCCGAGGCAGCCGAGCGCCGCAAAGCGTTCGATGGCTTCCAGGTCAACCAGCGACTCATGTCGCTCGCCAAACCCGACGCAATCGTCTTGCACTGCCTGCCCGCGCATCGCGGCGAAGAGATCACGGACGAGGTGATGGACGGACCACAATCGGCCATCTTCGATCAGGCCGAGAACCGGCTTCACGCGCAGAAGGCGGTCCTGGCGGATCTGATGGGCTGAAGAAAACAGACGCGTCTGAAGGCAGACGAACGACGAAGGACGAATGACGAAGGTGGAATGGCCATTCCCCTTCGTCAATCGTCCTTCGCTTTTCATCTCTCAGAGTCGGTCGCCCGCACCGCTCTGCGTATCCTCAACACCGACCCTGCACTTCGCGTGTCAGCGCGTAGCGTGTCAGCGCATGGCAGGCCATCGCGTAGCGTGTCATCCAGAGCGCCTGACCTAACCCGGCCCGGAGACACGCTGCATGAGCGCGAAGGATCTCCTGTCGGACTCGTGCGCTGTAGGAGGCGATAGTCGAGTCAAAAGGGCCTTTGGAGGAGATCCTTCGGGCTCATTGCACAGGACTGATGGCGGATCGGGTTAGGCGCTCTGGATGACACGTCACCGTGTGGAGGAAGCGTCGCGACAACACGTCACCGCATGGCCGCGCTCTGGATCACCCGCAAGACCTGTGGAGTGAGTGATCTGAATGGCCTAGGACGCGCGCAGGTTAAGGGGGGAGCGATATCTGACCAGCGCGGGGCGTCCGCATAGACGAGTCTGAAATAAAACGAGGGTTGAACGACCGTTCAACCTTCATCCTTCGTCCTTCGTCGCTTCTCAGCGCCCCGAACTCCGCTCACGCTCCGGGCAGATCCAGCCGATAACCCTGGCCTCGAATGGTTTTGAGATAACGAGGTTTGCGCGGATTGGGCTCGATGACTCCGCGCAGCCAGCTGATGTGGACATCGAGCGTGCGGGTGTCACCGGTGTAGTCGGTCTCCCAGACGGCTTTGATGATCTGCTTGCGGCTAAGCATCTGGCCCGCAGGGGCCGAGAGGAACAACTCGAGCAGCTTGGCCTGTTTGGGAGTGACCTTCTCCTCGCGGCCGCCGCACTGGACGCGTTTCTGCGAGAGGTTGAGCCGGATAGGGCCGCGCTGCAGGATGGTGCCATCTTCGGCCGGAAGCAGACGGGCCACCGTGTTGAGCAATTTGCGCGGCGTGAAGGGCGTCACAAGAGTCACTGAAGCGCCGCAGTTGGCATCCGGCGGATTCTTGGCATCCGCGACAAGGACGATCGGCGTGCCGTTGAGGTTAGCGCGCAACTGCCGACAGATGCGCGCACCGCTGGTTTTCAAAGAAGCTGCGTCGAGCACGACGATGTCGGGCTCGTCGCCAGCGATATGCTTGAGCGCGGTCTGGGCCGAGTGCTCGACATCCACACCGTAACCGCGTTTCTCGAGCCATGGCGACCAGGACGGCGCTTTGGCGCGTTCACTTTCAATCAGAAGAACCTTGGACTTCGCCATGTTGCTCACGCAGCGGTGCCGGTGGCATCAGCCAGCCGCATCTTAACGAACAAAGGACAAACACTCTCTATGCGGCGGGCATTCTAGCGAGAGTCTTAAAGAGCGTCAAGGCCGCCTATTGACACCCCCAACCTATCCAACTTGACAAACAGAGCCAATACAGTTAAGGAAAACGAGGCGTTGGGACGCAAGCGCTGCCCCAACACCTCGTTACAGCGGCACTGCAGGCCTCTTTCAGGCGATAGTGACGCCCCGGCGTGACCCGATCCGAGCGACCCAGGCCGGCCCTCGCCGCACCGCAACGACGGCCAGGCTACCCAACGACAACACGCCGCCGAGGCCGGCGAACAACCAGAGCCACGACGACGTCGTCGCCGAACGCTTGCCAGGATGCAGGGCGAGGGTCTCCGCCCATGTCCGACGACGAAAGCCTTCGGCAGGCTCGACCGCCACGAGATGGCGGCGCAGCAACCTTTCGACGTCCATCATGGTCAGAATCCCCAGGTATAGGTCAGGCCCACGGTGCCTGGGCCGATATGCGCGCCGACTGTCGGGCTGACCGGGCAGACGATCGTCTGCACGACCGACGAGCCCAACCGCTCTGCCGCCGACTGCAGGACGGCTTTGGCTTCCATCTCTGCGTTCGCATGCACAGCACCCAGGCGGACTTTCGGCTTGCCTTTCAGGCGCTCGACCCCGAGATCGGCCATCCGGGCCAGTGCCTTCTTGCGGCTGCGGACTCGCTCGAGCGGCTTGAGCATGCCGTCTTGCAGGTCAAGGATGGGCTTGAGATCCAACAGGCCGCCGACCATGGCCGCCGCTGCGCCGATCCGGCCGCCACGCTGCAGGTACGTCAGGACTTCCGGCGAGAGTAAGACGCCGGCGTTCGCGATCATGGTTTGCGTCAGAGCCGCAGCTTCGTCCAGGCTGGCACCGGCCTCACAGGCCTCACCTACCTGCTGGACGATGAAGCCCATCGCCATCGCCGTGACACGCGTGTCGACAAGCTTGATGTTGAGGTCCGGCATCAGATCGCGAGCCTGCTGGGCGATTTCGTACACGCCCGACAGTCTGGCGCTGATGTGAATACCCAAGACACCGCTGTGGCCTGCCGCGGCCTCGCGATAGATCTCCTGGGCCGTGCCGATCGAGAACGCCGAGGTCGTCGGGTGCACCGGGTCTGTCTTCAGGCGCTCGAAGAACGCCGCCGGCGTGATGTCGACGCCGTCGCGGTAGCTCTGCGCGCCCCAATGCAGCATCGTTGGCACGATCCGTACATTAAAGCGATTGCGGATCTCGTCGGGCAAGGCGGCTGTCGAGTCAGTGATGAGGGCGATGGAAGATTGCGTCATGGCAGATAGTTGGGTTGTCTCAACGGATCGCCTGACCGTTCAATGCGGCGATCTCAGGCTGCAAGGTGATTTCGGTCATCACACCGACGAGGTCGGCGCGCAACTCCTCGAGCGTTCGATGGTAAAGGCTCTTGATCGCGCTTTCGCTTCGATTGAGCACCTGACCGATCTCGGCGTTGGACATCTGATCGATGAACTTGAGGATCAGGAGTTGTTGCCGTTCGGCTGTCAGCTTGCGGAGCGCCGTGAGAACCTGATCGCGCTCGGCGTTTGTCTCGACAAGGTGCTCCGGGCCCTCAACGCGCACACGCGATGGCGCCGAGTCGAGTGGCACGGTCCGCCGTCGACCCTGATCGCGATACCAGTTGGCGACCACGTTGTGGGCAATCCGGTACAGCCAGGCGACGAAGGGCAGACCGCGGTCGGTATACGTACTCAGCCGCTGAACCGCTCGCTGGAAGACATGCGAGGTGAGATCCTCGGCATCTTCGTGCGAGCCGGTGCGGAAGTACACGTAGTTATAGATGCGCTTCACGTAGCGCTCGTAGAGCATGCCGAAGGCCTCCGGATCGGTACGGGCCCGATCCACCAGCGCGCTCTCGTCCAGGTGCGGTTCTGCCACGACCGTTGGGTCTCCCGCGGCGCCGTTCGCGGTGAATAACACCGCCGGCTGGGTTTCGTTGCAGTGGCCCGGCCTGCCACAAGCCATGGCCGGGAGTTCGGGCAGTATAACAAACCCACCTGGAAGGGTCAATTTACGCTGACCCGCAATCTTGCCGGGGATGTGCCAAATGTTAATGAAGAATGGCGTCACACTGACCGCGTGGTCGTCCATCCCGCGGTTTGAGCGGATGGATTGACTGGTTAGTGGGCGATCAGCCCTGGCGCCGAAGCCGCGTGTCGGCATCATCCGTGCCATTCGCGACCATGACCGGCCACTGTCAACTCACTCGTGTACGGGCAAGTCGTCCTTGCGCACGACCTGTCCGGCCGTTTTTCGCCGCGTACAACTCAGCGTGCCCACGGCTGGTCTCCGGCGTGTATGCACAAGATGTCAGGCGCTTGAAGATCGGTGCCGGATCCTGTACGCGGATCGCGCGGATCGGCACGGATGACGCGAAGCGATTTTCGATGGGTTCCGCGTGACCCGTTCCGATCCGCGCGATCCGCGCACAAGCCTTACTGGCCTGAAACGGCCTGACAGCTCGCCCGCGCACACTCTCCGGCTATGGGCTATGGGCGGAGCGGGTCCGATGCTATACTCCTCGGCCGAATGCATCGCATGCCCTGGATCTCAGTGGTGACCGCGGTCGCTCTCGCTCTGGCGTTGGGGCCGATCGGCTCCGCCCTGGCGCAGGAGGGCGTGATCATCACGTCGCCTGAGAACGGCAGCGGCGTCACCGGCGTCGTCGAGATCCGCGGGACGGCGGTCCGCCAGCCGTTCCTGCGCTACGAACTGGCTTTCGCGTATGATCCGAATTCGCGCGGCACGTGGTTCGCCATCGGCGAGCCGGGCGCTGCGCCGGTCGTAGACGGAGTCCTTGGCCGGTGGGACACGACGAACGTGGCCGACGGCGTTTACGAGTTGCGCCTGCGCGTGTACGCGACAGAGCGGGACTTCGGTGAGTACTTCGTCGGGCGCGTGGTCGTGAGGCACGACCTGCCGACCGCCGAGCCCACGATCGTCAACGAGGCCACGCCGGCCGCGACCTCGTTGCCGGGTGTGGGCCTGTCGACCGGGCCGACGCCGACCGCGATCGCCCTGCCGCCGCCCGCGACAGCGATCGCGGCGCTCGGCGATCTCGGCGGGCCGAGCCCCGTGGCCTCGGCCTTGCCGGCGCTCGATCCCGGTCGGCTCGAGACGGCTTTCGTGGACGGCGTGCGCCTCGCCGCTCTGGCTTTCGCGATCATGGCTGCTTATGCGGCGGCCCGCTGGCTCTGGCGCCATCGACGTTGGAAGTGATTGAATGAACGAAACCCCTGCCCTGATCGTTGGCCTGGGCAACCCGGGCCGCGAATATCGACTCAACCGGCACAACGCCGGTTTTTTGGCCGTCGACCGTCTGGTGCATCGCCAGGGTTGGCCGGCTTTCACGCGCAAGCAGTCCAACGCACTCATCACCAGCGGCGATGTTGACGGCCGGCGCGTGATTGCGGCCAAGCCGCAGACGTTCATGAACCTTTCGGGCGGATCGGTGGCCGGGCTGGCCCGCTTCTACCAGATCCCGCCCGAGGCCGTCATGATTTGCATCGATGACCTCAACCTGCCGTTCGGCAGCATCCGGATCCGGCCGCGCGGATCGGCCGGCGGCCAACGTGGCCTGCAGTCGATCATCGACTCGCTCGGCAACGACCGCTTCCCGCGGCTGCGGATCGGCATCGGCCGCCCACCAGGCCAGATGCGCCACGCCGCCTATGTGCTCAAGGACTTCAACGACGACGAACTCGATCAACTCGACGTCGTCTTCGACAAGGCCGTCGACGCCATCCTTGGCTGGATGGCCGATGGCATCGACCTGGCGATGAGCCGCTTCAACGGGCCGTTAGAAGGACCGCAGACAGCAGACCGCTGACCGCCGTCCGGCGGCCGCCGGGTAGCCCGTCTGGCCAGCTCTTATCGGCGGCTCATTGCGGCGACTCGTTGGGCGGCCCGTTGGGGCGGCCCTTGTGGCCGCCCTAATGGCCGCCCTGCCCTGAAGCGCGGTAGAGTCGTAAGGTCGGACGAATGACGAACGACGAATGACGAAGGTCGGCGCCGGTGAGGCGCGCCTTCGGCGTCGCATGTTGAGCCAGCGCTGATCGGGCGCGCTGGAGACAACTGAACACCAGCCAGAACGAAGGATGACAGCCGACGGGACGCCCCGCTCGGCCGTTGTCGTTCGTCCTTTGGCATTCATGGCGACAGCGTCCGGGCTTCTGCGGTCCGCCGTCTGCTGTCCGCGGTCTCAACGAACATGCATCTCTCTCCCCTCCTCACTCACATTCGCGCTCTTCCCGGCTACGCCGCGTTGCGCGAACGCGCCATCGCCGGCGAGAAGCGGCTGCCACTGGGCGTGATCCGCGCGGCAAGGCCCGCGGTGGCGGCAGCCCTGGCGCAGGATCTTGGTCGGCCGACGCTAATCGTGACCGCCAGGCCCGACCGTGCAACGGCGTTCGCTGACGAACTGCCGATCTGGTGGCCAGGTGCGACCACGCGGGCGTTCTCGGAGCCGGCGCCCATGTTCTACGAACCAGCCGTGTGGGGCTCGCGGACCGTAAGCGAGCGTGTCGCGGCGCTCTCGGCCTGGGCCGATTTGCACGCGACGATCGGGTCGGCCGGCAGCGGGGCCACGGCGAGCAGCGCGCCGCTGATCACGACGACCTCGGTGCGCGCATTGATGACCCGCACCCTGCCCCTGCGTGAGTTCCTGATGCGCACGCGCAAGCTGCGGCGTGGCGCGATGGTGCGCCTGGATGCGCTGTTGACGTTGTGGGCAGAGAGCGGCTACGAGCCCGTCAGCGTGGTGCTCGAGCCCGGCCAGTTCTCGCGGCGTGGCGGCATCGTCGACATTTACCCGGTGGCGGCCGATGCGCCCGCACGCCTCGAGCTTTTTGGCGACGAGATCGACACGTTGCGGCGTTTCGAACCCGCCACACAGCGCTCGGGCGAGTCGATTGACACGCTCACGGTGACGCCGGCGCGCGAAGGGCTGGCGAGCACGCCCGGAGCCGGCGTGCCGGCCGAGTTCCAGATCGCCGAACGGTTCGCGCCGGCCACACTGTTGGACTATCTGACGCCGGACGCTCTCGTCCTGCTCGACGGCGAAGTCGAGCTCGGCGAAACCGCCGACGAGTTGATCGAGCACGCCGAGGAACAGCGCAGCTTCCAGCTCGAGGCCGGCACAATCCTGCCAACCACACCCCCACCCTACGTGACCTGGGACGAGCTCGATGAGGCACTGTCAACCCGCCAGGTCGTGAGCCTTGGCGCCGAGACGGATGAGGACGAGGATCCGGATCGATCCGCGTTGACGGCGCTGCGACCTGCCCCCCGCTACGGCGGGCAGGTGCGGCCGTTGCTGACCGGCCTGACCGACCTGGTGGTCGACAACGCCGCGGCCGTGGTCGTCGCCCGGCAGGCTGGCCGCCTGGCCGAGCTCTGGTCGCAGGAAGGCTATCCGACGGCCGCCTCCGACGCCCTGATCGACGCGCCAGCGCCGGCCAGCGTCACGTTCGTGTCAGGCGGGCTGAGCGAGGGCTGGCGGCTGGTGCTGAAGGATGAGGTTCCCGCCGCTGACGCACTGGCTCAGGCCATCCGCCCGAGCGCGATCGTCGTGTTGACGGATGCCGAGATCTTCGGCGTAGCCCGGCCGCAGCGCGCGCGCAAGCGCAAGCGTCGTGGCGCGCCCGAGACCAACTACGCCGAGTTCAAGGCGGGCGATCTGATCGTCCATGAGGACTACGGCGTCGGGCGGTTCCGCGAGCTCGGCCAGCGCATCATCGACGGCCTCGAGCGCGATTACCTGGTGCTCGAGTTTGCCGAGGGCGACGAGCTGTACGTGCCGGTCTCGCACGCCGACCGGCTGACACGCTACGTCGGCGCGAGCGAACAGCCGCCGGCGCTGTCGCGGCTCGGCTCGACTGAGTGGCTCAACGCCAAGCAGAAGGCCAAGGCTGCCGTCGAGCAGATGGCACGCGAGCTATTGCAGCTTTACGCCAGGCGCGAACTGGTGCCGGGACGCGCCTTCAAGCAGGACACAGCCTGGCAGGCCGAAATGGAAGGTGGCTTCCCGTTCGTCGAGACCGAGGACCAGCAACGCGCGATCCGCGACGTCAAGGCCGACATGGAACGCCCGCGCCCGATGGATCGCCTGATCTGCGGCGACGTCGGCTTTGGCAAGACCGAGGTGGCCCTGCGCGCCGCCTTCAAGGCCGTGATGGATGGAGCGCAGGTCGCCATGCTCGTCCCGACGACGGTGCTGGCGCAGCAGCATTGGCACACCTTCAAAGCGCGCTTCGCGGCTTACCCCGCAAAGATCGAGATGCTTTCACGCTTCAGGCAGCCGCGCGAGATCAAGACGGCGCTGGCGCGGCTGGCGGCCGGCGACGTCGATATCGTCATCGGCACGCACAAGCTGCTCGGGCAGGACGTGGCGTTCAAGGACCTGGGCCTGTTGATCATCGACGAAGAGCAGCGCTTCGGCGTCAAGCACAAGGAGCGCCTCAAACAGATGCGCTCCGAAGTGGACGTGCTGACGCTGACGGCCACGCCAATTCCGCGCACGCTCTACATGTCCCTGACCGGCCTGCGCGACATCAGCACCATCAACACGCCGCCAGAAGAGCGGCTGCCGATCATCACCCACGTCGGGCCGTGGAACGAGAAGCTGTCGCGCCAGGCGATCCTGCGCGAACTCGAACGCGACGGCCAGGTGTTCTTCCTGCACAACCGCGTGCAGAGCATCGGCGTGGCACGCGACAGGCTGGCGCGGCTGGTGCCCGAAGCCAGGGTCGAGATCGCGCATGGCCAGATGGAGGAAGGCCAGCTCTCGCACGTCATGGAGCGCTTCGAAGAGGGCGAGATCGATGTGCTGTTGTGCACGTCGATCATCGAGTCGGGGCTCGACATCCCGAACGCCAACACCCTGATCGTCGACCGCGCCGACACCTTTGGCCTGGCGCAGCTCTATCAACTGCGCGGGCGCGTCGGACGCAGCACGCAGCAGGCGTACGCCTACTTCTTCACCAGCGCCGACTTCCGCCCAACGCCCGAGGCGCGCGAGCGGCTCGAGACGCTGGCCGAGCAGACCGACCTGGGTGCGGGCTACGCCATCGCCATGCGCGACCTCGAAATGCGTGGCGCCGGCGACATCATTGGGCCGAAGCAGTCCGGCCAGATCACGGCCGTCGGTTTCCACCTGTACACCAAGATGCTGAACCAGGCGGTCAAGGCGTTGAAGAAGGACCGCGCCGCGGCGACGGCGGACGGCAGACCGCAGACCGCAGACGAAGGACGAACGACGAAGGACGAAGGCGCGGTGGCAGCCGTGATCACGACGCAGGCCGCGAATGTGGATCTGCCGTTGGCGCTGGCGATCCCGGCCGAGTATGTCGAGGATCGGCGGCTGCGGGTGCAGCTGTACCAGCGGCTGGCGAACATCACGGACGAGGGCGAACTGGATGGCTTCGCACGCGAGCTGGCCGAGCGCTTCGGGCCGGCGCCCGAGCCTGTCGAGAACCTGCTCTATCAACTGCGCGTGAAACTGCGCGCCACGAAGGCGGGCGTGGTCGCGATCGCGAGCGAGAATGGCCACATCGTCGTCACGCTCTTCCCGCAGGATGAGACGAACCTGACCTACCTGGCACACGGCGTGCTCGGGGCCGAGCGGCTTGTTAAGAACCGCGCGATCCTGCCCTACATGCCGCGCGGCGAGTGGAAGACGTATTTGCTGGACCGGTTGTCGCGCATGAATTAGTCGGCCAGAAATGGGGAGTGCGCCGCGGTGCCCCCAAGTGGCCCCCCTACGCGGGGGCACACCCGCACACTCCCGATTTCTGGTCGTATCATACGCCTATGCCCGAACTCAACCCCTCCGCCCAACACCTTCTTGCCGCTCTCGCTCAACTCCCCGGAGTCCGCGCCGTGGTCCTCGGAGGCTCCCGCGCCGCGGGGCGCGCCCGGCCTGACTCGGACACCGACCTCGGCGTGTACTACG
>CAYZRP010000029.1:30068-56883 GCA_964480865.1 uncultured Anaerolineales bacterium | reverse complement strand
CCTGCCGCAAGCCGCAACGCGCCACGCCGACGCGCTCCGAGGGGAATCGCGGCGCTGGCTCCACCCCTCACTGATCACTGCCTATGGCTCAAGACTCCCTGTTCTTCACTGTCAAGTCGGTAGCCGACGCGCTCGACCAGCTGCGCCGTGAGACCCCTGCCCTCGCGCGACGTGAACGTCTGGCTGTCGCCGACGCCGCCGGACGAGTGGTGGCCAGCGAACCGCGTTCGCCGATCGAGTTGCCCAACTTCCGGCGCAGCGCCATGGACGGTTACGCGGTCAAAGCAACAGACACGTTCGGCGCCTCCGACTCGTTGCCGGCCTACCTCACGCGCGTCGGCGAGATCCGCATGGGCGAACAGGCGGCTGTCGCCGTCGGCCCCGGTCAGGCCGTTGAAGTCGCCACCGGCGCGATGCTGCCCGAAGGCGCCGATGCGGTCGTCATGATCGAGCGCACGCAACCGTTCGGCACCGACCAGATCGAAGTGCTGGCGCCTGTCGCCCCGGGCGAACATGTCGTTCAGATCGGCGAAGATGTCGGGTTGGACGAGCCGATTGTGCCGGTGGGTCGGCGACTGCGCCCGCAGGATCTGGGCGGCTTACTGGCCGTCGGGATCACGCGCGTCGACGTCGTCGCCCGGCCACGCGTGCACATCTTGAGCTGTGGGGACGAGCTGGTCACCCCTGAGGAGGCGCCCGGGCCCGGCCAGATCCGCGACATCAATGCCGCGATGCTTGCGGCGCTGTTCACCGCCGCCGGTGCCGAGGCCACCACGCACGGCATCGCACGCGACACATTCGATGACACGCTCGCCAAAGCGCAGGCCGCCTTCGCCGAGGCGGATCTGCTCGTCATCTCGGCTGGCAGCTCTGTCAGTTCGCGCGACCTGACGAGCGCCGTAATCGCGCGCCTCGGCCCGCCGGGCGTGCTCCAGCATGGGTTGGCCGTCAAGCCCGGAAAGCCCACCATCCTGGCCGTGTGCGACGGCCGTCCGGTGGTCGGCCTGCCGGGCAATCCTGTCTCGGCTCTGTTGGTGGCGCGTCAGATCGTGGTGCCCTTGATCGGCCACCTGCTCGGCCTGCAGCCCGAGTGGCCAGCTGCCGTGCGGGCCACCCTGACTCACAACATCGCCAGCACGACCGGGCGCGAGGACACGGTGCCCGTCCGCCTGCGCGTGAGTGCGGGTGTCGTCGAAGCCGAGCCGGTCTTCGGCAAGTCGAACCTGATCTACACCCTGATCCGGTCAGACGGGTTGGTCGTGGTGCCGCTCAACTCGAACGGCTTGCGCGCCGGTGCCGAGGTCGAGGTGGTGGTGATGTGAGAGGCGTGGAGGGGCGTCCCTTGTGGGCGCCCACAAGGGACGCCCCTCCACATCTTTCTGGAGTTTTCATGTCCGACGAACGCAACGTGTATCTCGAAGACGTTCCGATTGAGGCTGCCACGAAAGCCCTGCTGGATGCACTGGCGGCCTTCGGCAAGGCCGGGCCTATGCCAGGCGAACGCGTCCCGGTGCGCGAGGCCCTTGGGCGCGTGACCGCTGCGCCGGTGGTCGCGCGGCTCTCGTCGCCTCATTATCATGCTGCCGCGATGGATGGCTTCGCCGTGCGCGCCGCCGAGACGATCGGCGCCACCGAGACACGACCGCTCACCTTGGGCGCGGGATCGATTAAAGCTGTCAACACAGGCGCTGCCCTGCCGCCGACGTTTGATGCCGTCATCATGATCGAGAACGTGCAGGAGTCAGCAGAAGGCATCACCATCGCAGCGCCGGTTGCGCCCTGGCAGCACGTGAGGATGCTCGGCGAAGACATGGTCGCGACCGAGATCGTCGTGCAGGCCGGACACCGGCTGCGTCCGATGGATCTTGGCGCGATCGTGGGCTGCGGGCACACGCACGTCACGGTCCGCCGTCGCCCGCGTGTCATCATCATTCCGACCGGGAGCGAACTTGTCAGCGCTGAAGGCAACCCGCAGCCCGGTCAGGTGATCGAATACAACAGTGTTGTGTTGGGTGCTCAGGTGCAAGACGCCGGTGGCGAGGTGGAGATCGCGGCGATCACGCCGGATGATCCCGCTGCGTTGAAGGAAGCGCTCAATGCGGCGCTGAAACGCGAGCCTGACCTTGTGTTGATGCTCTCGGGATCATCGGCCGGGACACGCGACTATACGTCGAAGCTCGTACAAGACGTGGGGCGGCTGCTCGTGCATGGCGTGGCGGTGCGGCCGGGGCACCCAGTCATCATGGGCGTATCCGGGTCAGGCATGCCGATCATCGGCGTGCCCGGCTACCCGGTCAGCGCGGCCCTCACCGGCGAGCTCTTCGTCCAGCCTCTGCTGGCACGCTGGTTGGGCACCCGGCCGGGTATCGAGACCCGACCACGTGCGCGGGCCACGCTCACGCGCCGTCTCTCCTCCCCTGCCGGTGACGACGACTACACGCGGGTGACGGTCGCCGCGATCAACGACCGGTTGCTGGCCACGCCGCTCAGTCGTGGCGCTGGCGTGATCACGTCGCTCGTCCGCGCTGACGGGCTGGCGCACATCCCGCGCTTCAGCGAAGGCATCGACCGCGGCGGCCCTGTCGACGTGATCCTCTACCGCGGCCTCGACGAGATCCACAAGACAGCTGTGATCACGGGCAGCCATGATCCGATGCTGGACCTCCTCGCCGGCGAACTCGCGGCGCGCTTCCCGGGCAGCCGTCTGGCCAGTGCCAGCGTCGGCTCGTTGGGCGGCATCGTGGCGCTCGGACGCGGCGAGACGCACCTGGCTGGCATGCACCTGCTCGACGAAGCCACGGGCGAATACAACCTGCCGGATCTGCGTCGGCAGCTCGCCGGCCAGGTGGTGCGCGTGGTCACGTTCGCGCATCGCGAACAAGGGCTTGTGGTGGCGGCCGGTAACCCGCTGAACGTTCAGGGCCTCGACGATCTGCGGCGCCTGCGCTATGTGAACCGTCAGCGCGGCGCGGGCACCCGCGTGCTGCTCGACTACCTGCTCAAGCAACGCGACCTGAAGGCAGACGAGATCACGGGGTATGGCCACGAGGAGTACACACACATGGCCGTCGCCGGCGCGGTGGCCAGCGGCGTCGCCGACTGCGGCATGGCTGTGCGCAGCGCCGCGATCGCGCTTGGGCTGGACTTCATCTCGATCGGGTGGGAGCGCTACGACCTTGTCATACCGGCAGCGCAGTTCAAGCACCCGATCGTGGAGCAGATCCTCGGCGTCGTCGGCGATGAAGACTTCAAACAATTGCTAGCGGCACAACATGGTTATGCCGTGCGCGAATCTGGCGCTGTGGTTTTCGAGGGAGCGCTCTGACAGAGCCTGGCGGGCCGAAGCGAGGCGTCTATGCAGCCCAAGTACAACATCTGGATCGAGAATGACGGGAATGTCGTGCTCAGCCCCTGGCGGGTCAAGTTGCTTGAGAAGATCGAGGAACTCGGTTCGATCAGCTCGGCTGCCGCTGCGCTCGACCTGCAATATCGCCGGGCCTGGGAGCGCGTGCGCGAGATCGAACACGAGCTTGGCGCCCCGGTGGTGATCACGACAGTGGGCGGCCCGCACGGTGGTAGCGCCCGGCTAACGCAGGATGCCAAACGGGCCATCGAACACTTCAAGGCGTTTACGGATGGACTGGATGCCGAGATCACTCGACGCTACGTCGAAGCGTATGGCAAGACACCTTCGGGCCCGCTGCAGGCTCCCCGCCGTCGGCGACATGCGCCTAAAGAATGACGCTGTCGTTGTCCGGCACACGGCCCTCACTCACGGGCACTGAATGGCGCCCTGAGCCCAGAGACAACCGCCGCAGGCCGGGAAGGTGTTATCCAGGCAGTCCTCGACGTTTGACTCGGACATCTCGCAGCCGCCACAGAACGTGCACGGCGCAAATCCGAAGTTCTGGATCTTGCGGCGATAGGCCACATAGCCTGGATCCATCCATAGATCCATCACATTGCGTTCGCGCACATTGCCGATGGCGTGCTTGAGATTCTGCCGGGGCTTGCCATGTAGATAGCTCTGGTGTGTGTGCATCAGCGGCCAGCACGGGCTCACATCTCCACTGTAGGCGATCGACATCGAACCGCTCTCGATGTAATTGCACACGTCATTGGCGCCGCCCCAGCTGTGGCCCGCGTAGCTCACCGTGAAGCCAGACTGGAAGGCCTGAAAGAGCGCATCCCGCGTGAGCTCGCTGAAGTCCATCTTCGGCAGGCTCAAACGCGGCACATCGCGACCCGGCAGATAAGCCACATCGCGCAGCGCCCGGGTGTACAGCATCTCGTCTTGCAGGTCCTCGGTGACCGGCAGCACGTTGCTGACGCTGAAGTAGCGCGCCCCATGCGCGCGACCGATCTGAAGCACTTTCGGCAGGTCGGCGATATTGCGCTTCATCGCCACGAACGCGATCCCGATGGCCGGGCGCGCGTCGTGGCTGGCCCGGCGCATCTTGCGGAAACGCTGCAGGTTCTCGAGTACGCGCGGAAGCTCAGCCCCGAGACGAACGTCCGCATAGCTCTCGGGTGAGGCGCCGTCGATGGAGACCCAGAGCAGATCCAGACCCGCATCAATCAGTTGTCGACTGCGCGCCTCCGTGAGCAGCGTGCCATTGGTGATCATCTCGACCCGCGCGCCAAGCGCTTTGGCTTCCGCGATCCACGGGATGGTGCGCTTGTGGTGGAGCGGCTCGCCAATGCCACCAAAGTAAACGGTGGGCATCGGGTCCAGACCGCGCAACCCGGCCATGATCGCCGCGAACGTCTCGTCCGTCATCCGGCCGCGGGTCTCATCCCAACCGTGGCGAAAACAGGTCACGCAATCGAGATTGCAATCGATCGTTGGCTCGATATAGACCTTAGCCAGATGCGAGACCGGGCGATGCAGGCGGAGCCCGTTGTCGCTGAGTTCCACGCGGACCTCGGCGCCTGGGCCGAGGCCGAACTGCGCCGCCAGTCGCGCGGGCAGGACCAACCGGCCCTGCTCATCGACCTGGGCCCACTCCGCTCGCGGCGGCGATGGCGGACGACTGGCAAGGGCAATCACGCTGGACTGGGTCATGGCACAGATCCTCTCGGTATACCTGGCTGGCTACCTGGTTTGTCGGGGATGCCCGATCGAAGCGACGGCGTCAGGTCACCTCTGTCACCTGCCCTGCGGCCTGTGCACCAGGATCAGGTGGTCGACAGATTTGGGTGGCGGATTAAATACAAAATCCACCATAACGCGCCCGTTTTCGGCTCACATGTGGCGAAT
This sequence comes from uncultured Anaerolineales bacterium, assembly GCA_964480865.1. Classification (GTDB taxonomy): domain Bacteria; phylum Chloroflexota; class Anaerolineae; order Anaerolineales; family UBA6663; genus UBA6663. The sequence continues at coordinate 51,623 of CAYZRP010000029.1, read as the reverse complement.
GTCATTGGCTACCGTTCGTCGGCCAGAACATAGCGGTCCTGCTCCCCTGGCCCGCGGCCCGAGCAGGACCCGTGCGCGCGAGCGCCGGTGTGGTCACGGGCCTCGAGGGCTCACCCAGATCGCGCGACCCAGATCATGGTTAGGTGCAGCCGGAGCACTGCGACGTGTGAATACGTGTGGCCATCCCGATATCGTCAGGTTGACGCATGTGCCCACGAGGTCAGGCCGTGCTTGTTCCTAATAAGTCGCCGCTTGACACATAGACATTTGTCTATATAATAACCACCAGGTTTCCATGAGCACTCACGACGTCGTTCTCTTCGCCAAAGCGATCGCCGATTCCACCCGGCAGCAGATCATGAAGCTGTGCTGCTGCGAGTGGGTGTCGGTGACCGAGATCACGGAGAAGATGAAGGTCTCGCAGCCCACTGTGTCGCATCACCTCGCGATCTTGCGCGAGGCTGGCCTGGTCGACGTGCGTTCGGAAGGCCGGCAGACCTTCTACACGCTCAACCAAAACCACATCGCCGTGTGCTGCGGCCAGCTCATGGTGCGCTTCGCGCCGGACGAAGCCAGCACGGAGGCCGTCAAACAGACCCTATCCTAGGCGGGCCTGTTTTTTTGCCTCAACCCATCGACAATCATCTATCTATTCAGGAGAACCTCATGACGACAGCGGATGAACTCAAACAGGCGGTGCGAGAGCGCTACGCGGAAATCGTCCTGCAACCCAGCAACGCGTCGTGCTGCTCACCGTCCGCGAGCGTTGAAGGCACCGGCTGCTGCGGTGGCGACGGCTGTGACCCGGCGGAGACCGGCGGCAGCCTGGCCTCGAGCTACGCCAACCTGCCCGGCTATGTGCCCGAGGCGGACTACGGCCTGGGCTGCGGCCTGCCCACCGAGATCGCGCAACTGGCGCCCGGGCAGACGGTGTTGGATCTGGGATCTGGAGCCGGCAACGACGTCTTCGTGGCCCGCGCCATCGTCGGCGAGGCCGGGCACGTGATCGGCCTCGACATGACCGAGGCCATGATCGCGAAGGCGCGCGCCAACGCCGAGAAGCGCGGCTTCACCAATGTCGAGTTCCGCCACGGCGAGATCGAGGCCATGCCCATTGAGGACGCCTCGATAGACGTGGTGGTGAGCAACTGCGTGCTCAACCTCGTTCCCGATAAGCGTCGGGCGTTTGCCGAGGTCTTCCGCGTTCTGCGGCCCGGCGGCCACTTCAGCATCTCCGACATCGTCTCTGAAGGCGATGTGCCCGCCGACATCCGCGCGTCGCTCTCCGCCTACGCGGCCTGCATCGGCGGCGCTGTCGACAAGGCCGATTACCTCGGCCTGATCGAAGCGACGGGCTTCATCAATGTCCGCGTCGCTCGCGAACACGTGGCGGGCTCGCTCAACACGCCTGACGGCTCGGCGGTTCGCGCCCGGCTGCTGAGCGTCACGGTCTACGCCGAACGACCGGCATAAGGCCGACGACGGTCGGCACACGATCACGCAGGCTGGAGGGCGTTGCTGCCCTCCAGCCTGTTTGTTTTCGAAGGCCAGGCCGTCCGCCCGCACAGCCCCGGCGACGCCTGATCGCGACGCCCGCAGGATCATTCCTCATGGCATTCGATGACACCTGTCACCTGCCGACGGCCAGGATCGGGTCGATACTGTATTCAATATTCAAGATGCCGAATATGAAATCCTTCGAGTCTGAAGCCGGTCTGCTCAAGGCCCTGACCCACCCCGCGCGATTGGCGATCATCGCCGTCCTGCGCGAAGACGAGGCCTGTGTCTGTCACCTGGAGGCCGTCCTCGGTTTCCGACAGGCTTTCATCTCTCAGCATCTGATGACCTTACGCGAGGCCGGGCTCGTCGCCGATCGGCGGGTTGGCAACAACGTGTACTACCACGTGGCCGACCGCCGCGTGTTCAAGGTGCTCGACGCCCTGCGAGATCCGGGCGAGCCGCGCGCGACGTTCCCCCGCCCTCACCCTCAATGCCCATGCCCGAAGTGCACGGCCGCGCAAACGCGTACGAACAAGCCGGCCGTGCTCGCGGGCGCGCGGTAAACGTTCACCACGGAGTCCTCATGCTCAACATCAAGATCCTCGGTTCAGGCTGTGCCAACTGCCATCGGCTCGAAGAACGCGCTCGCAAGGTCGTCACGGCGCAGGGCCTCGAGGCCGAGGTCGATCACGTCACCGATTACGCCGAGATCATGAAGTGGAATGTGATGTCCACTCCAGGCCTGGTCGTCAATGGCAAGGTCGTGTCAAGCGGACGCATCCCGAGCGAAGCCGAGATCGCGACCTGGCTCCGGGCGGCGTAAGCGCCATGGCTCACCCCCTCCCCACCGCCAAGATCGAATCCGCCTGGCGACCGTATGCCTGGGTCGGTCTGGCCGGCCTGGCCTGGCTCGTGGCCTATAACGTCGTTCAGCCCCTGGCCGACTGGATCGCCTACGACGCGCTGCAACTCGGCCGCGGCACGCAACTCGGCGAATCTGTTGCGTTCTTCCTTTACGACGTCCCCAAGATCTTGCTGCTGCTCTCGGGCATGGTCTTCGTCATCGGGATCGTGCGCACCTTCTTCAGCCCCGAGCGGACGCGCGCGCTGCTCGGCGGCAAACGCGAGGGCGTCGGCAATGGGCTGGCGGCGCTGCTCGGCGTGGTCACGCCGTTCTGCTCGTGTTCAGCCGTGCCGCTCTTCATCGGCTTCGTCGAATCCGGCATCCCGCTCGGCGTGACCTTCTCGTTCCTCATCGCGGCCCCGACGATCAACGAAGTGGCGCTTGTGATGTTGTTCGGGCTGTTCGGCTGGCAGGTGGCGGCCCTGTACGTCGCCTCGGGGCTGGTGATCGCGACGACGGCGGGGTTCATCATCGGAAGACTGAAGCTGGAGCGCGAGGTCGAGGACTTCGTCTGGCAGGTCCGCTCAGGGGCCGGCGCGGTCAGCGAACACCTGACCGGTGTGGATCGCATTCACCGCGCCTGGGACTCGGTCCGCGAGATCGTGGGCAAGGTCTGGCTGTATGTCGTCGTCGGCATCGCCGTGGGCGCCGGCATCCACGGCTATGTGCCCGAGAGCGCGTTGGTCGGGATCATGGGCGCTGAAGCCTGGTGGTCGGTTCCAGCGGCCGTGCTCCTGGGCGTGCCGCTCTACTCAAACGCCGCCGGCGTCATCCCGATCGTCAGCGCCCTGATCGAGAAGGGCGCCTCGTTGGGCACGGTGCTGGCGTTCATGATGGCCGTGGTTGGCCTGAGCCTTCCGGAGATCATCATCCTGCGCCGCGTGCTCAAGCCGCGCCTGATTGCGATCTTCATCGGCGTCGTGGCCGTCGCGATCGTCCTGACCGGCTATCTCTTCAACGCCGTGCTCTAAACGCCCGCGCCCGATTGCGCCCGTAGATAAGGCAGGATCCGCTCGCGGATGCCGTCACGGACCTGGCGATAGACCGCCCGGATCTCGTCATCCGAGCCTGTGGCATCGGCCGGGTCAGGAAAGCCGATGTGTACTTTCTTGCCCGGGCCGAGCCACACCGGACAGTCTTCGGCCGCCGAGTCGCAGACTGTGATGACGGCGTCGAAGGCCTGCCCACGAAACTCCTCGATCGACTTCGAACGCCCCTGCCACTCGATCCCGATCTCGCGCAGGACGTCAAGGGCTTTGGGGTGCACGTAACCCTCCGGGCGCGTCCCGGCACTGACGGCCTCCCATTCGGGCGCCAGCTCGGCGTGGACGATGGCCTCAGCCATTTGAGAGCGGCAGGAGTTACCAGTGCAGATGATGAGGACACGTTGGGTCATTGATTCGTCTCCAGATCGCGAAGGGAGCGCCAGCAAGTCGACGTCCGCTAGGCCATGAAACTCGAAGGCGGTTGGCGCGTCAAGGGCGGCACGCGCACGCGTCAGGTCAGGGCGCGATGCTGGATTGAGTGATCAGGGTCTGCGCCGGCCGCCAGATCAGGCTGGCACAGCCGGTGTCGCCGAGCGACCAGATCGGTGCATGATCTTCGGGGTGAGCATACACCTGGGGATGGCCGCCGCCCTGGAAGGCGAAGACGTGGCCACTGGGGGCCCAGGTCAGCAGGCCGCCGGGAAGATCGAACGCGTTCACGAGCTCACCGTCCGTGGTCGACACAATGCTGGTGCGCGTGCCAGGCCCCTGTGCGGCCGAACTGACCAGGGCCACATACTGTCCATCGGCGGATACCGAGAAATCGAAGATGGTCGAGCTTGACAGCTTCAACGTGGGCAGTTCGATCGATTGAACGGCGTCTGGATCGGTGCGCCAGATCACGGGCAGCGGCACATAGTGATCTTCGTTGACGGGCCGCACAATGCCCACCAGCGAGTGGGTATCGCCGATCCATTGCACAGCGGCCCAGGCCAGCGGCTGATCGGCCGACCAACCGAACTCGCTGCTGCGCCACACCACCCGGCCGATCGCGTCGACCGGGTTGGCGTAGACCGTGATGCGATACTCGGCCGCTCTTTCGAGATCCTCCACCCGACTCAGCACCGCGATCTCACCTGTGCGCGGATTGCGGCTCGGCCAGGCGGCCTGGCCCCAATCGGCGACGACGGCGCCTGTGGCGTCGATCACCTGCTGCGCGCGAAAAACGCGCGTGTCGCTCCCGGTGGTGTCCGGCAGACTTACCCGGTAGGGGCGGCCTTCCCAACGGTAGGTTGCGGAGTCGGGCTGGCGGGTTGGATACAACGACGCGTAGCGGGGATCGAACTTGATTTGCGCGGTCCAGGCGCCCAGCACGCCGACTCCGCCGAATGACGGCGTATCATCCCAGCCGAAGCGCGGGGAGCGCCCGGGGACTGGGTCAGGCCAGACCATCCACCACAAACGGCCGGTAGCGCTATCGAGCAACAAGGGTTCGCCGGCGAAGACCAGGGCCTGGAACGCGCCGTCTTCGGAAAGAGGTCCAACCTCGAGGACGCGGCTCGTGGAGAGCGTGTCCCAGCGCACGGCAGCATGGCCTTGAGCACCGGCGACGTGCACGCCATCCACGCAGGCCAGCTGCGCCATCCAGTCGGGCCGTGTGAGTTGAGCGACAACGGCCCGCGTGAGCCCACCGCCCCACACCAGACTGAGCGCTTCTTCCGGCGGCAATGAGGTTCGATGCGCGAGATCGACGGCCGTGGCGATCACGTCGTCGGGCTCGTCTTCGAGGCGAGACCAGAGTTCGCGTTCGAGCGACGAACCTGGCTCACCCAGGAACGCGTTCAGGCGGAGCAGCGCGCGTTCGGCCAGCACCGAACGACCCTCCGGCGAGTCGTTGATCAGGCCGGCATCGTTGTCTGCGGGACGCGCGGCTGCGACGGCGTTCGGTTCGAGGCCGAAGAGCACCGCGGTGCGGACGGCCAGGGCGTCGGCGACGATCGAGTTGTTCGGCACCGTGATCAGCTGCCGCGAGCCTTCGACCACGCTGCGCGCGAGCAGCGGCAGGAGTCGCAGCGCCAGGCGTCTGCGGTAGGCGTCGAGCGTCGCCGCATCAGCCGGCCGCCCGGCCAGGGCCGGCGCAGGAAGCTCGACGGAATCATGATCGGCCAACTCAACGGCACTCGCGAGCATCCACGAGTTGGCCAGCGGCTCGAGAGGCTGCTCGCCAGCGCCGGGCGTCACCTGCGTGAGCGCCAGGTGCGCGCTCGTCCCTTCCGGGCACAACCAGATCTCGCAGGCTTGTCGGGCGACATCGTCGAGATACGGCAGGATGTCGCCCTCGATGAAGTCGCGATCTTCGGCCAGAAGGGTGATTTCCACGTGCGGAACGCGCTGGCTGCCCGTCAGCGTGACCGGACGGACGTCGAGCGCATCGGGATCGGAGGCCAGCAGGGTGCCCTCCGTCACAAGCGATCGTTCAAGGCTGAAGCGCAACGTCTGACCCTCGACGTCGGTGGCCGTGTACGAGAGGGTCGCCTGAATGCGACCGTCGCCGCCGGCGTCGATGGAGTCGACCGACACCGGGCCGAGGGCGGTGATGCCGTACGCGATCGGGCTCTGCCGAAGCTCGGCCGCGACCACGGCCGACACGGTTGTGTGGAGTTGGGTTTCACGCGAAGGGGAAAGCAGGAGCTGCGCGCCGAGCGCTGCTAGCGCACTGGCCGCGACCACTCCACCGATCCACCACCAGTGCGTCCGCGAGGCTGGCCGCTCGGGTGGCGGCGCGCTCGGTAGCTCGGGCTCCTCTGGAGCTTTGTCGTCGAGGATCTGCCAATCGAGCGGATCGGTCATGGGGCGTAAAGGTACCGCCCCTATCCGATTTGAGCAAGGGCTCTGAGGCCCAGATTGGGTGTTTCTATTCAGTTACACATCTGAGCGTCGAGCCGGGGCCAGGCAGGCCGAGTTCCGTCAATGCGCCCTCACGACCCCGACAGGATCTTGTCGCGCCCGACGACTCGCTCTTCTGCACTTTTCTCACGCGGCGGCCGAACGAATGGCAGAGTCCAGATCGGCCCAGAGATCGTCGGCGTCCTCGATCCCGACGCTGAGACGCAGGAGCGAGGGCGGCAGGTGCCCCTGACCCGGGATCGCGGCGCGGCGTTCCATCGTGGACTCGACGGCGCCCAGGCTTGTCGCATGCCGGATCAGCCCGACGTTCTGGCAGACCCGATCTGCAAGCTCGGCGCCACCGGCCACGTCGAACGAGATGATCGTGCCGAAGCCCTTGAGGACGCGTTTGGCCGTCGCGTGCGTCGGGTGCGAGAGCAGGCCGGGATAGCGAACACGCGCGACAGACGGATGCCGTTCGAGGCGCTCCGCCAACAGCATCGCGGTCTGCTGCGCCCGTTGCATCCGGATCGCGAGCGTGCGCGACCCGCGGACGGCCAGATAGGCTTCGAGCGTTCCGGGCGTGGCGCCCGTAAGTTCACGCGACTTCTTCAACGCCCGCCAGAGCCCTTCGTCTTTCGTCGTGGCGACGCCGGCCAGCAGATCGGAATGACCGCCAATGAACTTGGTGGCTGATTGCAGCGAGACCGTCGCACCGAAGGCCAGCGGCTGCTGATTGAGTGGCGTCGCGAACGTGTTGTCGACGGCCACGATGGCGCCGGGTTTGCGCGGCGCGGCGCAGATGGCCTCGAGGTCGGCGACGGCCAGCAGCGGGTTCGACGGCGACTCGAGCCAGATCAGGTCGGCGATGCTGCAGGCTCTCACCCAACCGGCCGTATCGTCCACCGGCACGCGTTGCACAGACCAGCGCCCGCGCTCGGCGCCGGCCGCGGCCAGGCCGGCCACGCCCTGGTAGCAATCGTCTGGCAGCGCCACGATCGAGCCCACCGGCAGTTGATCGAACACGGCCGCGATCGCGGCCATGCCGGAGGCGAACGCCAGGGCCTTCCCCTGCTCGAGGCCGCCGACCACTTCCTCGAGTGCCTCCCAGGTCGGCGTGCCGTCGTCGCGTGAATACTCGCGCCCCTGACCGATGATGAAGTTGGAGGCCGGCACCAGCGGGACATTCAGCGGCGCGCCGGGCTCCGACGCGCGGCCGGCCGTGACGATCCAGGAGTCGAGTTTGAGATCAGAGGGATGTTTGTGCATTGATTGTTTTTCGACGATCTGACAGGCGTGTTGGCCACTGTCGCGGCCGCGCCGATGAGCCGGTCGTCCTGAGGCCCGCGCTCGGGCGAGCAGCGCTTACTTCAGTGAAACGTCGCGGTGGTCTTTGTCGAGAAGAGCCGTTGAGACGGTGCCGCCACAGAAGCGACGGACGAGGTCGGCCAGTGCGCTGATGGCGACCTCAACCGTGCCGCGGGCCACAGGCGGCAACGCCTCGATGACCAGGAAGGCGTTGCGGGTCTCGTGAGTGAGCTTGGTCCGGTCGGCCTCTTTCCAGTTCCAGCGCCGGCAGATGGCTCCGACGTCGTCAGTGTAGATGACCTCGCCGGCCTTGGGAGCACGCGGCTCCTTCTCACCCAGCAGGAGGATGGCAGGCTCGTCGTCACCGGCGCGCGTCAGCCTGACATCGCCCGAGATCCTGTCGAGGTCCTCGCCGCCGACGGGCAGGAGATGCCGCAGCGAGATCGTGTTGTAGAGCGAAACGAGATTGTTGATGTGGCCGATCTTCGCGCCGTTCAACACACGTCGAGCGATGTTCTCGATCGACGACGGATAGTCTTTGGGTTTGGCTCCAAACTTGCGATAGGCTTCGCGCCACGGGGCGATCTGCGGATGATCGATGACGGGTGTGCCGCCAAAGGCGCCCGGGAGCGAGGCTTCGGCCTCGCGCAGCAACCCCGAGATCTCGGCCCTATCCTGCGCGTTGTCGATGCCGTGCAGGATCACGACGCCCAGGATCAGGTCCGGGAACTCGTCGAACATCGCATCTGCAATCACCAATCTCATCTGCGTGCATCCTTTCGCCGCTTGCCGAATCCCGCCCACTCGTCTGGTGAGTGCGCGTTTGGCGGGTTATCGGTTTTCGACCCTGATCATCGATCCGCCGGGAAGACGATGCCCGCCTGTTTGCGGACCGTCTCAACGATGTCGACGACCGAACGCGTCAGCTCCAGACGCTGCATACAGTCAGCATGGTCCGCGGCCTGCAGAACCGGGACCAGGCCCTGGATCTCATAGACCCAGCGGTCCGACTCGGGTTGTTCGTTGTAGGTCCGATCGGACGTTCGCGTGACGACGCGAACCGATTCGAGCGCATTGGCGCCATTCTCGATGTAGAGGTAACCGTCCTCGCCTTCGATCTGGGCGAAGTTGACGCCCCAGGTGTCCTTGGCGCCAGAGAGGGTGGCGACGCAGTCGGCGTACTGCAGCGTGACCACACCCGAAGTGTCGATGCCGTTGGCGAACCGGTTGGCGTCGTAGCGCGCGGCAAGCGGCGTGCCAAAGAAACTCACAGTGAAGTAGACGTTGTAGTAGTTGATGTCTTGCAGGCAGCCGCCCGAGTATGCCGGGTCGAAGATGTTGGTGACCTCGCCGGCCTTGAGGTTATCGTAGCGACTGGAATACTGGCTGTAGTTGCACTGGATGAGCCGAGCCCGCCCGATCTCCGCCAGATGCTCTTTGACCAGTCGATAGTTGGGCAGAAAGGGCGTCGGCACCATCTCGTAGAGAAAGAGTCGTCGTTCTCGAGCCAGCCGTATGAGTTCGTCGGCTTCGCGCACCGTGCTGGTAAAAGGCTTTTCGCACAGGACGTTCTTGCCGTGTTCCAGGGCGGCCCTGGCCTGGTCGAAATGCAGGCTGTTGGGCGACGCGATATAGATGTAATCGATCGCGGGATCGGTCAGGAGCGCTTCAACGTCGGTGTAGACCTTCTCGACTCCGAACGCATCGGCCAGCGCACGGCCTTTGTCCGAGGCACGCGAGTAGATGGCCTCACAGCGAATGCCCGCGGTCAACGACACACCGTTCAGGATCTTGCTGACGATCGAGCCGCTGCCGATCGTTCCGATTCGAATGTCATTCATGGTGGTTTCCGTATCGCGTCGTTGCTCGGGTTGATCCAAGATCTGCTCGGGCATACATCGAATCCCGCCGTGCAGGTTGTCCTCCCGTTCGGCGGCGACGTCGAAGCAGACGGTGTGTCAAGTAGGAGTTGCGATTATAGACCGTCGGGTCGGCTGGACGTGGCGATGCCGGGTGTGCATGGGCAAGTGGCTGCGGCTGGCTAACCTGGCGTCGTCAGTCCTCGTGCTGATGTCCAACGTCACCCTGGCTGTGGATGCATCGGTCCAGGGCTTGTTGGCATATTCGGTTTCAATCGCTCAGATGATCCCGAAGTAGGCGAAGACGAAGGCGATAGTGTCGTAGAACCCATGCGACAGGATCGGCAGCCAGAGCCTCCTCCCGGCGAGGAAGTAGAGACCACCCCAGAGCGCCCCACTCACTATTGAGTCGATGATCCCGACGATCCCCTGATACTGATGGATCCAGCTGAACAACAAGACCGACACAATGAAACCCAACAACCAGCCGGCAGGCCGCGAATTAAATAGATCCGCGAATCGATTGAGGATGTAGCCGCGGTAGACCATCTCTTCGCCGAACCCGGCCAGAAGCCAGGCTATCACCACCCCGACCCCCAACAGTACAAGGTTCCCCTCGATCTGGTCCACAAGGCTCAGGTCGATCGGCTGGCCGGTAACCTGTTGGAGAAACGGGATCAGGACAAAGGTGGACGCGCACTGGTGGACGACGGCAATGAGCAGCGCCAGGGGGATGGTCGTCCTCCAGCGCTCCGGGCGACGAAGCCCTACCGCGTGCCACCCAGACCCCCGCAGCCTGAGCGAGAGCCAACCCATCAGGATGAGCGGAAGCGTCAGCGACAACGGCACACGTATGATGTTCAGCTGATTCGCCGCGATCAGCGCGAGGATGAGCGCTAGCTCGACGGCGATAAAGGCCGGGCTGCTGACCATTTTCCGGCGAAGCTCTGAGAGGAAAGTCGTATTCGTCGTGTTCATGATCCAGCCCCCCTTGGAAGGTGAACGATCGCGCGCTCGCAGGCTCACCGCTCAGACGATGGGCACCACATGATCATCCTCGCCGACGCGCAGCCACGCTGAGGCGGAAGTGAAGCACCCCGGTTTGGAGGCCTGCTTGCCTGCCAATCGGACTGTGCCGCACAGCCACCGTTCGTTGACTATAAGCACTCTTCATTTATCTGTAAACATGTTGTACCAGCGTGCAGTCCAGGCTAGCGCTTTTGCTTGTTGACCGCTCATGCCCTGGGCTGGCGGGCCCGAGGGCTACCAACACGTCCAGACGCCAAGGCGGACAGGTCAATCGTCGTCATTCCCGTCATCAGCGTCATCGTCGTCATTGATCATGGCGCAGGCGCCTGGCCATTCGCGTTCAGCACCGGCACGCTGAAGCCGTAACCGTGGCGCTCGAAGCCTAAACTCTCGTAGGAGCGGAGGGCGGCCACCCGTTCTGGATCAAAGACGTTGGAGCATCGCCTTTCGCCAAACTTCATCCGACAAGGCTGAACCACGACGAATCGGATTCGGACCATCGCACCCGTTCGTGGAGTTCGCGCCCTGGATCAGGTCCTGGGTAGCAAGGTGAAGTCATCCTGCTCACCAGGCCATCGCTCTTCTATTAGAATGCGGCCTACGGCGCGTGCAACAACAGGCGCAAGCCGAAGCGGCTCTCAATCTGGATCGGAACTGACCATGGACATCTTCGCGGAACGTGAACGGGATTGGCGCAATGGCGCTGTTGTTTATCAGGTGCTCGTGGACAGGTTTGTGCCGCCCGCGCAACAGGATGCCAAGCGCGCTCTTTACCCCGCCCCGAAAGTGCTCAGGGAATGGACAGAGACACCGCAGCCCGGCATCTATCTTCCGGAGGCCAGGCTGAACAGCCACGAACTCGACTTCTGGGGCGGCGACTTTGCCAGCCTGCTCACCCGGCTGGATTACATTCAGCATCTTGGCGTCGATGCGCTCTATCTGAATCCGATCCACCTCGCTTACACCAACCACAAGTACGACGCCCTCGACTTCCAGCAGATCTCGCCGGAGTTCGGCACCCGCGACGACTTCCGTCGTCTCACCACCGAGGCACATGCCCGCGACCTGAAGGTCGTGCTGGATGGTGTCTTCAATCACATGGGCCGCAACGCTCCGATCTTCAAAGACGCGCTCGCCGACCCGAACAGCACCTGGCGTGAGTGGTTCGCCATCGGCGCACAGTACGAGGGCGGCGCGCGGGTCTGGACCGGCTTCCAAAACCTGCCTGAGTTGAACCTCGAGAACCCTGCAGTGCGGGCCCACCTGTACGAGTCGCCGGACTCCGTCGTGCGCGGTTACCTGCGCGACGGCGCCGACGGCTGGCGCCTCGACACGGCCTATGAACTGGGTTACGACTATCTGCGTGACCTGACGCGCGCAGCCCACGCCGAGAAGGCCGATGCCCTGATCGTGGGCGAAGTCGTCAACTACCCCGACAAATGGCTCGGCGCGATCGACGGCGTGATGAACTTCAGCCTGCGGCACATCGTGTGCGGGGTGGTCAACGGTGACATCGCGCCAGCGACGGCCGGCCGCATGGTCGAGCGGATGGTCAACGACTGCGGCATCGAACCCATGCTCAAATCGTGGATGGTGATCGACAATCACGACATCCCGCGCATGGCGACACAGTTCCCCAACCCTGCCCAACGTCGCCTGGTTCAGGCGCTCCAATTCACGCTGCCCGGCGCGCCGAACGTCTACTACGGAAGCGAGGTCGGCATGGCCGGCGGCGCGGATCCCGAAAACCGCGGGCCCATGCGCTGGAACCTGGTGAACGACGACAACCCGGAATTCGCCTGGACCAAACGCCTGATCGCATTGCGTCAGGAATATCGGGCCCTGCGCATCGGCGACTATCGCCGTGTCGAAACAGATCGATTGCTGGCCTTCGAACGCCACACTGACCGCGCGCTCGAGACGGTCATCGTCCTCGTCAATCCATCGAACGCCGCCGTGACCGATCGGATCATGATCGCCAATGCCGACCTCATGGACGACACGCCCATGGTCGACGTCCTCGGGGATCCAGACGCACCGCCCGTCGCCACGATCGGAGCGGGCTTCTTGACCGTGACCCTCCCGCCAGAGAGCGCCGTCGTCCTGTCACCGCGCGAACGCCCGTTGGGTGGATACAGCCGCTACAAGCGCGTCGCGTAGTCAACCGGGGCCTGGTTCACGCCGACACGGGCGCGTTCCCTGGCGACCTCGCTGCGACGCGCTCATGGAGCATCTTTGGCGTCAACCGTGAAGTCACGACACATGGCGGCCGCGGGATTGGATGTGATGCCAGGGCAATCGCATGAGGACGTGGCTTCATCGCCTCAGTTGAAACAGTACCGAGAAAACGAGGGGGTGGCATGGGCCGGGGCTTTGCCCCGGCCCATGCCACCCCCTCGTTTTCTCGGAAGAATCAGATCAGACATTTCTATTGCGATTACCCTGCCCTCACCCCGTTCGAGTTCGACGGGTAGAATGCAAGATGCTCGTCCCGGTCCCACAGGACCGAATGTCGGCGAGACAGCGTTTCCACTTCCCGAACCAGGATCAATCGACGCGCCCGAGACAGTCGGCCCTGAGAGGCCGGCTGCTTTGGCCTGATCGTGCCTGCACACAGTGGAGCGTGTCTCGAGCTTGATCAGGGGGTTCACAACCACAATGGATGTCATCACCGCAGTCGTGCCCGTTATCTTGATGTTGTTGATCGGCCTGGGGGTTCGCCACTTCCAGATCATCGATCGGCACGGCATCGACAGCGTCAAGAAGATCGTCACGCATCTCTTCTTGCCGTTCGTCTTGTTCAACGCCATGGGGACAGCGACCTACACGACGACCACGGTCGTGATCGTGGCCGTGATCTTCGGGTCCATCCTGCTCTCGCTGTTGGCCGGATATCTGCTGCGACCGCTGGTCGCGAAATCGGTCAATGGCCATGTGCCGTTCTTGATGTCCGGCTTCGAAATGGGCATGCTGGGTTATCCCCTGTACATGGCGCTCATGGGCGCCGCGCAGGTGCACTACATCGCCACGATCGACATCGCCAACTCCCTGTTCGTCTTCACGGTGTATCTGGCTCTCATCACGGCCTCCGGCCAGGGTACTGCTTCGCCTATGGGGGTGGCCCAGTCTGCTTTGCGAGCGCCGGCGTTCTACGGTGTGGTCTTCGGGATCCTGTTCGGTGCGACTCATCTCTTGAGCGCCGTGATCGTCTCGCCCTTCGGCCCTCTCTACACTTCGACCATCACCATGTTGACAGCGCCGGTGTCGGCCCTCATCCTGATTGCAGTCGGGTACACGCTCGACTTCGACCGGAACGTCTTGAAAGCCGCGCTGACGACGGCGGGCTTGCGCCTGGCCGTGCAGGCGCTGCTCGTGGCCCTGGTGGGGTGGATCCTCCAGTCGGTGATCGCCGAACCCGCGCTGCGCATCGCGCTGCTGCTGTTCGCGTTCCTGCCGCCTCCGTTCATCAGCGCCATCTACACACGCGAAAAAGAGAAGGCCGTCTTCGCCTCCACCACGACGTCGCTCTATATCGCCGTGTCGATCTCGGCCTTCGTGATCCTGGCCATCGTGAAATAGCGTCGTCCTGTTGAGCGAACCCGACGGTCTCCAGGCAAACAACGAGGCCGTGATCGGTTGCGATCACGGCCTCGTACCGTCAGAGAAAGGATAGACCCGGAGATACCCGGCAGCGTGACCTGACGTCACGTCGAGGCGCGCCGCACCACACCGATGAGCAGCGCGACGAGTGCGGCCGCCATCGCCAGTGTCGGCCAGAACCCGAGCGGTGCCCGGATCACCAGGCTGAGCCCGGCGAGGCTCCCACCCAGCATCAGGGCAACGGCCAGTCGACTCAGATGCCGCTGACTGAGGTCCTCGTAGACCGTCTCCTCTGTCCCAGAGACACGCTGCTCAAAACGGTCGAGATCCCAGACCGCCAGCGCTGCCAGTTGGGCGACAAGCGGCAGCCAGGCGGACCGGCCCAGTTCGGTGGCCAGCACGCTCACGATTGCCGAGCCGGCCAACCACAGCCCAATCGCCCAGGTCAGTCGGCGTCGCTCGATCGCGATCCAGGCTGCTGCGCCCGCCACGGCCACCACGACCACGCCTTGCCACATGCCGGCGAGCGCAAAGGTCAGCGCCAGAGCGACGTTCGTCACGGCCAGCCCGATCCGACGGGCGAGTCGCACGCGCGTCATCGTCGGCCCTCGATCGGTTGCCGGCTGGTCTTCATTGTTCGCGCCGCCTGTTCGAGGACGGCCGCCAGGGGCTCGTCCACGCGCCAGTTCACGGTCTGAACGCCTGCCCGGCTCAAGCGCTGCAGCAGCATGGCGCGTTCGATCCGGGCCAGGCGCTCTGCCTGTCTGAAGTCCGGGCTGTCTGCATCCCGGGTCTCGAGCCGCTCGGCGTGCAGCGGATCGGGGCTGACGACGAGCACCGCGTAGCCTCTGGCGCGCAACTGAACCAGCAGGTCGAGGTCCGCCGGCACCAGCGAGGCCACGTAGACGACCTGGCCGTTCGGCGGGAGCAATCGAACCGGCAGGTTGCGCAGCGTTTCGAAGGCGTAATTCATGCCGCTGTCGGCCGCGGCCAACACTCGCAGGATCTTCTCAAGTTGATGCTTGCCGTACCCGGGATACACGCGGGCGATGCCGGCGCCGTAGACCAGCACGCTGACGCAGTGTCCGACGGAAAGGAAGCCCTGCGCCAGACCGGCGGTGGCCTCGACCGCGTGATCCAGCAAGCGACGGCCCCTGACCCGTTGTTCGGTGTGCGGCCGCGCGTCCACGATCAGACAGACATCGGCGACACGATCCAGTTCGAACTCGTTCGCGTACAACTCGGCATCATGGCGCGCCGAGACTCGCCAGTTGATCCGCCGCAGCGAATCGCCGAGTTGATATTCGCGCACCCCGAGGAAGTCCTGGCCGGCCCCCCGCCGACGAGACGGGATCGGCCCCGAGAACCCTTTGGTCTGCGGCGGCCGGATCGGCAGCAGCGGCAGGTCGGTCACGCGCGGGTAAACCAGCAGGGTCGCCGGCGCCGCAAGCGGGAGCGGGACCTCGAAGAGGCCAAACGTCTCGCGCGCCGTGGCCTGGATGGGCTGGAAGAAGTAGCGACCACGCGGGCCTTCAACGGCATATTCCAGGTCGATCCTCTCCCCGGCCGAAAGCCTGACGACGCGCCGCGGGTCGCCCGTCGTCAGGCGCAACCCGGCCGACAGCGTGTCGCGAACATCTACTTCGGGGAGGGCGGAGCCCACATTGTTCACCGTGAGCGATCCGTTGACTGGCAGGCCCTCGCTGATGCGGTCAGTGCTCAACTGGCGAACGGCGGTCAAGGAGGTCTCGGTCGGACGCTCGAGCCAGCCGAGAGTCAGATAGACGGCCAGCGGCAACGCCAGCGCGATCCACTCGCCTCGAAACAGGAACAAGCCAACGAGGACAAGCGCCAGCAGAACCCCGGCCGCCCACCAGAACGCGCGCGACGTCATAGATCTTTCACAACAGGCACCGGGACGCCCGTGAGGATCTCGTCGAGGATCCGACTCACCGCCTGGCGGCTGTTCCAGAGATCGGGCTCAAGGATCAGGCGATGTCCGAGCACGCCCTGAACGAACAGCTTGATGTCATCCGGGAGTGTGTACGCGCGGCCCTGGATGGCGGCCCAGGCGCGCGCGAGTTTGAGGAGCGCCAACGCGCCGCGCGGGCTGGCGCCGACCGTCACGTGGCGATGCTCGTGCGTCTTCTGCACCAGATCGACGATGTAGCCCTCGAGATCGGGATCGACATAGACCTCTTCCACAGCCGCTCGCATGGCGAGGAAACCGGCCGTGTCGGTCACGGGCGTCAACGAGAAGCCGTCCTGGCGACGCTGCTGACGCCGCCGCAAGATTTCCTGGGCGTCGCTGCGGGTCGGGTAGCCGAGCGCGAGCTTAAGCATGAAGCGATCGAGCTGGGCTTCAGGCAACGGAAACGTGCCCTCGTACTCGATCGGGTTCTGCGTCGCCATGACGATGAACGGATCGGGAAGCGGCATCGTCTCGCCTTCGAGGCTGACCTGATACTCCTGCATGGCCTCGAGCAGCGCCGATTGCGTCTTCGGCGACGCGCGGTTAATCTCGTCCGCCAGGATCAGGTTGGCGAAGATCGAGCCCCGCCGCAGCGTGAACTGCCCTTGCGCGCGGTCGAAGATGTAGCCGCCGGTGATATCGCCGGGGAGCAGGTCGGGCGTGAACTGAATCCGCTTGAAGGCCATGCCGAGCGCCGTCGCGAAACTATTAGCGATCAGGGTCTTGGCCAACCCCGGGTAGTCTTCGAGAAGGACGTGTCCGCCCGAGGACAGGCAGGCGGCCAGGATCATCTGCAGGGCCTGTCGCTTCCCGACAACGGCCTTCTCGACTTCGGCGATGATCGCAGCCGAACGCTCAGCGACCTCAGCGTGTGTGAGTGTCATCCACGACCTCCATCAGTTCCTCCAGATAATCCAGGGTCCCATCAAGTTCGGGGCTCGATGATGCAGCGCGAACGCCGGACGCCTTCGAGTTGAACCATTGCCCGATCCGTTTCCACCAGGGTTGACGCCTGTAAGCCGTCGACGCGGTCAGGCCGAGCATCGAACGCACGACATCCGGCAGCGGCAGTTGATCGAGGCGCAGCTGCCGTCGAACGTCGTCGAGGGGTTGGTGATACTGATGGGCCCACACGTCGGCCAGAAGCCGGCGCAGATCGGTGCGAAATGAGTCGTGAGCGACGTCCGAAGCCCGCCCGGCGCTCACCTGGTTGCGCCATTGATGGATCCGTCCGACCGGCGTGGACCTCGACTGGGTCTGCGGTGGGACGTCGCGGAAGGTCGATGGCTTGCGCGCCGCGTTCAAGGCCAGGACAAGCGCCACGAGCAGACCGGCGCTCCACAGGCAGCCCTGATCGAAGCTGCGCAGCAAAAGGCCGCCAAGCCAGATCAGGTACAGGATCGGAAGCACCACGACTTCGCGGACCGTGTCTTGAAAGAACAGGGCGGCGACGAGCGCCAACGCGAAGACCCCGATGGCCACGCCGAGCGCTCGGGTTTTCATGCCCGCCCCCGACAGTACTCGACCACAGCCGCCAGGCTCTCTGTCGCGCGCTTCTGTTCCGCCTCACCCACCGTTTGTCGGCCATAGCGAACCTGCTCGAACAGCCGCGTGAGGTCGGCGACCGGGTTCGCCGGCAGGCCTCGGCGGACGAGCTCCGCCTGGAACTCCGCGGGAGTCATGGTCCGCGAGCGTTCGATGCCGCGCGCGTCACGCAGCACCTGGCTCATCCGCACGTAGCAGGCCACGATGACGTTCTCGAGCGCGTCACCGGCCGACAGCGCAGCGAGTGCCGTCTGGGCCTCTTCGGCCAACGACTCGAGTGCGTCGTCGCGCGCCGGCTCACGCCGCGGCCAGCGACGGGCGATCACGTAAGCCGCCAGAGCGCCGGCGGCCGCGAGCCCGGCCGCGGCGGCGGTCATCATCCAGGGCTCGATCTGCTCGTTGAAGGCTGGCAGCGGCTGAGCGCCCTCGGTCGAGTCGGGCGGTGGTTCTTCCTCGGCCTGTTGCTGCGTTTCTGCAAGAGGTTCGCCGGGGACCAACGGGTGGTCGGCCAGATAGCTCGCGACCGCCCAGATGACCGCAAACATGATGAGGTCCGCCAGCAGGCGCCGCCGGCCCTCGGGCGAGAAGAGGTTGATGACAATATAGAGCGGCAGCAGGACGATTGCGAGCGCGAGCAGCCCGCGAAACAACCAGAGGAACCAATCTGCCCTCTCGGTCAGCGACCCCACACCGCCCTGAGGCGTGGGTGCAAACGGCAAGAGCAGCCCCGCGCCGCGCTCGAACTGCAACGCCGGGAGGCTCATCGCCAGCAGGGTCATCAGCACCAACCCAACGACGACGATCCGGGCAGAGCGTGATCTGACGAATGAAAGCATCCGAGTCGGGCCTACTTCAACATGTCCTGAACGCCATTGCAGGGTCGGCCATCATCCCGAAGCCTTCCCATGTGATGAGAATACCGCGCTTGCTTTGCCGCCGGGACTATACCAGGGATGCCCGGTCGTGCCTCCCGGTCGGTCGATCCGCAGTGCTAGCGCGCCTTGTTTGTACCGAGCCCGATATCACCCGCTGATTTCGCGAAGGTTGGATCTCACCACGCGCGCTAAGGGCTCGACGCCGCTCCCGTGCAACATCCGCGCACTCCGCGGCCAGACCTTCCGATCGATGTCAGGCGGAATGGATGCCGACGGTGGTGCTGGCCGACGTCGCGCGATCACCCAGCCGTTTCGCTCGGCGTGGGGGGAAGGCCCGCGAGGACAACGCCCGAACCGATCGGGCGCGTGTGCCTGACGATCCTGATCATCGCTCGATCGCCGGGTCGTCCCCGAGTTGCTTTTTTGAAGGCCCGGCGTGGGAGGCTGCGACGCGGGTCGCCGCCTCGAGCATGTCCAGCACACACACAGTCTCCTCGTCCCTGATGCACTTCTGCCCACCCTGTTCGATGGCGGCCACGAGGCTGTCGTAGATCCGCTCGTAATGAGCAGGGCCGACGGCCACCTTTTCGGTCAGGGTCTGTCCGCCGTTCAGATAGATCAGCGTGCCCCACCGATCTTCGGGGGCAGCCGCGACGCTGATCGAATGGCGGCCCACCTGTTTTGTCTTCGCGGAGTTGTGAAGGGCGGGCGGCAACGTGAAGCTGCCGTTCGTGCCGTGCAGGGTGTAGGCGGGGTAATCGATCTGCACACACATGCTGGTGCTGACCGTCGCCTTCAAGGGACCGTAGAAGAAGTCGAGATCATAGTAGTCATCGCCGCGGCCGGGATGATGAATGCTACGCACATCGAAGCGCGTGCGGTCAGGAATACCAAACAGGCTGACCACCTGGTCGATGTGGTGAACGGCCAGGTTGTAGAGCGTCCCGAGATGGTCATACCAGCCGTTCGGACGGAAGTAGTCGTAATGGCACTCGTAGCGCACAAGCTGCCCGAGCCTGCCGCTGGCCAGCACGTCTTTGACCGCCAGGATGTTCGCGTCGAAGCGACGGTTCTGGTTGGCCATGCACACCAGGCCGCGAGCCCTCGCGAGCTCGAAGACATCGCGGGCCTCGGCCGCCGTCTGAGCAAAGGGCTTTTCAACAAGACAATGTTTGCCGGCGTTCAGCGCACGCGTGGCATAGTCGACATGAAACCTATCCGGCGCACAGATGACCACAAGATCCACTTCAGGGTCATCAAGGACTTCGTCCAGGTCTGTCGTGAACCGGAGTTCGGGGTAGTGCGGCTCATACGCCGCGTACTGTGCGATGTCGTCAAAACGCCGATAGACCTGTTTGATCCGAATGTCAGATCGTCTCTCCAGATACGGGATGTGATATTCCCGCGTGCTCACCCCGAACCCGATGAATGCCATAGTCAGCATGGTTAAGCCTTCGCTAAGATTCGGTACCTTTGGCGAGCCCCATGATACTGCGTGCCATCCATTCGGCAGGTGAGCCGACAGGGGTGCGCAAGCACGACCTTTCTTGCCGCGCCTGACAACTCGCCCGTGCGCCCCGACAGGGCAATCGCGCTCATGATCCATGGGGAAGATCTTGCCGCGGATTGCGCGGAAGCCGCAGAAGAAGCGCCGACACAGCTTCAAGCGGTTCGCACGCCGACGATACAAACCATCCTCAGCGAAATCAGCGGCACATTCTGGCTCCGCGCTGAATGACACGCGATCGACTTGTCGAACCACCGCTCCCTTAATCGAAGGCTCATCTTTTCGCCATAACTTGCGGGCCGGCTGTGCGACTTCTCCACAACAGATTGCGACGAACAACTTCTGACGAGGAGACACTGACATGGAACGAAAGATGCCCACTCACCTGAACTGGATCTTGCGCGGCGCCGTAGTGCTTGGCGGCCTTTCGCTCGCGGCCTGCGCGCCACTGGCCGTGCCCGGTGAAGCGAGCGCCAACCAGCCGGCCAGCAACAGCGCGGTGGCCGACGTCGCTTTGCAAAACGGCGCCGACGACACGGCCACACCCGGCTCAACCAGCACGGCTGAGAGCACCGCGACCGAAGACTCCGTGACGCCCGAGGCCACGAGCACCGCCCTGCCCACCAGCACGGCCAGCACCCCTGATGCGAGCCAGACCCCGGCGCCCGGGATGACGGTCACGGCGGTGGCCGGCCAGGAAGTCGAGTTCATCGGCACGATCGAGTCCTTCGACAACGGCGTGCTCATGGTCAGCGGCCGCAAGGTCGTGATCACGGCGCAGACCGAGGTGAAGTTCCAGCCTCAGAAGGGCCTCAACGTCAAGGTCCACGGCACGGTTCAGGCCGATGGCTCGGTGTTGGCCCGCGAGATCTCGTCGGTGCCGGATGGGCAGGCGACGCACATGCCCGATATGTCCCGGACTCCGGGTCCCAAGCCGACCCATGAGCAGCGCGCGACGCGCGAGGCGAATGAGCGAGAGTTCACCGGCACGGTTTCGTCTATCAACGGCAACGTCTTCGTGGTCGACGGCGTCACAGTGGTCGTGGCCGGCGAGATCAAGGGCACCATCGTAGTCGGCGATGTGGTCAAGGTCCACGGCGTGACCCAGGCCGACGGCAGCGTCCTGGCCCGCGAGATCGAGAAGGCCGACGCGGATGACGACGGCGACGATGACAACAACGGCGATGACCGCGACGGCCATGGCGGCCACGGCAGCGATGACGCCACACCGGTGGGCGGCGATGATCATGGCGGTGACCGCGGTGGACACGGCCGCGACGACATGACGGCCACGCCGATGCCGACGTCGGTCAGCGACGACAGCGCGACCCCGGCGCCAACGGCAGCCCCCACCGACGATCATGGTGGCCACGGCGACGACGACAACGGCAGCGATGATCACGGCGGCCACGGCGGCGACGACAACGGTGGGGACGATCACGGCGGCCACGGCAATCCCTGAGTGATCTGGAGAAGGCCGACCATCAAGGCAAACGAGAAGCGGAGCCGGGGATCCCCGGCTCCGCGTCTCGTTTGGCCACCCCCCCCGCAAAAAAGAACGGCTGTGGCCCAAAACAACCCCCG
>CAYZRP010000029.1:27775-30058 GCA_964480865.1 uncultured Anaerolineales bacterium | reverse complement strand
GCCCCACCACCAACCCACCCGCCCCGCGGCGCGGCCCCCCCCCCCCCCCGCTTCTCGTTTGCCACACCCACGCGCAACAACGAACGGCTGTCGCCCAAACCAACAGCCGCGAAACACCCTGCAGGCGCTCGCTTGTGGCGGGCAGTGCCTGACACGTATGCCTGCCCTTGCTATAGTCTCCTCACCAGAGTCCCCAAAGCCCGACCGGAGCCGCAGTCGGCTCGACACAGGAGGCCTCATGACCCGAGGACCCAGCATGCAGGCCAGGCGTGTCGATCACATCGACATCAGCGTCGACGACCTTCGGGCCGCGAAGGCGTTCTTCCTTGACCTGGGTTTCGAGTTGAAGGGCGAAGCCTCGGCTGACGGCGAGTTTGTGGAACGGGTCATCGGGCTGAAGGGCGTTCGTTCGGAGATCGCCATGTTACGCACGACGGATGGTGGTGCGAACATCGAGCTCGTCAGGTTGTTGAGCCCGGTCGACGACAAGGCCCTCAGCTTACGTTGCCGAATACACATGGCACATCGCGATCGTGAGAAGCGATCGCCAGGCCCTGGCCTCCAGAGTGAAACAGAAGGGCGTCGAGTTCATCGGCGAGGTCCTGGACTACGAGGACACGTATCTGGACTGCTACATCCGCGGACCCGAGGGGATCATCCTCGAACTGGCCGAAGAACTCGGGCGATCATCTGCCTGAACGAGAGGTCAGAATGAGCGAAAAACCGTGGTATCGCCTGTCGCTCGGTGATGGCGTGTGGGCGCCTCAGGCGATCAGCGACCTCGAGCAGGCGTTCTCGATTTTCCTTGAGGCCGCGGGCCGGCCCCGAGATATGGCCGTGTTCTCACGTCCTCTCTCTGAAGGTCGATTGCAGTGCGAGATCATGGCTTACTTCGCGCCAGCAGCGGGTGAGTTCGCGCGCGAGCGCGGGGCCATCGTATGTGCCCGCCCCGCAAGGGCAGGCCTCACGTTGATTGCAGGTTCACCCGAAGCCTGGGAGAGTCTGTTCACGGCCGCGGCGAGTCGCTGAACGCCCCATCGCCCCGACGGCGGCGGCTCGATGCCTATATCGGCACTTGCACCTGACCATCCGCCATCAACCACTCCACGGATTCGTAGACGGCTTCCAACGACGAATAGCGCGGCACGTAGTCGAGCAGACGCCCGGCCTTCGCGATACTGCAACTCGGGCTATGGGCAATGTGTTCCCATGTCACGCTCGCTTCTTGCGCGGTGACCGTCGTCTGCCACTCCGCCCACGGGAGATACGTCAACCGGGCCGGCTGACCGAACCAGGCAGCGACCGCTTCGGCATAACCGCGCAAGGTCAGCGCCGCCGGCGACACGACGTGAAAGCTCTCGCCCACCGCGGCGCCCCAATGAGTCAGCGCGCGCTCGAACGCCTGCGCCACGTCGTCGGCGTGCACATGGTGCAGCGTCTCGAGTCCCAGGTGCGGCAGCGCCAGCTCCTGGCCGGCGGCCAACGTCGTGAACACGGCCGGGTTGAGGTGGCCGGCGGGGTTGATCGGCCGCCACCCAGGCCCAACGATATGCCCGGGATGCAACACCGTCGCGGGGAAGCCGTTGCGGCGCGCCTCGTCCAACAGATATGTCTCGATGGCCGCCTTCTGGATACCGTATTCGCCGACCGGCGACCGGGGCTGCGCTTCAGTCGTCGGCACGACCGCACTCGGGCCGTGGACCCAGATCGTGCCGCAATGCAGGAAGTGTTGCACGCTCCCTCGCAAGGCTTCGGCCAACTGGCGAGCACTGTCGAGGGTAAAGCAGATCATGTCGATCACGGCATCCGGCCGCAAAGCCCGGATCTGCGCCCCGAACGTCCCGATGGCCTCGGTCGCCGAGCGATCGATGGTGTGCTGTTCGACGGCCGCCCAGGCCCTGTGCGTTCGATAGGGGTCGCGCTGGCCCCGGCTCACCGCAACAACCTGATGGCCCGCCGCGACCAATCGCGGCACCAAATACGTGCCCACATGTCCACTGGCGCCGATGACGACGACTCGCATGGCTTTCTCCCGCGCGCTCGGTTGATGGTCCGTCGATCGTACAACAGACCTGGATGCCTTATGCCCCGAGTTTCAGACTACCGGATCGCAAGGCGGCGATGACTCCACCGTCGATCAAGAGATCGGCGCCTGTGATGAATGTCGCATCCGGACTCGGGAGAACAGCCACCGCGGCCGCGATCTCGGCGGGGGTTGCCACCCACCTCACCTTCGTGAGCGATGCGCTGCGCGGGCGTCGGCCATGGGCAGGCAACAGCCGA
>CAYZRP010000029.1:0-27675 GCA_964480865.1 uncultured Anaerolineales bacterium | reverse complement strand
CGAAGGCGAGGCATCTTCAGCACTCACCTGGTTGGGACCCACGCGACCCGTCTGGAGTGGACTCCACGTCACGGGGCGGTTCTGGAACGTCGCGCCGAACCGGCGCGCACATTCAACGCCTCGAGGCCGGCCGGCGTCATTCGCCCCTCGTGGATCAGGCGTTCAACGTGGCGTTGATTCCGCACCGAAACGGTGCCTCGCGTCCGTCGTGGCGTAAACTTCTGCAGATAGGAGGCTTCGTCGGCGCGGAGTCGGAGGCTTTCGCTCCACCCGAAGCACAGGCCTTCATCGAGCACGTCTTCGAAGGTCACGCTCGCCACGCCCGAATGCTTCTTGAATATCCTGACGAAGATGCCCGCTGAGGTCGCGTGGTTGGTCAGCAGCCAGTCCCTGAGAGCCTGACGCTGATCGAAACTCAAGACAGGCAAGTCGACGTCGGCCATGCCAGATCAACAGGGGGTCAGGTCAATCGGCCCGGCTCACCTGAACACGCGAGAGAGTTCGTCCAATCGCGCGAGCTCGGCGGAGGTCAGGCGGAAGCGGAGCGCGCCGGCGTTGTCGGAAGCCTGCTTGACGCTCGAGGCGCCGGGGATGGTGACCACGTCGTCGCCGTTGAACCAGATCACCCAATTCAGCGCCACCTGAGCCGGTGTCGCGTTGTACTTCTGGGCCAACTCCTCCAGTGCGGCGATCAACGGCCGGCTTGGCTCGAGTTTGCGGCGCATGGTGCCGCGCCAGTAGAAGCTCTTCGATTTGAGAAGTTCAGGGTTCTTGTGGTACCTGCCGGTCAAGAGGCCCGAGCCCAGCGGCGTGTAGGCGGTGATGGTGATGCCCAGCTCGCGAGCCGTCTCCAGCGTGCCATCGCGTTCGATGGTGCGATCGACCAGGCTGTAGCGCATCTGGTTGGTGGCGATGGACAGGCCGCGTTTTTGGAGAGCCGCGTGCGCCCGCCGCATGCGGGCCGGGTTGAAGTTGCTGATGCCCACCGAGCGGATCTTGCCGGCCGCAGCCAGATCGGCCATCGCGTTCATCTCGGCTTCCGCCGACGACAGGCTATAGGGCTGGTGGATGTAGTACAGATCGATTGGGTATGGCGCAAGGTTGCGCAGGCGGTCGTCGATGGTCGCGGGGATGTTGGCGGCGGTGCGGAGGATGGGCCACCACTTGGTGGCGATGAACACGTCGCCGGGTTTCTTTCCGGCGGCCTGCAGCCCAGCCGACAGCGCGCGCTCGGAAACGCCCCCGCCGTAGAGCTCGGCGGTGTCGAACCAGTTCATGCCGCCGTCGAGCGCGGCCTTGATGATGTCGGTCTTAACCTCATTCGAGAGCGGCTGAAAAGCACGGCCAAACAGCCCGCCTCCACCCGAGAGCTCCATCACACCCAGCCCGATCGCCGTCACCTGCAGGTCTGTCTTCCCAAGCCTGCGCACGGGGATCGATGTCGTCGTAGAGTCCATGAATTCGCTGCCTTTCCTGAAGAACGATTGTAGCCTGCCGAGTCCGGGCAGTGATAAGCGTGTCCAACGCCCTTTCGCGGCGTGACTTTCGAGTCTGTCGCGACGGTCCACTTCGCTGATTGAGGGCACAGGGCACGAAAGACGATCGTTTGCGATCTTGCCCAACCATTCGCGCCCTCTGTGGCTCATTCCGCGCTGCGCCTTGATCGATGCGCACCAGAGAGCTCACGGATCAGGTTGCCCGAGCGAAGCCTGGAACAAGCAGAGTGTGTGGCTTCAAGCGCGAGAGGCGCGCTTCAGGCGATCACGCCATCCAGACCGGTTCGGTGGTCGACGAGACACCATCGCCAACATCGGGTAAAGTGTGAGCCCATTGAACATGGACATGTTCGTGCTCAAACTCATTCTCACGCCGGCCCTCATTGGATCCGTGAGTCTGGCGGGTCGACGCTGGGGACCGTCGGTCAGCGGCTGGTTGATCGGCCTGCCCTTCACGTCGGGACCGATCACGCTCTTTGTCGCGCTCAGCCACGGTCTCACTTTCGCGGCCGCCGGCGCGGTCGGCACACTGGCCGGGGCGGCCACGCAGGCGGTGTTTTGCGTGGTCTATATGTGGCTTGCTTCTATCAAAGGCTGGCGCTGGCCAGGAGCGCTGGCGGGCAGTCTTGTGGCGTTTCTGGCAGCCACGGCGGCGATGCAGGGGCTGGCTCTTTCCGTGATGCCGGTCCTGATCCTCTCTGTGTTGGCGCTGATCCTGGGCTTGCGCTGGTGGCCTGAAATGGCACAGCCCGAGCGTTCCACGAATGTGGTGCCAGCCTGGGATCTGCCGGCCCGCATGGCGACAGCCACGTTGTTTGTGCTGGTGTTGACCGGCGCGGCGCCCCTGTTGGGTGCGCGCCTGACAGGGCTGCTGGCTCCTGTGCCAGTCTATGGCTGCGTCCTGGCCGGGTTTGCGCATCATCAGAACGGCCTCCCCGGTGCTTCGTCGGTGTTGCGTGGTCTGTTGATCGGCCTGTTTGCGTTTGTCGGTTTTTACGTCGCGATCGCGATACTGATCGAGCCGGCCGGACTCCTGTGGGCATTTGTCATGGCGATCGTCGCGGCACTGGTCATTCAGGGCGCTTCAGGATGGTTCATGCACCGCCAACGCCGACAGGCGATGTAAAGGCCGTATCGAGTTCTTCTGCGTGGACCGCCTGACCTATCCTGACTCGCGTTGAGAGCGAGACATTCACGCCTTCCACGCCGGGCCGCTCTCTACGTTTTTTGTTTTGCCTGCGAGAAGTTCGGTAACCCTACCGGCCGTCACGCCTTGGCGCGTCGACGTATCTCTCGCGCAGTCGGGAGCGCCCGGCCCACGATGTGCTAGACTGCTGCAACTGCTTTCATGCGGCTTACACCATTCTGGATGACGTTATGGCTTTGAAGGGACCCACCACCATCTACGATGTCGCGGAACGCGCGGGCGTGAGCAGCGCCACGGTTTCGCGCATGTTGAACTCACCGGCGAAGGTCAGCCCCGAAACCCGCGACCGGATCCTGGCCGCCATCGATGAACTCGGCTTTGTGCCAAAGGCGGAGGCCCGGGCCCGTGCGCTGCAGCGCACTCGGCGCATCGGGGTCATCACGCCGTTCTTCACGGCGCCGGCTTTCGTTCAACGCCTGCGCGGCATCGCCGGCGCATTGAGCAAGGTGAGCTACGAGCTGGTCATCTACACGGTGGAGTCGGCCGAGCAGCTGTCGAGCTACTTCGGCACGATTCCGTTCACGGGCAATCTGGATGGCCTGATCCTTGTGTCGCTGCCAGTCAGCGATCGCCACGCCGAACGCCTGCAGTCGTTCAATATCCCCACCGTCACGATCGAGTATTCGCACCCGAGCCTCAACTGCGTCGTGATCGACGACTACGAGGGCGGTCGCCTGGCCGCCGAACACCTGATTCGCAAGGGACATCGCTGCGTGGCCTTCATGGCCAAGCCCGATGTGCCTGAGTACACGGTTCAGTCTGCGACCCAGCGCTTCACGGGTTTTCGCGATACCCTCGCCGCGGCCGGCATCGAGTTATCGGGTGAGTACGTGAGGCTCGTGCCCGATCTACAGGACGCCATTCATCAGGCTACCGAGGCGCTGATGAAGCTGGCCTCACCACCGACCGCCGTGTTCGGCGGCCTCGAAGTCTACGCATTGGGCGCCTTGAAGGCCGCCCGTCGGCTTGGCATCCGGGTCCCGGAACAACTGGCCGTGATCGGTTTCGACGACCTCGATCTGGCCGAGTACGCCGACCTCAGCACGATCCGCCAACATCTCGACGAGTCGGGCCGATTGGCCGTCGAGATCCTCCTGGCCCAGATCAGCGATCCGGCTCGCCCCGTTCAACATGTCCGCCTGCCCCTCAAGCTGATCGAGCGTCAAACCACCTGAGTCGCTCGCTCGATATTCGCGGTTGACTCGGTGATTGGGTTCATGCTATCTTGCATGAAACTGGTTTTACAAAACCCATTGCAGACCAGGAGGTCGCCTACCCGCCCATCGCTCAACATAAACACCCGCCGATCAAGCCGCTCGCTCCACGAGGAGAAGGACATGAGAACCACCGCCCACGCATTGTTGTCGACCATCGTCATCAGCAGTCTCTTGCTCAGCGCCTGCGGCACGCCGGCCGCCCAACCGACGCCGGCCGCCGATCAGCCTACGGCGGCCCCGACGGCTGCCGAAGCGCCCGTCGAGATCCACTTCGCGTACCTGACCTTCAATCGAGTTTCAGAAGACCTTGAGTCGGTCGAGACGGCGCTCAACGCGATCACCGTCCCCAAGATCGGCGTGACCGTCAAGCTGCATCCCTACTCCATCGCGAACTACGTCCAGCAGATCAACCTCTCGCTGCAAAGCGGTGAGGATCTGGACGTCTTCCACACCCTCGGCGATCTGCCCCAGCAGGTGTCGCAACAGAAGCTGACCGACATCACCGATCTGATCGATCAATACGCGCCGGAAGCCAAAGCCATCGTGGGCGACGACTTCCTCAAGGCGTCGACGATCGACGGCCGCCTGTACGGCATCCCGGCCTACAAGGGCGTCGCGCTGGCCGTCAACCTCGTCTATCGCGCCGACATCATGAAAGAGATCGGGGTCGACCCGGCTTCGATCAAGTCGGTCAACGATCTGACGGACGTCTTCGCAAAGGTCAAAGAGAAGTATCCGGACATGGTGCCGCTGGTGCCGAATATGCCCGGCGAGCTGGGCCTGAACATCGCGGTGCCCGAGGTCGATCCGCTCAGCGACAACATCTTCAACCCCAAGGCCGTGTTGATCGGGAACAACACCACGGTCGTCGACTACTACGAAAGCCAGCAGTTCAAAGACACGGCGGCACTGGCTCGCGACTGGTACAACAAGGGCTACGTCCTCAAGGACGCCGCCACGACGACCAGCGGCGCGCTCGAGCTCATGACCTCCGGCGCGGGCTTCGCCTACATCGCCGGTTACGCCGGCCAACAGGCCTACGTCCAGATCGCGGCCCAGAGCGGCCAGGACATCGGCATGGTCCGCCTGTCACAGCCGTACCTGAACACCGGGAGCGTCAACGCCCTGACCTGGTCGGTGGCCAGCACCAGCAAGCACCCCGAGGCCGCCCTCAAGTTCATGAACCTGATCTTCGCCGACAAGGACGTGATCAATCTGATCATCTATGGCCTCGAGGGCCGCGACTACGTGAAGGTCGACGCGGACCATGTGGCCTACCCTGACGGCCAGGATGCCAACACGGTGCCGTACACGGCTCAGTTGAGCTGCGGCATCGTCGGCAACCAGTTCATCCAGTACGCGATGGTCGGGACGGATATGGCTGATATGCAGCTGATGCTTGACGAGAACAAGAACTCCAAGCTCTCGCCGGCCTTCGGCTTCACGTTCGACAACAGCAGCGTCAGCAACGAGGAATCGGCGGTGCTCAACGTGATCAACGAATACCTGCCCGGGCTCAACACCGGCAGCGTCGATCCCGAGACCGAGATCCCGGCCTTCGTCGAGAAACTCAAGGCCGCCGGCCTCGACAAGATCATCGAAGCCAAGCAGACCCAGCTCGACGCCTGGCTCAGCCAGCAGAAGTAACCCTGCGTTCGCCCTGCCCTAACCCCTGGGCGTGAAGCACCCTCAGCTTCACGCCCAGGCAGGAGACACCGCATGCCCGCGACACGCCATCGATTTGGGTCCGACCTCAGAAAGACCTGGCCGCTCCTCTTGATGGCGCTGCCCGGCCTGATCTACCTGACGATCAACAACTACATCCCGATGGCCGGGATCATCATCGCGTTTCAGAAGCTGAACTACGCCAAGGGGGTCTTCGGCAGCGACTGGATCGGCCTCGACAACTTCACGTTCCTGTTCAGCACGCCGGACGCCTGGATCATGACGCGCAACACGATCCTGTACAACGCGGCGTTCATCGTGATCGGCACGATCAGCGCACTGGCGCTCGCGATCGGCATGAACGAGATCAAGGAGCGCTACTTCGCGCGCTACTTCCAGGGCGCCTTCCTGCTGCCCAACCTGATCTCGATGGTCGTCGTGTCTTACGTCGTCTTCGCGTTTCTGAACACCGACACCGGCCTCCTCAACCGCACGGTGCTGCCGGCGCTCGGCATTCCGGAGATGAACTACTACACGCGCGCCGGCGATTGGCCCGTCATCCTGCTGATCGTCTACCTGTGGAAGAACACGGGCTACGCGGCCATCATCTATCTGGCCAGCATCGCCGGGATCGACGCCACGCTCTACGAGGCCGCGAAGATCGACGGCGCCGGAAAGTGGGACCAGATCCGCCTGATCACGCTCCCGCTGATCCGGCCCACGATCATCATCCTCACGTTGCTGGCCGTCGGGCGGATCATGTTCTCGGACTTCGGCCTGTTCTATCAGGTGACGATGAACGCCGGCAAGCTGTACTCGACGACTCAGACGATCGACACCTACGTCTTTCGAGGCCTGATGCAGCTCGGCAACGTCGGCATGGCTTCGGCGGCCGGGGTCTATCAATCCGTGGTCGGCTTCGTCCTTGTGCTGACCGCGAACTACCTGGTCAAGAAGATCAGCCCAGACGACGCCATGTTCTAGGAGGCCGGCATGCTTTCCTTGCGTTCATCCGACGAGAGAGTCTTCACGACCGGCGTGACAGTGGCGCTGGCGCTCCTGGCCGCGATCAGCCTGTTGCCCTTCATTTTGATCGCTATCGCCTCGGTGACGTCCGAGAAGTCCCTGATCGCGGCCGGCTACTCGTTCTTTCCGAACGCGTTCAGCCTTGACGCGTATTACTACATGGTCGTCCAGGCGGGCGTCGTGTTGCGCGCTTATGGGGTCTCGATCTTCGTCACGGCCGTGGGCACCGGCGCGAGCCTGCTATTGACCCCGCTGCTGGCCTACCCGCTCTCGCGCCGTGATTTCCCGCTGCGCGGCCCGCTGACGTTCATCGTGTTCTTCACACTGCTGTTCAACGGCGGCGTGGTGCCGGCCTACATCATGTGGACACGGGTGTTCGCGATCAAGGACACGATCTGGGCCCTGATCCTGCCCAATTACCTGATGAGCGGCTTCAGCGTCTTGCTCGTCAAGAATTACTTCGAGCGCAGCATCCCGCGCGACCTGATCGAGGCCGCGCAGATGGACGGCGCCTCGGAGTTCACGATCTTCTTTCGGATCATGCTACCGTTGGCGACGCCGGCCCTGGCCACCATCGGGTTGATGACTGGCCTGGCCTACTGGAACGACTGGATCAACGGCCTGTACTACATCAGCGACCCGAGCCTGTATGGCATCCAGCAACTGCTGATCCGCATCCTCGACAACATCCAGTTCCTGAAATCCGGCAACGCGGCGGCGGTGGTGGGCACCGTGGTGGTCGACCTGCCGGGCGCGGCCGTGCGCATGGCGCTGGCCGTCATCGGCATCCTGCCGGTCCTGATCGTCTTCCCGTGGCTCCAGAAGTACCTGATCCGCGGCATGGTGGTGGGCGCCGTCAAAGGGTAAGCCACATCAAGGAGTTGAACTCATGAAGGTCCGAGAAGTCGTCGACCGCATCGTGGCGGCTACCAAGACCCCGCCGCTCGAGAAGACCTGCGACGTCCTGATCGCCGGCGACTGGGAGCGTGAAGTCTCCGGCATCGTCACGACGTTCATGGCGACCGTCGACGTCATCCGCGATGCGATCACGCGCGGCGCCAATCTGATCATCACCCATGAGCCGACGTACTTCACGGGCTGGGACCCGGTCGACTGGCTGGAGAACGACGAGGTCTATCAACTCAAGAAGCGCCTGATCGAGGACCACAAGATCAACATCTGGCGCTTCCACGATCACATGCACATGACCAGCCCCGACCTGATTCTGGCGGGCCTGGATCGCGAGTTGGGCTGGGAGAACTACTCGCTACCCAACAAGATCTGCTACCGTCTGCCCGCCACCACTGTGGAAGAACTGGCCGGCTATCTGAAACGCAGGCTCGCGATCCAGACGGTGCAGATCATCGGCAATCGGCGGGCCGTGATCGAGCGCGTCGGGCTGTTGATCGGCGGGCTGAGCCTCGGCTTCCCAACCGAAGAGAAGCCCATGGAGATGATGCGCGCCCAGCAACTCGACGTCGTGATTTGCGGCGACATCATCGAGTGGACTCTGCCGGCCTATGTGCGCGATGCCAGCCAGCTCGGCCTGAACAAGGCCATGATCATCCTGGGGCATAATCGCTCTGAAGAAGTCGGGATGAAGTACCTGCCCGAGTGGCTACACAAAGTGCTGCCAGGTGTTCCGGTGGCCTTTTCGGAATCGGGGGAGCCGTTTTCATATGTCTGACATGACTTCAACGACCGTTCAACTCGCCGCCGATGTGATCATGCACCTGCGGGTGCGGATCACGCCGCCGCTGGTCGTCGGGCCCACCGGACAGGGGCGGCTGCAGGTGATCCCGATCGTGGGCGGCAAGGTCTGGGGGCCGCTGCTCAACGGCACAGTGGTCTCGGGCGGCGCCGACTGGAACACGTCGCGGGCCGACGGGCTCTCTCATGTCTTCGCCAAGTATCTGCTTCAATCCGACGACGGCGAATACATCGCCATCGAGAACGACGGCGTGATGGACCCGACGCGAGAGGCCGTCATCAAGACCCGGCCGACGTTCGCCGTGGACAGCAACGGCCGTTACCGCGAGCTCAACCACGGCGTCTACGTCGGCGAGTTGACGGTCACCCCGGGCGCGCAAGACAGCGTCGACATCACGATCTACCGGCTGCGTTGACGTCGGCGCCGCGACGCCACGCCCCACTCTCAAGCGAGCACACTCGATGACCACCATTCACATCGACAGGGGCCTGCGCGTGCCTATGCGCGACGGCGTCCACCTCGGCACAACGCTCATGCGACTGGCCGACGCAGGGCCTCAGCCGGTTCTGCTGGCGCGGACGCCGTATGGCAAAGACGGCTGGGTGATGGACAACCTGTTCATCTTCGACGCCTTTCGGGCTGTCGAAGCGGGCTACACGGTCGTCGTGCAGGACTCGCGCGGGAGGTCCGCGTCGGAAGGTGAGTTCACGCCCTTGTTCACGGAGCGCGAGGACGGAGCCGATGCGATTGGCTGGGCGGCCTCGCAGCCCTGGTCCAACGGCGTGGTCGGCATGTTTGGCGGCTCGTACGTCGGCGCGACGCAGTGGTTGGCCGCGCAAGATGGCACGGATGCACTCCGCGCCCTGGTCCCTGTGGTGACGCTCGCCGACGACTACGAGGGCATGCAGTATCAGGGCGGCGTGAAGGTGCATCACGGCGTCGGCTGGGCGATGATGATGGTCGGTGAGACGGTTCAACGCCGGGTCGCGGCCGGGGCGGCGATGCGGCCAGCTGACCCGACTGCCTTCGACATCGACGCCGCCACTGTTCGCCTTCCGTTGAGCGATCAACCGTTGCTGCGCGAATTCGCGCCCTGGTATCTCGATTGGCTCGACCACCCGCAGCCCGGCGCGTTCTGGGAAGCCGGGGCGCCGAACGCCGCTTACGAGCGCATCACGGCGCCGGCGCTCAGCGTCGGCGGCTGGTTCGACATCTTCCTGTGGGGGACGCTGCACAACTACATGGGCATGCGCCAACGCGGCGGCAGCGACCTCGCGCGCAAACACCAGTGCCTGATCATCGGGCCGTGGAGCCACATGAACTACATGGGCAGCTTCCCCGAGCGCGAGTTCGGGATGGCGGCCGGCGTCCGCGCGATCGACCTGACCGGCCTGCACCTGCGCTGGTACGACCGCTGGCTCAAAGGCATCGCCAACGGCGTGGACGAGGAACCACCTGTGAAGATCTTCGTGATGGGCATCGACCAGTGGCGGGACGAGGCCGATTGGCCCCTGCCCGACACACAGTACCGTTCCTACTATCTGCACAGCAACGGCCAGGCAAACTCGCTCCGCGGCGACGGCGCGCTCAGCACAGAGCCGCCCGGCGACGAGTCGCCCGACACCTTCCTGTATGACCCGCTGCGGCCGGTGCCGACCGTGGGCGGCCAGGTGTTGATCATGGGCGGCAACACCACCGGGCCGCGTGACCAGCAGGCCGTGGAAGCTCGCGACGACGTCCTCGTCTACAGCACGCCCATCCTCGAACATGCCGTCGAGGTCACGGGGCCGGTCGAGCTCGAGCTGTTCATCGCCTCCTCGGCGCCGGATACAGACTTCACCGGCAAGCTGGTCGACGTCTACCCGGACGGACGGGCCATGCTCCTCACCGAAGGAATCCTGCGCGCCCGGTACCGGAAGTCGTTGACGGAGCCTGAACCGATGGAGCCCGGCGGCGTGTATGCGTTGCGGCTCGACCTGTGGGCCACGTCGAACGTCTTCCTGCCCGGGCACCGTATCCGGCTCGAGGTTTCGAGCAGCAACTTCCCGCGCTTCACGCGCAACAGTAACACCGGCGGCGAGATCGCCAGCGAACCCGCGAGCGCCTATCGGCCCGCGATCAACCGCGTCTTCCATGACAGCGGCCACGCCTCACGCCTGATCCTGCCGATCATCGAACGCTGATGATGCAGTAAGGGGCATCGCGCTGGTCGCTCTTGCGTAACAAACAGGCCGTGATCGCCACCGATCACGGCCTGTTCATGGATGGGGATAGCCCTTTCGATTTCGTAGCGAGGGGCGTTTCAGGTCTTTCTACGCAGGGAACTGAACGCCCGTGATCCGCTCGCAGGCCGCCAGGAATTCATCCTGGAGCGCCGGGCGATCGGCCGCCGCGTGGTGACGCGCTTCGGCCTTGTGAAAGAAGTAACGGCCGCTGCCCTTTGCCGCCACGTCGTCGCTCGTCGCCAGCCACACCTGCGTCTCATATCCCATGTCGAGGTTATCCGGAGCGCCGCGACCGCCCATCTTGGTCGGCACCCATCCGGGGTCGACAACGTTGGCGTACACGCCGGGCCATCGGCGGGCGATGGCCTTCGCCAACAGCACCATATGTAGCTTCGAATCAGAGTAACTGATCGACCCCTTGCCGGAGGCGAGCGGCTTCAAGGACGGATCGCCCTGCAGGTGCATGCCGGAGCTGAGATACACGAGGCGCTTCGGCGTTTCGATCAGACACGTCAGGATATACGGGGCGAGCGTGTTCACCGCGAGGATATCCTGGCTCGAGGCCCGGTACACCCCGGCGTTGTGGATGACCGCCTCGATCCGGCCCAGGTCGTTGACGTCGGAGGCCAGGCGCTTCGTCGCCTCCAGATCGGCCAGATCGCCGATCAAGACGTCCTCGGCGCCCGGTGCACCTTTGAGGGCGTCCTGAGCTCTTGCGGCGTTGCGCGCGTGAACGACGACCTGATGTCCCTGCTTGATCAGGGATCGCGCCGCCAGTTGTCCCAGGCCGTCCGAAGAGCCCGTGATGAAGATGCGAGCCATAGCGATCGTTTAGAGCTCGGCCACCGCCGGCAGGATCTCCCTCCCGAACGTTTCAAGCGACGTCACTGTCGCGACGTCTGGCATGTTGAAGATCACGTGGCTAAAGCCCATCGCTGCGAAATCCTTCAGGCGCTGCACGACGCTTTGCGGCGAATCGCCCGCAGAGAGATTGGCCGTCGAGAGGCAGGTCTTCTCGATGCTGGCCTCATCGCGCCCGAGTGCCTCGCAATGCGCTTTGAGGGTGTCGAGCGATTTTCGCATGTTTTCAGGGCCGACCCACTCGCCGATGTTACAGGCATCGGCGTACTGAGCGACCATCCGCAGGGTCTTGTTGGGCCCCGTGCCGCCGATCATGATGCGCGGATGCGGGCTCGACAGCGGGCGAGGGTTGTTCGTGATCGCCGGCGCCGAGAAGCGCTTGCCTTCGAACGCGACCTCATCGCCCGCCCACAGAGCTTTCGCCAGCTTCAGGTTGTCCTCGAGCATGTCGAAGCGCTCCCCCGTCGAAGGATAGGGGATGCCGAAGCCCTTCGCCTCATTCTCATACCAGGCCGCGCCGATGCCCAGATACGCCCGGCCGCCGGAGAGGATGTCCAGCGTGTTGACCATCTTCAACAGCACGGAGGGATAGCGATAGATCACGCCCGTGACCAGCACGCCCAGATAGGCCTTCTCGGTCAGGCCCGCGAAATACCCGAGCGTGGTGTAGCTCTCCAGCATCGGGTCGGTATGGGCTTCGCCGAAGAGACCCTGGATCTGATAGTAGTGATCCATCACCCACAGGCTGTAGATCCCCGCCTCCTCTGCCGTGGTGACGATCTTCTTCAAGGTGGGCCGGATGGCAGCCGTGCCGCCCGGGTATTTGAACGACGGGATTTGAAGTCCAATGCGCATGGTCAATATCCTCACGAGTTTCTGAACCAACGGTCGAGCGCGACAGCCTCATGGGCGCAGCAGCGCCTTGATCGCGCGGCGCTCGTCCATCGCACGATATCCTTCGGCCACCTGGCTGAGCGGCAACACGAGGTCGAAGACCTTGGCGGGATCGATTGTCCCTTCCATGATCAGGCGGATCAACTCCGGCAGATAACGACGCACCGGAGCCGGGCCGCCATGCAGATGGACGTGCGAGAGAAAGTACTCGACGCCCGGGATGCGCACGTCATGCAAGACGCCGACAAACCCCACATGACCGCCAGGACGGGTGCAGTGGATCGCCTGCATCATCGACTCGTGTGTGCCGACCGCCTCGATGACCGAGTCCGCGCCGACCCCACGGGTCAGCTCCTTGATCCGCGCCACGCCGTCATCGCCCCGCTCGGTCACAATGTCGGTGGCGCCAAACTCACGCGCGAGCTGCTGACGGGTCGCGTGTCGGCTCATAGCGATGATCCGCTCGGCGCCCATCTGTTTGGCCGACAACACCCCGAGCAGGCCGACCGCCCCATCGCCGACGACCACGACCGTCGAGCCGGGCCTGACGTTGGCGGCATCAGCGCCGAACCAGCCGGTGCCGAGGACGTCAGAGGCCGCCAGCAAACCCGGGATCATCTCCGGTGACGGCATCTCGGGCGTGGCCACCAGCGTGCCGTCGGCCAGTGGCACGCGCAGCCACTGCGCCTGCGCCTCGCTCATGAACTCGCGCTGGACGCACGAGGAATGATAGCCGTGGTGGCAATGCGGGCAGGTGTTGTCGGATGTGGCGAACGAGCCGACGACGAACTGACCGGGCTTCACAAGCGTGACATCCCGGCCGACTTCCTCGACGACGCCCACGTACTCGTGGCCCATCGGCCGCGGTTGGCGGGTGGGATCGATGCCCCGGTACGGCCAGAGATCGGAGCCGCAGACACAGGTGGCCGCGATGCGCAGGATGGCGTCGGTCGGTTTCAGGATCTGCGGGTCGGGGCGCTCCTCGAAGCGCACGTCGCCGGGACCGTAGAGCATGGTGCCTTGCATGATGGATGTCTTCTCCCCCTCATGGATGTTCGAGTGGAGCGCCTTGACCCGGGCAGACGACCGAACTCGATCGAGCCGGGTCGACGCGCGTCACAGTTCAGATACGATGACAGCGCCTCGCGCCGCTTCAGATTGACTCAGACGATCGCCGCCGATGACCACCACCGCCGCCAACACGAGCAGGATCCCGCCCGCCACCGTGGTGCCCAGCGGGCCAACGCCATCGACAACCATCCCGCCGATGGCGGCGCCGGTCATGATCGCCAGCTGGGCGGTCGCGACGAACAGGCTGCCACCGCTTTCGGCCTCGTCGCGGAACGTTCGCGTGAGCCAGGTGTTCCACCCGACCGGGACGATGCCGTTGGCGAAACCCCAGATCGCCAGGAGCACGGCGGCCACGATCGGGAGTTGCCCAAAGAAGGTCAGGCCGGCCGCCAACAGGCTCATCAACAGGCACATGAGCGCGATCGTCAGCGACAGGTTCCAGTTCAACAGCCGCGCCGACAACGAGTTGCCGATGAAACCGGCGATGCCGAACGTCAGCAGGATCAGGGTCAGCTCGGTAACCGTCACGTGGGTGACGCTCTCGAGATACGGCCGCACGTAGGTGAAGAAGGCGTTGTGTCCGGCGAAAGACAGGATGACGGCGCCCAGCCCGATCAACACGTCTTTTCGTTTGAGCAGGTTGATCAGAGTCCCAAAGCGCGCCGGTTCC
This sequence comes from uncultured Anaerolineales bacterium, assembly GCA_964480865.1. Taxonomy (GTDB): domain Bacteria; phylum Chloroflexota; class Anaerolineae; order Anaerolineales; family UBA6663; genus UBA6663. The sequence continues at coordinate 13,632 of CAYZRP010000029.1, read as the reverse complement.
CTCTGGGGCAATGAGGGCAACGCGACCCACTGCCAGATCAAGGCCAGGATCGACAACGCCGCCGCGCATCCGAAGACCCCGCGCCAACCGATCCACTCGCCGAGAACACTCGCCAGCGGCGCTGAGGCGATGCCCGAGAGGGCCACGCCGCCGAAGATGGTCGACAGGGCTCGCGACACCGAATGGGCCGGCACGAGCCGCATCACAAGGGCCGGGGCAAAGGGCCAGAACGCGCCAATGCAGACCCCCATGAGCATCCGACCCAAAAGGAGAAGCGGCAGGGTTGGCGCCAGGGCGGTCAGGGCATTCGAGACGACAAGCATGATCGCGAGGCCGATCAGCAGCCGACGTCGGTCGAGGCCCTTTGTCACGACGGCGATCATCAGGCTGACCACGAGCCCCAGGGCAGCCGGGGCCGTCACGGTCTGACCGGCGACGCCCTCCGTGATCTGCAGGTCTCGGGCCATCGGCGTCAGCAGGCTGATGGGTAGAAACTGCGCTGTGACCAGGGCCGTCGCCCCGAGGGTCAATCCCCAGATGGCGCCCCAGGCTGGCGGGACCGGCGTCTGACCATTCTCGACCGTTGGAGGAACAGCCGGGCTGTTCGTTGCTGTGCCTTGCATGCTGCGGACCTCGTGTTTCGCTTGTTCGCGTGTGTCGATCATATCGGCCGTCGTGCCTGGCCGTTCGACCGCCCGGCGTCGGGCCACGTTCGCCCCAAGGCGTGACCTGAGGGCACCCACACCCGGCCTTTTCAATTCGTCAGTGGTCAGGATCGTTCGATCCGCGGCGCTCGCTCTTCAGCGCGTCGCTTTGCGGGCGGGCCATCTCGCCACAGGCGTCTGACCCGCTGTGGCGTAAGCCAACTCCTGCGCGCGAGGCGCTGCTTGTGCAGGCCGCCGCGCGCGCCCCACCCGTTTGCGCATCTGCCCCTGATACAGGTCGATCTTGTAATTCAAAAGGTCCAGGGTCTGCTGCAGATCGCGCATGCGAGACAGCAGTTGCTCGCGTTGTTCGGCCAGAATCTGGACCCGATCGCCCAGCGTGTGTTCGCCGGCGTCGACGAGATCCACGTATTCTTTGAGCACATCGATCGGCAGGCCGGCCTTGCGCATGCACAGGATGAACTCGATGCGCATCAGATCGGCGTCGCCGTAGTCGCGAATGCCGCTCCGATCACGGGCAACAGGCTGCACCAGCCCGCTCCGCTCGTAGAAGCGCAACGTGTCTGCGGAAATACCGAACCGTTCACTGACCTCAGCGATCTTCATCCTTCACCTCGCAGGCCCAAGCGTATCACCTGGAGTTCACTCCAAGTCAAGGGCCAATATTCGGGTGTGCATCAGCGAGCGGTCGGTTCACTGGCGGACCACAGGAGGAGGTACGCAGACCACACGGATGAGAACAGTCGGCTGCCGAGTTTCTATAATGGCGGCCTGACCGCGCGTTAACGCTGTCGCTCTATCCTGGACGTGTTTCTCACGCCAGAGCATCTGTATGGTTTATCGACTGCTCTTCGAAGGCTTTCTCAGTCTTCTGGCAATTGGCTCGATCGTCTCCGGAGTATCGGGCTGGTTTGCCAGGCGCTGGTGGTGGGGCCTTTATCGTCGGCTGACGTGGAAAGCCCTCACGGATCCCTTCGAGTCTGGCCCAACCCAACCGCCGGCCTGGTGGGAGATCAACGCCCTTCTGGGCGGTCTGGTTCAGGTTGGATTTGGGGTCATCCTGGCCGGGAGGATGATCACCGTGCTCCTGGGCTGGTTGTTCTAGGGCAGGCTTTGGGATCAGGCAGAGGACATCGGCTCAAGGTTCACGCCATTCGCCGCCATCGCGCGCAAGTGGCACCACGAAGCTGTACCCGTGGCGTTCGAAGCCCAGGCTATCATAGAACCCGTGGGCGGCCACCCGCTTCTGGTTGCTGGAAAGCATCAACTTATAGCAACCGGCCTTGCGACAGATGTCCATGGCGAAGTGCATCATGAGTTTGCCAAGCCCAAGCCCTTGCTGATCGGGATGCACGACCACGTCTTCCACAATCCCCGAGGGTGCCCCACCATGGGCCAGATTGTCCATGATGAGCAACGCAAACGTCGCGACCAAACGGCCTTCCAGGCAGAGGACATAGATACTGTAATCGGGATAGCGCCGTATCCGTTCGAAGATACGTTCCGCGCAGGCCAGGTCGGGCTCAAAGCCAGGACCTTCGAGTTCGGCATACAGTGCCAGAATGGCCGGCAGATCCACCGAAGTCGCTACGCGTATCACAGGGTCCGTCACAAATCGTCTCCGTTCAGCCCGCTGGGTCGTGGGTCCGGCACCGTGCCACGGTCTCGTCGATCTTCCGCAAGATGAACACGACTCGCTGACCACCTCGCTCCCAATGACGCGCGTAGGTCGACCACATCTTCGTTAAGCGGGGCCAGTAGAGATTGAGGACTTCATCGTCTGCTTCTTCGGCCAGGCAATCGAACGTGTCCCCACCGACCTGGACCTGAACCGTGGGCTTTACGCGCAGATTGAGGACCCAGGGATTGGGTCGTTCACCTGACGGTCTCACATTGCAGATCACGAGGTTGGGACCATCAGCGAGATAGAACACCGGGGTCGTGCGTCGCTGGCCTGATACCCGTCCGGACGTCGTGAGCAGAAGCACAGGCGCTATCAGCCGTCCGCTCAAGCTCAGCTTGCCGTCCGTCGCCCGCAGCAGCCAGCGATCGAGCGGCGCAACGACATGCTTGACCAACCAGACCCCGGGAGGGGTCGCCGCAACTTTTTCGAACACGTGAGATCCCCGGGGAATGTAAGGATTGGCCCTGGCGCTATCGTGCTGTGGTCCGGTCGTCGTTGGCCTGGACACCAACAGGCCTCAACCGTACGCCCGCCCTCTTGAAGCTGTCATCAACGCTTGTTGAGATTCGGTTGACGGCCTCTGCCTTGGCCCCGTTTCGGAAATCGGACATGCTGGTCACCAGTTCGCCGTTCAACCAAGGGAAAGCGACGATGCCTGTTCGATATCCCGTCACCGATCACACCTGGTCTTGCCTGATCTCGGCCCCCATCGGGCGAGTCAGGCTCGATTGCCCGGACTGTTCAAACGAGATCACGATCCGAGCGGCCGGCGCGTTCGGTTGCTCGACGTGCGGCGCCGCTTTCTACGCGCGGGCGCGGCACATGACCTATGCATCTGAAAGCTATCTGATCCGCCGTGATCGGCCACAGCCGCGATCTTTGGCCACTGTGAAAGACCCAATGATGAGTGCGAGTGGCCGGACCGACCGACACACGGCAACGACCCGGCGCCATGATCACACTGCCTGAACCTGGAGGCGCGTGCCTCAACAATCTCTGAACACTCAGCGAAGAGCCATTAAGGTCGATCCGGTATCTTGAACCCGTTGCCACAAAGAGCCAACTTGTCGTGAAGTCAGCACGGGCCACGAGCGCTCCTACGAGAGGGCTCTCGGCCTGGATGGTCGGAAATCGTCTGCCGCTCGCGACGGAGAAGCCACGAGGCCTTCATGAGTCTGCTAGAAATTCGGGATCTGCGTGTTGTCTATCCAAACGGCCTAGAAGCATTGAAGTCGGTCAGCCTGTCGGCTGAGGTGGGCGAGGTGATCGCCATCGTCGGCCGATCCGGGGCTGGCAAATCTACGTTGTTGCGTTGCATCAATGGACTGCAACAGCCTACGTCCGGGAGCATTCGTCTGGATGGGCGCGAACTCACGACTCTCAACGGGAGCGACCTGCAGGCGATCCGCCGCAAGATCGGGTTTGTGTGGCAGGAGTACAACCTGGTTGATCGCCTGCCGGTCATCACAAACGTCCTGTGCGGGCGCCTGGGCTACGCCGGGCCAACCTCGAGCCTGTTTGGGTTCTTCGACCGCACGCACCGCGAAATCGCTCTACGCAACCTCGAGCGCGTCAACCTGCTCGACCGCGCCGAACAACGGGCCGACCGGCTTTCAGGTGGCGAGAAGCAGCGTATCTCCATCGCGCGTGCCATTTCGCAGGAGCCCACGCTCATTCTGGCGGACGAGCCTGTCGCCAGCCTGGATCCGGAGCTCTCGTGGCAGGTCATGGCCGATCTCGCACGGGTCGTGCGTGAAGACAGGCTCCTGGCCCTGATCAATATCCATCAAGTCTCGCTCGCCAGGCATTTCGTCGACCGCGTCATCGGCATCGCCCGCGGCTCGGTCGTCTTCGATGGACCAACCGCCGACTTCGACGAAGCGGCGATGACTCGTGTGTACCGCTACGACAAACCGGCGGTCGGGGCTCACCCGATCGACGTGGAGGAGGTCCTTCATGAGCGCTGAGACTGCTGAGACCCGCGGCCTCACCGGCCAGAATCTGGCGCAGCTGACGTTGCGCGATCGACTGCTCAATCCCTGGCCGCGCATCAGCTGGCAGCTGATCGTGGCGATCGTCGCCGTCATCGTGGCCTACCGCTGGGGGCTCGAAGGCACGCAGGTCGACGCCGGTGAGTTCATCGCCGGTCTGCCCAGCATCTGGAACTTCCTGGTCCGCCTGATGCCGCCCGTTCTCGAGATGATCAACTGGACGGTGCCATTCACAGGCTTGCAAATCCAGGCGCCGGCGGTGTTGTTTTCGATCATCGAGACGCTGCAGATGGCCGTCATCGGCACATCGCTGGCCATCGTGCTGTCACTGCCTTTCGGGCTATTGGCAGCGCGAAACACGTCGCCGCACCCGTGGGTTTACCAGGCGACGCGCCTCTTTCTCAACGCCAACCGCGCCATCCCCGAGATCATCTTCGCCTTGATCTTCGTGGCAGCCGTGGGTCTCGGACCGTTTGGTGGTGTGATGGCACTGGCTGTGGGTTCAGTCGGCTCGCTCAGCAAGGTCTATGCCGAGTCGATCGAGGCCATCGACCCGCAGCAGGTGCTGGCGGTGCGCGCGACCGGCGGCTCCTCGCTACAGGTCTTCCTTTATAGCGTCATCCCGCAGGCCATGCCGCTGATGGCCTCGTATTCGCTCCTGTTCTTCGAACACAACGTTCGCTCGGCCACGATCCTGGGCCTTGTGGGCGCCGGCGGCATCGGCTTCACGCTGCAAAAGTACATGAGCCTGTTCCAATACCACTATCTGATGGGCGCGCTGATCCTGATCATCCTCATGGTCACGGTCGTGGATCGTGTCAGCGCCCTTCTGCGCCAACGCCTGACCTGACCCGGGAGCGTTATCGACCCGCCCTTACCCACGCGTTTTCACCTGACGTTTCAAGGAGAGAAGCAGCATGAGCAACCGCACGTACCACGTCTTGTCGAGCGCCCTGGCGATCAGCCTGGCGCTTGCGGCCTGCGCACCGGCCGCAACCCCGACCTCGGCCCCGGCTGCCCAACCGACGGCTGCACCGACCGAGCCGGCAGCCACCGCTGTTCCGCCGACAGCGGCTCCGACCGCCACGGCCGAGCCCACCGCCGATCCAAAGGCCGACTGGCCGAAGAAGTTCGTCGTCGGAATGTTCGGTGGCGACGATGCAGAGAAGACTCTGCGCGACAACGACCCGCTGCGTGTCTATCTGGAAGCCCAGCTTGGCATCCCGGTCGAACTACAGACCGGCACCAGCTATTCGGCCGTGATCGAGGCCATGCGCGCCAGCCGCGTCGACGCGATGCAGGTCGGCCCGTTCTCGTACACCCTGGCGGTGCAGGAAGCGAACGCCGAGGCGGTCGCTGTGAGCATCACAGGCTCGAAGGATGAGCCCAAATACATCCCGAATTCGCCGACCTACTACCTGAGCATGATCATCACCAAGAAGGGCTCGGGCATCCGCACGTTCGCGGACCTCAAGGGCAAAGACTTCGCCTTCGTGGACCCGGCCTCGACCTCGGGCCATCTCGCGCCCAAGACCGTGCTGATCAAGAACGGCATCAATCCCGACACCGACATGAAGACTGTCTTTGCCGGAAGCCACCCGACCGCCGTCATGTCGGTCTGGGAGGGCAAGACGCCCGCCGGTGCCACGTATGAAGGAAACCTCTACGCCCTCGCCAAGGAAGGCCAGATCGAGTTCTGCAACTTCCCCGATGGCGAACAGGCCAAGATCCGCACACAGGCCGAGATCGACGCCGTCTACGATGCCTGCCCGGATGGCAACATCGTCGTGATCGCGATCTCGGACCCGATCCCGAACACGCCGTTCGCCGTGCGCGGCGACCTGCCTCAGAGCTTCAAGGATGCCGTGCACACCGCGCTACTGGGCATCAAGGACAACGCCGAGCTCGTGGCGGCGCTCAAGGCCTGGTACGAAGACCCGACCGAGCAGATGGGCCTCGTCAACCTGAATCCTTCTACAACCCGCTCCGCGACATCGCCAAGCTGTTGAACCTCGACCTCAAGGCGATGAAGTAACGAGAGCTATTCAGCGGAAGGGATGCGCGCCGATTGTCTTTGGCGCGCATCCCTTCCGCGTAGGCAAAGACATGGATCATTCCACGCTGTTATCTGCGCTGACTCAGACGCCCGCGGATGCCCTCAAGTCGTTCGCGGATCAGGTGTTACTGGACATCCGGCGCATTGAGGTCCTCGAAAACCGGGTCGGTCTCACCATGTGGCCCATGCGCGATCCCGTCAAGGGCACCGACTTCTTCCTTGGCGAAGTGCTGATGGCCGAAGCCCATGTTCGCATCGGCGGCGAGGTTGACGGCTACGGCGCCTGCCTGGGCCGTGACCTCGAGCAGGCCCTTGGGATCGCCGTCCTTGATGCCGCCTGGCGCACCGGGATTGCCGTAGCCCGCATCGAGGCCTTCGCGACCGAGCAGGCGCAGATCCAGGCCGATGCAGACGAACGATTGCTCAAGCAGGTCGAGGCGACCCGCATCACCCTGGAGACCTTCTGATGCACCCTGTGATGACCTTGCGCGAGTCGCGCGCCCAGACGACCTTCCGGGCCCTGGCCGCCGCTCTCGCCTACCCCGGGCGCCGACAACGGCTGCCCGCCGATGGCCCCCAGGCTTTCTATGCCATCGCCGACAGCCTCGTGGATCTCGAGTCGAGCTACACCACCAACGACCGCGAGCTGGATGCCCTCTTTGGCCCGCTGGGCGGACGACGGCTGGCAGTGGCCGAGGCCCACTATCAGTTCTATCCGACGCTGCAGCCCTTCGAACTCATCGAACTGCGCGAAGCCCCGGTGGGCACGTACCTGTACCCGGACCGGTCCGCTACGCTGGTGTTGGGCTGCCGCTTCGAACTTGGCGTGCTCCTGCATTTGACTGGCCCTGGAATCCCGGACGTGGTCGACATCGACGTCTCGGGCATCCCCGATGACTTCTGGATGCTGCGTGCCAGTGCCTGCGCCTACCCGCTGGGTTGGGACGTGTTCCTCGTCTCCGGCGATGAAGTCATCGGGTTGCCGCGCACGACACGCGTGGAGGTGGCCTGATGTACGTCGCAGCCCGGGGCGGCGAAGAAGCCATCCAAAACGCCGAGATCCTGTACCGCGCGCTCAACGGCTCGCTCTCGCCTGAGTTCATCAAGCGCATCGAGACGACCCTGCCCTATCTGGTCGACCGCGTCATGGCCGAAGGCTCGCTCTACGCGCCGGATCTGGCCGCGCTTGCGATCGCCCAGACGGGCGGTGATCTTTACGAGGCCATCCTGCTCCTGCGGGCGTATCGCTCGACGGTGCCTCGCCTGGCGTACGCCGAGATGCTGACCGACGACGATCTGCTCGTCGCGCGACGCATCTCGGCCGCGTTCAAGGACATCCCCGGTGGCCAGGTATTGGGCCCAACTCTCGACTACAGCCACCGGATCCTGCGCACCGAGGCGCTCACGACAAACGTCATCCCCGAAGCACCGGCTCAGGCGGAAGACCCCGCGACACGCGGTTATCCGTCGGTCGCGGACTGGCATCGGCTGAATGGTCTGCTCGCGCCCACACCCGTGCAAGACGAAGTGTCGTCGCCAACGGAGTTGCCCGACGTCACGCGCGACCCGATCGCCTTCCCGGCCCCGCGCGCTCACCGGCTTCAGTCGCTGGCGCGGGCCGACACGGGCGGCCTTCTGGCGCTCGGATACGCCTCGATGCGCGGCTTCGGCCTGATCCACCCAACGGTCAACGAAGTCCGTCTGGCGTATGCCGACGTCAGGCTGCGCCACCCCGTGACGGGCACGGTCTTCAGCCTGGGTCGAGCGCGGATCAGCGCCTGCGAGGTCGTCAACAACTTGGCCGATCACCTCGAGCTCGGGTTCACCGCGACGCTGGGCTGGAACGAGGTCAAGACCATCACGGGCGCCATGCTCGATATGGAGATGGACAAGGCGGATGCCCATCCGGCGCACACCGAGGAATTCGTGCTCTACCACACCGAGGCCGTGGAGTCGTCGGGCTTCTGCATCCACTACAAGCTGCCGCACTACGTCACCTTCAACAGCGGGCTCGATGCGCTGCGGCGGGTGCTGCTCAAGCGTGACAGCGCGGATCAACCGGCCATAGATGACTCAGCGGTCGCCGACACCGAGGAGGCGCTGGCATGACGACGCTAAACGATTTGAGCGCCCCGGCGCAGGACTACAGCTACGCCTTCCTAGACTCCTTTGCCAAGCGTGAGCTGCGGCGGCGCTTGCTGAAGGCGATCGCGATCCCGGGCTACCAGGTGCCATATGCCAGCCGCGAACTCCCGATCGCTCGCGGCTGGGGCACCGGCGGGTTACAGGTCACGCTCAGCCTGGTGGGCCCGCAGGACACGATCAAGGTGATCGATCAGGGCGATGATCAGAGCGTCAACGCCGCCAATCTCCGCCGCTTCATCGCGCGCATGTCCGGCGTGGCCACGACCAGCGACACCCTGGCGGCCACCGTGATCCAGAGCCGCCACCGCGTCCCTGAAGAGATCCTGACCGAAGGTCAGATCCTCGTGCTGCAGGTGCCGGACCCGGAGCCGTTGCGTCGCGCGACGCCGAGCATGACGATCGCGCGCGAGATGCACGCCGACGCCGACTACGCCGTCATGTGGCTCAACCTTTACGAACAGATCGTTCGGTACGGCGAGTTCACCGGTGGGGCCAGCTATCCCGTCCTGGTTCACAACCGGTACGTGATGAGCCCGAGCCCGATCCCGCGCTGGGACAACCCGAAGCTGCATCAAGCCGCGCACCTGACCCTGCTCTCCGCCGGCCGCGAGAAGCGCCTGTATGCCGTCCCGCCCTACACAGACGTCCGGCCGCTCGAGTTCGAGGATGTGTTCTTCAAGGTCGAGAGCCAGCACGGTCGGCGCGACCGCCTGACCGGCACGACGCACAAGTTCATGGACGAGATTGCCCAGGCCGACGGGAGTTCGACGTTCTCGCTCTCGGATACCGGCTATCAAGACAAGCTCGTCCGTCACGGGCGCGGTGAGACGGTGACCATCGGCGCGACGTACTACAACGACCACGGGGACTTCTACCATGATGGCTTTCTCAAGTCCTGACTCGCTCGATCTGGCGCTCGATCCGCCGCGCCTGGTCAAAGTCGAGCCCTTGCTCAAGGCCCACGGCCTGCAACGTCGGTATGGCGCCATTGCTGCCCTCAACGACGTCGATCTGGAGGTTTTTCCCGGCGAGGTGCTTGGCATCGTCGGCGAGTCAGGTTCCGGCAAGTCGACGTTATTGCGTCTACTGAACCTTGAAGAGCCGGCCGATGGCGGTCGCTACACACTGGGTGTCAATGGATTCGTCGGGCGGAACTTGTTCGACCTCGACCGCTTCCAGAGACGCCAGCTGCGCATCCACCACATCGGCATCGTCTACCAGCACCCGCATCTGGGGCTACGGATGAGCACGACCAGCGGCGGCAACGTCGCTGACCGACTGATCATGGCCGGCGAGCGACAGTTCTACAGATTGCGCGGCGAAGCGCGCGATGCCCTCAACGCCTCGGAGTTTCCGCTCGAACGTATCGACGACCTGCCGAAGCACCTCTCAGGCGGCATGCAGCAGCGCGTGCAGCTCGCAAAGGCCATCGCGCTGCGCCCCGCCCTGTTACTCCTCGATGAGCCGACGAGCGGCCTCGACGTTTCGGTGCAGGCGCGCGTGCTTGATACGCTCAAGCGTCTGCAGCGTGACATTCACATCACCACCGTGATCGTCTCGCACGACCTGGGGGTGATCAGGACCCTCGCGGACCGTGTCATCGTGATGCGCCGCGGGCGCGTCGTCGAGACAGGCCTTGCCGATCAGGTCCTCGACGATCCGCAGGACGCGTACACCCAACAACTGGTGCACGCCAAGCTATGAAGCCCGCTCGAGCAACCCGGGAGGGGCTGCCATGCGCATCGGCCTGATCTCCGACCTGCACGCCAACCTGCCTGCAACGGAAGCCGTGCTCGCGGCTCTGGATCGCGAAGGCGTGGACCTGATCCTGTGCGCCGGTGATCTTGTGTGTTACGGAGCGCGACCGAATGAAGTCCTGACGCTGATGCGCCGGCGAGGCATCCCCTGCGTCCTTGGCAACTACGATGCCGCGGCGGGCTGGAGCCTGCCGATCTCGCGCAAGCCGTCCAACCCGGGCACTGAAGCAATCAAGCAGCGCGCCATGGAATGGACGCGCGCGGTGCTGCATCCGGCTCACCGACGCTATCTGCGCGGCTTGCCGTGGACGTATCACGCGACCTATGACGGCCTGCGCCTTGTGATGCTCCATGCCGGACCGGAATATCTCGACGAGGCCATCCTGCCTGATGCCGCTGACCGCCAACGCGACATCGCGCGGTCGACACAGGCGAGCCTGCTCGTGCTCGGCCATATCCATCACGCTTACGTCGCCCACCTTGGCGACGTGCTCTGCGTCAACCCCGGCGCCGTCGGACGCGCCTTGGACGGTGATGTGCGCGCGTCCTACGCGGTGCTCGATACCCAGACCCGGCGCGCCGAACTGCGCCGGGTTGACTACAACGTGGATGCGGCGACCGGCGCGATCGAGGCGGCCGGGTTGCCTCGCGAACTCGCCGCCCTGATCAAGCGCGGCGCCCGACGCCTCGAAGAGCCCGAGATTGCCCATGACATCCCTGCTTGAGGTTCACGATCTGGCCAAAACGTTCAACGTGCACCAGCTCGGCCGGCGCATCGTCGTGTTCGAATACCTGTCGTTCCATCTGGATCCGGGACAGTTCCTGCTGGTCACGGGCGCCAACGGCATGGGCAAGTCGACGTTGCTGCGCTGCCTGTACCGCACGTACCGGAGCTCTGCCGGCAAGGCCATCTACCAGACGCGGTCGGGGCCGATCGATCTGGCCCGCGCCGCCGACGTCGACATGGCGTACCTGCGACGCGAGGAGATCGGCTTCGTCACTCAGTTCTTGAGGCCGCGGCCGCGGGTCAGTGCGATCGAGCTTGTCGCGGAACCGCTTCTCCAACTTGGCCGAACCTGGGACGAAGCGCAGGTCGAGGCCCAGCACTGGTTGGACGACTTCGGCCTCAAAGCCGATATCCGCCCGGCCTACCCCACGACCTTCTCGGGCGGCGAGCAACAGAAGGTCAATCTGGCGCGAGCCCTGATCGCGCCGCGGCGGCTGCTCTTGCTCGACGAGCCAACGGCTTCGCTTGACAAGCGGGCCCGCGAGGCTCTGGTGCGTCGACTGGCGGACCTCAAGAAAAAGGGCGTCGCCATGCTCGGCGTGTTTCACCAACCCGAACATGTCAACCATCTGGTCGACGACGTCGTGTCGCTCGAGGCGGCACGCAGCGTGATGCATCGCAACGGAGAGGAATACGCTCATGTGGGTGACTGATGCCCGGCTTGTGTTGCCGGATCAAGTGATCGAGCACGGGGCGTTGCGCCTTGAGGGCGGACGCATTGTCGAAATTCGCGAGGGTGACGCGCCCGGCGCCGCAATCCATGCCGGCGGCCTGATGATCCTGCCGGGTCTGATCGACGTGCATGGTGACATGCTCGAACGCGATATGGAGCCGCGGCCCAAGGTGCGTTTCCCGGTCGACCTTGTCGTGCACGAGCTGGACAAGCGCCTGGCGGCGACCGGCATCACCACGGCCTTCGCCGCGATCTCGCTCGATTGGCCTGGCACCGTCACCCGGCTGAGGTCCTCCGAAGCGGCGCAGGCCATGATCTCGGCCATCCACGACCTGCGCCCGAGCCTGCTCACCGACTTCCTGGTGCACGTCCGCTTTGAGATCACGGTGCCGCAAGCGGGGGAATACCTCACCGCCATGCTCGAAGCTGATGAGGTTCATCTCGTCTCACTCACGGACCACACACCCGGACAGGGCCAGTACCGTGACATCGAGAAGTACATCCGCACGATGCGGGAGTGGCACCAAGAGAAGGAGGGCCTGCATCTGACCGACGAAGACATGCGTCAGCGCATCGTCGAGCGCACGAAGCCCGTCGGCTGGCAGGCCGTCAACGACGTTGCCCGGATCGCGCGCGAACGTCACGTGATCCTGGCGTCGCACGACGATGACACAGAAGAGAAGGTCGCCCTGATGGCTGGCCTCGGCTCTACTATCAGCGAGTTTCCGGTGTCGCTCGAGGCTGCTGAGGCCGCTCGCAAACGTGGCATGCACGTGGTCATGGGCGCCCCGAATGCTCTGCGCGGCGCGTCGCACTCCGGAAACTTAAGTGCCCTCGAGGGGATCGAGGCCGGCGTGGTCGACACCCTGGCCAGCGATTACTTCCCGGCGGCGATGCTGCACGCGGCGCTGGCCGTTGCCGAGCGCGGCCTGCTGTCTTTGCCCGAGGCTGTGAAACTCGTCACGCTCAATCCGGCGGACGGCGTCGGACTGAGCGATCGCGGCGCGCTCGAAGTCGGGCGGCTGGCCGACCTCGTATTGGTGGAGACAACTCCAGGTCGGCGGGCGCGCGTTCGTGCGACGTTCCGCCACGGCACGCCCATCTTCTGGGATCGCCACATGGCCGAGCTGAATGACGGTCTCATGCCGCGGATCGACTCCGACGGCCCTTCACTGGCCACCAACGGCCATGCGAACTCTCTGGATCGGGATCCCGTCCATGCTTGAATTCATCACCCAGTTCCCGCCGGCATCCGCCGACGCCCCGCGGGCGCCGCGCCACCTGAGCGAACGCCCAAACCTTCACTCGACGGCCCTCGTACGTGACAGCTTTGTCGGCTCCTGGGCCGACGTCGGGGCCAACTGCCACATCATCGAGTCGAGCTTCGGTGAGTACAGCTACGCAGCCGGCGATGTGTCGATCATCTACGCCACCGTCGGCCGTTACTGCTCTATCGCATCCCATGTCCGCATCAACCCGGGCAACCACCCGATGGATCGAGTCACTCAGCATCACATGACCTATCGACGTGTGCAGTACGGCCTGGGGGAGACTGATGATCTGGCGTTCTTCGAGTGGCGTCGCGCGCATCGCTGCGAGATCGGTCACGACGTCTGGATCGGCCATGCGGCCGTGATCATGCCCGGCGTGAAGATCGGCACCGGCGCCGTCGTGGGCTCGGGGGCCGTTGTCACTCATGATGTGGCGCCCTACGAGATCGTCGTCGGCGTGCCGGCGCGCCCGATCCGCAAGCGCTTCTCGGACGACGTGATCGAGCGGCTCCTGGCCAGCGCCTGGTGGGAGTGGGATCGGGCCACGCTCGAAGCCCGCTTCGAGGACCTCCTGGACGTCAACCGGTTTTTGGCCGCACAGGC
>CAYZRP010000028.1:45698-57229 GCA_964480865.1 uncultured Anaerolineales bacterium | reverse complement strand
CTCGACGAGCTGCCCGAGTTTGCGCAGCGCACGCTCGAGGTGCTGCGTCAGCCGCTCGAAGATCATGTGGTGACGATCTCGCGCGCCAAGGGCACGCTGACCTTTCCGGCCAATTTCATGCTCGTGGCCAGCATGAACCCCTGCCCATGCGGTTATGCCAATGACCCGGGCCACGAGTGTACGTGTTCGCCAGGCGTCGTTGCCAAATATCAGAAGCGGCTGTCTGGCCCGTTGCTCGACCGCATCGACATCCACATCGACGTGCCACGCGTGGCTTACGAGAAGCTTGCCGACGCCCGCACCTCCGAACCATCGGCCGTGATCCGCGAGCGCGTCGAGGCCGCGCGCGAGCGCCAACACCGTCGGTTCGTCGAAGGGCCGTGCCTGTGCAACGCCGACATGCGTCCCAGCGAGATCCGTCAGCACGCCCGCCTCGACGATGCCGGCTCGGCTGTGATGAAAGCAGCCATGAGCCGGCTTGGCCTTTCGGCACGTGGCTTCCATCGAGTCCTCAAGCTCGCGCGCACCATTGCGGACCTGGCCGACGCCGATGGGATCGCCGCCGCGCATCTCGCTGAGGCACTTCAGTATCGGCCGAAGGCAACGACGAGCCCGCTCTAACCCGGCACATACCTCCCGCCCTGGCCGCGATGCAAAGCTGACTCAACCCAACAATAAACTCGCCCTCGCCGGCAATTTACCCACAATTTACGTGCATAGCTCATACGCGATAAATAAGATCTGATATGACCATTGTCAGGTTGTTGCTCGGGTGAGGGAACCTATACTGAAAGTCCTGCGCCCGCGACACGGGACCGCAGACCCTGGATCAGCGATCACGGTCGACGTTCTGAATTCGATCCTCAGACAGACACTCACGTCCGCGCACATGCGGTCGAGTGGTTTTCCGATCCCCTGCCAGCGGAGAACCGCTCGCTGAACGCGAACCAGACGGGCGAGTCACCGCACCCGAAAGCGGGATGCCCCCGCACCCAACGTGGAGGACCCTGTATGCGTATACGCGCTTTCCGGCTCAAGCTCAACTCCCTCTTGGTGGCGTTGAGCGCCGGCATCTGGCTTCCACAGGTGATGGCATACGCCGCTCCTCCGAAACAGTCAGTGCCGGCGAATCGACAAACCTGGGTTCATGTTCCAGGATCGTGCGCGCCCGGTGAAGAAGGCGCTGTGTTCGGACTTGGCGGAAGCGGATGTGGTGGAACCGGGACGTCGTTTGACACACAGCGGATCTTCGGTCCGGCTGTGCTGAAGGGGGTCGCCAGCCCGACGGCACCCTGCCCCGGTATTCCTGACGGCACGACCTGTTACCGCCTCTGGTATGTCGGCACCAACGCATCTGGCGTGTCGCGGATCGGTCTGGCTGTCTCCCCCGACGGTGTAACCTGGACCCGCGTGGTCGGTTCCGGGACCGGCGGCAGTGTCTTTGAAGCCGGGCCAACCGGCCGCTTCGACAGCTCCGGAGTCACGTACTTCAGCGTGATGCGAGACGGCGACCTGTTCAAGATGTGGTACAGCGGGTATGGGTCGGCGCTCGGCACTTCGATGACAGAGGGGATCGGCCTGGCGACGTCACCGGACGGAATCAACTGGACACGGGTCGTCGGGCCATTGGCAGGCGGTGCGTTGCTCAGAGCCTCAGAAGAGGCCGGGTCCTTTGACCAGCACGAGTCCTACGTTCCCTTTGTGATCAAGGACGTTGTAACGACGCAGTCGCCTTGCGTTGGCATCGCAGAGGGGCAGACGTGCTATCGCATGTGGTACGAAGGCGCGATCACGACCGGTGGATACAAGTTTCGCATCGGGTATGCAGTGTCGCCGGACGGCGTGAACTGGACACGCGTGCCTGGGAACGCCGGGAACAACGCAGTGCTCGCTAATGGGTCGGCCTCCGAGTTTGACTCGTCGTCCGTTGGCATTGCCCAGGTCAATAAAGAAGGCGCCTTGTATCGAATGTGGTATGAGGCCAAAGACTTCGGCAATCGCTTTCGGATCGGCCACGTCGTTTCGTTGGACGGCATCGTCTGGCAGCGTCCGACACCGAGTGTGCCCGTTTTCACCGGCGCCAATGATCCCGGCACCCTGGACCCTGACGATGTCTGGAGCCACACGATCGTCAAAGACGGCAACAGTTATTCGATGTGGTACACGGTTTCAACGAATCCACAAGCCATCCGGTTTGGCTTGGCCAGGCTGACCCCGGGAAGCCCGCTCAGTGCCGTACACGTCGCCCGATCTGGCAATGAGTTCACCCTCTCATTCACGACAAATGCCAGCATCCCCGCGGGTGGAAGCATCCTGCTGACGCTCCCGGCCTCGATCCCGTTTGGCGAGGTGACGCCGATCGGCGTAAGTGGCTTCAGCGGCGGCGCGAGCCTCAGCGCTGAGGCGTCGGCCATCAACGACGCGCCGGCGGCGAACGTCACGCGAGGCGCCCTGGTCATCCGTCTGGCGTCGCCTCAAACGACTGGCCCAAAGACCGTGACCTTTGCCCTGGCCAATCCGCCCGCCGTGCTCTCGTCATTGAGCATCCAAACGTACGACACGATCGAGACGCTTGAATACGGAAGCGTCGATCTGTCAGTGATCGCAGGGCCGACAAGCACGCCGACGGACACCCCGGCCGTCAGCGCGACCCCGTCCAGCACCGCGACGGCAACCCTGACGCCGCCCGCGACGCCCACACCGGGGCCGAGCCTAACGCCGACGACCACGGCGACACCATCATTGACCGCGACTCCTTCATCGGTGATCAACGACGACTTTGATCGCGCTGATTCCACCAATCTCGGCGTCAACTGGACCGAGCGTGGAGGGGATTGGCGGCTTTCGTCTCAAGCCATGAGCAACGCAACAACTGCCACGGACCATGTCGCCACCTGGAACGGCGGGGCCTATGCATCGGTCCTTTCGTCTGCTCGGACGCAGATCATGGGTGGAAGCGGAACAGCCTCGATTGGAATCCGCCTGGGTGGATTTGCGGGCGGTGTGCCTGCGACGGGCTACATCGCCGAGCTCCAAAGCTCCGGGCTGGTCGTGCTCTGGCGCATTGACACATGGGCCATCCTCGGCACTTACTCGATTCCCGCTTACGTCCCGGGCCAGGCGGTTGTCCTCGCGCTTCGTGGTGCGGGTTCAACATTGAACGTGGATGTCAACGGCACGACCCGGATCACAGCCACGGATAGCCAGTTCACCACCGGTCAGGTCGGCCTGTGGTCCTACGCACCGTCGGCGGTTGATCAGCACCGATTCGACGACTTCGTCGTCCAGGATCTGAGCGCTCCCACCGCCACGCCTGTGGTCGTAGCGACTTTGACACCTACATCGACGCCCATCGCGACGATGACGACGACCTTGACGGCCACGCCCATCACTGCCCCGACCTCGACCATCACGCCCAGCCCAACATTCACCGCGACGGCGACCCAGACCGCCAGCCCAGTTCCCTCGCTGACAGCCACCGCCACTGCAACCGCAACACCGTCGTTCAGCCCCAGCCCAACTCACACGGCTACTCAGACGACAGTGCCCAGCCCGGCAGCCACTCACACTGCCACGGCGACGGTTACCCTGACGGCGTCGCCCAGCCCGACGGCCACGCACACCGCCACGGCGACAGTCAACCCAACCTCGACGCCTACGGTTACCCTGACGGCATTGCCCAGCCCGACGCCGACTGCGACAGCCACCCTGACGTCATCGCCGAGCCCAACGGCCTCACACACCGCCACGGCGACAGTCAACCCAACCTCGACGCCTACAGACACCCTGTCAGCATCGCCGAGCCCGACGCCGACTGCGACAGCCACCCTGACGTCATCGCCGAGCCCAACGGCCTCGCACACCGCCACGGCGACGTCAACGGCGACCGTCGTTGTGAGCGCCACTCCATCAGCCACGGCATCCGCGACACGCACAGCGAGCCCCAGCGCGACAGCCACGTCGACCGCGAGCCCAACACCGACATCGTCCTTCGTCGGCGATGACTTCAATCGCGCCGACAGCACCGCTCTCGGGGCGAACTGGCTCGAGCGAAGCGGCGATTTCGCCATTGTCGGCCAGACGCTCCGCAATGCCGGCGTCGGCGAGGACCTGGTGGCCACATACACCGGGGTGTACACAAACGTCACGACCTCCGCCCACCTTCAGATCATGGGAGGGTCAGGAACGGTCGGCCTTGGCGCACGCCTGGGCGGTTTCTCAGGCGGCGTCCCGCGGATTGGCTATCTGGCCGAATTGCAAAGCACCGGAACCGTTGTCCTGTGGCGGATCAGCGATTGGCACCTCCTGGGCAGCACCTACACGATCCCGGGATACACGCCGGGCCAGATCGTCATCCTCACGTTCAGAGCCAACGGCTCCAACCTGAGCGTCGACGTCAACGGCACACAGCGCATTGCCGCGACGGACACCACGGTCAGCAACGGGCAGGTCGGCCTGTGGTCGTATTTGCCCTCTGTGCCCGAGCAACATCGTTTCGATGATCTGAGGATCGAGTGATCGCGGCGCACGCCGCCCTCAAGCGCCGGTCCTGATTCGAACGGCCTCTTCGCGAAACGATCAGGCGTTTGCGAGGAGGCCGTTCGAGTTCGCCTGTTGGGCTGGCGCGAGGAAGTCAACTGCGCGCTGCACAACGGCCGCATCGCGCAGGATGAACCTGTGGCCCAGTCCGCTCGTGGTCAGGAGCTCGGCGCGTGGCAGAGCGGCAACATAGGCCTGTGCATGCTCATAAGGCAC
The DNA here is from genome assembly GCA_964480865.1 of uncultured Anaerolineales bacterium. Taxonomy (GTDB): domain Bacteria; phylum Chloroflexota; class Anaerolineae; order Anaerolineales; family UBA6663; genus UBA6663. The sequence continues at coordinate 52,474 of CAYZRP010000028.1, read as the reverse complement.
CACAAGATCGCGTTGATCGTGGGCGATCAGAGCGGGCTGTGAGAGGCGGGCACCCGCGACAGCCGCATTGAAGTCTGCCGGCAGGGCGCCGATGTTTTGGCGGAACTCCTCTCGGAAACGCTGCCGGGTATCCTCATCTGCAGCGGGGAATCTCGTGGAACTCCGCAACAGGAACTCGACGTCTGTCGCTGCCGATAGGCTGACGACGCGCTCGACTCCGAGCAACGGCCGCGCCACTCCATGGCCCTCCGACAGCAACCAGAGCGCCGCCATTCCACCGAAGCTGTGACCGATCAGCGCGCGCACGCCACCGACAGCTTCGGCTACCGAACGGATCGACGCGGCGTAGTCGAGCAGCGTCGACATCGTGCCTTCCGAACGCCCATGCGCCGGAGCATCGTAAGCGGCCACACGCCAACCCGCCGCGCGCAACGGCCCGATGAAGGCCTCCCAGCGCCCGGCCTGCCACTCCCAGCCGTGGATCAGCAGCACCGTCGGGCTCTGCTCGCCTGGCCCAGGCCAGACGTAAGCCTGAAGCGCGATCTCGGGATCATGCCCGTTGGACGGCCAGTGCAGCACCTGCCGATGTGGCACTTTCACGGGCACGGCCGTGGCCAGGATCTGAGTGGTCTTGCCCGACGTTTCACGGCTCGTCGGCGTGCGGAAGAGATCCCAGGCAGTCGGCGAGCCAGGCTGAGGAGATGTGGGTTCGCTGGATGTCATGAAGGGGCTTCGAAGATGCCTGATTGAATTCGATCACTGTGGCAGTCGATGGCGGCGATTGTGGAACTCCACCATCTGAGCGGCATGCTCGATGTGATGACCGTAGTAAGCATAGACCGCAAAGTCCTCGAGCGAGCCTTCCGGATCCCACGACAGCGTGCCGGTCTGGCGCCAGCGCTCGGCGGACACCTGGGTCGCCAGTGTCAGGAGCCTGGACCAGACGTCGTCATAGGCCGAACAGATCTGGGCAACAGATTGATCTGCGGCCGGAGTGCCATGTTTGGCGTTGAAGCCATCTTCGCCAAGTTGGCGGAAGTCGTCGAGGTATGTGGTGGTTCCCTCCAGACCTGCATGGGGTGAAAGGAACTCCTCGAAGAAGAGGGCCCAACCCGTGAGATGCGCAACGACCTGTTTGGTGGACCAGACGCCGCAGACCTCAGGCAAGTCCCACTCTGCCTCTTCCAACGGGTCGACAACGTCATGGATGCGCTTGTGTGCAAGTTTCAGCATGGCGTGCACGTTCATGGGACGCTCCTTCGCGTGACCCCCAAGGCTACCACGTCCACGACTTCGTCGAACGGCCTGTCTCCACCGTATCAGGGCAATCGCATGAGGACTTGGCTTCATCGCCCCAGTCGAAAAAGTACCGAGAGAACGAGGGGGGGACATGGGCCGGGGCAAAGTCCCGGCCCATGTCACCCCCTCGTTCTCTCGGAAGAATCAGATCAGGCATTTCTAGTGCGATTGCCCTGTCCACCGTATGCACAGCCGAGTTCAGTGGAAGGTCATTGCCGCAGATGACGTGGATCATACAGACCAGTTCGCTGGAGGCGACACATCAGGCCGGAGCGGCTCCCGGGTGCCCGGCCGATCAGCAAAAACCTGCGCCATCCGCGGCAAGACACCCTGAGGGTCGTGCCTGTGCTCCCTCCGCCTTTCGACCGAAGTCAGCCGGCGCAGATCACGATAGATTTTGGGGACCAACCGGGAAACAGGAAAGGCCCATGACGACCTCAACGACGTATCCCTCGACCCGCGCTGCCTCATCCGCCGCCAACGGGCGCCTCAAGTTCTTGCTCGGAGGCGGCGCCATCATCGTCGCGATTGTGTTCCTGGTAGCGACGACGATCCAGACGACCGGGCAGCGCTTTCTGTCGGTCGCGGAGATGCAACAACGCAGCGCCGAATTGACCGGCCACAGTCTGCGTGTCAGCGGCGCCGTCCTGGGCGACACCATCACGATCGACCCCGAAACGCTGACCATCACGTTCACGATGTCCAACATGCCGGTCGATGCTGCCGAGATCGACGCACTGGGCGGGCTCGCGGCCGTGCTGGATGCTGCAGCGCTCGATCCCGACTCGCCACGCGTCCGGGTCGTCTACATCGGGCCCAAGCCGGATCTGTTGCAGGATCGGGCTCAGGCAATCGTCACCGGCAAGCTTGGCGAAGACGGCGTGTTCTACGCCGATGAACTGCTCCTCAAATGTCCGACGCGCTACGAGGAGGCGTCGTTCACGCCGGCAGCCCCACAGCCCTGATCGCCCTCGGCAGGCGAATTCAGGTAGACGTGCCGCGGTTTTCGCGGAATGAGCAGATGGGTTCACGGACATCCGCAACTTTCACGGAGCATACCTGCGATCGTGGTGACGTACTGATGAAGCGCCGCAACATCCGGCCACGTGCGCCCTTCACGCCATCGAGTAGGCATCTCCCCCCTCTGTGCGATCTGCAATAACCGGCGCCGGTCTCCCTGGCTGACTCACACATGTGACCGGCGCGCCGCCGCGTTCGTCGCCTACCGGACGTCCTCAGGTAGAATACGGCCCTGTTCCAGCGATTTGTGAGGATGGACCTCACCACGCTGGATGACTCGCGCCACGGGCCAGATTGCCGAAGCCATCACGCGCATCACAAGTCCGCCAGATGAACACGGGCATGATCCTCAACACTCTCCACAGTTCCAAAGAACAAAGCCTGGCGGTTGGCCATCGCACCGCTGGAAGGATTGGCTCGTGATCGCTGTCGCAGGGCTCACGCGTTCATACGGGCTGCGGCCCGTGCTGCGCGGCATCGACTTCAACGCTGAGGCCGGGTCGCTGACGGCCATCTTCGGACCGAACGGCACGGGCAAGAGCACGTTCATGCGCATCCTGGCCACTCTGGTCCGCCCGGACGGCGGTCAGGTCTCAGTGGCAGGCTATGCTCTTCCCGGCCAATCCGAGCCCGCGCGCGGCGTCATCGGCGCCGTGTTGCACGCGACGCTGCTGTACAGCGAACTCAGCGCTGACGAGAACCTGCGCTTTTATGCCCGGCTCTATGATCTCGAAGCTCCAGAGAAGCGCATCGCCGAACTGCTCGAACGCGTCGGCCTGACCCGACGACGTCGCGATCCGGTGCGCGTGTTCTCGCGCGGCATGCAGCAGCGACTGGCGTTGGCGCGCGCCCTGTTGCATCGGCCGCAGGTGCTGCTGCTCGACGAGCCCTACACGGGGCTCGACCCGGCCGGCACGCGTCTGCTCGACGCCGTGCTGCGCGAAGAGGCGAGCGGCGGCGCTGCTGTGGTGATCACGTCGCACGACCTCGCCCACGGCCTGGCCCTGTCAGACCGGGTGGTGGTGCTGGCGCGTGGTCGCGTGCAGTTGGCCAGCGTGTCCCGTGACTTCACACCCGAGGCCTTCGCGGCCCGCTACGCGGAGGCCGTCGCATGAAGCGCTATCTCAAGGTCGTGGGCGCCATCCTCTGGAAGGACCTGGCCGCCGAGCTGCGTTCACGCGAGACCTTCAGCGCCATGGTGGTGTTCTCGCTGCTGATGGTGCTTGTGTTCAGCATCGCGCTCGAGCTCAACCGCGGCGCGCGCGAGAGCACGGCGGCGGGCGTCCTCTGGGCCACGGCGCTGTTCTCCGGAACGCTCGGGCTCAACCGCGGTCTGGGCCGTGAGCAGGATCGGGGCACTCTCGAGGGCCTGCTGCTGGCGCCGAGCGATCGCAGCGCCCTGTTCTTTGGCAAGTTCTTGAGCAGTTGGATCCTGATCCTGTCGGTGCAGGTCGTCACGGTGCCGGTGCTGACGATCCTATACAACTTCAACCTCGCGCAGCCGCTCGTCATCCTCTCGCTTCTGCTTGGCACGCTGGGCTACACCGGCGTGGGAACGCTGCTCTCGGCCGTCAGCGCGCAGACCCGTGCGCGCGATGTGCTCCTGCCGATCCTGCTCCTGCCTGTGTCGGTACCCGTGTTGATGGCCGGCGTCCAGAGTTCGAGCGGCGCGCTGGCCGGGTCGGCCTGGGGCGACCTGTCGATCTGGTACAGCCTGCTGCTCGTCTACGACGTCATCTTCCTGGCCGTGGCCGTCATGGTATTTGAGGCCATCGTCAGCGAGTAAATCCTCAGAAAACGCTTGGATTGGCGTTGTACAATCAAAATCTCGGATCGACTTCATCGACGTTGGTAGGTTTGAGTATTGGGCCGGCTGCAGGCGCTGTCGGCCCAGGGAGGCAGGTATGTCAGCCAGAACGCTAAATGCGCTCAACATCGTCACAGCCGTGCTGATGGCGGCCAGCCTTGTGCTCGTCTGGTTCTTCGCGCCGATCGAAGCCAGCATGGGTGCTGTTCAGAAGATCTTCTATTTCCACCTCGGAGCCGCCTGGGTCGGCATGGTCGGCTTCTTCGTCACGTTCGTGGCCGGCATCATCTACCTGGTCCGCCCTAATGCCAAGTGGGACCGGCTCGGTGCTGCGTCGGCCGAGGTCGGCCTGCTGCTGTCGATCATCGCGACGGCGACCGGTTCGATCTGGGCGCGGCCGGCCTGGAACACGTGGTGGACCTGGGACGTGCGGCTGACGACCTATACCATCACGATCCTGATCTATATCGCGTTCCTGTTCTTGCGCGGCGCGATCGAGGATCCGGCCCGCCGGGCGCGCTTCTCGGCCGTCTATGGCGTCGTCGGCTTCATCTCGGTTCCACTGACCTTCCTGTCGATCCGGCTGTGGCAGTCGATCCACCCGGCCGTGATCGGCACGCCGACGCCCACGTCGCAGGGCGGTTTCGACATGGCCCCGATCATGGCCGTGCTGGTCGTGATGATCCAGGTGCTGAGCGCGCTGATGTACATCACGCTGGTGGCCAACCGCTATCAACTGCTGAAGCTGCAAGACAAGGTCGAGGCTCAGAAGGCCCGCGCGATGCAGTCCGAAGCAGATCTGCCTTCCGTGGCGCCCTCATCCGTCGCGGCGACCAAATAAGGAGCCAGCATGCCCCCAGATACGACCTACTACATGGTGCTGGCCTTCGCCGCTTACCTTGGCCTGCTCGGACTTTACGTGGGCAGCCTCGTCCTGCGCCATCGCAACCTTTCACGCGATTCCGCCACCCTGGCCGAATTGCAGGCCGATCTCGATCGACAGCATTGATTCTTATGGCAGACGAAGGACGAAGGACGAACGACGAAAGTTGAATGGCCATTCAACCTTCGTCGTTCGTTCTTCGTCCTTCGGCGCGCCCTTGGCGGCTTCTTCCTTTGACAACCCCCCGGCACCTGTGATAGCCTGAACGCGATCGGCCAAGCCGATCCTGCATGCGGCTCTTTCCGCGACCCTCTACCCCACGACCTGGCTGGCCCGACTGGCAGGTTCTGCACGCATACAGCTTTCCCCCCTCATTACGTCCGACCTGGCTGCACCGCCTGCTGATCGGCGTGGCCCTGACGGCTGACCTCTGACGGCCCTGACTCGACGCGCGTCCGGTGCCCGTGTGGCGCCCTGTTGTTGTTGGACCCGGCGAGCTTGAGGAGAACCGTCATGAAAGTCTTGTTATTGGGCGTAGGCGCGGTCGGCGAGGGCATCGCCAAAGTCGCGCGCGGCCGTCTCTGGTTGGACAAAATGGTTTTGGCTGATTCGCGTTTGGATCGGCTCCAGGCTGTGCAGAAGAAGATCGGCAACCCGCGACGCTTTCCGATCGCGGCTGTGAACGCGTCGGACACGAAAGCGATTGCGGCGTTGGCGGCCGAGCACAAAGTCGACCTGATCATGAACGCTGTCACGCCTTACCTGAACACGCGCATCATGGACGCCGCGCTGAGCGCCGGCGTGCAGTACATAGACATGGCGATGACGCCGACCAAGCCTCATCCGACCGAGCCGTTCAAGAAGGTCGGCCGGCCCCTGGGCGAGGCGCAGTTCAAGGAACATCGCAAGTGGAAGAAAAAGGGGCTGCTGGCCCTGATCGGCATGGGCATGGACCCGGGCGTGTCGGGCGTGTTCGCGCGCTACGCCGAGAAGCATCTCTTCGATCGCATCGACGAGATCCACGTCAAAGACGGCGGCGATCTGCGGATCGACGGCTACGCGTTCGCGCCGACCTTCAGCATCTGGACCACGATCGAGGAATGCCTCAATCCCCCGGTGATCTACACATCACGCAAAGGCCACTTCACCAAGGAGCCGTTCTCGGACCCCGAGGTCTTCGACTTCCCGGACGGCATCGGGCCGCAGAAGCTCGTCAACGTCGAGCATGAAGAACTCGTGACCTTCCCGCACCACATCAAGGGCGTGAAGAAGGTCAGCTTCAAGCTCGGGTTGGGCGATCAATTCATGGATGTGCTGAAGATGCTGCACCTGATCGGCCTCGACAGCGTCCTGCCGGTGCGCGTTGGCGACATCGAGGTCTCGCCGCGCGACGTCGTCGCGGCCGTGACGCCGAACCCCGCCACCCTGGCCGACAAAATGATGGGCAAGGCCTGCGTCGGCCTTCTGATCAAGGGCCGCTATCAGCGCAAGCCGCGCGAGGTCTTCCTCTATCAGACGATGGACAACGATGACTCGCGCAAACGCTATGGCATCCAGGCCGTGGCCCTGCAGACCGCCATCGGGCCGGTGATGGCGATGGAGTTGCTCTCGCGTGGCGTCTGGAAAGGCGCCGGCGTCCTCCCGCCCGAGGCCTTCGACCCCGATCCCTTCATGGAGCTGATGCCGAAGTATCAGTTCCCGTACGTCATCGAAGAACGTTAAGGGTAGAGCGAGGGGCGAACGCAAACCCGTAATGGGGGGTAGCGT
>CAYZRP010000028.1:29063-45688 GCA_964480865.1 uncultured Anaerolineales bacterium | reverse complement strand
TTGGGTGGTCCCACCCCCGCCCGGGGGGGCGGGGGGCCCCCCCCCCCCCCCACCGCCCCCCCCACAACGCTCTTCGCCCTCAGCGCCGCGTCCAAAAACTCCTGGATGTCGCCGGCGAGCACCTGGATGATCTTGAGCGAGCGTCGACCGGTGCGATGATCCTGCACGCCTTTGTCTCGTGTGTTGCGGCTGTAGGTGCGCACCAGGCCGGCGGGCGCCGTCGGCTCGGCGGCGTCGAGCGGATGCTCGGCCAGCCAGCGTTCGATGCGCAGTAGCCGTGCGGCCTCGACGGCGAGCTCGTCGGCGGGCAGATCGCCGGCGAGGGTCAGGCCTCCGCCCGACTCGAGATGCGCGCTGCCCTGGCCGGTCAGCCGGCCGATGAGCAACCCGGCTCGTGAGAGCGGCTTGGTTGACGTGCTCAGACCAACTGGCGTCGGCAGATCTTCATCGTTGATCTCGGGCAACACGACCACATCGGCCGTGAAGCGCTGCAGCGAGTCGCGGCCGTTGACCTTCACCTGCTGCACAAGCCGATGGACGCCGGCCTCGCCGCGCAACAGGCCATAGACGCCGAAGCCGCTGAACGCCAGCGTCAGGCTGATCTGACGGCCCGTCGGCGCCAGGTCTTCGCCCATCACGCTGACGGTGAGGCCACGGCTCTTGCCCCAGCCCAGATACATCCGCGCCAGCTCGGCCGCCCAGCGTTGCGCCCCGCTGAGCTTCGACTTGACCGTGATTCGCAGATACGCGCCGCCGGCGTCGTGCGGACCGCTGAGGTACGACGTGAATTCGACCCGCGGCAACTCGGTGTTGAGGAAGCCATAAGCGCGCAGCGCGGCGTCGACCTTGAGGCTGGCCGGCGTCAGCGCCTGCTGCAGGCGATCGAGGCCGCGCCGCAGGTCGGTGAGTTGATCGATGATGGCGCTGGCACGCTGATAGGCATCGAGCCGACGACGCGCCGCGGCCGGATCGTTCCAAAAGCCGACGTCGGTCATCTCGGCCAGCACGGCGTCGCGCTCGAGCACCTGCTCGGGCAGGCCGAAGGTCTCCTCGAGCGCCTCGAGCCGCGCCGTCAGCACGGGCAGCGCCGCGCGCATCTCGACCAGGGTCGGCGCGCCGGGCGGTGTGCCTGTCGCGACGGCTGGCATCGCCTGTGGCGCGAGGTAGGTCGCCAGGACGCGCCCGCCCTTGAAGAAGAGTCGGATGCTGCCACCGTGCGTCCCGCGCGGCAGGCGGTTGAGCTCGCGCGCCAGCGGGTACGCCACGGTCTTCTCGATCTGACGCTTGAGATAGCGCGCGCCGTAGTGCGGGTCGTAGCCGATGTCGACCACGTGCTCGATGACGGCGTCGGCGATGTCGACCTCGACGTTGCGGCGCACGAGGCCGTCGCGCGCGAAGAGGTCGCTGATCTCACGCCTTGCGATGTCGGCCATCACCGCGCGCGTCAGCGGATGGAAGATGCAGACCGCGTCCATGCGGTTGATGAACTCGGGCGTGAAGTTGCGTTCGGTCTCGGCGATCACGCGCCGCTCGCGGGCCTCGGGCGTCTCGTGTCCGGCGAAACCGATCTGGCCCTTCTCAACCAGCTGCGCGCCGAAGTTCGAGGTCACGATGATGATGCTGTTGCGCAGATTGACCTCTTCGTCAGCGCCGTTGATCAGCAGGCCCTCATCGAAGAGCTGCAGGAAGCGGAAGTAGATGGCCGGATGCGCCTTCTCGAACTCATCGAGCACGATCACGTTGAACGCCTGCCCGGCGATGCGGTTGGTGAAGGTGCCGCGGCGCCGCGCCAGTTCATCGGCGTAGGCGAAGCCGAAGAGCTCCTGAGCCTGATGTGGCGATTGATAGTCGCCCATGTTGAAGCGCACCAGCCGCTCCTGGCTGCCGAAGAGATAGTCGGCCAGGGCGCGCGCGAGCTCGGTCTTGCCCACGCCCGTCGGACCGAGGAAGAAGAACACGCCCATCGGCCGCAGCGGATTGTTGACCCGGGCGCGCAGCAGGCTGAGCATCTGCAGCACCGAGTCGACCGCCTGATCCTGAGCCAGGACGCGGCCGCGGAAGAACGTCGCGACCTTCTCTTCATCGAACTCCTCGCCCTCATCGAGCAGCATCTTCGGCAGGCCCGTGCGCGCCGCGAAGCTGCGGATCACGTCGCTGCCGGTCAGGGTCGGCTCGGGTCCCGGGATGGTGGCGAGAGCGTCCTTGAGCACGTCGAGGCTCTTGCCGGGTTGGGCGCGGGTCGGATCGAAGCGCCGGCTGAGATGGATCGCCAGATCGACAGCCTCGGTCGTGATCGACGCGCGCTGGCTCTCGGCCAATGAGGCTGCGGCCAGTTCAATGATCGACGTGTAGCCGGCCGTCGGGGGCTCGGCCACGCGCACCGGCAGGAACATCGCTGGGTAGGCGGGATACCACTCCGCGAACTGCTGCCAGGCGCGCTCGTTGGCCTCGGCCAGGCAAAGCCCGGCGCCGCGCGTCAGGCCCGCGAGCAAGGCCTGCGCGAGATTGACGGTCTCGTCGCCGTTGCGCATGAGGCCGAGCCACGCCGAGGATGGCAGGTCGTCGATCAGCAAAATGATGTCAGGCTCCGCTGACCACGCCTGTAGGAAACGCTCCAATGGCTCCTGCCAGGCGTGCGCCTGGGTCAGGCCGGGCAGGTTGTTCGGGCGGAAGCGCCAGACCTCGCGGCCGATCAGGGCCGGTGGGCAGGCGCCACGCGCGATCGCGCCGGCGACGGCGGCCAGCACGCTCGACTTGCCGACGCGCGGTTGCCCGATCACGATCGCTCTGTGTTTCAGGGGCGAAGCCAGGGCCTGGAGCACCTGCTCGACCTCGGCATCGCGGCCGAAGACGGGTTCCGGCGTTCGTTGGGTCAGATTTTCAGCAAAACTCGAAAGATAAGCGCGGAAGTCTGAAGTCATAGGAGCATCGAAGATCAGACGATCGGAAATGCAGCGTTGGCCGCAAGTATAACGGCACCGGCCCGCACCTTTCACCCGACATCGGGATACATCGAGACACTCCCGATCTCTTCTCGCTTTAGCGTTTGATGAATGAACCCCAATAAGTTTGTACATTCCATCGCTTGTCGATAGGCTTTCCCGTACCCTTTGCCAACGTTGGTTCGCTTGAAAGGGTTGATGTCCAGACGCGCGCTGAGGCGCGGCTCGCATCGCCGGACCAGCCAGGGGGACGGAGGGAGCATGAGCAAGCGTATTGTGGTGATCGGTTCGGGGTTCGGGGGTCTTGGCGCCGCCATTCGGCTGCTGGCCCGCGGCTATGACGTAGACGTCCTCGAGAAGCTCGACAAGCCGGGGGGCCGCGGCTACGTCTTCGAGATCAACGGCCATACCTTCGACGCGGGGCCGACGGTCATCACCGCGCCGTTCATGTTCGACGACCTCTGGAAAGCAGCCGGCGGTCGACGTGAGGACGACGTTGACTTCATCCCGCTCTCGCCGTTCTACAGGATCTTCAACCACGAGGGCAAGGCCTTCGACTACAACGCCGATCCGGCCTTCACCGAGGCCCAGATCGCGAAGTGGAATCCCGCTGACGTCGAGGGCTACAAGCGCTTCCTCGCCACGACCAAAGACATCTTCCAGAAGGGCTTTGTGGAATTGGCTGACAAGCCATTTCTGGGCGTCGGCGATATGCTCAAGGTCGCGCCGGATCTGATTCGGTTGGGCTCGCATCGCTCGGTCTATGACTACGTCTCGGGCTTCATCAAAGACGAGTTCCTGCGCCGCTGCTTCTCGTTCCACCCGCTGCTGATCGGCGGCAACCCGTTCGACTCGTCGTCGATCTACGCCATGATTCACTACCTCGAGCGCGAGTGGGGCGTCCACTACGTCAAGGGTGGCACCGGCGCGCTGGTGAAGGCCATGGCCGACCTGATCGTGCGCATGGGCGGCCGCATCCACTACAAGGCCGAGGTGGCCGAGATCGAGATCGACGAGAAGGGCCGCCGCACCACTGGCGTGCGCCTCAAGGACGGCCGGTTGTTCAAGGCCGACTCGGTCGTCAGCAACGCCGACGTCGCCTTCACGTACAAGCACCTGATCCCCGAGCAGCACCGCCGCGGCTGGATTGACTGGCGCATCAACAACATGCGTTACTCGATGTCGCTGTTCGTCCTGTACTTCGGCACCAACCGCAAGTTCCGCGATCGCGGTCTGGCGCATCACAACATCATCCTCGGCGAGCGCTACAAGGGCTTGCTCAACGACATCTTCAACAAGAAGATCGTGAGCGACGACTTCTCGCTTTACCTGCACCAGCCGTCGATCACGGATCCGTCGGTGGCTCCCAAAGGCGGCGAGACGTTCTACGTCCTTTCGCCCGTGCCACACCTGGGCTCGGGCACCGATTGGCGAACGGCCGCGAAACCTTACCGCGATCGCATCCTCAACTTCCTTGAGGAGAACTACCTGCCCGGTCTGCAGGCCAGCCTCTCGGCCGAGCACTGGATCGACCCGCTCTACTTCCGCGACACGCTCAACAGCCACCTGGGCTCGGCGTTCTCGGTCGAGCCTGTGTTGACCCAATCGGCCTGGTTCCGGCCGCACAACCGCAGCGAGAACTTTGAGAACCTGTACTTCGTGGGCGCCGGCACGCACCCCGGCGCAGGGCTTCCGGGCGTGCTCTCCTCGTCGAAGATCGCCGAGGACCTGATCACGGCCGGTGAGCCCCAATCGATCCGCCAGCCCGAGCTGGCCGTCGCACACTGAGATCATCATGACCCTCCAGACCGAAGCGTGGAGCCTGCAGCAGGCCTTTGCCCACACCGAGCAACTGACGCGTCGGCACTCGGCGACGTTCTACTCCGCCACCGCCCTGCTGCCGGGCGCGGCGCGGCGCGCCATCCGCGCGCTGTATGCCTTCTGCCGCACGACCGATGACCTGGTTGACATTGAGACAGCCACGCTGGGCGATGTCGAGCGCTGGCGTCTCGAGGCCCGGCTTCCCGCCAGCCGCCAGGTCGATCCCGTCTTGCGGGCCTGGGCGCGCATCCGTGAGGAACATGGCGTCGATGTGCGCTATCAGGAGGAACTGATCGACGGCGTCGCCATGGATCTGCGTCAGCATCGTTATGAGACGTGGGCCGACCTGCGCCGCTACTGCTACCTTGTGGCGTCGACGGTTGGCCTGCTCTCGATGCCCATCATCGGCCTGGCGCCAGGCGCGACCTTCGCGCAGGCGAGTTCGTACGCCATCACGCTCGGCATCGCGCTGCAACTCACCAACATCCTGCGCGACGTCGGCGAGGATGCGTCGCGCGGCCGCGTTTATCTGCCGCTCGAGGATCTGCGCCGCTTCAACCTCACGCCCGACGATATCCTCCATGGCGTGCATGACGATCGCTTCATCGCCTTGATGCGCTTCGAGATCGAGCGCGCCCAGACTCTCTTCGAGGAAGCGCTGCCCGGCATCGCCCTGCTCGCCCCGGCCGCACGCCCGGCCGTCGGCGCAGCCGCGCTGTTCTATCGCGCAATCCTCGAGCGCATCGAGGCCAGCCACTATCAGGTGCATACCCAGCGCGCTCACACCACAGGCATGCAGAAGTTCGTGCTCCTGCCGGGCATCCTCTGGAAGGTGTGGCGCATCCAGGCACCTGTGCTTCAAATTGACGACGAGGTGTCGCGCGGATGACGTACTTCGAGTTCCTGCTGTGCTTCGTCGTCCCGCCAATCCTCGTGCTGATGGTCTTTGCGCGGCCGACAGCCAGACACTGGATCGGCATCGGCATCCTGGCCATCATCACCTACGTGTGGACGACGCCGTGGGATAACTACCTCGTGGCCAGCGGCGTCTGGGCCTACCGGCCCGATCAGGTCAGCGGCATCGTGCTGGGTTACGTGCCGATCGAGGAGTACACGTTCTTCGGCCTGCAGGCCATTCTGGGCAGCCTGTGGACCCTCAGCCTGCAGCGCCTGACGCCGATCGATGGGAGCGAAAGGCCGTCAAGGCCCTCGTCTCTGCTGGCGATCACGCTGGCCTGGTCGCTTGGCCAGATCCTGGCCGCTGTGCTGGGCCTCGCGTCACAGTTGCCGACATCGGAAGTCGTTGCCACGCACGCCTGGCCTCCCTTGCCCTTCGGCCAGGCGAATTACCTGATCTTGATCCTGGTCTGGGCTGTGCCCGTGATCATGGGCCAATGGGTCATCGGCCAATCGATTTTCAGGAAGCGTTTCGGGGTGTGGGCGCTCGGCTGGCTGGTGCCGACGTTATACTTGTCGTTGAGCGACTCGGTCGCCATCGCTGCGGGCGTCTGGCACATCTTGCCGACGCAGTCGCTGGGATGGCTTCTCCCGCTCGGCAGTGCCGGCCTTCCCTTTGAGGAAGGTGTCTTCTTCCTCGTGACTTCAATGTTGGTCACGCAGGGCTTTGTGTTGGTGACGGCGCCGCAGGGAGCAGCGTTGACGGTTGAGACCGTGCGCGCGTTGCTGGGTCGCAAGGGGGCACGGCATGATCACGCAACTCCGGTCTCTGGCCAATAACGGCCGACACCTCGGCTGGCTTTCGTTCACCGTCGTCTGGCTTCTCCTCATGCTCGTCCTGCCGATCGTCGACTGGCTCAGTCAGGGCCAGGCGTTCGGCCTAATGGTCACCGTCGTCGTCGTCGCCCAGGTCGGGGCCGTCGCAGCGATGGCCCGGCTCGACTGGTCGTGGCGCCGCCTCGCCGACGTGCTGGCCACCATCGGCATCGGCGCCTGGCTGGCCGAGATGGCCGGCAGCCGCTTCGGCCTGATCTTCGGCCACTACGACTACTCGGGCATCCTCCAGCCGCAACTCGCCGGCGTGCCCGTCCTCATCCCTCTCGCCTGGGCCATGCTCCTCCCGCCCTCCTGGGCGATCGCCAGCCGCTTCGTCTCGCCGCGACATACGATCCGCTTCGCGCTGGTCAGCGGCCTGGTGTTCACCGCGTGGGACCTGTATCTCGATCCGCAATGGGTGGCGCGCGGCCTGTGGATCTGGGAGACGCCGGGCCTGTACTTCGGCATCCCGCTTAGCAACTACCTCGGCTGGGTCGTCACGTCCGCCGTCCTGACGTATCTGATCCAACCCAACGACCTCGCCGATTCGGCGCTGCCGCTCGCCGGCCTCTACACAGTGGTCGCGATCACGCAGGCTGTGGCGCTGGGCCTCTTCTGGAATCAGCCCGGCCCGGCCCTGGTCGGCTTTGTGGTCATGGGCGGAATCAGCGCCGCCTATTGGTGGAAGATGCACCGGCAGAACTTCGCGCGCTTCGCCCTGCGACGCGTCCGGCGGATCTGAACGCCCTACAATTCGACGCATGACCGCTGCGCTCTTCAGCCTGCTCGGCTTCGCATCGGGCAGCCTGCCCTTTTCGTACTGGCTCGGGCTCTGGCAACTGCGGCGCGACATCCGCTCAGTTGGCGACGGCAATCCGGGCGCCACGAACGTTTTACGTGCCGGCGGCGTCGGCCCGTTCGTCGTCGCCATGCTGCTCGATAGCTTCAAGGGCGCGATCCCGGTCGGCCTGGCCTACTGGGCGTTCAATGTGCGCGGCTGGGACCTCGTGCCCGTCGCGCTCGCGCCGCTGCTCGGGCACGCCTTCTCGCCCTGGCTCGGCGGCCACGGGGGCAAGGCCGTCGCCACGACCTTCGGCATCTGGGCCGGGCTCACGGGCCCGGTCGTGCCGGTCGTCTTCGGGCTGCTCCTGGCCGTCTGGTTCTGGGCGGTCTCGCCTTCAGGCTGGGCGCTCTTGTTGGCCTTCATCTGCGTCCTCGCCCACCTGCTGATCGGTCAGGCGGACCCGGTCTTCCTGTCGATCTGGTGTGGCAATGCCCTGCTCCTCATCTGGAAATATCGGAGCGACCTCGCGCAACGCCCACGCCTCAACGTCGAGCGCGTGGCGCGCTGGCTGCGCTGACCACGTTCGTCGGGTACGCGGATCACGCAGACGAAGATGGATGTCGCAGCTCGTCTCCCTATCCGCGCCATCCGCATTCATCCGCGTGATCCGCGTACAGAAATCCTCCCACAGGCAATACAATCCACCCACGCATGACAACCCTCGACATCCTCTGGCTCGTGATCGCGGTTGCCCTGGCCATAGCCACGGTGATCATCTTGAGCAACCTGGCCTTCTACCCGCGGCTGCGTTCAGCGCCATCCCAATCGGCTACCGTCAGCGTGCTGCTGCCGGCGCGCAACGAAGCGGTCGTGATCGGTGCGACGGTCAGGCGGCTGCTCGCGTCGTCGGCGGCCATTCGTGAGCTGATCGTGCTCGACGACGACTCCTCCGACGGAACAGCGCAGTTGGCCCGCGAAGCCGCCGCCGGCGATCCACGGCTGCGTGTGATCGCTGGCGCGCCATTGCCGGCCGGCTGGCTCGGCAAAAACTGGGCCTGTCATCAACTCGCTGAAGCCGCTACCGGCGACCTGTTGCTCTTCACAGACGCCGACGTCACCTGGAACGCCGGCGCCATCGACGGACTCGTCGTATTGCGCGGTCGCCTGAACGCCGACATGCTCAGCATCTGGCCGACCCAGGAGACCGGCTCGTGGGCCGAGCGGCTCGTCATCCCCTTGATCACGTTTGCCGATTGGGCCTACCTGCCGGTCGTCGCGGTCCACCACGTCACAAAACCGATCTGGGCTGCCTCAACCCTGGCGGCCGCCATCGGCCAGTGCCTGCTCTTCACGCGCGAGGCCTACGCCAGACTTGGCGGACACGCCGCCGTCCGTGCGAGCATCATCGACGATGTCGCTCTCGCGCGACGCGCCAAGGCACTCGGCCTGCGCCTGCGCCTCGGCGAGGGCGACGGCCTCATCACCTGCCGCATGTATCACAACTGGCCCGAGGTGCGCGACGGCTTCGCGAAGAACATCCTTGCCGGCTACGGCGGCGTGCTGCCCATGCTGGCGTCGGCGCTCTTCCACGCCGTGGTCTACGTGCTGCCCTACGGGTTGGCCTTGACCGCGGCTTTTTCCCAAACCTGGAGTGGACCATCGGCCTGGGCCTGGCTGGCGCTCTGCCTGTGGGGGATTGGCCTGCGCGCCATCACAGCCTGGACGGCCGGTCAGCGCATCCGAGACGCGGTCCTGCTTCCAGTCTCGGTCCTGGCGATGACGGCCATCGCGGTGCGCGCCCTCAACTGGCGTCTCTACGGCGGCCCCGTCTGGAAGGGCCGGTCCGCCCCTGAAGAGGCCTGAGCGCAAACCACTCCTAACCATAACGACCTAACGGAGAGCGCGGTCACCCCCTACACTGTCTGGCATCGCTCCGCCGACGCGCGTCGGGGTGTTTGTGCAGGCACCACTCAGCATGGGACATCGGCCGCGGACCGCCTGGATTTCACGGAACCTCGAGAACGACAGCCCGTTGGGGCACATTCTTGCCGTTCAGAGAGATCCAGGCGGTCCGCGGCCTGTTTCCCGGCTAGCCCGCCACCCGAGAAGGGGCAGCCCGACGCGTTAAGGGATAGCCACTGATCACCTGGAGACACCGTCATGCTCAATTACCCACTGACCCTCAGCTTCAAACTGATCGCGTTCTCGCCCCAGGTTCGTGTCACGGATGCCTCGGGCCAGCTCGTGCTGTACGTCAAGCAGAAGGCCCTGGCCCTGCGTGAAGACGTGCGCATCTTTGCTGACGAAGGCCAGACCCAACAGCTCTATCAGATCAACGCCAACAAGATCATCGACTTCTCGGCCACCTACAACATCGCAATGGCCGGCGGCGGCGCGCTCGGCGCCGTCAGGCGTCAGGGCATGCGCTCGATCTGGAAAGCCACCTATAACATCGTCGACACGAATGGCACCGAGGTCGGCCTCATCCACGAAGAGAACCCATGGCTCAAGGTGGCTGAGTCGTTCTTGAGCGACGTCCCGTTTATCGGCATGCTGATCAACCCCGCCTATCTCGTCGACCTGCGCGGCCAGACCGCGCTCTACCTCAAGAAGCAGCCAGCCGTCTTCGAAGGTCGCTTCTCGGTCGAGAAGCGCGGTTCATTCTCCGACGCTGACGAGCGTCTCCTGCTCTCGAGCGTGATCATGACCATGATGCTTGAGCGCTCACGCGGCTGATCGACGATCACCCTGCACAAACGAGAACAGGCCGGGCAATGCACGGCCTGTTCTCGTTTCTGAAACTCTTTCGGTCAGGGCTGGGTAGTCAGCCGCGTGTAGACCGCTGCGGCCCAGTCCAGCATGGCCTGCTGTTCGTCGGCCGTCGGCGTCTCAGTGCCGGTGCCGACGAAGTACAGGTCGTCGACGAAGCCATCGGCCACGACGGTTCCGCCGTTGAGATCCTCCGACGTGAAGCGGACCTCGCCGAAACGTGCCAGCCACTTGTCAAGCTGGGCCTGCTCTTCGGCCGTCAGTGTGATGTCGGCCGCCTCGCCGCAGGTCCCGGCCGTCATCGCGCCGTCACGAACCAGTTCGAGGGTCTGGCACACGCCAGCGATGCCGCCCGTGCGGCCCCAGATCACGCGCGCCGGGTTCTCGATCACAACCGACGCGTCCTCGTTTGTGTGAACCACGTAGGTCGTGCCGTCAGCCGTCAGCGTGATGCGATAACCGGGTGTGACCACAGCCGCACACAGCGCCACGGGATTCGGAATGCCCAGACACGAGTCCGAGAACTCGACGGGAGTGGCAGTGATCGCCGTGATCTCAGCGAGATCGATACCGAGCGACTCGGCCAACTTCGCGGCGGCGGCCGCCTGCGCGGCGGTCACTTCAGGCTCGAGCGACGGAAGCGCGACAGGCGTTCCGTCTGAACTTGCTGGTCCGCCGTTTGAGGGAACGGACACCGGCTGGCAGGCCGCGACCAAAAGCGCGGCAGCCAGGGTACCAAGCATAAGGGATGGGGATTTCATACTTTACCTCTCAGGCCGTTGTTGAGTATTTCGTCCGGCCAACAGAGGCTCAGACGACACCTGAAGCCTAGAGGTTCCCGCGGCGTGCGTCCGTCCGTTCCGTCTTAAGACTGAGTCAGACTGGCTCCATAGTCGATGAGAGCGCGCACTGACGACTCCTGCCGACCCTCGGCATACACGCGCAGCACGGGCTCGGTCCCCGACGGCCGGATCAGTAGCCAGCTGTCGTCGTCCATGACGTACTTCACGCCGTCTTTGGTCTCGACCGCCGCGACCTTCATCGACCCGATCGTCTCAGGCGCCTGTTGGCTCAAGCGGCGTGTCATCTCGCTCTTCGACACCGGTCGGCTCAAGCGCATGTCACGACGCTCGTAGATCGCGGGCCCAACATCCTGCAGCAGTCCCGCCACAAGTTCTTCGAGTGGCACACCGTAGGACGCGACCATCTCGAGAATCAGCAGGCCGAACAACACGCCATCGCCCTCGGGGATATGGCCAAGGATGCTGATGCCGCCAGACTCCTCACCGCCGATCAACACGGGTCGTTCGAGCATCAGGTCGGCGATGTGATTGAAACCCACCGGCGTCTCGATGCAGTCGAGGCCATAGCGTTGCGCCAGCCGGTTCACCATGCGCGTGGTCGACACAGTCTTCACCACGGAGCCCCTCAGCCCACGGCAGTCGTGCAGGTAACGCAACGCCAGGCTGATGATGCGATGCGGGTCGACGAACTGACCGCGGCCATCGACGGCGCCGGTGCGATCCGCATCGCCGTCTGTGGCCACAGCGAAGGCGCCGTGCCCGGCCGCGATCGCACCCATGGCTGGCCCCAGATAGCGGGCGATGGGCTCGGGGTGGACGCCGCCGAAACCCGGGTTCATCTCGCCGCGGATCTCGGTGATCTCGCAGCCAGTGCCCGCCAGGATGCCGCGGATCGCGCCGCGACCCGAACCGTACATCGAATCGACGACCAGCCGCTGCGGGTTGTTCGAGATCAAATCGAAGTTGATCAGTTTCCGAAGGTGCTCGTAGTAGGCGGGCAGCGGGTTGAAGCGTTCGATCAGGCCGGCCGCCTGCGCCTTGTCGTAGTCCATCAGGTTCGGGCCGCGCGCGCGCCGCTCGTTATCCCCGAGAAACAGTTCGACGCGCCGACACTGCTCGTTCAGCGCTGATCCTCCGAAAGCGGCCTTGAGTTTGACGCCGTTATAGCGCGGAGCGTTGTGGGACGCTGTGATCATGACACCCGCTGCCGCGCGATGCTGCCGCACCGCGAATGACAGCGCCGGCGTCGGTGTGTCGGCATGGGTCAGCAAGACGCGGATGCCGTTGGCGGCCAGCACACGCGACACTTCGATCGCAAACCGGTCGGAAAGAAAACGCGTGTCGAAGCCCACCACCATCAACTTGGAATCGAAATCCGCTGGCCCGTTTGACCAGTCGCCGGCCAACACCGCGTCGGCGATGCCCTGTGTCAGCAGCCGGAGGTTCTCGAACGTGAAGGTCTCGGCGATGACGGCGCGCCAGCCATCGGTTCCAAATTGGATGGTCATATGTCCTCAGCGAAATGGATTTGTGATGCGCATCCGGCTCCCCCGATGATCAGCCGAATGGCCCAATGATACCTGTTGCCGATCGCAACTCGAACGAGCCAGGCCACAGGTATGCAAGAGCTGCCGAAGGGAGCAGCGTTCGGCTGTTTTCGGACGGTCAGACCCGTACGCGGATGGCGCGGATGGCGCCGGATAACGCGGAGCGATTTGTGTTCGATTCCGCGCCATCGGTGAACACCCGCGCCTTCCGCATACCCAGCCGGGTCCGATATCAGAGGCACCTGACACCTTATACGGACACACTTCCACTGAGCCGATCGCTAATGTGTATGCAGGGCAATCGCATTAGAAAGGCTGATCTGATTCTTCCGAGAAAACGAGGGGGGCATAAGCCAGGGCAAAGCCCCGGCCCATGCCACCCCTTCGTTTTCTCGGCACTTTTTCAACTGTGGCGATGAAGCCACATCCTGATGCGATTGCCCTGAAAGTTTAAGAGAACAGCCCTCAAGCTTCGGTAAGGCCGATCATCAAATCGTTGACATTGGTGCCCGTTGGGCCAGTGACCAACAATGTTCCAAGAGCTTTGTGAAGATGGTAGGCGTCATTGCGAGCCAGAAAATCATCAATGGAAAAACCAAGTTGCTCGCCAAGCCCTCTCGTCTCACCGGTGACCCAGGCTCCCGCCGCGTCGGTCGGCCCATCGATGCCGTCGGTTCCAAAGCTGGCGACGAGCACACCGGGGATACCGGCGATCCGCTGAGCCGCACCGAGCGCGAACTCCTGGTTTCGACCGCCCTGCCCGTCGCCTGTGACACGCACGGTTGTCTCACCACCCGCGACGAGACAGGTTCTGCCTCTATCGCGCGCCGACAGAACCTCCTCAGCAAAACGACGCCCGATGACGCGCGCCTCGCCCTGCCAGTCATCACCCAGGTAGCGGCCGGAGTACCCAAGCTCGCGCGCAGCAGCGAGCGCCGCATCGCCTGCAAGCCGGTTCGAGCCGATCAGGCGGTTCTCAACGTCGGCTGGTTCCACAGCAGTCACCGTCGCGCGCAATCGCTCGGCAACGGCTTCCGACACTGCACCCGTCAGGCCGTACCGCTGCGCGATCTCCCAGGCCGTTTCCCCCCCGGCAGTCGGCGCCACTGTCGGGCCTGAAGCGATGATCTCGAGCGGATTGCCGACGACGTCCGAAAGGATCAGGGCGAGGACACGCGCAGGCGCTGCCAATCGCAACAACCCGCCGCCCTTCAATTGGGACAGCCGCCAGCGCATGCGGTTGAGCGCCGTGATCGGAGCGCCAGCGCGTAGCGCAAGATCCGTCACCTGCTGCAGGTCCGCCAGGCCCAGCCCATCCATGGGCAACTCGAGCAACGCGGAGCCGCCGCCCGAGATCAACGCCAGCACCAGGTCTTCCGGGTGTGTATCACTCAACAGAGCCGCGATCGCCTCGCCGGCCGCCAGGCTCCCGGCCGTGGGCAAGGGGTGCCCGCCGATGATGAACCGCACGCCCGGCACCTCTTCACGCAGCGCCACAGGCACGGCCATCACGCCGCCGACCAGCTTGCTCCCCACCTGCCGGGCCGCGGCGCGCGCCATCGCCACGCCCGCCTTGCCAGCCCCCACGATGAACACGCGCGCGGCACCCGCCAGGTCCTCCTCGCGCAACGAACGCGTCACCGCCGCTGCCGGGTCGACCGCCTCGAGCGCCGCCTTGATGATCGCATCCAGAGCACGATGCAATGACTGGTTCGTCATCATGCGAAAAGTATACGCCGCGACGTGCGAGGACGTGAACTCCCACGCTCCACGCCTTTCGCTCCACGCTCCACGCTCCCCGCTCCACGCTCCCCGCCCTTCATCCTTGCATATTCGCCACCGGTCGGCTACCATCCCTGAACGCATGTTCACGATGCCGCTGCCGTTGGCCCCAGAGACCTGGTCGGTCAGTGATCTCAACCGCTATGTCCGTCAGGCGCTGGAGACCGACATCCGGCTGCAAGATGTGCGCGTGCGCGGCGAGATCTCGGGCTTCAAGGCCTATCCCTCCGGCCACTGGTATTTCACCCTCAAGGACGGCAGCGCCCAGATCTCGTGCGTCCTCTGGAAGCAGCGCGCGCTGCGCCAGCGCTATCACCCCAGCGAAGGCGATCAGGTTGAGGCTGTCGGCCGGGTCACGCTCTATGAACAACGTGGCCAGTATCAGTTCGATGTGGCCGTGCTCGAGCCCGTCGGTCAGGGCGCGCTCTTCGCCGAGTTCGCGCGGCTCAAGGCGCAGCTCGAGGCAGAGGGGCTGTTCAACGCCGCCCGCAAACGCCCGTTGCCGGCCGACCCGCGGCACATCGCCCTGATCACGTCGTCAAGCGGCGCCGCGTTGCAGGACATGCTCACCATCCTGCGCCGGCGCAACCCGCTCGTCACGGTGACCCTGGTGCCGACCGCCGTGCAGGGTCCCGAGGCCGTGCCCGGTCTCGTCGCCGGGCTCAAACGCCTGCGTCGGCTGGCTGCAGGGCCCGCCCAACGGCGGCCCGACGTGATCATCGTAGCCCGCGGCGGCGGCGCCCTCGAAGATCTGTGGGCCTTCAACGACGAACAGGTCGCGCGCGCCATCGACGCGTTGCGCGGCACACCGGTGCCCGTGGTCAGCGGCGTCGGCCATGAGACCGACTTCACCATCGCGGACTTTGTCGCCGACGTGCGCGCGCCGACGCCCTCCGCCGCCGCCGAGCTGTGCTCGCCGATCACGCTCGAGGAGCGCCGCCGCTACATCGACAGCCTGAGCCTGCAGATGGCCGACACGTTCGAGCAGACGCTGCGCCACGAGCGCCACCGCCTCGAGCAGAGGCGCGGCGCGTTGCGAGCGGCATCGCCGTTCGGTCAGATGGCCCTGGCGCGCGCTCAGCTGCGTGAGGCCGCGATGCGTTTGCAGACAGCGTTCCGTCATCAGGTGCGTCTCTCGCGCGAACGCCTGTCCGGCGACATCGCCACATTGCAGGCCGTCAGCCCGCTGGGCGTGCTCGAGCGCGGCTACGCAATCGTGCGCCGCCCGGACGGCAGCGTCATATCCCACACGGCCGAGGTCTCGGCCGATCAGCCTTTGCGCATCCGCGTGCGCGACGGCGAATTCGATGCGAAAGCCCTATGAGCCCTCGAACCCGACGCATTCGCGACGACGCGCAGCCCGCCGACATCTCCACCCTGACCTATGAGCAGGCCCTGGCCGAGCTCGAGGCCCTCGTCGACAGACTCGAAGCGGGCGCCTCACTCGATGAGGCCCTCAAGCTGTATGAACGCGGCCAGGAGCTCGCCGCACACTGCGGCCGCCTGCTGGAGCACGCCGAGCTGAGGCTTCAAGAGCTCACACCAGGCACGCCATCCGCCGACGCTGACGTAGAAGAAGACGATTGACGCCTGAGGACGCGGAGCTTCGAGCGATATGAGCGAACTCTTTGCGCAGCTGATCGCCAATCAGGTGATTTGGGCCGGATTCTGGGCCTGGTTCGTCGCGCAGATCATCAAGCCTCCGATCCATTACGCCCAACATCGCGAGTGGCACTGGCGTCACATGCTCAGCGCCGGCGGCATGCCATCATCGCACTCAGCCTTGATCATGAGCTGCACGACCGCCATCGGCCTCAAAGAGGGATTCGACTCGCCGTTGTTCGCGCTGGCCTGGGTGATCTCCATGATCGTCATCTACGACGCGACCGGCGTGCGCCGCCAGGCCGGCGACCAGGCCCGCATCCTCAACCTGATGATCGACGAACTCTTCACCGGCCATCCCCTGGCCGAAAAGGAGTTGCAGGAGCGCCTGGGCCATACCCCCCGTCAGGTGCTCGCCGGCATCGCGCTCGGGATTGTCGTGGCGGCGCTGGTGGTTCAGTAGCAGACGGACGACGAAGGACGAACGACGAAGGACGAAGGTCGTGCGAGACGATCTTCGTCCTTTGTCGTTTTGCACCCCACGCACGTCGGGCCGCAGTCGGCATGGTCCGCCGGCGTCCGATCCCACACGCCGTGTGTCATCCAGAGCGCCTGGCCGACACGCCGTGTGTCATCCAGAGCGCCTGGCCAACACGCCGTGTGTCATCCAGATCGCCTGGCCGACACGCCGTGTGTCATCCAGAGCGCCTGGCCGACATGCCGTGTGTCATCCAGAGCGCCTGGCCGACACGCCGTGTGTCATCCAGATCGCCTGGCCGACACGCCGTGTGTCATCCAGAGC
>CAYZRP010000028.1:16594-28963 GCA_964480865.1 uncultured Anaerolineales bacterium | reverse complement strand
CGCCGTGTGTCATCCAGATCGCCTGGCCGACACGCCGTGTGTCATCCAGAGCGCCCCTGATCATCGCCCGGAGATTCGCTCATTGAGCGCGAAGGATCTCCTCCGAAGACTCGTGTGGATCGACGATCCCCTGCGACGACCAGCGAGTCCGACAGGAGATCCTTCGCGCTCAATACAGGCACCCGCGGGCGATGATCAGGGGCGCTCTGGATGACACACGACGTGCGGGCGAGACGATAGCCACTCCGGATGAGACACGCTAAGCGCGAGGACAGGCGACAGGCAACCGCGCGTCACACGCCCCAACACGCCTCGCCCTTTGACAACGCGACGATGCACCACCTACGTGGCGCCAGGACACGCGATAACGGACGCAGGATGAACATCTGTCACAAAACGAGGCTTCTGGACGATTGGCGCGAAGTCGGTGATGCCCGTCGGAAATGGTGCGGGCTATTCGCGGCTCGAAGGTCCACGTTCATGCACTGACGAACGACCAGCGGGAGTGGCAAGCGGGTCGGTCAACCCTTTGTCTTTGCCCGTCGCAATCGGCGCAAAGCCAGGTCCGGGATCTGACGCGCTTCGGGCACGCCAAGGGCCCAGATCAAGGCCCAGTAGACCGCAATGCCCAACACCAGCGCACCCGCCAGGATCAACCAGCTCGAGAGTCCAGCCGCGACGATCAACCAGCCGTAGAGCGCACCCGCCATCGCGCCAGCCGCGAGCGTACAACGCAACGTGACCGACGCCAGCGAGCGCAGGGCGAGGCCATTCATCCGGCCCCGAAGCAGCCACGCCAGCGTGCCGACTTCGATCGTCGTGGCGACGGTGTTGGCCAGCGCCAGGCCCACGTGCCCCAGACCCGACAGCATCAGCGCAAAGACCACGCTGAGGATCACGTTGAGCAACATCGCCAGCGCGCCCACCCAGACCGGCGTCCAGGTGTCCTTGAGCGCATAGAAGCCGCGCACAACCAGCTCAAGCACCGAGTGGCTGATCAGGCCGATCGTGTAGGCGATCAAGGCCGTCGACACAAGCGTCGTCGAGTCCGCATCAAAGCGCCCTGACTCGAAGAGCAACCTGACGATGAGTTGGCCGAGCATCAGGAGTCCCGCCGTCGCGGGCAGGGCCAGGACGAGAAGCAGCCGGAGCGCTTCGTTGAGGCTGCGGCGCATCCCGTCCAGGTCGCCGCGCGCCGCCTGCGCCGAGAACGTCGGCAGCACCGCGATGCCGAGCGCCTGCGCCAGGACGACCTGGGGCATGGTGAAGATCTGCCAGGCCTGCTTCAGGGCCGTCAGCGACCCGGCCGCCAGGGCGCTGGCCAGGTTGGTTGTGACCACAAAGTTGAGTTGCACGGCCCCGGCGCCGATCAGGCGTGGGCCCATCAGGCCGACAACCTGGCGCACGAGCGGATCGCGCGTATCGGTGCGCGGCTGGAGCGCCGGGCGGATCTGAAGCAACGCCGGCAGCTGGACACCCAGGTGCAGGAAGGCCCCCAGCACGGAGCCCCAGGCCAGGCCGTAGATGCCCATCGTCGGGCTGAGGAAGATCAGGCCCAGGATGGTGCCAACCCAGTAAAACGTCGGCGCCAGGGCGGCCGCCAGGAAGCGCCCGTGGGCGTTGAGGATGCCCATGATCAGGCCGCTGATCGCGAACACAGTCGGCGAAAGCGCCAGAATGCGCAGCAGGCCCACCGCCAGGTCCATCTGGCCGGGATTACGGGCAAAGCCTGGGGCCAGCAGCAGCAAGAGCCAGGGGGCCGCGACGGCGGCCAGGATCGAGGCGCCAGCGAGGACCAGGGCGACCAGGGTCATCGTGCTGCTGGCCAGCCGCCAGGCCGCGGCCGGATCCGGTCGCGTCAGGACGTCAGTGAACGTCGGCACAAAGGCAGACGCCAGCGCGCCCCCAGCGGCCAGCGCAAACAGGAGATCTGGCAGGGTCTGGGCCGCATAAAACGCGTCGATTTCGAGGCCGGTTCCAAAACGATTGGCGATCAGGACCTGGCGAACGAGCCCGGTCAGGTTGCTCAGGACGAAGGCGGCCATGACCACGCCGGCATTGCGGGTCAGTTGACGCTGGGTTGGAGTCACGGCTGGATTATACGGGGAGCGACCCGACGACACCGGGTCTGTTAATGGCGAGAGCCCGGGACGCCGACCCAGGCTCTCTCAAGGAGGAGAAGAAGAGTTATGCCCTTCTGGTGAGTACAATATCCGATTCCAGAATCTCGGGCATGTCTGCCATACTACGCGAACCCTACGTTTACCCTACGCTAGCATAAACTTTTGCTAAATCTTGAACAATGCGCCCAAGTAAGCCCCGCAACGACCCACCTGGCCATTAAATGACCAGAGCCCGGGACGCCGACCCGGGCTCTGGTCACTTAGGAGGAGAAGAAGAGTTTGCCCTTCTTGCACAGAAGAATACGCCTGATTTCGGGAGCCTACCCGACGCGCCGCCAACGCTTCAGACACGTCCACCCAACGCTTTCCAGACGCGCGACTGCCTGAGTCGGCTGCTTCCTGACAGGCCAACACTTTATGTCCTAGACTTTGTCAAGTCAGGGGCGATCATCTGTGCGTCTGCCGGGCGCCTTGTCAGGCGGTCAAGAAGCGTGGACGGCGACAGCTTCGGAGCGAGTTGCTTCTTGCCAGTTGCTTGACTTGGCTGAAGACCCTGTGTTAAGGTGACGGTCTGCACGTCTCACCCACGTGACACTGCTGAAAGGAGCGCAACCGAGCATGAGCCTGTCCCATCACGCACTCGCGTCCTTTGCGCAGTCCGGACTCGCCGGACGCCGTTGGCTTCGTTGCGCCCCACCTCGTCGTTCCTGACGTCTTCAGTCGACACACCAGGACCGTGGGCATGCGCTCACGGTCTTTTTTTTCGCCTTGCGATAGGAATACGCCATGTCTGAATACCTTGCGATCGCCGTCGAACATGTGGGCCGCATCTACAAGATCCGGGGCGCCAAACGCGGTGAACCGACCGAGCGCGTCGCGCTCAAAGACATCAACCTCGAGGTGCCGCGCGGCGAGTTCTTCGGCCTGCTCGGCCCGAACGGCGCCGGCAAGTCGACGCTGATCAAGATCCTGACCACCCTGCTGGCGCCCACCACAGGCCGCGCGTTGGTGGCTGGCTTCGACGTGATCAAGCAGGCCCACGAGGTTCGCCCACGCATCAATATGGTCAGCGGCGGCGAGTCGTCTGGCTACGGCCTGCTGACCGTGCGCGAGAACCTGTGGATGTTCGCCCAGTTCTACGGGCTCGACACGCGCACGGCCCATGCGCGCATCGATGAGATGCTGGGCATCGTCGGGCTCTCGGACCGGGCCAACACCAAGATCTCGGATCTGTCGACCGGCCTGCGCCAGAAGATGAACATCGTGCGCGGCTTCATCACCGACCCCGAGGTCGTGTTCCTCGATGAGCCGACTCTCGGCCTCGACGTCGGCGCCAGTCGCGACATCCGCACCTTCGTGCGCGCCTGGATGGCCGGTCGATCCGACCGCACCTTGCTCATCACCACGCACTACATGGCCGAGGCCGACGAGCTCTGCGATCGCATCGCGATCATCAACGCCGGAAAGGTCATGGCGTGCGACACGCCGGGTGCGCTCAAGCGCAACCTGCAGACCGAAGCCGTCTACGAACTTGAGGTGACCCCGCTCAAGCCGGACAGCGACGGCGCGCTGCAATCGTTGCCCGGCGTGCGTAACCTGACCCATACGCCGCTCGACGGCAAAGCCTCGTTGCAGGTCATCCTCAGCGGCGATGACGCGCTCGGCGGCCTGATCACCGGCGTCGGCGCTCACGGCGGCAGCCTGCTCAACCTGCAGAAGCGCGAACCGACCCTCGAAGACGTTTTCGTCGACGTGGTCGGCCTGAGCATGAGCGAGGCGGAGAAGACCGACGAATGAGCGAAGACAAAGCGACCGCTGACCACAGACGGCGGACCGCAGAGGCAAGACTGTACTGACAGGCTGCGGTCCGCCGTCTGCGATCAGCGGTCCACTCACAAGGCGATACGTCATGACGACAACCAGTATCGAAATCACCACCCTCAATCGACCGGCGCGGCTCGACCGCGGCTGGCGGTTGTTCGTACGCAGCATTCTGGCGCGCGCGTATCCGCGCGTGATCGGCCAGACCCGCGAGAAGCTCTGGATCTTCTTTGAGACGTTTCTGCCGTTCCTGGCGACGGTCGGGTATGTCTTCGTCTATCGTGCGATCAAGGCGCCCGAGGATTACGTGGGCTTCGTCGTCATCGGCGGCGCGATGACGGCGTTCTGGCTCAATGTCATCTGGATGATGGCGTCGCAGTTGTACTGGGAGAAGTCGAGCGGAAACCTGCCGCTGTACATCATCGCGCCAAACCCGCTCATGTCGATCTTGCTCGGCATGGCGTTCGGCGGGTTGCTGGCGACGGTGCTGCGGGCCGGCGCCATCATCCTGCTCGGCACCTTGCTCTTCAACGTCCAGTATCAGGTAACGGACTTTCTGGCCCTGTTCGCGGTCTTCACGCTGACGATGGCCGCGCTCTATGGCCTGGGCATGATGCTGGCGTCGGTTTTCCTGCTCTTCGGCCGCGAGGCCTGGCAGATCGCCGAAGCGCTGCGCGAGCCTGTCTACTTCGTGTCGGGCTTCTACTTCCCGGTGCGCGCGCTCGGCTTCCCGGTGGCGCTGGCCGCCTCTGTGCTGCCGATGACGCTCGGGCTCGACGCCATGCGCCAGCTGAGCTTCGGCAACGGCCCGGCGCTGGGCTTCCTGACGCTCGGGGTCGAGATCGCGATCCTGGCCGCGCTGACCCTCATCTTCGGCATCGGCGCCAAGGTGGCGCTCGAGGTCGTCGAGCGCAAAGCGATCCAGGAAGGCACGTTGACGGATCGGAACCGCTGACATGTTCAAAACACTCAAAGCCACGTTGTGGCCAGCCGCCTGGCTCGGCTGGCAAATCGAATCGAACTGGACGGACCCGTTCTCGTTCATCGCGTTCTCGGTCGCCAAGCCGATCACGGGCGTGCTGATCCTGGTCTTCATGTACTACGCTGTGGCCGGTGTCGGCACCGACGACCCGATCTACGCCTACATCTTCCTGGGCAACACGTTCTACATCTACGTCGGGGCCGTGATGGCGGGCGCTTCGTACTCGATCCTCGACGATCGCGAGCGCTATCGAACGCTCAAGTACATCTACATCGCCCCCATCAGCCTGCCGTTGTACCAGGTCGGGCGGGCCGTGGCGCGCTTCATCATCGGCACGCTGGCGGTCGTGATCACGATCGCGGTCGGCGCGTTGTTCTTCAAGCTGCCGCTCTCGGCCGTTCAGGTCGACTGGGGCCTGTTCGCGCTGACGATGGCTCTCGGGCTTGTCTCGCTGCTGGCGCTGGGTGTGGCCATCGGCACCTGGACGATCTCGATCCGCTCGGAGCCGTGGTTCGTGGGCGAAGGCTTCGCCGCGGCGTTCTACCTGTTCAGCGGCGCGATCTACCCGATCAGCCTGCTGCCGACCTGGCTGCAGCCCATTGGCTTCGCGCTGCCGATCACATACTGGCTCGAGCTCGTGCGCCGGTCGCTGCTCGGCCAGGCCGCCGCCGACGCCTACCCGACCTTCGCGGCCTGGAGCAACGGCGACCTGCTCCTGGCGCTGGCCGGCATCACGGTCGTCCTGATCGGCCTCGCAGCCGTGACGTTCAATTACTTTGACCACCTCGCCCGCGAGCGTGGGCTGATCGATGTGACGTCGAACTTCTAGGACGACGAAGGACGAATGACGAACGACGAAGGTCGTGGCAGGGTTCAGGCGATTCGGCAGAAGCCGGTGCAGGCCATGAAGCGAGGCATTCCATGACGGCAATGGTTCCGGCGCATACGTTGTCGAGCACGATTCTGGCGCTGTTCGACGAGACGTTCACGCAGGTGCAGGGCATCTACCTCGACCGCGGGACGTCGTTGAGCGAGACGCTGGCGGCCATCACTGCCGAACAGGCGTCGACGCCGATGGGGCGCGAGGGATCGACGATCGCGGCCCACGTGGCGCACACGATCTTTTATCTCGACGTCAGCGAGCTCTACTTTCAGGGCCGTCCGCCCGAGAAGGTCGACTGGGGCGACATCTGGCGGACGGTGCACGCTGTGGACGAGAAGGCCTGGGACGACCTGCGCGAGCGCCTCCGCGACGTCGCTGATCGAGTCCGCAGTCAGATCGTCGCGTTCGACGATTGGTCGCAGCCCGATCGGTTCGTCGAAGCCTTGCCCATGATCGTGCACTCCGCCCATCACCTCGGCGAGATCAGGCAAGCGCTATGCTGGATCCGACCCTAACCTTCGTGGCGGAGGGTTGTTTTCCGGAAACATAGCCCTGTTTTTCGTCAGTTTCGATGAATATGCGAAAAGAGCGGCTGATTTGACGAGAACTTGAGGACTTCAGGCTGGACGCGGGCCGTGGAACGGTTACAATCATCCCCGTATGTGGGCGAATGAGATCCCTATGGCCCTGGTTTGGGACCGGATCGAGCAGGACGTTGATCAGCTCTTTCAGGGGCTGGCCCGCGCCAATGAGCAGCGGGTGCGGCAGTTCGAGGCCGCTCAACGACGCTTCAAGCAGGACCTGAACCTGGCCGCCTGGATGCCGACGTTGCGCGTGCCAGCTGTGTTCGTCAACGGCGACGCCGCACAGGTCTATCGGCTTCAATTGACTCAGGCGATGGCCCAGGCTCAACGCTGCCTGGCGGACTTCGATGCGCGCCTTCGCGCCGTGGCTCCGTCCGGACCCCGACCTGGTGCGCCGGTCGTGATTGCCTACAGCGAGACGGCCCTCATCACGCTGTACGTGGCGCAGTGCTACGCCAACCTGGAAACCTGCCGGCAGGCGCTGTGCAGTTCGGCGAGCAATCGCCCCGTGCCCAAAGCCTGGCAGCAATGGGCCGCCATCGCGGCCATCATCGAGCTCGTGACGGCGGTCGTGGCGCTGACGGCCCGGGTCATCCCGGCCCTGCCCGCCCCTTTCACGGCGCCGGTCTTCGCCTGCGCATCACGCTGGCACATCGCCGGCGACTCACTGGCTTCCGTCCGCGCCCCCCTGCTCTGTTAGTTCCGCCATCCATCTCACGTCGTCGATAAAGAGATCGCGCCGCGTGTCGGCGCAGACGGCGAGCCCGGCCCTGAGGCCGACTCGCGGATGGAAAGGAACGATCATGGCTGAGTTATCCAATAAACCTAGCCGCGCGTGGGTCAAGCTCACCGCGCCGTATCAGAACCCGGATGTGCGTCGCAGTCTCGGCCAGCTGGCCGACTCGCTCGTGCCTTACGTGATCCTCTGGATCGCCATGGCCTGGACCTTCAAGGCCGGCTTGTGGCCGTTGACGCTGCTTTTGGCCGTGCCCGCCGCCGGCATGCTGGTGCGCCTGTTCATCGTCTTCCACGATTGCACGCACAGCTCGTTCTTCAAGGATCAGAAGTGGAATGACCGCATCGGCATGGTGCTGGGTGTGTTCACGTTCACGCCCTATCACAGCTGGCGGCGCAGCCATGCGATCCACCACGCCACGTCCGGCGACCTCGATCGCCGCGGCATCGGCGACGTGGAGACGATGACCGTGCGCGAGTACATGAACCTGAGCTGGTTCGGCCGTCTGCGCTATCGCCTGTACCGGCACCCGCTGGTGCTGTTCGTGGTCGGCGCGCCCTTCCTGTTCATCGTCATCAATCGCTTCCCACTCAAGTCGGACCCCGAGCGCGAACGCCGCGGCGTGCATCTGACCTCGCTGGCCATCCTGGTTGTGGCGACTGTGCTTTCGGCGCTGCTCGGCTGGCAGACGTATCTGGTGGTTCAGGGCTCGATCATGCTGATCGCTTCGATCCTGGGCGTTTGGATGTTCTACGTCCAGCACCAGTTCGAGGAGACCTACTGGAAGCCGCACCCCGACTGGGATTACTTCCAGGCGGCGGTCGAGGGCAGCTCGTTCTACAAGCTTCCCAAGGTGCTGCAGTGGTTCACGGGCAACATCGGCTTCCACCACATCCATCACCTTAGCCCGCGCGTGCCGAACTACGAACTCGAGCGCTGCTTCCGCGAGAACGCGCTCTTCCAGAACTGCAAGACCCTGACGCTCGGTCAGAGTCTGCGCACGCTCAACTGGCGGTTGTGGGACGAGGACCTTCAGCGGATGGTCGGCTTCGCGCGCGTCGACGAACTGAATCGCGAGCGCCGGCTGGCCACAGCGGGAACGGACTGAGCACCTGAAACGCGACGAAGGACGAATGACGAAGGTTGTGTGAGACAACCTTCGTCATTCGTCCTTCGTCATTCGTCTGAACAATTCTGCGCGCGCTTCTTTGGTCACTCGCCCGCGCTGCTCTGCTGAGCGATGTCGCGCAGTTCGGCGTAGCCCGCATCGCCCAGGACGAGTTTGAGCTCATCGTCGAAGAGATCAACGAGCTGGATCGGTGCGCCGAGGGCGGGCCGATTGCAGCTGCCGCCCTCGAGGTAGACCTCGCTGCCCTCAGCCAACACCAGCACCTTTTCATCCCAGACCAGCGGATGGAGCGCGCAATAGTAGGGCTTGTAGCGCCAGGGATGCTCACCGGTTTCGATGCTGGCCTTCTGCAAGGCGCAGAGCCGATCGGGGCGCAGGAAGATGCACGTCTGACCGGCCGGGTGGGTGGGGTCGTCGATGACCGACGTGCCCGTGCACATCTCGCCGTCCGGATGGTCGTTGTCGGCTTCGCGGCTGCCGTCGAACCAACGTGACGGATCCTGGCGATCCTCCGGCATGAAGGGCTTGATGATCTCGGCGTGGGCCAACACGTCCTCGGACTCGCGAACGGTGATGTACACTCCGCCACTGCAGCAGGCCGACTGGCACTCGCTCAGATTGCAGCGTCGGATTTCACGGCGCTGGAGCAGGTCGGCATCGATGCGCAGTTGATTGATGAGCAGTTCTTTGTTCATGGGAAGATGAGATGCTTGAAGGCGTGATTTTCGATCTGGGTTCGACCCTGATCTATTCGGAAAGCGATCACAACTGGGGCAGAGTCCTGCCGCGGATGCGCCGCGACCTCTGGGATCATATCGTCGCGTTGGGCTATCGGCTGGACCCTCAGGCGTTTCTGAACAGGTTCGACGAAAACTTCCGGGCCTATGATGAACAGCGCCAGGCAAGTTTCGTGGAATATACCATAGCCTTCGTGCTCAACCGCACGCTGAGCGAACTCGGCGCAGCCTCGCTTGACGGCGAAGCGCTGGCCGGCGCCATGCAGGCCTACTATGCTTACAGCGAGTCTCTCTGGCAGATGACGCCGGGGGCGCATCAAGCGCTCGAAAAGCTGCGCGCTCTGGGGCTGCGCGTTGGATTGCTGTCGAACGCCGGCGACGCCGCCAACATCGAGCGCCTGATCGACACGTTCGAGCTTCGCCCGTACCTCGACCCGATCGTGATCTCGGCCAACACCGGCATCCGCAAGCCGAACTCGCGCGCCTTCGAGCGCGTGCTCGAACATTGGGGCGTCGGCCCGGAGGCTGTCGTCATGGTTGGCGACACACTGGGCGCTGACATCCTCGGCGCGCAGTTGTTGAACATGCGTCACATCTGGCTGACGGCGTACGCCGGCCACACCGCCAACCTCGCGCACCGCGATACGATTGTGCCCGGAGCCTCGGCAGCAAACCTCGCCGAGGTCGTCGAGTTGATCAGCCTCTGGGCCAACGAAACGCCATGACAGACTCCAACACCGCCGTTCTCAACGTCAACCGCCGGTTCTATCATGCGCTGGCCGTCGCCGACTATCGTGCGATGGAGCGGCTCTGGCTTCCCAGCCCGGATGCCGTCTGCGTTCACCCCGGTCAACCGGCGCTACGTGGGTGGGACTCGATCAGGGCCAGCTGGCGCGCGATCCTGACGCAACAGGGGCCGCTCCATGTCTGGCCGAGCGACGTCGAAGTACAGCTCTTCGGTCAGACCGCCGAGGTGCATTGCATCGAGAACGTGGATGCCGGCGAGGCGACCGGCATTGTGCGAGCGCGAGCCATCAATATTTACCGTTTGTCAGGTCGAAGCTGGAAGATGCTCGAGCATCACGCGCGTGCGTTCGAAGGCGGGACCGTTCAAACGCTACCGCCCTTCTCGCGGAACTGATCGCGCAAGAACCATTCAGTTTCAAGTCTTCGGCCGCTGGTGCTACTTGAAGGCCATATGCGCCGCTGCGAAGCCGCCGCCCCCGGGCTCCAAAGCCTTCACGCAATCGTCGCAGACGGTGTAAATCACGGTCAGGGTCTTGCCTTCAGGAACCGGGTCAGCATCCGGTTCGAGCCAGGCATCGCCGATAGCGACGCGGCCGCACATACTGCAACGCCGATGCGCCACTGACCTGCGAGATCCGGTCCCGGCATGGCGAATGTGCACAGGCCGGGACCGGGGTGCCGTTGACAACAGAATGTGGTCAATTCGCAGGCTGTCCTGAGCTTCCGGCGTGATCTTCATCAGCATGTAGCGCTTGAGTTCGGGCGAATCGCACCGGTACGGTCGCTCGATCTGCTCGTTTCGCATGCGTGCCAGCTTGATCAGCACTTCGAGCCACATCCGGGTGACATCATCAACAACGAAGTCCCAAAGTGGGCGTCCGCGGATCAGCGACCCCAGCGCCTGATCGCCATCGTTTTCCTGAGCGAATTGGTCCCACGCTTCGTTGACATCCGTGATCCGCAACGAGTCATCCAACCAGTAGGTGTTCGTCCCCGCGTCCATCGCTCCGATCCTGGGCTTGATCGAATTGGAGTGTCAAGCCAGATCGGATCTTACCACCCGGGCGCCGTTCGACTGGCCGCCAGCCTGACGATGTCGCGCCTGACCAGGAGGAGCGGCACGCTGCCGAAGACGCCAAACGAGCAATCGACGATCTGCCAGAAGAAAGGGATGCCGCGCAGCGGCCCACAGATCAGGGCCAGCGGCAGGATCAGGGCGCAGGCGATCAGGCCGAACTCGACCACCCAGATGTTGCGCACAGGATCGCGCAGCGGCCCGACAAACGCGATCGCGATGACGATGTGAGCGAAGGCGAGCCAATCGGTGCCGTAAAACAGGAAGGGGTAACGGGCCTGGGCGTCATTGAGGCCAGCCTGAACGTGATCGATCCACGCGGCCAACGGCGGCAGGCATGCGCCAAGCGCCGACGCCGAGCCGAACGCTTGATGAAGGACGTTCACCTCCCAGATCAACGGGAACGCCGTGATGCCGCTGATGAGCAGCGCACCGATGAAGAAGATCAGCCAGAGCCGAATGCGAGTCTCAAGGTCCTTCATCTTCCCCCCAGATAACGGGCCTACGGCCTCAGCGGCGCGTTCGCTTCGTGCACCGGCGTTGACCGGGCCGTCGGCGTCTTCGCACCGTTGAGCGCCAGGATCGCGACAAACGCCGTGGCCAGCAAAGCGACAACGGCCGGCACGGCGATCAGCAGCGAGTCGCCGGTTCCCAGCACGCTCTGCAGAGCGTGGAGGACGTCGACATAGAAATTGTCATGCGAGGGCAGGATCCACACCACAGGCTGATCGAGTTCACCGATGAAGGGGCTCAATCGCCAGGCCATCTGAGAACCCACGAAGCCATACAGCACCGTCCACGCCCGCAGGATCCAATTGGCCAGGCGTCTGGTCGAGCGATCGCGCGTTTCATCGACGAGGGCCATGCCGCCCCACAGAAAGTACAGGCCGACATAGCCGCTGATCGCCACGAAGACCACCGCCAGAAGTTGAAAAAACGCCCAGTCGCGCGAGGTCAACACAAAGAACAGCGTTACCGGCGCGAGGCCGAACAGCAAGAATGCCGTCACACCAATTCCGCCGAGGACCACCGTCACGGCCTGCCAGAACGTCAGCCGCGTGCCCAGCACAGCCAACGAGAAGAAGTACAACGCCGGCAGGCAGAACGCCATCGTCATGAGGAACAGCATCGGCATCTTGATGCCAGCATACAACCCCTGCAGCGGGCTGTGAGCCAGACCCGTCACGAAACCATAGACGAACAGAAAGCACACCGACGAGAACATCAGCTGAGCTGCCCGGTTGGGCACGTCGTTGTCGGCCTGAACGGCTTCGTAGAATGCCTGGGGATCGCGCAACAACTTCGGGACACTGAGCAGGGCTTCGATCGGCCAGAGGGTGGACGGTGGTGTAGGCATGGGCTCGTTATAGGCGCTCCCCTCATTCCGTTTCAAGCACCCGTGTGTCGCTCGGTGCTCGCGCATCAGCCTGAGCCGCGTCCCCCGGGCCGAAGCGCCAGACAGTTCCGGGTTGGCAGACACGACCGCTCTCTTTCCCCGCGCCACAAACCCGACCAAGTTTGGGATAATTGAGCCATCCAGGTCGGCCCGCCA
>CAYZRP010000028.1:0-16494 GCA_964480865.1 uncultured Anaerolineales bacterium | reverse complement strand
GCGCCACAAACCCGACCAAGTTTGGGATAATTGAGCCATCCAGGTCGGCCCGCCAACCGGGCGGTCGACGCCGCGTGTACACGAAAGGCCGTCGAGCATGGCAAGACGCCTGACTGCGACCCCGTCCGACGCGCCGCCCGCGATCCGCTGTCGTGGGGTGTGGAAGATCTTCGGCCCGCGACCCTCCCAGGCCCTCAAGACGATCACAACGGATACTGGCACCGCCCCGGCCGGTCACGTGGTGGCCGTGCGCGACGTCAGCTTCGACGTGGCTCGCGGCGAGACCTTCGTCGTCATGGGGCTGTCGGGCAGCGGCAAGTCGACACTGGTGCGCTGTCTGTTGCGCCTGGCCGAACCAACCGCTGGCGAGATCCACGCGGCCGGGCAGGATCTGCTCGCGCTCTCCGAGAGCGCCCTACGCGACGTCCGTCGCCACAAGATCAGCATGGTCTTTCAAAGCTTCGGCCTGCTCCCGCATCGCCGGGTGCTCGAGAACGTGGCCTTCGGGCTCGAAGTGCGCGGTGCATCCGCGCCTGAGCGTGAAGCGCGCGCCCGTTCCATGATCGAGCTCGTCGGGCTTGCGGGTTGGGAACGGCACTACCCGCGGCAACTGTCGGGCGGCATGCAGCAACGCGTCGGCCTGGCGCGCGCGCTGGCGGGCGATCCTGAGATCATGCTCTACGATGAGCCGTTCAGTGCGCTCGATCCGCTCATCCGCCGCGAGATGCAGGACGAACTCCTGCGGCTGCAGGCCTCGCTGCACAAAACAAGTGTCTTCATCACCCACGACTTCGCCGAGGCACTGCGGCTTGGCGACCGCATCGCCATCATGCGTGACGGCAGGATCGTGCAGATCGGCACGCCTGAGGATCTGACGCTCGCGCCCGCCGACGAGTATGTGGCCGCCTTCGTGCGCGACGCTCCGCGCGCCAAAGTGCTCAGCATCGGCCGCGTGATGCGCCCGATCCCCAACGATGCTCGACCACCGGAAGGGCAGGCCGTGCGCGCCGCCGATCGACTCGAAGCCGCGTTGCCGATCGTCGCCGCGCAGGAAGGGCCGGTGCCCGTCGTTGATGACGACGGCGAGTTGTGCGGCTGCCTCGATCGCGCCGACGTGATGCGCACGCTCGCTGGCGAACGAAGCCTGACCACCGGGTTCAGCCTCTAAGCCATGGCCACTGCCTCACAGACGCTCGCGCCCTCGACGACCCCGCGACGCTGGATGTGGCCGGCCGTGATCGTCGTCGCGCTGCTGGTCGTCGCATGGCTCTGGCCCGCTGACGCGCGCGCCTTCCCCGCGGCGTGGAACCTTGGCCTGCGCGGCCCGATCGACGCCTTGCAGGATTGGATCATCCTCAACCGCGCCCACGACCATCCGCTGTTCTTCTACTTCTTCGAGCCGCTCAGCGCTGCGCTGGATGCTGGCCTGCGCTTTGTTGAGGGCGCGCTCCTGGCGACGCCCTGGCCCGCGATCGTCGTCGCTTTCGCCGGGCTTGGCCTGTGGGCCGGAGGCTGGCGTCTCGGGCTGATCGCGGCGGCGGGCTTCGTCGCGATCGGCCTGCTTGGTGTATGGGAGCCCGCGCTGCAGACCCTGGCGCTGATGCTCGTCTCGGCCGCGATCTCGATAACGCTCGGCCTGCCGCTCGGGATCCTGGCGGCCCTCAACGACCGATTCGATCAGGCGTTGCGCCCCGTCCTCGACGCGATGCAAACCCTGCCGAGTTTCGTCTATCTGGTGCCCGTGCTGTTGCTCTTCGGCGTGGCGCGTGTGCCGGCCGTGGTCGCCACGCTCATCTACGCACTGCCGCCAATGGTTCGTCTGACGAGCCTGGGGCTGCGCACCGTCAACCCGGCTGTCGTCGAGGCCGCCCGGGCTTTCGGGTCAACGCGCGGCCAGTTGCTGTGGAAGGTCCAGCTACCGATGGCGCTGCCGACGCTCATGACCGGCGTCAACCAGACCATCATGATGGCCATGAGCATGGTCGTCATCTCTGCTTTGGTGGGGGCCGGCGGACTGGGCCGCGAGGTGCTGCTGGCCTTGCAGCGGTTGCGCGTCGGCCAGGCCTTCGAAGCCGGCCTTGCGATCGTGCTGCTGGCCGTGGTGCTCGATCGACTCAGCGATGCGTTCAGTAAACGCGATCCGGGCGCCGCGCCCCTCTCGAAGAGGGCATGGCATCAGCAGCCCTGGCTGTCGTTCATGGGTGCTCTTGTGGTGCTCATCGCGATCGGCATGATCGCGCGCGCCATCGGCGTTGGTGGGTTCCCGACTACCTGGCGACTGCCGGTTCGAGAGGCCGTCGACCCTGCGGTGCGCTGGCTGCGCGACAACGCCTTCGCCTTCGATGTGGCCGGGCTCACCATCGGCACTGGGCCGTTCAGCGACTTCTCCACGATCTGGATCCTCAACCCGATCCGTGAGTTCCTGTCCGCCTGGCTGCCGTGGCCGGTGATCGTGCTGGCGGTGGCCGCGCTGGGCTACAGGCTCAACGGCTGGCGTCTGGCCATCGCGGCCGGCCTCAGCCTGATCCTGATCGGGCTATTGGGGATGTGGGCGCTGGCGATGGACACGCTCGGGCAGGTGCTGGCAACGCTCATCCTGACCGCGGCCTTCGCCATCCCGCTTGGCATCCTGGCGTCGCAGTCCGACGGCTTTCGCAATGTGCTGCGACCTTTCCTCGACTTCCTGCAGACGGTGCCGAGTTTCGTGCTGCTGGTGCCGGTCATCATGCTCTTCAACGTCGGCCGTATCCCGGGGATCATCGCGGCCGTGCTGTACGCGATGCCGCCCGGCATCCGCCTGACCGACCTTGGCATCCGGGCCGTCGCGCCCGAGGCAACCGAGGCGGCACGCGCGTTCGGCGCCACGCGGCTTCAGTCGCTGGCCAAGGTGCAGTTGCCGATGGCGCTGCCCGCCATATTGGCCGGCGTCAATCAGATGGTGATGATGGTGCTGGCGATGGTGATCATCGCGGGGCTTGTGGGCGGCGCCGGCCTCGGCCTCGAGGTCGTCACCGGCGTCTCGCGCACGCAGGCCGGTCGCGCCATGGAAGCCGGCCTGGCGATCGTTCTCCTGGCGATGACTCTCGATCGACTGACGCAGCGGCTGGCGAGGAGAGAAGAGCGTGGAGCGTAGAACGTGGAGCGTGGAGCGTGGGGCGTTTACGCAACGATTCCGCGAGCGCTACCGCGATTTGGCGCGGTAGCGTTCGCTCTACGCTCTACGCTCCACGCTCCACGCTCTACGCTCCACGTTCCCCGCTCCCCGCTCTACGGCATTGAAGTGGCCTCGCCGGGCAAAGACCAATCCTGGCCGACGTAGATCTGGATGTCGATCGCGGGGTCGGGCGGATTTGTGGCGTTGACGACTGAGGCGACGCCGAAGGTGTCCTGCAACCAGCGCAGCGTGGCGGGGTTCGCGTCGCCGCTGTAGTTGATGATGATCGATGTCGTGTAGTCGGTTCGGTCGGCATTACCCGGCTCGAGCACCGTCAGGCCCTGGGCGGTCAACCACTCTGACGTGGAGCCGGCCAGGCCCTGCACGCCAGAGCCGTTGAGCACCTGCACCCCGGCCGCTTCGTCGCGCACGGCCGTCAGATCGACCCCGGAGTTCACCGGCGCGATGGCGGCGTCGAGCGCGAAGAGTTCATCGCGCAGCTTGCGGATCTCGTCGCGGATCGGGATCAGCACCTGCCGCCCCTCGGCCGTGGTTTCCTCGGTGACGTAGCGGTAAT
This sequence comes from uncultured Anaerolineales bacterium, assembly GCA_964480865.1. Lineage (GTDB taxonomy): Bacteria > Chloroflexota > Anaerolineae > Anaerolineales > UBA6663 > UBA6663. The sequence continues at coordinate 12,763 of CAYZRP010000028.1, read as the reverse complement.
CGATCACGCCAGACTTGATGCTGTCACGCGGGATGTCCTGCCCGAGCAGGGCGAGCGCGATCATCTGCTCCACGGTCAGATTGGTCTGGATGCCTTCCTGAAGCGTTGAGAAGAGAGCCGGCGCCTGGGCGAGCAGGCCCGGCAACGTGCCGAGGCTGAGCACCTTGTCGCGCACGGCCATCACGACCTGTTGCTGGCGCTGTGCCCGGTTGATGTCCGAGTCGTCGTGGCGTGTGCGCGCATAGCGAAGCGCGTCGTGGCCGTTGAGCGTGTGCACGCCGGCGGACAGGTAGAACGGCTCGTAGCCGTATGAGCCATCGGGATACTCGGGGTCATCGATGTCGGTCGGGTTGTCGATCTCGATCCCGCCGATGGTGTCGATGATCTTCTCGAATGCCGTGAAGTCGAGCCGAACGTAGTAATCGACGCTGACACCGAGGTTGTGGCGGATGGTCTTCATCGCGAACTCGGGACCGCCCCCGGGCAGCTCATAAGCGTCGCCGATGAAGTTCGCTGTGTTGATCGTGTTCGGGTCGAAGCCGTCGGGCATCTCGACCCACAGGTCGCGCGGGATCGACAGCATCGAGGCCGTGTTGGCCTTCGGGTCAATCGAGATGAGCATGATCGAGTCGGTGCGATAGGCCCGCTCGGTCTCGCCCTGGCGGCGGTCGATGCCGAGCAGGAGCACCGTCACGCGCGAGTTACCCTGCCACTTCTGTGGCAGGATGCCGGTGCCGACGCCGACCTGGGGGTCACTGCCACCGACGCCCGGCGTCGTCGAGCTGGCCGGGCCTTTTGGATCGAAACCGCTCGGGGCGCCGATCTGGAGGCCAGCCACGATATCGCGAACACTGGTGAACACCAGGTAGCCGGCCAGCACGGTGGCCACCACAAACAGGCCGATCAGGCTTCCCAGCAGCCACGTGGGGAGTTTTGTCGTGCGACGCGCCCGCACGCGCTGAACGCGGGCGTAGTCGTAGGGAGGAGGCAACGGTCCACTCATTTTTTCGTCAACCTGCCAAAATGCCAACGCCGGGATCACCCGGCCCGATGATTATAGAGCAGTTTGCGTGCCATCATCTAAACCCTGGCACGCACTCAGACTCGCTTCAGATGTCATTCATGCAGTTGGAGTTCCCAACGGTTTGCTCGCCCTAAAACTAGCACGCCTGTGAGCAGGTTTCAACCAGGCCTGGCACGGGTCTGGCATCCTTGAAGCGGATTCTGACCGCGGAGTGCGCAGATGCCGCCGAAGGAATGGAAGGCCATGTCATCATTGGCCAACCGGTCGACATCCGCGACATCTGCGCAATCAGCGGATGACAACTCATCCGCGCAACCCCGGCCCTCAGGACAATCGCGTCTTGTTGTCGACGACCCTTTTTGCCACGAATGTCACGAATTGAGGCGAATGGACATGAAGGACGTCAGAAAAGTTTGCAAGCTCTCACCACAATCTATAACTGACTTCGTGCCCATTCGTTTCAATTCGCGAAATTCGTGGCAGATCCTCCCGCCGGGCCGATTAAGACGCGATTGCCCTGCCCCGGCCCTGAGTCGATCGTACGGCAAGGGCAGGCTGGCATATAATTCAGGGTTCATCGGAGCCTGACTTTGAACAACACCGCCATGTCATCTCCTTCTCAACCACTCGGCTACACGCTGGCAGCCTGGGCCCTCGCCCTGCTGGGCTGGGTCGGCCTGATCGGCCTGTTCGTCTACATCAACCCCAACATCGGCCCGCTGCCATGGTGGAGCTTCTACGTGTTGTTGCTGATGGCGATCACGGGCACTGCCGTTCCGTTCGTGCATCTGCTCAATCGCCGCTTCGTCAACGAGCCCGTCGCCGGCAGCGTGATCTTGCGCCAGGCGATGTGGACGGGCGTCTTCGTCACGACGGGCGCCTGGATGCAGCGCAGCGGCCTTCTCAACCCGGCCACGATCGTGCTGCTGCTCGTGGCGCTGGTCGGTGTCGAGTGGTTCCTCAGGCTGCGCGAGCGCGCCCGCTGGGCGCCCACGGACGACGACGATTGAACTCGGGTGACAACCTTCCATGACTGATCCCACACTGCCGGCTGACATCTCGCCGGAGGACCTCAAAGCCTATATCCGCCGTCTCGAAGACACGCTGATCCTGATCCGCCGCCGGCTGCGCCGCTACGAGGACGAGTACGCGATGCCGTCGCGCGAGTTCTACACGAAGCTGCAGACCGGCGAACTGAACAACCGCAGCGACTTCGAGGAATGGGTCAGCGAGCACGAGCGCCACGAACGCCTGGCACACCAGATCGACGAGCTAAAGGCCAGGTTGCCGCATTAGGGGACGAAGGACGAAGGTTGTGCTCAACCTGAAAGCGCCTTTCGTCCTTCGTCATTCGTCCTTCGTCAGAACATGATCCGACGCACAACGCAGCCACAGAAAGCGAGTCCCCGCGTGAAATCCAAGATCGACGCCCTGCTCAAGCAACAGAACCTCGATGGCCTCGTCGTGCTCGGCACGAGCGCGCACAACCCGGCCATGTATTACATGGCCAACGGCGCCAGCGTCGGCGAGCGCAGCATCCTCGTCAAGCCGCGCGGCCGCAAGGGCGCGCTGTTCGTGAGCGGCATGGAGCGTGAAGAGGCGGCCAAGTCAGGGCTGCGCGTCTTCGATCTCTACAAGGCGCAACTCGCTGTCGCATCGGCCAAGAAGCAGCGGGCAGGCAACGCAGCAGCCGCGCAGGCCCGTCTGCTCGGCAACGTGCTGCAGCAACTCGGCCTGAGCGGGAAGGTGGCGCTGGCCGGGTTGCAAGATGCGGGCTTCGCGGCCGAGCTCGTCGCGCAGTTCAACCGCGCGAAGCTTGGGGCCTCGATCGCCTTCGCGCCGGATCTGATCAGCCAGGCGGCCGTGACGAAGGACGCCGACGAGGTCGCGCGGATCCGCGCGGTGGCGGTCAAGACCGTGGCCGTCGTCGGCGACATCCACGACTTCCTCAGCCAGCAACGCACCAAAGGCGACGTGCTGGTGGATCGGGCCGGCCAGCCGGTGACCATCGGCGCCGTCAAGTCGCGCATCAACCTCAAGCTCGCCGAGCAGGGCATCGTCGACGCCGAGGGCGGCACGATCTTCGCCCAGGGCCGTGACGCCGGCATCCCGCACTCGCGCGGCCGCGCCGATCAGGCACTGCGCCTCGGCCAGACGATCGTGTTCGACATCTTCCCCGCGGAGCCCGGCGGTGGTTACTTCTATGACTTCACCCGCACCTGGTGTCTGGGCTATGCGCCCGACGAGGCGCAGGCGCTCTACGACCAGGTGCGCGAGATCTACCAGCAGGTGATGGCGACGCTCAAGGTCAACGCGCCGACGGCGGACTATCAGCGCATGACCACCGAGTACTTCGAGAGCCATGGTCACCCCACCATCGCGTCGAAGCCCGGCACGACGGACGGATACGTCCACTCGCTCGGCCACGGCATCGGCCTGCAGGTGCATGAGGCGCCGTCGCTGAGCGCGCGCTCGTCGGAACGCCTGACGCCCGGCATGGTCTTCTCGGTCGAGCCGGGGCTGTATTACCCCGAGCGTGGCATGGGCGTGCGCCTCGAAGACAGCGTCTGGCTCAACCCGGCCACGCGTCAGTGCGAGGTGCTCGCGCCCTACCCCGACGATCTTGTCGTGCCCGTGAAGAAATCCTGACCGACGATGACGCGCATCCTGGCGATCGAGACCTCGTGCGACGAAACCGCGGCTGCCGTCATCGCCGACGGGCGCAGCATCGTCTCGAGCGTCGTCGCCTCGCAGGCCGCGCAGCACTCGGCCTATGGCGGCGTGTTCCCGGAAGTCGCAGCGCGGATGCACGTCGAGGTCATTCAGACCGTGGTGAGCCAGGCGCTCGCCCAGGCGCACGTCGGCCTGGCCGAAGTCGACGCCGTGGCCGTGACGCGCGGGCCGGGGCTGCCGGGCTCGCTGGTGGTCGGCGTCAACGCCGCGAAAGGCCTGGCGTTTGGCGCGAACAAGCCCCTGCTCGGCATCAACCACCTCGAGGGCCACGTCTACTCGCCCTGGCTGCTGCGCGACCGTGAGCCGCCGGCCTTCCCGGCCATCGTGTTGATCGTCTCGGGCGGCCACACCGAATTGCTGCTGATGCGCGGCCACAACGACTACCAGCGCCTGGGCGGCACGCTCGACGACGCCGCCGGCGAGGCGTTCGACAAAGTGGCGCGGCTGCTCGACCTTGGCTATCCCGGCGGGCCCGCCATCGAGAACGCAGCCCGCGACGGCGATCCGACCCGCTACGCCTTCAGCCGTGCCTGGCTCGACGGCACCTGGGACTTTTCTTTCAGCGGCCTGAAGACCGCCGTGCTCTATGCGGTGCGCGGCCAGCCCTATGGCAAGCCGCTGGCGGGCGCCCCTGAAGCCGTCGATCCGGCCCGCGTCCCGGATCTGGCCGCCAGCTTCCAGGCGGCTGCGGTCGAAGTGCTGGCGACGAAAGCCGTCCGCGCGGCCGAACGGTTCAACGCGAAGTCGCTGCTCCTGGTCGGCGGCGTCAGCGCCAACCTGGCGTTGCGCGAGGCGCTGGTCTCGGCTGCGCCGTGCGAAGTCGTCTATCCGACCCTGGCGCTGTGCACCGACAACGCGGCGATGATCGGCGCCGCCGCGCACTGGCGCCTGCTCGCCGGCCAGCGTGATGCGCTCGATTTCGATGCGCTGCCGACGTGGGCGCTTGAGTCGTGGGGCGTGGGGCGTGGGGCGTAGAGCGTGGAGCGTGGAGCGTGGAGCGTAGAGCGTGGAGCGTGGAGCGTGGAGCGTGGAGCGTGGAGCGTGGAGCGACTACGCAATGCGATCTCGCGCGGTAGCGTTCGCTCCACGCTCTACGCCCTACGCTCTACGCCCCTTACCCCCTGAGATCTAGCAATGACCCGCATCCCCGACCCCGAGATACAGCCCGCACAACCGCGCGATCGCATTCAGGCGCGCTTGCCTGATGGCCGCGTGTTCTCGGCGCCGCCTGGACGGACGCTGGCCGACATCCTGCGCGCCGCGCACGTCGACGCGGTCGGGGCCGTCATCAACCAGCGTCTCACCGAACTGACCCAGACCGTCAGCGCCGACATCGACATCGTGCCGATCCCGCCCGAGAGCCCGGACGGCCAGCGGATCTATCGGCGTTCGGCGGTCGTGCTGCTAACGACAGCGGCGGCCGAGCTGTATCCTGAGGCAGAACTGTGGATCGAGCACGCCGCCGCCCATGGCCGCGGCTACTTCTGCGAGGCACGTGGGCGCACGCCGTTCACGGCCGACGAGTTGGCCGAGATCGAGGCGCGCATGCGCGCCATCGTGGCCGAAGACGCGCCGTTTGAACGACGCCAGGTGCCACGCGAGGAAGCAGTGTCGCTGATGCGCGCTCGCGGCCAGAACGACACGGCCCGCCTGATCGCCGGGCGCACGCGCGAGACGGTGACGCTCTATGCCCTGCACGGCCGGCTGGCGTTTTCGCACGGCTATCTCACACCGTCAGCCGGCTATATCCACACCTTCAGCCTTCATGCGTCGGACGGCGGCTTCATCCTGTCGCTGCCGTCGCATCGGCACACAGGGCCGCTCAACCTGCCGACGTCGACCGCCGGGCAGCGCTCGGCGACGCTACAGTATGCGCAACTCTTCGAAGTGTTCGAAGAGGCCAACGACTGGCTCGAGAAACTGGGTCTGCGCAGCCTCGGGGCGCTCAACGATGCGATCGTGGCCGGGCGGCTGCCCGAGATCGCGCTGGTGGCCGAGGCGCTGCACGAATCACGCATCGCCCTGATCGCGACGGCGCTGGCGCATCAGGCTGAGCGCCTGAGGGTGGTGCTGATCGCCGGGCCGTCGTCGTCGGGCAAGACCACGTTCTCGAAGCGGCTGGCGATCCAGCTGTTGGCCAATGGGCTGCGGCCCTTCCCGATTGGGCTCGACGACTACTTCCTCGATCGCGAGGCCACGCCACTCGGGCCGGATGGCAAGCCCGACTTCGAAAGCCTGGCCGCCGTCGACGTGGCGACGTTCAACGATCATCTGCGCGCGCTGCTGGCGGGTGATGCCGTGCAGGTGCCGCATTTCAACTTCGTCAGCGGGCGGCGCGAAGCCGGCCACGAGGTTCGCCTGGGCCCGAACGACGTCATCGTCATCGAAGGCATCCACGGCCTAAACCCCGCGCTGGTTCCCGGGCTGGATCCGGAACGGGTCTATCGCGTGTACGTCTCGGCGCTGGCGAGCATCAACCTCGATTGCCACAACCGCATCGCCACAACAGATCTGCGTCTGTTGCGCCGTATCGCGCGCGACGCGGCGACACGCGGGTACACGGCGCAGGCCACGCTGCAACGCTGGCCGTCGGTGACCGAAGGCGAGCGTCGCAACATCTTCCCGTATCAAGAGAACTGCGACGCGATGTTCAACAGCTGTCTGCCGTACGAACTGGCGGTGTTGCGCCTGATCGTCGAGCCGCTCCTGCTGCAGGTTCGCCCAGGTTCGCCGGAGTACACCGAGTCCAATCGCCTGCTGTCGCTGTTGGGCTGGGTGCGTGGCGTGACGGCCGAAGCCGTGCCAGGCAACTCGATCCTGCGCGAGTTCGTCGGCGGCTCGAGCCTGAGCGACTTTCGGCTCTGGCGGGTCTGACCGATACGCGGATTGTCACGGACCTGTGCTGCAGGTCCAAGGAATCGATGTGAGGATCGTCATAGGGCGCACGCCGGAGTCGAGATCTGATTGTTGCGCTTTGTGTCGACTTTCAAGAAACACCAAAATCTGCTGGAAATGGAGCATGCTGAGGCAGCCGGCAAACATTGGTGAGGAATCGTAAGGGTTGGTGAAGAAGAGCAAATAGTGATTGACTCTCTCTCGCGAAGTTCATATACTCTTGAACAAGTTTCAGTTTGGGAGGCAGACGGCCTATGCGCCGAGAGGCAATTCCCCAACCGAACATAGAACGACCATAGACGCACGCAGCGCCCTTACGCCTGCGTGCGTTTTCGTTTCGCACCGAGTGCGTTCAGTTTGAAGGAGGCACACATGGACTACGGGATGATCGGAAAAATCGAGAAGGCCAAGCGTTACGCCCAGGAGCGCGAGCGCTTCCGCTTCGAAGAGTTCTCGGTCACCTTTCACGGCGATAATAACGACCATCGCGTTCACTTTCACAACGGCGTGTTCAGCTGCGATTGCGAGTACTTCGTTCTGCGCGGGCGCTGCAGCCACACCATGGCGCTCGAACAACTCCTGAACAAGATGCTGCCCGAGCCGGTCGAAGAAACCGCCAGCTGACGCACAATTGCACAGGACATTCGACAGGCGGGGCTCGATGAGCCCCGCCTTTTGTTATCCACGGATGCGTCAACAACGGAGCTTTGTCGCAGATTGTTTGGTCTGAGCCCGTTTCATCAGAAATGGAAGGTTCCTGAGAGCCGGCCGTTCGTCGAAACCCGCACAATCTGATGCCCACTCAGTACACGGATTCCACGGAATCCGTGCCGATCCGTGACATCCGTGTCCAAGGCTCACGGGCCTGAAACGGTCTGACAGCTCGCCTGTGCACACTGTGCTCCCTGGCCTGAGTAATCCGACAGTCGCGTGTGTATAATCATCGGCGCTCGTAGCTCGCCGGCGGGGTCGACACCTCGCCGTTTTTTCTCGCGACTCGCCGGGGGATCGATTGAAACGCTGGCAATTCTGGCTCGGGCTGCTGATCGGCGGCCTTTTTCTGTACTTCGCCCTGCAGGGTCTGCATCTGGCTGACGTCTGGGTCACGATGCAGACCGCCAACCTGTGGTGGTTGATTCCGGGCATCCTTGTCTATTTCATCGGCGTCTGGGCCCGTGCCTGGCGCTGGCACTACCTGCTCCGGCCGATCAAGCCCATCTCGACCAACGCCATGTTCCCGATCGTGACGATCGGCTACATGGGCAACAACATCCTGCCGGCCCGGGCCGGTGAGGTGCTGCGCGCCTTCGTCCTGCGCAAGAAGCACGGCGTGCCGGTCAGCGCCAGCCTGGCCACCATCGTCGTCGAGCGCATTTTCGACGGCGTGGTCATGCTGATGTTCGTGATCTTCAACCTCAACGGCCTGGCCCAACTCTCGGGTGACTCGGGCTTCGTCGGCAGCATCCAGACCGTGGCGCTGGTCGGCACGATCGCGTTCGCGATGGCCCTGGCGCTCTTCCTGCTGGCCGCGATCTACCCGCATCAGTCGCTCGGGCTGTACCACCGCTGGATCATGCCGCGACTGCCCGGCGCTGTCCGCGATCGTCTGACACCGATGCTCGAGAGTTTCTGGCAGGGCCTCGAGTCGCTGCGCTCGCCGATGAACATCCTGATGGTGTTCCTCACCTCGATCGTGATCTGGTTGTTCGAGACGGCCAAGTACTGGTTCGTCATGCACGCCTTTGACTTCAGCCTGTACTCGGGCGGGTTCTTCGGTTTGATGCTGATGAACGGCGTGGTCAACCTGGCGACGACCCTGCCTGGACCTCCCGGCCACGTCGGCACGTTCGACGGCCCGGGCATCGCGGTGCTGGTCGCCTACGGCCTGCCGCGTGAGATCGCCGCAAGCTACACGCTCACGTTGCACGCCGCGTTGTGGCTGCCCATCACGCTGCTTGGCGCGTTCTTCATGGCCCGCGAAGGCCTCAACTGGAACGAGGTCCGCGCTGAGTACGAGCAACTCGAGCATGACGACTCCGCGCCCACGCCCGGCGCGTGAGGGGGTGGGGAGTTTTTTGACGCGAATTGAGGCGTTTCGTTCAAACCTTCAATCCGTGGGAGTCGTGGCAGTTTTCCCACTGAGCCTCTCCATGCGATTGCCCTGCCCGCGGTAGCCTCGGAATCATTTCAGACTACAATCCCCGTCATGAGTGAACGACGCAACAACTTGAAAATCGGCATCATCGGGGCCGGCCCGACAGGCCTGGCGGCGGCTTACGATCTCAGCAAGGCCGGCGCTCGGGTGACCGTGTTCGAAGCGGGAGCTCAGGTCGGCGGCCTCGCGGCCGGTTTTCAGGATGAGGGGTGGGACTGGACGCTCGAGAAGTTCTACCATCACTGGTTCCAGACCGATCAATCGATCATCGGCCTGGCACGCGACCTGGGCGTCTACGACAAGATCATCTGGCCGCGGCCCAAGACCGTGATCTATCACAAAGGCCAGTGGCACACGTTCGACAGCTTCGTCACGATCCCGCTCTTTTTGCTGCGCCACTTCCCGCTGACTGACTTCATCCGCTTCGGCCTGGCCGGCGTCCAACTGCGCTTCTCGAACAACTGGAAGCCGCTCGAGTCGATCACTGCGGCCGAGTGGAGCCGCAAACACTTCGGCGAGCGACTGTACGACGTACTCTGGCGCCCGATGCTGGTCGGCAAGTTCGGCGAGGAGAACCTCGACGTCGTCAACATGGCCTGGCTCTGGGCTCGCCTGCACACGCGCACCACCCGGCTCGGCACGTTCGAGGGCGGTTTTCAAGCCTTCATGCAGACGCTGGCGGATGCGACGGTGGCTCAGGGCGTCGACCTGAAGCTCAACACCGGCGCGCGCCAGATCCGCCAGAACCCGGGCGGCTGGACGATCGAGACCTCGGGTGAGCCAGGCTCCTTCGATGCCGTGATCTCGACGACGTCGCCGCAGGCCATGCTGCGGCTGGCTCCCGAACTGCCCGCCACCTACCGCGACCAGCTGGGCGGGCTGCAAAGCCTGGGCGCAGTCGTGATGGTCCTGACCCTCAATGAGCGCCTGACCGACGCCTACTGGCACAATCTGCCAAAGGAAGCGGGCTTCCCGTTCCTGGCCCTCGTCGAGCACACCAACTACATCGATCGATCACACTACGGCGGCGACCACATCATCTACTGTGGCGATTACCTGCCCGCCGGCCACGAATACTTCAAGCTCGACGCCGAGCAACTCCTCGAGCGATTCATGCCCGGCCTGCAGCGCTTCAATCCCGCGTTCGATCGCAGCTGGGTCAAGAAGGTCTGGCTCTGGAAGGCCGAATACGCCCAGCCGATCCCGACGCTCAACCACTCGGCCAAGCTTCCGGCGATCCGCACACCGCTCAACGGCCTGTACTTCGCGTCGATGAGCCAGGTGTATCCGTGGGACCGCGGGACGAACTATGCCGTCGAAATGGGCCGCGATCTGGCTGCGCAGGTTTTGCGTGAGGTGAAGCCGACGCACTGAGGATGGACGTGGCGCCCAGGCGCGACGAAAGACGAAGGGTGAATGGCTGTTCACCCTTCGTCGTTTAAGCGCCGCGTGATGTCGACGAACCTGCGACGATGGCCGGGTGGACCTTCTGACGGCGAACGTTCGACATGACAGACAGGGCGGCCACAAGGGCCGCCCCTACGGTTGGGCTCATGGACGTCGGCATCTTCCACGACCGCTGTGGGCTTCCCATCCTCTCGCTGAACGGCATGGACGGGGAGGAACGGCCGTTCAACTTTCGTCCTTCGTCATTCGTCATTCGTCGCCATGCAACCTCTAGCGTGGGTCGTCGACGGCTGGATCCGGGGTCGTGGTCAGGATCAGGCGATCGAGGTCGCGCCAATCCTCACCGTAGAAGCGCATGTAGTCCGACGTCCATTTGGTCCAATAGGCTTCGGTGTGTGCGCCGGGGCGGATGTAGATCTCGTGATCGAGGCCGGCCGAGGTGAAGATCTGATCGACGAACATGGTGCTGCCGAGGCTCGAATCGGCCTGGCCGGCGTCGAGGTAGAGCGCGAGGGGCTCACCCTTGGGCAGCGCGCGCACCCAGCGCACGAGCACTCCGTCATCGTCGTAAGAGACGGCCGGGCTGTGCCCACCAATGCGGCTGAAGAGATCGGGATGGCGTAGCCCGATGTGCAGGGCCCAGCCGCCACCGCGCGAGAGGCCACCGATGGCGCGGGCCAACCGATCCGGGATCGTGTTGTAGTTCGCGTCCACGTACGGCAGCACATCCTGGAGCAAGATGTTCTCGAAGTCGGAGTCGAAGCGATCGCGCGGCATGACGATGATCATCGGCCCGATGACGTCATCGGCTAGCAGCTCATCAGCCGCTGTCGGAGCGCCGAGGCGCACCCACTGGTCATCTGTGTAATTCAGGCCGTGGATCAGATACAGGACGGGGTAGCGTCGATCTTCCGAGTCGTAACACGGGGGCAGATAGATCTGGGTGTCGATCGTGTACCAGACAGTCGTGCTCGGGATGTCGACGCTGAACACCTCGCCCACCGTATCCCGGCATGGAACCGGCGTCGACGTTGGCGTGATCGTGGCCGTGGGCTCCGCTGTCGGCGTCTGCGTGACCGTCGGAACGGCCGTGACCGTGACGACACGTGCGGCAGTGGCGGGCGCCTGACCGGGCCAGCTGGCCTGGGCCACGTGCCCGGTCGTGGGCGCGCAGGACGTGGTCAAGGCCACCCACAACGCCCCCAGAATCAGTGCTGAACGCCTGGACATCCTGCGAAGGATACCGCACAACCGCCCATGCACAGCTGTGAATTCCCTGGGCTCTCTCCTTCATCGCTCGATCATTCCAGGCGAAAGGCCGCTGTATTTTCTAGAGAGTTGAGTACAATCTCATCTTCGCTGTTGCCGGCAGCCGCGCAGCGATCAATGGAAGCGAGCACTTTTGATGCCCGGCCAAATGCGTTCTCTGCTCGACAAAGAGTTCAGGCAGATCCAGGATGATCTTCTTCGCGTCGGCAGTCTGGTCGACGTCGCCATCGCGCGTAGCCTCGCCTGCCTGCGCACCTTCGACTCCGACCTGGCCCAACAGGTGATCAACGAAGACGGGCCGATCAATGACCTGCGCTTCAAAGTCGAAGAAGATTGTCTGACCCTGATCGCCACACAGCAGCCGATGGCCGGCGACCTGCGGCGCGCCATGGCCGCCGTCAGCATCGTGACCGACCTCGAGCGCATCGCCGATCACGCCACCGGCATCGCCAAAACCGTCATCCGCGTCAACGCTCAAAAGCATCGCACCGGCCCCGACGAGCCCATCGCGGCGCTCGAACGCATGTCGTTTGCAGTGCGCGAGATGCTCAAGAGTTCACTCGACGCCTACGTGACCCGCAACGTCGAGGCCGCCCGTTACGTGGCCGCCGCTGACGACGAGATCGATCACGCTTACAAGGCGCTCTTCGATGACCTCCTCAAGACCATGGCGACCGATGCGACCATGATCCCGACCGCCACCTACCTGCTCTGGTGCGGCCACAACCTCGAACGCATCGGCGACCGGGTCACGAACATCGCCGAGCGCATCATCTTCATGTGTACCGGCACGTTGAGGGAGTTGAATCTTTAGAAGACCGAGGACGTGGCGCCTACGGCGCTGACGAATGACGGATGACGAAAGACGAAGGTTGAGCAGCTGCTCAACCTTCGTCTTTCGTCATTCGCGCGTGGCGTGTCAGCCCAAGCACCTGGGTCCTCGCGCGTGGCGTGTTAGCCAAAGCGCCTGCGTCCTCTCGCGCGGCGTGTCAGCCGAAGCGCCCGCGTCCTCGCGCGTGGCGCGTCAGCCAAAGCGCCCGCGTCCTCGCGCGTGGCGTGTTAGTCGAAGCGCCTGCGTCCTCGCGCGTGGCGTGTCAGCCGAAGCGCCTGCGTCCTCGCGCGTGGCGTGTCAGCCCAAGCACCTGCGTCCTCGCGCGTGGCGTGTCAGCCGAAGCGCCTGTGTCCTCTCGCGTGGCGTGTCAGCCGAAGCGCCTGTGTCCTCTCGCGCGGCGTGTCAGCCAAAGCGCCCGCGGCCGCGCGCGCGGCGGGGCAGCCCAACC
>CAYZRP010000027.1:42508-57727 GCA_964480865.1 uncultured Anaerolineales bacterium | reverse complement strand
GCGGAGGGCCCGCAGGGCGTTGGGGAGCCTGACGGTACGGCTGACGGGGCGCATCACGGGAGTGTATCGCACTTGATGGGCGAAGAAGGGAGGATGACCCCCTCCCGCCTCCCCCGTGGCTTCTTCGCATATTTACGCTTGTAAAGAAACTCTAACTGAAGTCGAACTCGGTAACGCCGATATCGAGATGAACGAACGCGAACGTTCAGGAGGTGTGTATCGCTAAGGCCATGCGACCCACCCACGGAGCACCAGGTGTCGGGCTCAGGTGCTTCGGTAGGCAGTAAGCCCGCAGATTACGTCACGTTGGGGGAAGGACCCCCGCAAACATTCGTCCGGCCTATACCGGACACCGTAACACGGAGGTTACGAAAATGGCTAATGTAGATGTCAATCGCGTCGCTGGAAACATCGGCGCCCTCAACTCGCTGTACTCTCTGCGTCAGGTCAACCAGGACTTGGCCATGCGCCAGGCCCGCCTGCAGACCGGCAAGCGCCTTCTGTCGGCCGCGGACGACCCGTCCGGCATGAACATCGCCACCACGTTCGACATCCGCCGCAACGCGATGAAGACGACCCTCAACGCGATCGGTGATGCCAAGAACCTGATGGCCACGGCCGAAGGTGGTCTGAGCAAGATCCAGGACATCCTGGTCAAGATGCAGAACAAGACCCTCGAGGCGGTCGGTGACACCATCGGCCAGGATCAGCGAGACGCCATCGCCGATCAGCTCAATGCCTACCGCACCGAGATCGACGACATCGTGGCGCAGACCCAGTGGAATGGTCGCGCCCTGCTTTCGAACACCGCTCTCGGCACGTTCCTGACTGGTGTGGACAGCAGCGGCAGCGTCGCCACCACGGCGACGGCGACCCTGGGCACGGCCTCGAATACCACCGGCCTTGGCCTGACGGCTTCCTTCTCGATCACGGACACGGCGTCGGCCAACAGCGCGCTGGGTTCGATCGCGACGGCTCTGTCCCGCATCAAGGGCAACATCAGCGACCTCGGCGCCTTCACGGCCCGGCTCTCCTTCAAGGAGGAATCGCTGACGGTGGCGCACTCGAACGTTGAGGCGGCCTACAACCGGATCATGAATGCCGACATGGCTGAGGAACAGGTCGAGGCGAGCAAGCTGCTGATCCTGCAGCAAACCTCGTCGGCGATGCTGGCTCAGGCCAACAGCGCGCCGCAGTTCCTGCTGTCGCTGTTCCGGTAATCGCTAGACACTACGCGATAGACGCTCATCGGTAGCCTTCGGGGGGCGTCCGCGGCGCAAGCCGTGTACGCCCCCCGATTGAACATGCGGAGACGAAAGGGAGCATCGGGGGCTGGGCCGCCTGGCGGGGGCCCCGAGCACATGGAGGTGCACGATGACAGTATCAAGCACGGGAACCCTGAGCAGTTACTTCACGAGTCTGATTACCAACATCATGACCGTGGAGAGCCAGCCGCTGAAGCGCGCTCAAACCGCGCGCGACCAGATCACGGTTCGCCGGAACCTGTTCAACCAGGTCAACACAAAACTCAAGGACCTCCAGGCCTCGGTCAAGGCCCTGCTCTCGACGGACGCCAGCTACGCCTTCGAATCGGGCCGCACAACCAAGGTGACGGCGCCCTCGGGCTCGACGGTGCTCACCGCGACAGCCGGCTCGGCCGCCGTGGTCGGCAACTATGCGATAACGGTCAACAGCCTGGCTGCCGTACACCGCGTCAACGGTGACGCCCAGACCGCTGCCAACACGGCCCTCGGTTATGCGGGCAGCTTCACGCTCAACGGCGTTGCCATCGACGTTGAGGCCAACGACACCCTGATCGACGTCGCTAACAACATCAACAACGCCACCTATGCTGACGGCAAGGCGGTTCGCGCCAGCATCGTCGACAAGCGCCTCGTCCTCGAGAACGAGTACGGCGGCGAAGGCAACACGATCGCGGCAGCTGACGTCAGCGGTGGCATCCTGCAGGGGCTCGGCGTCCTGGCAGCCGGCGGCGCCTTCGCTCACGTCCTCCAGACGCCGACGACGGCCTCGCTGACGGTCAACGGCCTGACGCTCACGCGCGATCACAACAGCGGTCTCACCGACGTGGTCAACGGCCTGACGATCAACCTGGCCGCCGACGGCCTGGGAAAGACCGCCGAGATCAGTGTCGGCTCGGACTCGACGCCCGAGAAGACGGCCGTCAACGACTTCATCACGAAGTTCAACAGTCTGCAGACCTACCTGACCCAGCAATCCGCTGTCGACGTCTCGGGCGCCGGCGGCGCGAGCAACACCACATACTCGCGCGGCCCGCTGGCCGGCGAGCAGATCTTCACTGAATTGCGCAGTTCGTTGTTCACGTCCTTTATCGGCACGAGCTCGAGCACCGGGAGCCTGAAGGCCCTGCGCGACATCGGGATCACGATCGACGACAACTTGAAGGCGAGCATCAGCGACACCACCAAGTTCGAAGAGGCGCTCACGACGAAACGCGGCGATGTGGTCAAACTGCTCGACTCCGTCATGGAGTCGGTCAACACGTCACTCGGACGATTCACCGGCACCAGCGGGTTCATGCAGCAGCGCTTTACGTCGTTTGAAAACGAGCAGACCAACCTGACCCAACAGATCGCTGACATGACCGTCCGGCTGAATGACCGCCAGACAGCGCTCACCGTCCAGTACAGCCAGATGGCCGTCACGCTGCAGATGTTGCAGTACGACTACGATCTGTCTTTGAACCTGTTCTCATAAGCGATCGCTTGGAAGCGATCGACTCTCACGAAGGGAGGAAAGCATGACCGAATCAATCACACCCATCGACCCGTCAGCCGAACTTCGCAGTCAGGTCGCCGACGTCGTGCGCTCCACCCTGCGCACGGACACGCGCCCCATCGAAGGCACCCCATCGGGAAACAGCGTCGACAAAGACGTCGCTGCTCAAACGACAGGGCCCAAGACGGAGAACGAGCACGCCCAGGCGCAGGAGCGGAAGGCCGAGCAGGCCGCCGAGGTCGAACGAAATCTCGCTCTCCGATTCCGAGTCGACCCGGACACGCATGCCGTAACGGTGTTGCTCGTCGACCAGGCCACCAAGCGCATCGTGCGCTCGGTTCCGCCTGAGGATCTGCAGAAGCTAAATAGCGGCGACCTTGTGCATCTGCTCGTCTGAGCATCCACCGGTCTGTTGAGCCTCGTGCTCTCCGCGCACGCGCTGCGTCAAATTGCCGGACGGTACTCCCCGCCGCCCGTTCGACACGCTCGCGCCTCCCAACGAACGCCAACTGATTGCTTAGCGTCGTCACAGCCGATTCCGGCTGGATGTCAGCGCCCACTTCGTTAACCGATTGGCGACCTGGAAAAGGCATCTGCCTTGCAGGCCATCCGCGGCCCGATCCCACTCGGAAGGACGTCGCGCTCGCCTCGGCCGCGTGCTCGTGCAGCGGCTATCCGCCGACAAGGAGCTCTGACATGACCTCTATCGTATTTACCGGCCGCGTGTTGAGGACCTGGCTGTGGCGCGGGCTGCTGATCGCGCTTGTCGCCGCCGGCAGCCTGTGGGCGGGCCTTCCCAGCCCGATCGCCTGGGCCGCCACCATCACCGTCAACACAACGACGGACGAGTACAACGGCGACGGCGACTGCTCTCTGCGCGAGGCGATCATCGCTGCCAACACCGACACGGCCGTCGACGCCTGCGCGGCCGGCTCCGGTGTCGACACCATTCAGTTGCCCTCTGGGATCTACTCGTTCGCTCCCGCTCTATCCGGTTCGGACGATGACGCAGCCAAGGGCGACCTGGATATCAACGACAGCCTCAACCTGACCGGTGTCGGCGCTACGGCGCCGGTCATCGACGCCAGCCTGATCGATCGTGTCTTTCACGTCGGCGCTCAGCCGGGTTCGCCTACGTTGACGCTGACCCGCCTCGTGCTGCGCCGTGGCAACCCGGGCTCGGCAGCTGGCAGCGCCATCAGCGTCTATCGAGGCTCGTTGACGCTGGTCAACGTTCGGGTGGTCCAATCAACCGGTACGTATGCAGGCGGATCCTACGCGATCTATGCCACATCACTGGCGGATGACCTCGAGATCGTCGACAGTCAGATCGACGATAACCTGGGTGGCCTCTACATCGCGTCGACGGTCAACGCCCTGATCGCGCGGTCGACGATCAGCGGCAACAGCGTGACCGGCGCCGCAGTCGGCGGCGGCCTCTACAACGCCGGCACCGTGAAGATCGTCAACACCACGATCAGCGGCAACCTCAGCGAGACGGACGGCGGCGGCCTTTACAACGCCGGCACTGCCAGCCTGTTCAACGTCACCCTCGCCAACAATATGGCCGACAGCGACGCCAACGCGACGGGATCAGGTGGCGGCCTGCGCCAGGCCGGCACGCTGACCTTGCGCAATACCCTGATCGCGGACAACAGTCTCGGCGCCTCGCCGTCGGGCGCTGACTGCTCGGGCACGCTGACCACGGCCGGTCACAACCTGATCGAAGCCGTCACCGGGTGCAGCCTCTCCGGGAGTGCCGCCGGCGATGAATTGGGTGTGTCGGCAGCGTTGGATGCTCTGGACAGTTATGGTGGGCTCACTGCGACTCATCGACTGCAATCGGGCAGCCTCGCTATCGACGCCGGTGACCCCGGCGGTTGCATCGACGAACTTGGCGCGACCCTGACCATCGACCAGCGCGGCTTCGCGCGCGACGCACTCTGTGACATCGGCGCGTATGAGGCCGGTTCGGCCGGCACGCCGACGCCCACCCCTTCACTGACGCCCACGGCCCCACCCAGCGCCACGGCTACTCCGACCGGGGCACCGACAGCAACGAGTTCACAGTACCTCTATCTGACCTCATTGCAGCGGTGATCCCGTAGAGTCGAACCGACAAACAGCAACGGACCGGCTTGACCGGTCCGTCGCTGTTTCTTTTCAAGAATGCCGCCACGCATCTCGCGGTGCGCCGCGCGGCGAGCACGAGCGTGCGGGTGTGATCACCTCGTGACGGCAGTCGGCACAATCACTCGGATTCGCTGCGTTTCGACGGGGCCGCAGTGAGACGACCCACGCGAAGCGCGGCGCGCTTCCCGAAGAACGCGCTGAGTCGGTCAACTTCGAGATCCAGCAAATCACGTTGTGCGACGGTCAACGGTTCGAAGGTCTCCACCCGCAGTAGCACCTCGGCCGCGCGCTCGCGACGCTCCCAGATCCCGCTGACGACGCCGTTGATCAACACGACCGGCAGACCCACAGCGCCCTCGAAGCGCCCGCGTCCGTGGAAGGCAATGCGCGCGCGCGCGTTGTCCGGCACGATGCTCTCGCGTGGATTGCTTCCGAGCACGTAGCAGTCATACTGCGGCACCAGGCGCAGCGTATCGCGGCGCTGTGTCGGCGCGGGTTCGTCGCTGCCGGCCGGCAGCCAGGCATAGCCGCCGGCCACCGAGACGCGTGTGAGGGCATCGGCATTGGCATCGATCAGCGACTGCGCGATGTCTGGCGTGAGCCAGAACCAGTGCGCGAAGTCGCGGGCCGTGATCGGGCCATAGGTGGCCGCGTAACGCACGAGCACGTCGCGCAACGCCGCGTCGGGATCGACCTCGCGCCAGTTCGGCACCCACTGATCGGCGCGCACGAACGTGACCTTGCTGCCCTGGCTGGGCCCGAAGCACAGCCAGCCGCGGAACGCCGCGGGCGGCAGGAACTCGCCCCAGGTCGAGGCAAGCGGTTCACGCGCCCACTCACCGACCCGTTCCGCGACCGCGCGGGCCAGTTCCTCGCGGGTCAGGGCACGTCCATCCAGGGATTGGGCGATGGCCTCGAGCAATGCCGTCGCCTGGCTCGGCGATACGTTCAGCTTGGCATGCCAGAGCTCCGGTGCCAGTCGTTCCCGCGCTCGCAGCGCCGCCATGAAGACCGGCACGTCATCGGCAGCGAGCAGATGCAAGGTCGTCCGTGGGCCATAGGTCTTGACGAGTTGATGCGTCGACCACATCGCCTCGCGCACGGTCGCGACGGTGGCATTGCGGACCCGGAGGCCGAGGGCCATCTCGGCGGCGGTCAGAACCTGCGCCTGAAGCCCACAAACCGCTGAGGCCACGGCCGTCAGTTGGCCGGCCGGCGCCGCCGACTCGAGGAAGTTGCGGGCGAGGCGTCTGCTGATGACACGATCCCACGAATACGAGGTGTTGTCTGTCACAGGGAAGTGAGCTCCGATGGTATGGGGTTGTCCAGGATCCAGGCGCGCACCGTCGCATTGAACAGCCGCGGGTCTTGCAGATTCCAGACGTGACCGAGCCCCGGCGCGCTGACTGCGCGCGAGCCCGGGATCTCGCGCACCAGCTGTCGCGCCTGCCACTTCGCGAAGGGCGTTTCGCGCCCGCCCACGACGATCAAGGTCGGGTTGGTCGTGTGGGTCGGCGTGTGGATCTCGGCGTACGTCGAGACGACGAAACGCGCCAGCGCGTCGGCCGACATGGCCTCCAGGTCCTCGCGCAGCGCTGCGTCGTAACTGCGCGGGAGCGCGAACTGCCAGCGCATCATCGCGGCCAATGCACCCGGTGGAAGACCGCGCAGCAGCGGTTTGTTGAGTGCCATCTGCCACTCGAGCACCCTGAGCACCCATGGGCTCAATCGTCCGGCCGTTCCGCTGAGGATGACACGCCCCACCCGCTCGGGCGCAGCGCTCATCAAGGCCTGCGCGACGACCCCGCCGAATGACAGGCCCACCACGTGAGCGCGGCCGCCGGCGCAGCGGCGTTCGATCAGGTTTGTCAGGCGCGTCAGGGTATCACCCATGTGAAACGGCCCGATCCCGGCGCTGCGGCCATGCTCGGGCAGATCCGGCGCCAGACAATGAAACTCACTCGCGAGCGTCTCGAGCTGCGGCGCCCACATCCGGCCGCTCAACGGCGACCCGTGCAAGAAGAGGATCGCAGGGTGGCCCGCCTGGCCGGATTCGTCGACATGGAGATCGGGTTGTTTCATGGGTGTCGATCCATCTTAGCAGATCGACCTGCGAAAACACGAACGGCCGATGCGACGGGTGTCGCATCGGCCGTTCTGGCACTTCGAAGACTCGCCAGGCGCTCAGGGACCGGTGATGAAATCGTAACCGGCGGCCGTCCACTGATTCATGCCGCCCGCCATGCTCGTGACGAGCGTCCAGCCGGCCTGCTTCAAGATGTCACGACCCTGGGCGCTGCGGTTGCCGCTGCGGCAGACCACTACCACGCGCTGGTCCTGCGGCACTTCGTTGATCCGCGCCGGGAGCTGGTCGAGCGGGATGAGGGTGGCATCCGGGATGTGGCCGGCGTCCCATTCTTCCTGGGTGCGGACATCGAGGATGAACGCGCCATTCTCGCGCTCGGCTCTGGCATCCGCCACCGAGATCTCGGCCGGCATCGTCGCGGCCGAGGGCGCCTGACTCTGCTGGAAGAACCAATAAGCGCCAGCGGCCACGACCAGGGCGATCACACCGATCCAGACCCACATCACGTCGCGGTTTTGACTTTGAGTTTGACGTTGCGACTTCTTCTTGCTCATGGTTGTGTCAATCCTGTGAATATCGTCGCGGCGATCAGTGGCTGCAGGAGCCGCCGCAGCAGCACGATGGGCCTTCGCCGGCCGACGTAGCAGTATACCCGGCGGGCTCAGCCTGTCCGAAGTTCAAGGCCACGCGCGAGAGTTTCTTGGTCACCGCGGCGCCGCACACGGGGCACCGCATGGCTGCGGCGTCTGCGGGACGTCGAACCAGTTCCTCGAACTCAGCGGAGCAGTCCGGGCATTCGAACTCATAGATCGGCATGGCGTCCTCGCGTTCAGGCTTTGAGCGACGCGGCCACCCGCTCGAGGCGAACGCGCGCTTCTTGAGCAACCTCGGCAAGTTCTGGCCGGGAGACCACGCTCATCATCATCAGCGGATCGACAAGCCCGACCTCGATCCGGCCGGGCTCCACCTCGCTGACCGTGACATTGCACGGCAGGAGCAGCCCGACCTCGGGCGCCGCCGACAGCGCGCGATGTGCCAGCGGCGGATTGCAGGCGCCCAGGATCTTGTACGGACGGAACGAAACGTCGAGCTTCTGCTTGAGCGTCTCGCGCACGTCGATCTGCGTCAGCACACCGAAGCCCTCGGTCTTGAGCGCGGCGATCACGCGTTCGACGGTTGCATCGAACGACCCCTCAAGCTGAACGAAAACACCCAACTCGTTGCTCATGTTTATCGCCCCTTTGACTTGACGGGCAAACCCTGTCGCACCCACCCCATCATGCCGCCGCTGACGTTTGTGACGTCATAGCCAGCCTTGACGAGTTGTCGCGCCGCGGCGCTGCTTCGACTGCCCGTGGCACAGATCACGAGGATGCGTTTGTCGTTTGGGATTTCGCTGAGCCGGCCGCCGAGTTCGCCAAGCGGGATCAGACGCGATCCAGCCACATGGCCCTGTTTGTATTCCACAGGTTCACGCACATCGATCAGGACGGGCGCGGGTTTCTCGGCCAGCATCTGGCTGGCTTTCATGGCATCGACGGAGGGCACCGGTTTGCCGAAAATGGCGTCTAGAAAGCTCATCCAATCACTCCTGAGGATCGAAGGTTCGGCCATTTAGATGCACGATATTCCGAAAAGTGACATCTCGCCAGCACGCCTCGTCCAATCCCGCGCCTTCTGTCCGATTTCTAAGCTTGAGCCGTTAGCCTCACCGGCAAGCAAAGGAGCGAGTCCACATGACTATCTACCGGCCCAACCCGGCCGGCGGGGCGACGCGACTCTGGCTGATCGGCAGCGTCGTTGCCTTGACAGCCGTCATGGCTGCCTGCCAGGCAAACCCGCCCGTCACCGACCCCCTGCCGACAGCCGCCGCCCTGTTGAGTGCAGCCTCGACGCCCACAGCGGCGCCCAGCCTAACGCCGGTGCCGCCGACCGCGACACACATGCCGACGGAGACCGCCACGGTCGTCCCCACGGCCACGCCCACCCTGCACCCGATGTCGATCGCGGCGATGCGAGCGCGCGAGTATCCCGGCAGCGACTTCGTCATCGAAGAGGAGCTCGATCCCGGCGTCAACTATCAGCGTTACTATGTGTCGTATCTATCGGATGGGCTCAAGATCTATGCGCTGTTGACGGTGCCCAACGGCGAGGCGCCCGCAACCGGTTGGCCGGCCATCGCCTTCAACCACGGCTTCATCCCGCCCGATGTTTACCGCACGACTGAACGTTACATCGCGTATGTGGACCGGATCGCTTCGTCTGGCTACGTCGTGCTGCGGTCGGATTATCGCGGACACGACCGGTCAGAAGGCCAGGCGACGGGCGCCTATGGCAACCCCGGCTATGTCGTCGACGTCCTCAACGGCGTCGCTTCGCTCAAGCGGCATCCGCTCGTTGACCCGAATCGCATCGGCATGTGGGGTCACTCGATGGGCGGCTACATCACCCTGCGCGCGATGGTCATCGCTTCAGACGTCAAGGCCGGCGTGATCTGGGGCGGCGTGGTCGCACCCTACCCCGACCTGTTCGCCCGCGGCACACCGACGCCCGGCCCAACGCCCGAGGCGGGCACGCCTGGTTTCCGGGGTGGCTGGCGCCGCTCCTGGGTTGAGGAGTTCGGCACGCGCGATGAGAACCCGGCCTTCTGGGATTCGATCTCGGCCAACGCCTACCTGACCGACCTGTCAGGTCCGATCCAACTGCACCATGGCACATCAGACGAGTCGGTTCCGCTCGCAGCCTCTCAGACGCTTTTCGACGAGATGATCGAGGCCGGCGAGCCCGGCGAGTTGTTCACCTACGAAGGCGACAATCACAACCTCTCTGGTTTCTTCACCACAGCCATGAACCGATCCATTGCGTTCTTCGATCAATATGTGAAGGGGGTGCCCTGAGACCCACGCTGACGAGCACGAACCAGTTCGACGAACCAGAAAGTGAGGAACGACATGCCCGATCACGATCTCATCAGTCGCGCCACACGAGACACCATCGAGCGGTTCAACGCGGCCTTCAATGCCCATGATGTCGAGCGGGTCATGGCTTTGATGACGGACGATTGCGTGTTCGAGAACACCAACCCGCCGCCGGACGGTCAACGCTTCGTGGGTGCTCAAGCAGTGCGTGAGTGCTGGGTTCAATTCTTCACCGAGTCGCCGCGCTCGGTGTTCGAGACGGAGGAGCTCTTTGCGACAGGTGATCGCGGCGTCTGCCGTTGGCGCTATACGTGGGCGGCCGATGCGGGTCGAGCCGGCTACATCCGCGGCGTCGACGTCTTCCGCGTGCGCGGGGGCCAGGTCGCGGAGAAGTTGTCGTACGTGAAGGGGTGAGACCTCAGGGCGCGCGGCGCTCGTTGCCGCGCTTGAAGTTGCCCGTCGCTTTGGCCAGCAACATCTGAACACCCGCTGGTGTTGCGCCGTCCAGTCGCTCGCGCAGTCGGTCGGCGGCTGCGCCCGCCACGGTCGTCACGAGGCGCCCGCGCCACGAGATCAGCACGCGGCCGTCCTGGACCAGTCGAAAACTGAAAGGCGCTTCTTCTTCAGGCGTTGCCGTCATGTGAGTGTGAATGTGGGGCGCGATGCGAATGGGTGTGACGGTGCGCGCCCGGCTGGTCGGGATGCCAGTGCACGTGCTCATGAGTCAGATTGCAGGCCAGCAACAGGGCTTCGTTGGTGAGGATCTCGGCCGGCGCGCCGACAGCCGCCAGCCTGTGATCCTCACCAAAGACGAGCACCCGGTCGGCAATCGTGTCGACGATCGTCAGGTCGTGCGTGGCCGTCACCACAGTGCGGCCGGCCTCGCCCTGTGCACAGATGAAATCCACAAGCCACGACTGGCTGCGCGGATCGAGGCCAGTCGTGGGCTCGTCGAGCAGCCACACTTCGGGTGAGAGGCTCAACACCGACGCCAGCGCCACGCGGCGCTTCTCGCCGCCGGAGAGCCTGTGCGGTGGCCGTTCGCGCAGGCCGTCGATGCGCAGGTCGCGCAGCGCAGATTCCACCCGCTCGAGTACCTCGGCGCGTGGCAGGTCAAGCTGAAGCGGCGCGAAGGCCACCTCGTCGAACACCGAGCCGTTGAACAGCTGAACGTCTGTATCCTGAAACACGAGCCCGACCCGCCGCCGAAAGGCGAAGTTGAAGGCGTCATCGGTGAAAGCGGCTTCGGTCAGGGTCTTGCCGAACGCCTGAAGTGATCCGGCCGTTGCGAAGTAAAGGCCGTCGAGCAGCTTCAGCAACGTGCTCTTTCCCGATCCGTTCGAGCCCAGGACGACCACGCGTTCGCCGGCGCAGATCTCAAGCGAAACGTCGCGCAAGGCCGGTTGCCCGCCGTCGTAATTGAAATCCACATGATCAAGCTGAAAAACGACCTCGCCCACCTCAACCTCCTACCTGACCCAACCACATAGCCACGCCGGCCAACGCCATCAGACCGACGCCCCAGGCCCAGTCGCGTGAGCGCATCGCAAAGGTGTCGAGCGTCCGCGGTGTGCCCCGATAGCCGCGCGACTGCATCGCCAGATACACCTCGGTGCTCAGCTGCAGGGAACGCCCGAGCAGCGCGCCGGCGCTGGCCGCCAGAAGACGGCGCTCGTCCGCCGAGCTGAGTTTGCCGACCACGCGGCTCTTGCGCGACAGGAACATGTCGTCGACGATGCCGAGCAACAACGCGATGTAGCGATAGGTCATGGCCAGGATCAGGATAAAGCCGTCGGGCACCCGCAGCACATTGAGCGCCTTGAGCAGGGTGTTCCACGGCGTCGTCCAGATCAGGAGCAGCGCGAAAGACACGGACGTCCCGACGCGGGTCAACAGGAACAGGGCCGTCATAGCTCCGGTGCGCGTGACCGTCAGGCCAAATGGCAGGCTCCATAGGGCCGGCCCGGGCGTCATGAAGAGCGCGGGCACAGCGATCAGGCCTGTGAAGAACGGCAGCACAAGCCAGACCCGTTTGATAAACGAGCCCGTCGGCAGACGGCTGACGCCGGCAAGCACAAGCGCCAGGACATACAGACCGGCGATGACGTACAGACTGCGCGAGACGCTGACCGCGATCAGCAACGCCAGAAGGCCGACGATCTTGACCCGCGGGTCGAGCGACTGGAGCAACCCCGGCCGCCGCGAGAGGGTCTCGGCGAACAGGGATTGCTCCAGCACATGACCGATCTCGGCCAGCGTGCGTTCGATTGCGCCGCGTGACGAAGCCATCTAGGCAGCCGGAGTCTGACGGCGGGCAAGCGCGGCAGACAGCAGCCAGACCAGGCCGGCGACGACGGCGATGCCGATCACGGCCGACAGGATGTACCCGACGCTGGCATTGCCCAGGAAACCGATCTCATAATCGGCCATCGGCGCACCCCACACGCCTTCGAGCTGCGCGAGGCCTTGCGGCACAACGCTCAACCCCAGCTCGGCGAACTCATCGGAGCCCCACTCGCCCCAGGCCGTGCCCGGCGCCAGCAGACCGAGCGGCGTGGCGACCGCCAGCACCGCCAGACCCACCCACAGCCACCGGTAGCTCGGCACGCCGGCCGCGCCGACCGTCGTGGCCGGCGCGCCATTAAGTTGCAACGCCGCCTGATTGCTGCGCTGCAGGTAGACCAGGACGAGGGCCGTGACAGCGCCTTCGATCACTGAGGCGACAAGCATATGCGGGATGAGCATGGCCGGGATCGCGACCTCGAGCGGATATGGCGCATACAGCGGCGTCCCGTCGGCCGCGGCGAAGAACATCGGCTGGATGCCGAACTCGATCGCCGTGACAAGAGCGCCGGCTGTCATGGCCACCCAGCCCGCGATGGCCGCCGCCACGACCCTGCGGTTGGCGACGAGCGGCGCGTTGCCGCCGATCGCCTGATAGACCCACCAGGCGACGTAGGGCATGACCACGCCC
This sequence comes from uncultured Anaerolineales bacterium, assembly GCA_964480865.1. Lineage (GTDB taxonomy): Bacteria > Chloroflexota > Anaerolineae > Anaerolineales > UBA6663 > UBA6663. The sequence goes on along the minus strand of CAYZRP010000027.1, from coordinate 44,856 downwards.
ATGTTGAAGCAGTTGGCGCCGATGGCCGTGATGCCGCCATCGCCGAAGAACAGGGCCTGGATGATGAGCGCGATCGAGACGGCCAGGCCACCGATCTCGGGCCCAAGCAGGATAGCAGCCAGGGTCGCACCTACGGCGTGGCCGGTTGTGCCGCCGGGCAGCGGCACATTGAACATCATGATGATGAAGGAGAAGGCCGCCATCAGGGCGATCATGGGCACGCTGCGGGCGTTCACGCGCGTGCGCAGGGCCTGCAGACCGCGATACCAGAACGGTATCACCAGCGCATACAGCACGACGGCCGTAATCGGGCTGAGGTATCCGTCAGGGATGTGCATGGCCGTCGTGGACAGCCACAGGGCGACGAGCCCGTAGAACACGACAAGCCGACTCAGCCCGTTCCGACGCAGAAAGGCGACCCAGTTGCTCAACATTGGCTCCTCCATTGTGTCGTCGTTCACCAAGGCAGCGATCAGTATAACGCATCGTTTGCATTTGCAAAGATTTGCGTTTGTGCGATGATGGGTCACCGCCCCATTCACAGGGATCTCGGCGGGAAACCAGGTGCTGCAGGGCCGAAGTCTGGCATGGCCTTTGCCTGTTGCCCTGGATCACCCGGTCTTCCACCGAGTCTTCGCTCATTAAGGAATCGAAATGGCTCGAACCTCGCGATCACCACGCGCTTCGTCGGCCGACGAGATCATCCTGCGCGTGTTGCGACCCAGCGAATCGCACCTGACCTCCAGGGAAATCCATGCCGCTGTGAAGGAGCACCTTCCAGCGATCAACCTGGCGACCGTTTATCGCGCCCTGGACCGTCTGGCGCATGCCGGAAAAGTCTCGGTCTCGGACATGGGCGCCGGGGCGGTCGTGTATGCCTGCGCGACGGAGCCCCTTCACCATCACCTGATCTGTCAGGATTGTGGCGGAATCAAGACGATCGGGCACGACGAAGTCTCGAAGTGGTTCAACGCCCTCGGAAAGAAGCACGGCTTCTACATCACCACGAACCATCTGGTGCTCTATGGCCTGTGTGCCGGGTGCCAGCCAGCCGGCACGTGAGCCGGGGCCAACACTTCGCCCGTTTTGCCAACTGCTGACAACACGTATCGCTGATCGGTTACGGCTTCATCGAACATTTATTCTAACACAGGTCCACAATCGAACGCCGCCTTGTAGAAGGATGAGTATAAGGTTATGGCCGTCGCGTTGAAGCGAACGGGCCTCACGGCCCCACCCCGCGGTGAGCCGTGAGGCCCGTTCGAATGATGTTCTGAGATAGTCGTCCCGTTTCAACAAATCCGAGGGAGCTGTTCGCCGATCTGCAGGGCGACGACGCGGGTAGCTCCGAGGCCCGTGCGCGCGACGACCATGCCAGGGTGTTTGTCGAGCACCTGGCCGATGTGGGTCGCCTTGGCCCCGAGCGGGTGCGCGCGCATCACAGCAAGCATGGGCTCAGCCACCTCGGCCGGGACGATCGCCAAAAGCTTGCCCTCGTTGGCCACATAAAGCGGATCGAGGCCCAGCATTTCGCAGGCCGAGCGAACGATCTGCGGAACCGGCACCGATCGCTCATCGATCTGGATGCCGACTCTGGAGCTGCGCGCGATCTCGTTGAGAGTTGAAGCCACTCCGCCACGGGTCGGGTCGCGCAGCACATGGATGTCGCGACTGACCTCGAGCATGGCGGCCACCAGGCCGTTGAGCGGCGCGGTGTCGCTCTGAATCTCTGCGCCGAACTCCAGCCCCTGGCGCACGCTCATGACCGCAGTGCCGTGCACGCCGATCTCACCGCTCACCAGCACGACGTCGCCGGGCTTCGCGCGACTCGGGCCGATGTGCACGCCATCCGGGACACGGCCGATGCCGCTCGTGTTGATGTAGACGCCATCGCCGTGGCCGCGATCGACCACCTTGGTGTCACCGGTGACCAGCTTCACGCCAGCGGCGCGTGCCGCCCGCCCCATCGACTCGACGATCGCACCGAGCGCGTTCATCGAGAGACCTTCCTCGAGGATGAAGCCGGCGCTCAAGTAAAGCGGTTGCGCGCCGCTCATGGCCAGATCGTTCACGGTGCCGTTGACGGCCAGGTCACCGATGTCGCCGCCCGGGAAGAACAGCGGCCGCACGACGAACGAGTCGGTCGAGTAGGCCAGCCGGCTGCCCGCGAACGGTAGCACGGTCGAGTCGCCCAGCTCGGCCAGGTCGTCGTTTTGAAACGCCGGCACGAACAGGTGCTCGATCAATTCGCCCGACAGCTTGCCGCCGCCGCCATGGCCCATCACGATGTTCGGATAATCCCGCAGCGGCAGCGGGCAGGTCCAGTTTTCGAAGTTGAGTTCGGTCAT